>NZ_CP133111.1:1980000-2640000 GCF_033001325.1 Rhodopseudomonas sp. BAL398
CGCCACCGATTGCAGCAGATCGACCGGCTCGAAGCCAGCTATCACCACCGGGCGCTTGTATTGCTCGGCGATGAATTGATAGGGCTCAAGCCCGATCACCATGCTGACGTGGCCGGGACCGACAAAGCCGTGGATCTGCATCGCCGGATCTTCCAGCAACACCCGCAGCGGCTGCGGCACCGTGATGTGATTGCAGAACAGCGAAAAATTCATGATGCCCTCGCGGTCGGCCTGCAGCAGCGTCAGCGCCGTCGCCGGCATCGTGGTCTCGAAGCCGAGCGCGAAGAACACCACCTCGCGCTCCGGCATCTTGCGCGCCAGCGCCAGCGCGTCGAGCGGCGAATAGACGATGCGCACATCGGCGCCATTGGCCTTCGCCACCAGCAGCGAGCCGTTGCTGCCAGGCACTCTGACGGCGTCACCAAATGTCGCCAACACCACGCCGGGCCGGTTGGCGATCTCGATACATTCGTCGATCCGCGCCTGCGGCAGCACGCAGACCGGGCAACCCGGCCCGTGCACAAATTCGATGCCGTCGTCGATCAGCCGGTCAAGGCCGTGGCGAAAGATGGTGTGGGTGTGGCCGCCGCAGATCTCCATGATCGAGACCGGCTTGTCGCGGGTGGCGCCGAGCGCAGCGGCGAGTCTCGCGATCCGCGCCAGTTCCGATTTGGCATGAGCGGGATCGCGGAATTCATCGGCGAAATTGACGACCGGGCCGGTCATGACGGCGCCATCGCGGCGAGTTCTTCTTCAAGTCCGGTGGCATCGAGCAGATCCAGCGTAATCCGCGCCTCGGCCTCGTCGATCCGCGACACCGCGAAGCCGACATGCAGCAGCACCCAGGTTCCGACCAACGCCTCGAGCGTTTCGCCGGGCGCGCAGACCAGCGCGACATTGACTTCGCGGCGCACGCCCTTGACCTCGGCCAGCGCCAGCATTTTTTCCGGATCGGTGATCGCGGTGATTTTTACGGGAATGCCGAGGCACATCGGCGCTACTCCTTCGCGGCCAGCCGGGCCCGCAGCCAGGCCAGCCAGGCCTCCATGCCCTCGCCGGTTCGCGCCGACAGCACCAGCACCTCGACCGCCGGATTGACCCGCCGCGCATTGGCGGTGAGCACCGCGATATCGGAATCGAGATGCGGCAACAGGTCGATCTTGTTGACCAATATGAGCCGCGCGGCGGCGAACATGTCGGGATATTTCAGCGGCTTGTCGTCGCCCTCGGTGACCGAGACGATCGCCACCTTGGCGGCTTCGCCGAGATCAAACGCCGCGGGGCAGACCAGATTGCCGACATTCTCGATGAACAGCACGCCGCCGCGCTCGAGCGCGAGCTGATCGCAGGCATGGCCGACCATCTGGGCGTCGAGATGGCAGCCCTTGCCGGTGTTGATCTGCACCGCCGGCGCGCCGGCTTCGCGGATCCGGTCGGCATCGTTGCTGGTCTGCTGATCGCCCTCGATGACGCAAACCGGCACGCTGCCGCCGAACGCCGCGATGGTGCGGGTCAGCAAGGTGGTCTTGCCGGAGCCGGGGCTGGACACCAGATTCAGCGCCAACACCCCGGCATCGGCAAACCGCGTCCGGTTGGCGGCCGCCAGCCGATCGTTCTCGGCGAGAATATCCCGCTCCAGCGTGATGGTGCGGGAGGTGACGGCCCCCGGCTCCGGATGATGGCTGTGGTCGTGGCCATGATCGTGATCATGCGGATGATCGTGGTGATGGCCGCCGTGGTGATGATCGTGCGAATGTCCATGAGGATGATCGTGGGAGTGATCATGCCCATGCGCATCAGCCCTGCCCTCAATGGTCGCTTCGCTTCCGCCACATCCGCAGGTGCTACACATCACGTCTTCTCCATTTGCAACATTGGCGTTGGCCTGCCATCGGCCGAGCGGCCCGGGACCATCTCACGACATCGCCGTCAGCACCGGAACCAGCTGACGGGCCTCACTTATCATCGCCACGGTAAGCGGCGGCATCGGATCGCGCTTGGGATAGATCAAGCCGATCAGCGTGCTGGTCTCGGGCGCGACGATCGGAACCGCGACCAGTTCCGCCGGCATCGCCCAATCCCCCGCCATGATCCGCGGCATCACCGTCGCCAGCCGTCCGCCGCGCAGATGCGAAATCCGCACGGTATAGTCGTTGGATTCCAGCGCCGGCTGAACCGTGACGCCGATTTCCTTAAAGATGCGATCATAGATGCGGCGGTTCTGGGTGTCCGCCAACGGAAGACACAGCGGCATCTTCGCCACCTCTTCCCAGGTCACCGTGGGCCGGTCCATCATCGCCATGTCGCGGGCCGCGATCAGGCAATAGCGCTCATGGTACAGCGGCAGCTCGGCGTTTCGTCCGACCGATTCGAGATCGAAATAGGTGATCCCGATATCGGCTTCGAGGTTGTCCAGCCGGGACAGCACCTCCGCCGAAGTGCATGACGAAATCGACACATGCACGCCGGGATGCCGGGCCCAATAGGCATTGGTGAGCAGCGAGAGGATCGGCAGCGCGGTCGGGATCGCGGCGATTCGCAGATGCCCGGCATTGCCGAGCTTCATCAGTTCGATTTCGGCTTCCATCGCGCGGAATTCGCCGACGATGCTGCGCGCCCAGTCAAGGATGCGCAGCCCCTCGGGGGTGAACCCCATGAAACGCGCGCCACGGTCGACCAGCATGACTCCGAATTGCAGTTCGAGCTGTTTCAGTGCCGCTGACAGGTTCGGCTGCGAAACCCCGCACACCTGCGCGGCTCGGCCAAAATGTTTCTCCCGCTCAAGCGCCAGCAGATACTCGAATTTCTCGTACATGGTGAACCCTACGGATTGGATCTCGGGCCAGTATCGGGATGGGCTGGGCTGTCCCCGTCCATCCCGGACGCTGGCCTCGCGTCCGCGGTCACGGCATAGAAGTCGTCAAGGTCGATCGCGCCGTTGCCGCCTCGCAGCGCGGCGAAAACCTGCAGGCGCGATTGCGCCTCTGCCTCGTCGATCAGGGTCAGTGCAAAGCCGGCATGGATCAGGACGAAGGCGCCGACGAGCGTCGCGACCGGCCGCTGCGGCGTCACCACCAGCGCGGCGGAGACAACCTCCTTATCGCCGTCGGTCTCACCGCTGACGGCGACCAGCATCAAGTCGGCGTCGACGACCGCCAGAACTCTGCAAGGAAGGGCGATGCACATGACAGATCACGTCGCAGCATCGAGCGGGCGGCATGCATGAGAGCAAATCATGAGGATAGACTTTCCGAACACGGGCGCTGTTTGCTGGGATCGGATGATTCTGATGAAAGCGTCCTTCGGTTCCGGTTTTGGCACTCGCAATATCTCGCGATCCTTCCCCAGCCCGGCCCGGTACAGATACGAGTCCGCCAAACTTTGTGGTTGATCGAAATCAATCACAACATGAGATATCCTCTTTCAACTCCTGGATGCGATGCGCGGCGGCATAAACATTCTGTCCCTCCGACCGCGCCAGTGCCACCAGCGTCAGGCCGGCGGCTTCGGCGGTGCGCACGGCGAGCCCGGTCGGGGCGGAGATCGCGACGATTGCCGGCATCCCCGCCATCAACGCCTTCTGCACCATCTCATAGGAGCAGCGGCTGGTGATCAGACAGAATCCCGCCGACAGATCGACGGATTGGCGCATCGCCGCGCCGATCAGCTTGTCGAGCGCGTTGTGGCGACCGACATCCTCGCGCAGCAGGAGGATATCCCCGTCGGTTGCGACCCAGGCCGCCGCATGGGCCGCGCGGGTTTTCCGGTGCAGATCCTGGCGCGCCGGCAGCGCCGCCAGGGCGCGACGCACGGCCGCCTGGGTGAAGGGCTGCCCGACCGGCGCGCGCGGCGTTTCGGCTCTGGTATCGCTGATCTCCTCGACGCCGCACAGCCCGCAACTGGTGTGACCGCGCAGGTTGCGCGTGCGCCGGCGCGACAGGAAGCCGTGAAGCCGCTCCGGCGTCAGCATCAGATTTAGTTCAACCCCATCCGGCGTCTCCTGCGTGTTGATGCCGCGAATGTCTGTCGCTGCCTGAATGATGCCTTCCGTCACCGAGAAACCCACCGCGAAGTCCTCGAGATCGGCCGGGGTCGCCATCATCACGGCATGGGGGATGCCGCCATACATGACGCCGACGGGCACTTCCTCGGCAACGATCACCGTGCCGGCTGGCTGACCGAGCGGCTGGGCGGGCGTTTCACGCCAGATGTGCAGTGAGCTCGAGGGCATTTGGCTTCTCCTTTTTGCAGTCCGATGGCAGGGCGCTGCGCCGGCTCACGACAAGCCGCGTAGCCACTCCGCCTCGGAATGGGATTCAGGCAGCGCGCCTTGCTGGACTGCCGGGGTCTGGCGCAGTTCGACGTCGCAGCCGACGCAAGGGTCGTAGAGCATGGCGAGACGCGCGATGGCCGCGCGCGGATCCGCATCCTTGACCCGCAACTGGTCCAGCGCGAGCGCGAACGGACCATCGCAGGCAAAATTCCATTCCGTCGGCGCCACGATCAGGAAGCGCTGCACGGCGCCATCGGGGCCGAGCTGCGCCAAATGATAGAGCCGACCGCGCGGCGTCTCGACCGCGCAATAGCCGGTGCCGGGGTCGCAGCGGCCCGCGACCAGCCATTCATCGGGATCCGCCTGCGCGCCGGTCATCACGAAGGCTGCCTCGGCGATTTCATTCAAGCGCGCGCCGAGACGTTGCGCGCTTGAAACCGCCCGAAAGCCGCGCAGCGCGGCGCGCGCCGCCGGCCCGGTCTCCGGTCGTCGGCCGCGCAGCCAGGGCGACGCCGCAAATGTCTCGCCCTGGCGCTCAAGCATGGCCAGAACGCGGTGGTCGTCGACCGCGCCGAGCGCGTCTAGCGTCCGCAGCCGGTCGCCATCCTGACCGTCCGCGGCGCCCAGCAGCCGATCGGCCCAGCTGCCGACCCGGCGGTCTGCCGAAAGTCCGAGGGCGTCAAGCGCCGCTATCATGGCCTCGCCGTCGCTGCCCATGGCCCGCGTCGCCACCAGCGCGCGCGACAATGCCGCGGCTTCCAAAGCGGTCAGCGGCACCGTGGCGCTCCAGCCCATGAAAGTCGCCTGCAGATGAGCGGTGATGCGCTCGGCCGCGAGTTGGCGAACCGCGGTCTGCGCCGGCGGCGCCGCGATCGCGGCGCCCGCCATCACCAGCGCATTGGCCGCCGCGATCGCGTGCGAGGTCCCGCACAAGGCAAAGATCCGCCGCACCAGGTCGGGAATCGCAGCCGGCGGGTGCCGCGTCAGCGTCGATGCGAGGCCACGCGGCCGGTCGCTGCGCACGGTTCGCGCGACCACACGTCCCCCGGCCACATCCACCGCGACACGAACTGCTCCGGCGTCGATCCACTGGCCCATCGTCAGCCGCCCGTCACATTCATGCTGCGCTCGACCGTCGCCGGCACCCGCGCCGCCGCGAAATCGTGGCCGTTCGGCTTGTGGGCGATCGCCGCGATGATCGCGTCGACCAGCGGCGCCTCGCTCTCGCTGCCGCGCAACGCCGCGCGCAGATCGACGCCCTCGACATGGCCCAGACACGGCACCAGCTGGCCGGTGCTGGTGATGCGGACCCGGTTGCAGGATTCGCAGAAGCCGCGGCTCATCGGCGTGATGAAGCCGAGCCGGCCGCCGGTCTCGGCGACGCGCACATAGCGCGCCGGACCGCTGGAGCGATCCAGCACGTCGCTCAACGTAAATTGCCGTTCGAGATCGGCGCGAACCTGCTTGAGCGACACGAAGGACGCCGGCCGCTTGCCGGCGAACAGCCCCATCGGCATCACTTCGATCAGCGTCAGATCCATGTCGCGCGCATGGGCGTATTCGATCAGCGCCGGAATCGCCGTCTCGTTGACGCCGGCCTGCACCACCGTATTGAGCTTCACCGGCAGGCCGGCGCTGCGCGCCGCCTCGATGCCGGCCAGCACCACGCCGATGTCGCCGCCGACAGTGATCCTGGCGAAGTCGGCGGCATCGAGCGTATCCACCGAGACATTGATACGGCTGAGCCCGGCGTCGGCGAGTTCGCCGGCATAGCGGCCGAGCAGCGCGCCATTGGTCGTCATGGTGATCTCATCAAGATCCCCCGATACAAGATGCCGCGACAGCGCCCGCACGAAGGACAGCAGATTGCGGCGCACCAGCGGCTCGCCGCCGGTCAGCCGGATCCGACGCACCCCGCAGCTCACAAAGGCGGCGCAGAGCCGGTCGAGCTCATCGAGGGTCAGGAGCTCGGCGCGGGGCGCGAATTTCGGATGAGCGCCGAGACAATAGCTGCAGCGAAAATTGCAGCGGTCGGTCACCGACACGCGCAGCCGATCGATATGACGCCCCATCGGGTCGATCAGGGTGCCGCTTGCTAAGGATTGGGGACCGATCAACATGGCATGACTCCGACGCAGCGAGGAGATTGATCTGGTACGCCCGTGGCCGAGGGCAACTCGGCCACGGGCGTCAAGGCTTACCGTGCCGGCTGGGCCGTCTTCGCGCGGATCGCCGATGCCTCGGACTTGGCGGGCAACGGCGTCAGGCCACCCAAACCCTTGCGATAGATCGCCCAGTAGATCAGGCCGACAAAGCCGGCGCCGCCGACGATGTTGCCGAGCGTGGCGGCGATCAGGTTTTGCGCGATGTTGGCCAAGGTCAGTACCGACACATCCATGCCGGCGGGCACATGGCCAGTATTCGCCAACAGCCATGCGATCGGCAGGAAGAACATATTGGCGACGCAGTGGTCAAAACCGGCGGCAACGAAGGCCGCCACCGGCAGCACCATGCCGGCCATCTTGTCGGCCACCGTGCGACCCGCATAGGCCAGCCAGACAGCGAGGCAGACCAGCAGGTTGCACATGATCCCCTTGAAGAAGATCGTGATCATATCCGGCGACACCTTGCCGACCGCGATTTTCAACATCGCGCTGCCGGTGCCGCCATTGTTCAGGGCGGAGAAATGCGACATGTAGAGCAGGAACACGAGGCCGAAGGCGCCGACCATATTGCCGAGCCAGACCACGGTCCAATTGCGCAGCACTTCGCCGGTTCGGATCTGGCCGTTCCACCAGGCCATCACGATCAGGCAGTTGCCGGTGAACAATTCGGCGCCGCCGATCATCACGATCGCCAGCCCGAGCGAGAACACAACGCCGCCCAGCACATGCGAGATCGCAAAACCGAGCGAGTCATCCGCCGCCACGATGATGTAGAACATCGCGCCGAGACCAATCGAGCCGCCGGCGACGATCGACAGCATGAATTCCGGCAGGAACGCCATGCGCGCCTTCTTCACGCCCAATTTTTCGACTTTGTCTTGAATCTCCGCTGGCGAGTAGGCGTCCGAGCCAAACATCTGCGTACTTGCATTACCATCAGCCACGACAATTCTCCTTCACGTGTTCACTTGTGGCACCTAAACTTCAGTTACTGACTTCTCCTCGTGGCGTTCCGCCACCGTAGGCAGGTCATCAGGGTTCGTTTCCTGTATTAGGCTGCGGTGCAGACCCTCCACCCCCGCCTTCACCGACGGCGTCATCTCGCCGTAGAACGTCACCACCGCCGGCTGAATGCCGACAAACGTCACAAGCGGCACGGTTTCCCTGAGCGAAGCGATCAGGATGTCGAGCGGAATGGCGTGGGTGGTGATGAGAAATTGCTTGGCGACGTCGGCCTCTTCGATCCGGCACACCGTGCCCGGCGGCAATTGCATGTCGGCGGCGTCGATCAGCAGCACCCGGTCGGGATTTTCGGCGCGCACGCAATGCATGACGTTCTCCGGCGTGGCACCGCCGTCGATCACCGACCAGCCCGCGGCCGGATTTGCCTCGAGCAGCTCCGCCAGCAACGGCCCGGCGCCGTCGTCGCCCATCAGCGAATTGCCGACCGTGAAGATGACGCCGGTCATAGCCGTCGTCCCATCAGGTAGATCGCCGGCTCGGCCTCGATCGCCGCCAGCGAGACCGACAATTCCTTGAACCAGGCCGCGACCTCGGGATCGAATCCGGGCGCGGCCTGTTCGATCGCCTCGCCGAGCAACGCGGTGTGCGAGCGGTCGATCGTGATCTCGCCGAAACGGCGCATGCCGTCGAGCTTGCGCCGCGCCTCGCCGGCGGGCAACGCGTCCACCAGCCGTGGATAGAAATCGCCGGCGCAGCGCAGCACCGGCTTGAAGCAGTCGAACACGCCGACGTGGTGACCGATCGCCAGCGAGTAGTAAACCACCTGCTTCGCATCGTCCGGCACGTCCTCGGCCCGATCGAGGATCTTCGCGTTCAGACGATAGAACACGATGTCCCCGCTCATGGCCGCAACTCCGGACTGGCCAGCGCCTCGCCGAGCCGCAGATAGATCTCGGCGACCCGCGGATCGCTTTCGGCGGCGACGAATTTGGCGATCCGCTCGACCAGCGGCGCCTCGCCGGGAATCCCCAACATGCCGAGGAAGCTGTCGGCGATGTCGCGGCCCTGGCGATAGCCCGCCATCCGCCGCGCTTCGCGCTCGATATGGATGCGCAGATTGTACGGCACGCCCGGATGCGCGATGCCGACCCGCTCGCCCTCGGCCTCGATATGGGTCTTGGCCTTGAGCTTCTGGTCCAGCAGCCCGAGCGCGACGGCGAAACCATAGATCGTCGCCGGCGGTGTCGGCGGGCAACCGGGGATGTAGACGTCGACCGGCACCACCTGGTCGGTGCCGCCCCAGACGCAATACAAATCGTGGAAGATGCCGCCGCTGCAACCACAGGCACCGTAAGAGACCACGATCTTCGGTTCGGGCGCGGCTTCATAGGCGCGCAGCGCCGGCATCCGCATCGCCCGGGTGACCGCGCCGGTGAACAGCAGAATGTCGGCGTGGCGCGGCGAGGCCACGACCTTGATGCCGAAACGCTCGGCGTCGAACACCGGCGTGATCGCCGCGAAGATCTCGATCTCGCAGCCGTTACAGCCGCCGCAATCGACCCGATAGACATAGGCGGAGCGGCGGATATTCGACAGCAGCGACGATTTCATCCGCTTGATGTCGGCGGGGGTGTCCATTTTCATCGACGTTTCTCCTGCTTGGCGGTGATTTTGGCGATCTGCACCAGGTCGTTCACGCGTTTGCAGCTCGGACAGGTCGACAGCATCCGGCGCCGGCGCTCGGCCTCCGCGGGTGATGGCCCCCTCGCCGCCGGGTCTGCGGTCCGGTCGATCACGTCATTGGCTTCGATCAGCGCGATCGCGTAGGCGATTTCCTTGGCCGGGGCGAACGGCTCGTCGCAGCAGACGCAATGCGCCAAGGTGAACACCGCCTTGACGGTGAGGTCCGCCTTGTTTGCCACCGCAAGTTCGAAGTCCTGCGTCAGCTTGATCGCCTGGGTCGGGCAGACCTCCTCGCATCGCCCGCAAAAGATGCAGCGGCCGTAATTGATCGACCAGGTGCGGGTCCCCGCCGCGACGTCGGTTTCCATCGACAGCGCATTGGCGGGGCACGCAATGGTGCAGGCCGCGCAGGCGATGCATTGTTCCGCGGTATGCTCCGGCCGACCGCGGAAATCCTTCTCGACCTCGATCGGCGCAAACGGATACTTGACCGTTGCTTCACCCGTGCGCAGTACTTCCCGTAAAAGCTTGAACATTGATGCCTCCCCTACTTCAGCGGCGAGTCTTTACGCTCGCGGCAGTAGCGTTCCATTTCCTTGTAGGGGATCGTCTTGCTGGTCTCCTTGCGAACGTCGACGACCGTCACGCGGTCGGTGCAGGAGTAGCAAGGGTCGATGGACCCAACGATCAGCGGCGCGTCGGACACCGTGTTGCCGCGCAGCATGTAGCGCAGCACCGGCCAGTTGGCGTAGGTCGAGGCCCGGCAGCGCCAGCGATAGAGCTTCTGGTTATCACCCGTCATCGACCAGTGAATGTCTTCGCCGCGCGGCGCCTCGGTGAAGCCCAGCGCGAATTGATGGGGCTTGTAGGTGAAGTCCTCATTGATGATCGGCCCGGCGGGCGTGTCGTCGAGGATCTGCTCGATCACCGACAGGCTGTCGAAGATCTCGGCGGCGCGGACCATGGTCCGCGACAGCACATCGCAGCCGTCGCCGGTATGGACCGGAAGCTTCACATTGCCGTAGCCGGCGAACGCATGATCGACGCGGGTGTCGCGCTTATAGCCGCTGCCGCGCACCACCGGGCCGACCGGCGAATAGTCCCGCGCGATCTGACGGTCGAGAATTCCGACGCCGGCAACACGCGGAGCGAAATTCGGCGTGCCCAACAGGATTTCGAGCAGCCGCTGCACTTCTTCGCGCAGCTCGCCGACGAGCTGCAGCGTGCGGGTACGCTGCTCGGCGAGAATGTCGCGGCGAACCCCGCCGATCAGGTTGATCGCATAGGTCTTGCGCGCGCCGGTCAGCATCTCCGCCAGCGTCATCGCCTTTTCACGGACCCGGAAGAACTGCATGAAGCCCGAATCGAAGCCGACGAAATGGCAGACCAGGCCGAGGTTCAGCATGTGGCTGTGCAGCCGTTCGGTTTCCAGCAGCAGCGACCGGATCGCTTGGGCGCGCGGCGGCACGATGATGCCGAGTGCGTTTTCGACCGAGCTGGCATAGGCCACCGAATGCGCATAGCCGCAGATGCCGCAGACCCGGTCGGCGAGGAACGTCACCTCGTTGTAGCCCATCCGGGTCTCGGCCAGCTTCTCCATGCCGCGATGCACGTAGAACATCCGGTAATCGGCATCGATGATATCTTCGCCGTCAACGAACAGCCGGAAATGGCCGGGCTCGTCCGAGGTAATATGGAGCGGGCCGAGCGGGACCACGGTGGTCTCACCCTTGGAGTCGTTGACGAACGGATAGTTCTCCTTGTCGCTGGTCGGCGGCGGCCGCAGCCGGTAGTCCATCGCGTCCTTGCGCAGCGGATGCAGATTGTCCGGCCAGTCATCGGGCAGCACCAGCCGCCTTTCGTCCGGAATGCCGACCGGGCGCAGGCCGTACATGTCGCGGATCTCGCGCTCGCCCCAGACGCAGGCCGGCACCTTCGGCGTCACCGAGGGGAATTCCTCGTTGTCGCTCGGCACCTGGGCGTGGACGACGACGTGGCAACGATCCTCGCCCTCCATCGACAGCACGTAATACAGGCCGAACGTATTGTTGAGCGGCCGTTCGTCATTGCCGACCACCACCGACAGCCAGCCCTCGCGCCCGTAATAGAGCGCCGAGACGGCGTCCGGCAGCTGATTCAGTTTGACCGTGACGGTCACCTGGTTCGGTGTCTGCCAACGCTCTTCGAGCACGGCATGGGGCAGTTTCGCGCGCAGATAATCGATGTGCGAGACGCCGACCCGGGCATTTACATGAACGTTCATTGGACTTCTCCGTGGTACGGCGGTTATTTCTGGGTTGCGACGGATATCGTCGGACGACCGACTTGCGCGGTGGCGACACCCGCTTGATCGACCATCTTGGTGGCGCTGGTCAGCAGATCGCCGATCGGGCGTGGCACCGAGATCCCCATGATCATGATCAGGACCACGAGCGCCACCATCGGAAGCAGCGCGCGCCAGCCGACGTCGCCCGTCGCCAGTGCCTCGGGTTTTTTCCCGAGCACCGAACCGGCGACGATCTGAACGAAGCCTGCCGCCACGACCGTCAGCAACAGCCCGCACGCGGCCACGATCCAGTAGTGACCACTTCCCAGACCGGCGTTGACGGTCATGAACTCGCTGACGAAGACGTTGAACGGCGGGAAGCCGGCCATCGCCAACGCGCCAACCAGGATCATCACCCCAGTCAACGGCGCGGCCCCCAGCAGCCCCTTGATGCCATTGAGGTCACGCGTGCCGTACTTCATCAGGACGTTGCCGGAGCCGCAGAACATCAGCGCCTTGGCAAGGCTATGATTGATGGTGTGCAGCAAGGCCGCGCCGATGCCGAGCGGTCCGCCGAAGCCGAGACCGAGCAGGATCAAGCCGACATTCTCCACGCTCGAATAGGCCAGCTTGCGCTTCAGATCCTTCTGCATGAAGAACAGGAAGGCCGCCACGCCGACCGACAGGATGCCGAGCAGCAGAAACAGCATCTGCGGGAACGCCACCCCGACCGCGGCCGCGGTGATCATGTAGTAGCGGATGATCACGAACAGGCCGCATTTGAGCAGCACGCCGGACAACAGCGCCGACACCGGGCTCGGGGCCTCGGAGTGGGCGTCGGGCAACCAGGCGTGCATCGGGAAGATGCCGGCCTTGGTGCCGAAGCCGATCAGCGCGAACACGAAAGCGATCCTGACCAGCGTCGGATCGAGTGCCGACGCATGGGCGACGACACTGGTCCACAGCACCGCTTGATGCGGGTCCATCGCACCGGCTGCGGCATTGGCGAAGGTGAGCACCGTTCCGTACAGGCCGAACGCCACGCCGACCGAGCAGATGATCAGATATTTCCAGGCCGCCTCAAGCGAGGTCGACTTGCCGTAGATGCCGACCAGGAAGGCCGAACCGAGCGTGGTCGCCTCGATGCCCACCCACATCATCACGATATTGTTGGAGGTCACCACCAGCAGCATCGTGAACAGGAAGAGATTGAAGAACCCGTAGTAGATTTTCACTTTCGCTGGCGACAGCTCGTCATGCGCCAGATCGTGGCGGATATAGCCGATCGAGTAGAACCCGGTCAGGCAGCCGACCACCCCGATCACGCCGACGAACACCGCCGCCAGCGGGTCGATCATCAGCCAATCGCCGAACGCCGCCAGCGTGCCGGCGGTCAGCATATGGGCGATGGCCGCAAGGCCAATCACCAGCACATAGAGGATCGAGATGATGTGGAGCAGTTCAACACGCCAGACGGTCCGGGCCGTGACCGGCACCGCGAAAATCAGGAGCGCGGCAGCCAAAGGTCCGAATAGCAGCAGGGGAAGCAGAATCGACGAGGCCATAGCCGTCATCCCTTCAGAGTGGTGAGTTGGTCGGCGTCGAGTGTCGACATTTTGCGATTTATCTGAGTGGCCAGGATGACCATGATGACGACGGCGAAGACGGCGTCGGTGGTGATGCCGACTTCAACGAGTTCGGGGGCACTTCCCGCCAGCAATGCCAGGGTCAAGTGCGAGCCGTTCTCCATCAAGCAATAGCCAAACACCTGCTTGAGGATATTGCGCTGGGTCACGATACAGGCGAGCCCGAAAAAGAAATGTGCGAGCGATATCGCCAGCGCCGGCTTGATCGCGATCGCCGTCGGTAGCGCGACATGCGAGATGATGAGCGTGCACAACAGCACCACGCCTGCCGCCAGCCCGACAGTGAGCGCCGGAGAGATCCGTTCTCCCGACCCCAACCGCTCGTCCGAGAGCTTGCCGAAGGCGCGGATCATGATCAGCGGCACCGCCACGACCTTGGTGACGAAGGCCACCGCCGCCCATGCGTAGAGCTGCGGCGAGTCGATCGTCGCCGCCAAGGCCACGAACACGCCCACCAGCACCAGCGACTGGAGCGCGTAGAATTTGGCTGACGTCGCCGGCTTGTGCGACACCACCACCAGCAGCGAAGTGACTATTAACAGGCCAGAAAGGCCGTTTACGATCTGCATTCCAGACATCGTCATTGTCCTAACCGAGCCAAGTTGCGGCGATGAAGCTTGAGCACACCGCCATGATGATCAGCGTCACCAACACGATCTGCATCGACAACGGCACCGGCGCTGCCGCGGCCACCGCCTCGGACGGACGGCCGGGGACCGACCATCCAACCCATTTCAGCAGCCAGGCAAAGCTGCCGATCGATTCGAGCAGCGCGATCACCAGCAGCACCATCAGCACGGGATGCTGTTGGGCGACCTCGAACCCGCCGGCGAAGATCTCGAACTTCGAGAAGAAGCCGTTGAACGGAGGAACCCCGGCGATCGCCAGCGCCGCCACCACAAAGGCGATGCCGAGCAGTGGCGATTTCGACAGGATGCCGCGCAGCAGCGGCAGCAACCGGGTGCCGGTGGTGTAGCTGAGCGCGCCGGCCACCAGGAAGAACAGTGTCTTGGCGAAGGCGTGATTGAACAGATGGGCGATCGCGCCGTTGAAGGCCATCTGCGAGCCGAACACCGACAGACCAAGACCCAGGAACATATAAGCGAGCTGGGTGATGGTGGAGTAAGCCAACAGCCGCTTCATGTCGGCCTGCGGCAGATACATGAAGAAGCCGTAGACCAGCGTCACCGTCGCCATGATGGTGCAGACATAGCCGACGATTTCCGGCGCGCCGTGCGAGGACATCAGCGCGCGGGCAAAGATGTAGACGCCGACCTTGACCATCGAGGCGGCGTGTAGATAGGCGCTGACCGGGGTCGGCGCTTCCATGGCGTCGGGCAGCCACATATGGAACGGCAGCTGCGCCGACTTGCCCCAGGCCGCGAACAGCACCGCCAGCAGGAATACGGTCTTGAGGCCGTCCGACATGCCGGCGATCGCCGACAGCGAGAAGGTGTGGGTCTCCAGGAACAGCAGGCTCGCCGCCACATAAAGGCCGAGCGAGGCGATATGGGTGATGATCAGTGCCTTGGCGGCCGAGTACAGCGATTTCGGCTTTTCGTAATAGCCGATCAGGGCCCAGGAGCAGACGCCGCTGATTTCGAAAAACACCAGCTGGCCGATCACCGTGGAGGAGAACACCAGCCCCGCCATCGCGCCGATGAACAGCGAGAGGAAGGCGAAGTAACGCCGCCGCACGATATCGGGATGCTCGCGATTGCCGGCGTCGAGATAGCCGCCGGAATAGATCGAGATCAGGAAGCCGATGCCGACCACGGCGCAGGCGACCAGCACCGAGACGGTGTCGACCGCGAAGCCGAGGATTTCGACGTCGCCATAGGTGATCATGGCGTATTCGATCGCCACCTTGCCGCCTTGCGAGAACTGATAGGCAAGGACGAGCAGGACCGCCGTCGCCAGGCCGGCAAAGACCTGGCCGGTGCGTTTGGCGAATGATCGCGGGAGCAGAGCGATCAGCGCAGCGCCGATGGCTGGGAGGAGGATGCTTGCGAGCGCAAGGTTGATCATGTCATTATTCCTTGGTTCACATGCCAACGAGGTAGAAGACGAAACCGAGCGACGCGATGCCGAGGCCGAACCAGCTGTGCCGCGGCGTCAGGCGGAAACGAGCCCGTGCGACGCTGTTCTCGATGACGCCAAGCAGCATGCAGATCACGCCGACTTTGACGACGAAGGCGGCGGCGCCGAGCGCGAGCCCAAGCGGGCTGGTGTCGGCGGCGCTGCCGAAGGGAATGAAGATTGCGAAGACGAAGGCGAGGATCAGCAGCTGCTTCATCCCCAGGGCGATCTTGAGCAACGCCAGCGACGGGCCGGAATATTCCGTCAGCGGGCCTTCCTGCAGCTCCTGCTCGGCTTCAGCCATGTCGTAGGGCAGCTTGCCGAGTTCGAAGTAGCAGGCGAATGCGCAGGCCACGCCGGAAATCACCACCGCCCCGATCTCGCCGATATGACCGACCGAAATCGCTGTGCCCATGGCGCCAATGTCGCTGGTTCCTACCAGCAGCGCCGTCACCAGCAGCGACAGCACCAGGGTCGGCTCGACCAGCACGCCGAGGGTCAGTTCGCGGCTGCCGCCGATGCCGGCGAAAGACGAACCGGAGTCGAGGCCGGCGAGTGAGAAGAAGAACCTCACCAGGGCGAACAGATAGATCACCGTGATGATGTCGCCGAAGCCCGGGATCGGCGTGGTGCGGGTCAGCACCGGCAGAGCCATGGCGATGGTGAGCAGCGTGGCGATCATCACCGCGGGCATGATGCGGAACGCGAAGCCCGCGGCGGGCGGCTGCAGATTCTGCCGCCGCAGCAGCTTGAGGATGTCGCGGTAGTCTTGCAGCACGCCAGGTCCTTGGCGGGTGTGCATCTTACAGCGCAACATGCGCGTCAGGCCGGTGAACAACGGGGCGGCTGCGAGCAGCAACAGGGCCTGCACCAGCGCCAGTAGGAATTGAGTGAGGGTTGGCACGTTTCTCTCCTAACGCAGCGTAATGAGGAGGAGGGCCGCGAGCGCCGCGACGATGTAGAGGCAGTAGGTCGATAGATCGCCGCTTTGCAGCACCTGCACGCGGTGACCGAGGCCGTTGACGAGGCCGACCGTCGGGGTGACGAGGAAGCGGTCGAACATCGGTTCGGTTCGCCGAGCTGCGGTGACGACGCCGCAGAAGCCATGCTCGATGACCTTCGAAGCCGCGGCGGCGCTGTTGCGCACCGCATAGAGTGGCGCGAAGAACATCCGGATCGGCTGGGCGAAGCTATGCGCGGTCACCGTCATCTGCGCGTCCGGCAGATAGCCGCAGGCCCAGGGTTCGGCGGTGCGTCGGCGATTGGCGCGGGCGCCGGCGAACATCGCGCTGATCACCAGCGGCACCGTGGCGAGGCCGAGCAGCAGCAAGGCGATCAGCGGGGTCGAGAGCGCGGCGCGGCCGGCATCCCCTGGGATCACGATAGTGCCATTGGCGAACACCGCCTCCGGCATGTGCAGGATCGCCGCGGCGATGCCGCCGATCACCGGCACCACCAGCGGCGCGGCCAGACCGAGGCCGACGCAGGCGGCGGCCAGCAGCACCATGCCGATGATCATCGGCGCCGGCACTTCGCTGCTCTGTTCGGCCTTCTTGCTGCGCGGCAGCCCGGAGAACATCTCGCCATAGGCCTTGACGAAGCACATCACCGCCAGCGCGCCGGTCAAGGCCAGCGCCGTCGCGGCGATCGGCGTGGCGAACTTCACCAGGAACGTGCCGTTGAGCGCGGCGGCGAACAGCGCCTGATAGGTGAACCATTCCGAGACGAAGCCGTTGAGCGGCGGGATCGCCGAGATCGCGAGCGCGCCGACCAGGAAGCACGCCGAGGTCCACGGCATGGTGCGGGCCAGCCCGCCCATCTTGTCCATGTCCTTGGTATGCAGCCGGAAGATCACGGCGCCGGCGCCGAGGAACAGCAGGCCCTTGAAGACGGCGTGGTTGACCAGATGATACAGACCGGCCAGCAGTCCGAGCATCGCGACCAGCGGCTGATGGGTGGCAAGGCCGATCATGCCGGTCCCCACGCCCATCATGATGATGCCGATATTCTCGACCGAGTGATAGGCCAGCAGCTTCTTGATGTCGTGTTCGGCAAGCGCGTAGATCACGCCCAGCACCGAGGAGATCGCGCCGAGCGCCAGCACGGCCATGCCCCACCACAACACGCCGCCGCCGAGCAGATCGACGCCGACCTTAAGAATTCCGAACACGCCGATCTTGATCATCACGCCGGACATCAGCGCCGAGGCGTGAGACGGAGCGGCGGGATGGGCGCGCGGCAGCCAGACGTGCAGCGGGATCATGCCCGCCTTGGCGCCGAAGCCGAGCAGCGACAGGCCGAACACGATCGAGGCGACCAGCGCGCTCGGATGCGTGGCGCGGAACGCCGCGAAGTCCATCGAGCCCGCAGCGTTGGCCATCAGGAAGAAGCCCGCCATGATCGCCACCGATCCGGCGTGCGCCACCAGGAAGTAGATGAAGCCTGCCGACACCGCCTCCTCGTCCTGATCGAAGATCACCAGGAAGTACGAGGCGAGCGACATCATCTCGAAGAACACCAGGAACCAGAAGGCGTTATCGGCGACGACCACCAGCAGCATCGAGGCGACGAAGACGTTGAAGAAGAACCCCATCGCGCCGACGCCGCGCCCGGTATATTCGCGCACGTAAGAGAAGGAGTAGATTGAGGCGACCGCCGAGAGCGCCGAGATCACCAGCACCATCAGCCCCGACAGCGCGTCGAGCCTCAAGATGAAGTGAGCGAAGGGAAACGGCCCGGCGACGTCGAGGACGACCGGCGTTCCGCTCAGCACCGAGGCGCCGGCAACAGCGCCGAGCACTGCGGCAAGAAGGCCGCCGGCGCCGGACACGAAGATCGCCAATTTCTCGAGCCGCGCGAACAGCAGGCTGCCACAGGCGGCAACCAGCGAACAGGCGAGCGAGGCACATAATAGCTGGATCGGGGTCATGTCAGTTGCGCTCCTCAGTCGATGGCGCTGGACGGGGGCCGGTGGTCGGAGCGTCAAAACCGACCGTATTCAGCGCGGCGCCGGCGACAGCGCTGGCCAGCCGCTTGGCGGCGCTCGAATCGTCGAGCCCGATGTCGTTGACGATCCGCAAAGCGTCGGTGGGACAGGACCGAACGCATTCCGGCCCGGTCTCCAAAAATTCGCAAAGGTCGCACTTCACCGCGACCGCCTTCACCCCGATGTCCCAGGCCAGCATCGGGTTGAGCGCCGCCGAGTGAGTCGGGAAGCCGATCTTGATGCCCGCGACGCCGGAGATCGGCGTGCCCGAGGGCGTGATCGCGCCGAACGGACAAGCGATCGCGCACAGCTTGCAGCCGATGCACTTCTGTTCGTTGAGTTCGACCTGGTCGCCGGTGAGCTTGATCGCGTCGACCGGGCAGACCCGGGCGCAGGGGGCGTCCTCGCAATGCCGACACAGGATCGGCGCGGTGACTTCAAACGTCCGCGTCACGGTAAGCCGCGGCAGCGCCTGCAACCCGACCGCAATATGCACCGACGAACAAGCCGCCATGCAGGTGTTGCAGCCGATGCATCGCCCGGGGTCCGCGATGACAAAACGGTTCATGTCCGTCTCTCCAAGTAATTGGCTGACCCGGACGGTGACCGCCGTCGGGTGCCACGGCGTGACGTGGAGTCACGCTCGAAGGCGGGTGATAAGGGAAACTGATGAGCCAAGAACAATTGCCTAACAGTTTAAGTCTATTGAAGTATTCGCTTCGTCCGATTCGAGAGATACTCCGATATTTCGAAATGAAACATCTTATTTTCGACTACGTCCCATGCGAATGATCTTTGACTCAGATCAACTCTAAGCAACTAATCGAGATTTACATGGCGCATACCTGCAACACACGCGCCCATATCTTTGCTTTATTGATCGATAAGCATTCTTGATTAGTGGCGGGGGTGACGTGTGGGCAACCAAGCCGCCACGCGAAACGAGCCGTGCGGAGATTGCCGCCCGGCCGTGATCCGCGGACGTCGCCTACGTGGAGATACCGAGAATGAACCGTTTCATTGTCTGCGAACCCAACAAGTGCATCGGCTGCCATACCTGTGAGGTCGCCTGTGTGCTTGCGCATGAGCCGTCGAACGCGGTGGGGGCTCTGTCCCCCGCCAACTTCGCGCCGCGCCTCAAGCTGATGCTCACCGGCACGGTCTCGACGCCCGTGACCTGTCACCATTGCGAGGATGCGCCCTGCCTCAACGCCTGCCCGAGCGGAGCCATCTTCTATAGCGCCGGCACCGTGCAGGTTGATCAGTCACGTTGCCTGGGCTGCAAGACCTGCGTCGTCGCCTGCCCGTTCGGCGTGATGGAAGTCGTCACCCATCCGATCGAACGCACCTTCGCGGGGCTCAAGGTCGCCGACGGCGTCAAGGCCGAAGCGCACAAATGCGATCTATGCATCAACCGCGACCAAGGTCCGGCCTGTATCGAAGTTTGCCCGACCGCGGCGTTGCGCGTGATGGACGAAGACATGATGACGGAGCTGCAGAATCAGCGCCGGCACCGCTCCGCGCTCGGCGCCGCGCTCACCGGCACCGCACTCTGAACTCAGCCACGCCAACTCATCGCGACCACTCACGAGGTTAAACCATGGAAAAATTCATTTCTGTCTGTCCGTATTGCGGCTCCGGCTGCAAGCTCAACCTGCTCGTCGAGAACGACAAGGTGGTCGGCGCCGAACCACTCGACGGCGTGACCAA
This sequence comes from Rhodopseudomonas sp. BAL398, assembly GCF_033001325.1. Classification (NCBI taxonomy): domain Bacteria; kingdom Pseudomonadati; phylum Pseudomonadota; class Alphaproteobacteria; order Hyphomicrobiales; family Nitrobacteraceae; genus Rhodopseudomonas; species Rhodopseudomonas sp. BAL398. The sequence continues at coordinate 1,999,772 of NZ_CP133111.1, forward strand.
TCAGGGCGAATTGTGCCTGAAGGGTTATTACGGCTGGGACTTCATCAACGACACCAAGATCCTCACGCCCCGGCTGCGTCAGCCGATGATCCGTCGCAGCCGCGATGCCGAGCTCGAACCGGTGTCGTGGGACGAGGCCATCGCCTACACCGCCAAGCGGCTCGGCGACATCAAGAAGAAGCACGGCCCCGATTCGATCATGCTGACCGGCTCGTCGCGCGGCACCGGCAATGAATCGAACTACATCGCGCAGAAATTCGCCCGCGCGGTGATCGGAACCAACAATATCGATTGCTGCGCCCGCGTCTGCCACGGTCCGTCGGTGTCGGGCCTGATGGTTACGCTCGGCAATGGCGCCATGAGCAACTCGATCTGCGAGATCGAGGATACCGACTGCATCCTGTGCTTCGGCTACAACGCGGCCGATAGCCATCCGATCGTCGCGCGTCGCATCATCAAGGCCAAGGAAAAGGGCGCCAAGATCATCACCTGCGATCCGCGCTTCATCGAAACCGCGCGCATCTCCGACATGTGGCTCGGCATGAAGAACGGCTCCAACATGGCGCTGGTCAATGCTTTCGCCAATGTGTTGATCACCGAAAACCTTTACGACAAAGACTATGTGGCAAATTTCACCGAAGGTTTCGACGAATACAAGAAGACCGTCGAGAAATACACGCCCGAATACGTTGAAGACATCACCGGCATCAAGGCATCGGAGATCCGCAAGGCGATGCGGATGTACGCCGCCGCCAAGTCGGCGACGATCCTGTGGGGCATGGGCGTCACCCAATGGGGCCAGGGTGTCGATGTGGTGAAGGGGCTGTCCGGCCTGGCGCTGCTGACCGGCAATCTCGGTCGTCCGAATGTCGGCGTCGGCCCGGTTCGTGGCCAGAACAACGTCCAGGGCGCCTGCGACATGGGCGTGCTGCCGAACGTGTTCCCCGGCTATGAATACGTCACCGATCCGGCCGCGCGGGCGAAGTTCGCCAAGGCCTGGGGCGTGCCGAGCCTGCCCGACAAGATCGGCATGTCGCTGACCGACGTGCCGCACGCCGCCGAGGACGGCAAGCTGAAGGCGATGTACATCTTCGGCGAAGACCCGGCCCAGACCGAGCCGGACCTCGACGCGGTACGCAAGGGCTTTGCGGCGCTCGACTTCATCATCGTCCAGGACATCTTCATGACCAAGACGGCGATGTATGCGGATGTGATCCTGCCCGCCACCTCATGGGGCGAGCATGACGGCGTGTTCACCTCGGCCGATCGCGGCTTCCAGCGCTTCTACACCGCGGTCAGCGCCAAGGGCGACGTCAAGCACGACTGGGAGATCTATAGCCTGCTCGCGACCGCTATGGGTTATCCGATGAAGTACAACAGCGCCGAGCAAGTCTGGACCGAGATGATTTCTCTGTGCGACCTCTACACCGGCGCGACCTATGAGCGGCTGTCCGGACTGGGCTACATCCAGTGGCCCTGCCTCGACGAAAAGAGCCCGGGCACGAAGTATCTCTACGAAGGCAACAAGTTCCAGACCAAGAGCGGAAAGGGCCTGTTGTTCGCCTCCGAATGGCGTCCGCCGTTGGAGAAGGTCGACGCGGAATTCCCGCTCGGCCTCTGCACGGTCCGCGAAGTCGGGCACTATTCCTGCCGCTCGATGACCGGCAACTGCGCCGCCCTCACTGCGCTCGCGGACGAGCCGGGTTATGTCACCATCAACCCGGCCGACGCCAAGAAGCTCGGAATCAAGGACGACCAGCTGGTCTACGTCGTTTCGCGTCGGGGCAAGATCATTTCACGCGCGAAATTGACCGACCGCACCAATCTCGGGATGGTCTATATGACCTACCAATGGTGGATCGGCGCGTGCAACGAGCTGACCGTGCATCACGTCGACCCGATCGCCAAGACGCCGGAATACAAATTCGCCGCGGTGCGCGTCGAAGCCATCGCCGATCAAGTCTGGGCTGAGTCGAAAGTGCAGCAGGACTACACCGGCCTGAAGCAGCGTCTTGCGGCAGCCGCCAGCCCGGCTGACGCCAGCAAGGTGGTTCAACCCGCCTAAATCAACAGCTACCTCCTGAGCCTCGACCGCCGGAGCGTCCGCCCCCCCAAAGGGGGCGGATGCTCCGGCGGCCAAGGTTTCCACACCGATCCACCGGACCAATGCCATGCACGAAATGACAATTTGCGAGCAGATCATCGGCCAGCTTGAAGATGAGCGCCTTCGCCGGGGCTTTGCGATGGTGAAGCGGCTGCGCCTCGAGATCGGCCTTTTGAGCTGCCTCGATCCGGACGCGCTGCGCTATGCGTTTGAAATCTCCACCCGGGACACTTTCCTGGACGGCGTCGTGTTGCAGATCGACCGGCCGCCGGGCCAGGCCAAATGCCTGGATTGCGGCGCCGAGGTCACGGTCTCCAGCCGACTCGATATTTGCCCGAGTTGCGGCGGCAATCGCCTCGACGCCTCCGGCGGCACCCAGATGCGTTTGATCGAGATGGAGATCCAGGGCCAGATCGATCTGAAGCAGAACGCGCTGTAGCCCAGCAACGATGCCGGTTGTGGTCACACAGCCGCTCGGCCGGCCAACGCATCGACCGCCTACGCCACGGCTTTCTTCTTCGGCTTGGCTTCGGCCAGTTCTGCCGTCAGCCGGATTCCCATCGCCCGGAAGACCCGCAGGATGGTGGCGAACTCCGGATTGCCATTCTCACCGAGCGTCTTGTAAAGCCCCTCCCTGGTCACCCCGGCGGCCTTGGCGATCGCGCTCATGCCCTGGGCTCTGGCGACGAGATTGAGGGCGTCGCGGATTTCGGCGGGATCGCCATCGGCGAGCACGAGGTTGAGATATTCCGCGCGCGCCGCCGGCGTGCGAAGATGCTCGGCGGCATCGAACTTCTTGAGCTTGCTGACCTTCATCCTCAGTCTTCCAATTCGTCTGCGATGGCCTTGGCCCTGCGAATATCCCTGTCGGGACCACCCAGGACAAGATCACCCGCGATCGCGCCAAGCCGTGAATTGCTACGGCTCCGGCAGGCCGGCGAGGATCTTGTCGGGCGTGATCGGGAAGCTGCGCACGCGGACGCCGCAGGCGTGGTAGATTGCGTTGCAGATCGCGCCGGCCGCGCCACAAATGCCGAGCTCGCCGACGCCCTTAGCCTGAAGCGGGCTCGCCGCCGGGTCGCGCTCCTCGAGCAGCACCACGTCGAGATGCGGCACGTCGAGATTGACCGGCACGTGGTATTCGGCAAAGTCCGGATTGACCAGATGGCCGTCGCGCTTGTCGAACACCATTTCCTCGGTCAGCGCGCTGCCGATGCCCCAGACCATGCCGCCCATGCATTGCGACGTCGCGGTCTTGGCGTTGAGCACGCGGCCCAGGCCGAAAGTGCCGTTGAAGCGCCGCACCCTTGTTTCGCCCGTATAGGCATTGACCGCGACTTCGACGAAGAACGCGCCATACATCGCGGCGGCAAAGGCATCGGCGATCTTGCCGGCCTTGAAGTGACCGATTTCCTCGATCTCCTCGCCGTCGAGTAGTTCAGCCAAGGCGACGCGCCGGTTGCCGGTCTCGGCGAAGCCGTCCTGCAATTTGAGCTGGTCCTCGGCGCAGCCGAGCCGGTCCGCGAGCTGCTGGCGGATCACCTCGCAGGCCTCGAACACCGCCGAGCCGGTCGACGCCGCGCCCCAGCTGCCGCCCGAGCCCGACCCCGGCGGGAATGCCGAATCGCCCAGTCGCACCGCGACCCGCTTCGGATCAAGCCCGAGCATCTCCCCGGCGATCTGGCCGAGAATGGCGTAGCTGCCGGTGCCGATATCGGTCATATCGCTGGCGACGACCGCGCTGCCGTCGGCATGCAGCGTCACCCGTGCCTGCGCCTCGTTGAGATTGTGGACCCGCGCGGCGCTCGCCATCCCGGTGCCGATCCACCACTCGCCTTCGCGCCTCATGCCCGGCTTGCGGTTGGCGCCGTCCCAGCCGAAGCGCGCCGCGCCTTGCTTGAGACATTCGGCCAGCTTGCGCGAACCGTAGGGAATGTCCTGGCTCGGATGCCGTTCGGGGATGTTGCGCAGCCGCAATTCGACCGGATCAATGCCGATGGCGTTAGCGAGTTCGTCCATCGCCGATTCCAGCACCTGCATCCCCACCGCCTCGCCCGGCGCGCGGACCGATCCGGCTGTCAGAACATGAATCCGTGCCAGATCGACGCTCAGCGTCCGGTTTTCACCGGCGTAGAGAAATTCGCTGGCCTGCGTCACCGGCTCGGCGAATGTCTCTCCGGGCAGATTCGACACGCGCGCTTCATGGCCAAATCCGGTCAGGCGCCCGTCACGATCAACAGCAAGACGGAGCCGCTGCGAGGTCTCGGAGCGGCGCGTCACGCATTGAAACACCTGCTGGCGCGACAGCACCACGCGTACCGGCCGTTCCAGCTTCATCGCGGCGACCGCGGCCGCCGTGCCCTCGACGCTGATGCCGAGCTTCGAGCCGAAACCGCCGCCCACATAAGGCGCGATCAGGCGCACCTTGTCGGGGGCGAGCCCGAGCGAGTCGGCCAATTCCTTGACGTTGTATTTGAGCATCTGCAGGCTGGAATACAGCGTCAGCGTATCGCCGTCCCAGTGCGCGATGCTGGCATGCGGCTCCATCGCCGCGCTGTTGTGGGATTCGGTGGTGTAGGTGGCGTCGACCGCAGCGGCGGCCTCGCTCATTGCCTTTCCCAGGTCACCCTGGGTGGTGGCGCCGTCCTGACTTTCCAGCGGCACATCCCGTGCGTGCTGGTCGACGGCCACGTCGTCATCGGCCCGATAGCTCACTTGCAGCTGCTTGGCCGCATCGCGCGCCTGCTCGAAGGTCTCGGCGACCACCACGGCGATCGGCTGGCCGAAAAATTCCACCTGCCGCACCTTCTGGACCGGGGCCTTGCCGGCGCCGCCCTGCGCCGAGCGCGCGGTCATCCGCTCGTCGGAAATTACGGCGATCACGCCGGGCATTCTCAAGACTGTGCTGTCGTCGATCGCCGTAACCTCGCCCTTGCTGATCGTCGCGGTGACGATCACGCCCTCAACGCAACCGCTGATCGGATATTCGGCCGCATAGGTGGCGGTGCCGGTGGTCTTGGCCGGCCCGTCCGGTCGGTCCAGAGGCTTGCCGATCACACCTTGATGCATTAGGTCGAGCCGGTTGCGCTCGTCGGGCCGGTCCATTGTCAGCGTGCGGGTCATGCGGCATCTCCTGTGGCGTCGCGCAGCACGGCCTTGAGCGTGCGTCGGGCGAGCAAAATCTTGAAGTCGTTATCGCCATGGCCGGCCGCCCCTTCGAGCAGCAGGTCGGCCGCCTTGTCGAACAGCGCGTCCGATGGCGCGGCGCCGGTCAGCAGCGCGTCGATCCGCGGATCGTGCCAGGGCTTGTGCGCCAGCCCGCCGAAGGCGAGCGCGGCGGAGCTGATCGTCGCGCCGTCCATCCGCACCATCGCGGCGATCGAAACCAGCGCGAAGGCGTAGGACGACCGGTCGCGCACCTTGCGATAGAGCTGCCGCCCGCCGGCCGGCGTCGGCAGCACGACGGCGGTGATCACCTCGCCGGGCTCCAGCACATTGTCCTTGTCCGGCGCATCGCCCGGCAGGCGATGGAAACCGCGCACCGCCACGCTGCGCTTGCCGCCATCGGCCGTTGCGATCTCGACCGTCGCATCCAGGGCCGCAAGGGCGACCGCCATATCGCCCGGATAGGTGGCGATGCAGTGCTCGCTGGCGCCCAACACCGCGTGGATTCGATTGGCGCCGCCGATCGCCGAGCAGCCGCTGCCCGGCTCGCGCTTGTTGCACGCCATGTCGGTGTTGTAGAAATAGTAGCACCGCGTGCGCTGGCACAGATTGCCGGCCGTGGTGGCCTTGTTGCGCAGCTGAAACGTCGCGCCAGCGAGAATCGCGCGTGCCAGCACCGGATAGTCGCGACGGATGCGGGCGTCCGCGGCGCAGGCGCTATTGCTCACCAGCGCGCCGATCCGAAGCCCGTCGCCCTCGGCCTCGATGCCGCCGAGCGGCAGGCGATTGATGTCGACCAACGCGTCGGGCGTCTCGACTTCCAATTTCATCAGATCAAGCAGATTGGTGCCGCCGGCGATCAGCCGGCCGCCATCCTGGGCCAATTGCGTGGCGCGATCGAGCCGATCGGCACGGCTATATGCGAAGGGTTTCAATGTCCGCCCTCCTTCACGTAGACGATGGCGTCGACAATGTTCGAATAGGCGCCGCAGCGGCACAGATTGCCGCTCATCCGTTCGCGGATCTCGTCGGGCGTCAGCGTCACCTCGGCGGTCAGATCGTCGCTGACGTAGCTCGGCCATCCCAGCTCGGCTTCCGCCAGCATGCCCTGCGCCGAGCAGATCTGCCCCGGCGTGCAGTAACCGCATTGATAGCCGTCATGGCGGACAAAGGCCGCCTGCAACGGATGCAAATTGTCCGGCGTGCCCAGCCCCTCGATCGTAGTGACGCTATCGCCGTCATGCATGATCGCCAGCGTTAGGCAGGAATTGATCCGCTGGCCATTGACCAGCACGGTGCAGGCGCCGCACTGGCCGTGATCGCAACCTTTCTTGGTTCCGGTCAGGCCGCAATCGCGGCGCAAGAAATCGAGCAGGCTGGTGCGCGGATCGTCTCCGAGCGCATGCTCTCGTTCATTGATAATGAGTGGCATTGGGGACTCCATTCGAATACCTCCCCAACACGCTGATGCCGTGATCGTTCAGCGCGGACATCGCGTTTTCAGGCGATCCGATTGGCGCTAGCTTGGGGCGCCGGACTTCGCTGCTTGACGGCAGCCCTTCCAAGACCAAGGCCCGATCACCATCTGGCGATCGGGGACGGAAACGCGGGCGAGTTGGTGTCCGCCTCAGAGAAATGGACCAGCCATGAGCACAAGCGCTGAACCAAACAGAACCGCCCTGATCACCGGAGCCAATTCGGGGATGGGCAAAGCCATCGCCGAGGCGCTGGCGGCCGCTGGACTACGCATTGGTCTGGTGGTGCGCGATCGCGCGCGCGGCGAAGCGGCGCTCAACGACATCCGCGCCGCGACCGGCAATCGTGATCTGCATCTTTTCGTCGCCGATCTGGCCGACCAGGCAGCGATCCGCGCGCTGGCGCAGGAGGTGCAGGCGCGTTTTGCGCAATTGCATCTGCTGGTGAACAATGCCGGCACGGCCTTTCCCGAGCGGCGGCTCAGCCCCGACGGCATCGAATGCGCGCTGGCGGTGAATCATCTCGGCCCATTTCTGCTCACCACCTTGCTGCTGGATGTGCTGAAAGCCAACGCGCCGGCGCGGATCGTCAATGTCGGCACCCGTATCGATACCGCGATGGATTTCGCCGATCTGAATTGGGACCACCGCCCCTACAGCATGATGAAGGCCTATGGCCAATCCAAGCTCGGCAATTTGCATTTCACCTTCGAATTGGCGCGCCGGCTTCAGAGCAGCGGCGTGACGGTCAATTGCGTTTTCCCCGGCGTGTTCAGATCGAATCTGGGCAGCACCGATGGCGCACAGGGCGTCTTGCTGAAGCTGTTTGCCCACTTGTTCGGCTGGGCGATCCCCTCCTCCGCGCGAGCGGCGCGCCGCGTGCTCTATCTCGCCAATGCATCTGAGCTGGCGGAGGTGAGCGGTCAATATTTCGGCAATCGAAAGACCATCCCGGCGCCCGCCCAAGCGCGCGACGCGCAAGCAAATCGCCGGCTGTGGGAAATCAGCGAAGCGATGACGGCTGTCGAGGAGCTCGACCCGATCGAAGCCGATCAGCCGCGTCGTCATACCCACAACTGACAATGTCAGGATCGATCGCTCCGTCGCAGATCTGCCGGGGCCGCATGAATGCGGCGATATGTCACGCGCGGAACCTGACCGCAATTCACCTGTTCATCCCATGCACCGCGGCCCGCACAGCTGCGCGTCAGCGGCAGCAAGAGCCGACAATCTCAATCCAGAGCTGCCAATCAACAGCTGCTAATAACGAGACCGTTGAGTGTCGAGTGGAGCCTTTATGAATACCGACATGATGAAAGCCAACATCGCCATCATCGCGGTTGCCGCCAGCCTCGCCGGCTCGGCGGTGGCCCATGCCAAGACACCATGCGGCGACACCACAAAGGTCGAGCGCGGCGACAGCTTGAGCAGCATCGCAGAGCGCTGTGACATCAGCGAGGGGACCTTGCTGCAAGCCAATCCGAATATCGACGGTTCGGGCGACTTGCGGGTCGGCGCCACGGTCAACACCACCACAATGGCCAACCGCACCGGCGATCGGTTGCGCTCCTTCGCGCACGGCGTCAGCAGCGGCATTTCACGGCTTGCCAGCGAGGTCGGCTCCTCGGTCGACGATCTGCTCGACAAGAACCCCGACCTCAAGCAGCGGCTCAGCAGCGTCGGCGATAAGCTGACCGGCGAATCCGTCACTCGAAAAATCAAGCTGACGATGACGCCGCAACAAGGCCCGACCGGCGCGAATGTCGATCTCGCGGTCTCGGGCCTGCCGGCGAAGGCGGCTGTGGTGATCGGCGCCGGACGGCCCGGCCAATCCTACACCGTGTTGGACCACGCCAAAGCCAGCGAGGACGGCACGATTAACGCCAAGCTCGCCGTGCCGACATGGGCGAGCGCCAAGCAGGATCTTGTGTTCGTCGTCGCCGCCGATGACGGCGATTGGACGATCCGCTCGGCAAAATTCGACGTGCAATGACGCCTTCCATCCCGCGGCCTTGACCAGATCAAGATGCCGTTCCTTCTCCTTGAACAGATCAAACGGAGCAAACCGTGCTGAAATGGGCCCTGATTTTCTTTCTGATATCGATTGCCGCCGGCGTCTTCGGATTCACCGATATCGCGGCCGGTACCAGAACCATCGCCAAGTGGCTGTTCTTTATCGCGATCGCCATCTTCGCGATCTTCCTGGTGATGGGCCTGCTCGCCGGCGAACTGGTGTTCTGAGCCGCGGGTTTTGGCGGCTGCAGGCCTTGCCGGCCGATGAGGGCGATCGCCATCATCGGCCATCCTGCGCGCCGGTGTCGCGCTCCAGCAGATCTTCGATATAGATCATCCGCACCGCGGTCATCATGGCCGCGGTCAGGGGCGTCGCTACCACCAGGCCGACCGCGCCGAACAGCGTCCCCAGAACGGTCTGCGACAGGATCGTGAGCGCCGGCAGCAGCGAGATGGTGCGGCGCTGAATCAGCGGCGCGATGACGTTGCCTTCCAGCGTCTGCACGCAAATGAACAGCAGGGCGACCCAGAGCGCCAGGCTCGGGGACTGCGCCAACGCCACCAGGATCGCCGGCACCGCGCCGGCCAGCGCCCCCACATAGGGCACGAAATTCAACAGCCCCGCCAGCAGCGCCAGGGTCGGCGCCATCGGCACACCGAGCAGGAACAGGCCGACGCCAACCAGCACGGCCACGATCACCATGTCGACGAACTGCCCGACAAACCACAATTGCAGCGTCTCGCCGATTTCCAGCATCACCTCGCGACCACGCGGCCGCCAGCCGATCGGCACCAGCCTCAGCGCGCCGTCGATGTAGCGCCGCGGCGAGATCGCAAGAAATAGCGCGGTGGCCACCACCACCAGCGCGCTGCCGCCAATGCCGAGCACCGAACTGGCGACGCCCGGGACGTAGCCGCTGAGGTTTTTGCCTGCCGATTCCACCGAGCTGCGCAACTGCTGTGCCAGCAGCGCGGTCCACCCCTTGCCGGACATCTGCTGCCACAATTGCTGCAGCTGCAGGCTCAATTGATCGGTCATCTGCGAGACGTGGTCGGCGATCACGGTACCGCGCCAAAACAGCAGCGCGCCGAGTCCGAGCAAGAGCGTCAGCACCACCGCCAGCAGCGACCAGCCTTCGCCAAGCCCGCTGCGCCGATGCAGCGCATCGCCGGCTCCGTGCAGCACGCAGGCGATCAATACCGCCGCGAAGCCCAACAGCAGGATATCCCGCAGCCCCCACAACACGATGATCAGCACCAGACCAATGGCGGTGATCCGCAATGTTCGACTGATATCCTTCAGATGTTTGACACTCGGATCGCCCACGACTCGCCCCTCGAACCAATCGCGACCGGCCGTCGCCGATTTCGGTGGACGCGTCCGGCGCAAATGCTCTGGGCCAACATTCTCGAACCGCGCAGGTTTCGACGCCGAGCGCCGGAATCCGGCGCCGTCGTCGCTGCGACCACGCCACGCGGTCGGCGGCATCGCGCGGTGTCATTGAAACATCTTGCAGCCAGACGTCAAATTGCCACCAGACGTCAAAGGATTGGAAATCCTCGACCCCGGCTCCCCCGCCGTGCGGCTACGTCTTTGATTTTATCGGGGGAACTTGGTGGGCGCACTAGGGCTCGAACCTAGGACCCGATGATTAAGAGTCATCTGCTCTACCAACTGAGCTATGCGCCCGGAACCAGTCCGGAAGTCCCTTGGGGACGGCGTCGTTTAGCAAAGCGAACCGGGGATGTCCAGCAATGCGGCGGGAAAATCCAAGCTGATTTGCGATTCCTCGTAAAAAATCAAAAACCGCCGAAAATCGGCGGTTTTTGCTGGCGTCGACGGCAAAGTTTGGGGTTACAGCCGATCCGGCATCGCGCCGTTGTCCATCATGCCGCGGCCGCGATCGGAATCGCGATCAGAATCACGGTCCCAGCTTCGGCCACGCTCGCGGTCATCGCCACGATACATCATGCCATGGCCGCGCCAGTGCCTGCCGCCGAACCCGCCCTCCATATGGGTCAGCACCCGCAGCCGACGCTTCTGGCCGTCGTCGAGGGTCTTGTAGAGCGGCTCGGCCGCATCGGCGATCTGCTTCAGCGCCGATGCGGTGGCGGCCATGGCGTCGGCGCGCTCGCGCAGCCGCGCCACCGGATCGTCTGGCTGCGCGTCGCGATCGTCCCTGGCCTTCATCCGGGCATTGGCGCGCTCGATCCGCAGCTTGGTGAAATCGCGCACCGCGCTTTCGACCGGCGGCCATAGCTTGTCCTGGTCCGGCGTCAGTTTCAGCCCGGCCTTGACGGCGGCGATCCGCGCATCGGCGAAGGCGGCGCGGTCTTCCGGATTGATGCGGGAGTGGCCATGGTGGAACCACCACGGTCGGTGCTGGGCATAGACCGCGGTCGAACCTGCGAGCACCAGCACGGCGACGCTGGCGAGAATCATCTTCTTCATGCGAGCCTCCTGTAAAGGTGGCCCGAAGATGATCGCGGTTCCCTGCCCGATCAACTTACGGATTGGACAGAATCGCTCTGTTACCAAGATGTAATGCGGCCCCGATCCAGCGCCGTGCCGAACTACCTCGCGCAGCGCAGTCCGCCGGTAGCGCAGGCCGCACCGGCGCGACGGGGCCCCTACTGAATCGCCTTGCCGTACAACAGATTGGGCAGGAAGGTGGAGATCTCCGGAATATAGGTGATGATCATCAGGAAGCTGAGCAGCACCATCAGCCAGGGGAAGGCGGCGCGCACCACCGCCGTCAGCGGCATCCCGGTAATGCCGGAGGCGACGAACAGATTGAGCCCGACCGGCGGCGTCACCAGTCCGATCTCCATATTCACCACATAGACGATGCCGAGATGGATCGGATCGATCCCGAGCTTCATTGCCGTCGGAAACAGGATCGGCGCGGTGATCAACACGATCGCCGTCGGATCCATGAAATTGCCGGCCACCAGCAGGATGACGTTGACGATCAGCAGGAATTGCCACGGCGACAATTGCGCATCGATGATCAGCCGGGCGATGTCCTGCGGGATCTGCGCGGTGGTCAACACGTGGGCGAACAGGAAGGCGTTGCAGATGATGAACATCAGCATCACCGAGACCCGGCCGGAATCCAGCAGCACCTGCGGCACGTCGGTCAGCTTCAAATCGCCATAGATGAAGACCGCGGCGACAAAGGCATAGACCGCCGCCACCGCGGCGGCTTCGGTCGGCGTGAAGATGCCGCCATAGATGCCGCCCATCACGATGACGATCAGCATCAACCCCCACAGCGCCTCGCGGAACAGGCCCAGCCGCTCGCGCCACGAGGCCTTGGGCTGACCCGGCAGCTTCAGGATGCGCGCGGCGATATAGATCGCCACCATCAGCGCCAGGCCGAGCAGCAGGCCCGGCACGATGCCGGCGATGAACAGCCGGCCCACCGAGGTTTCGGTGGCGGCGGCAAACACCACCATGACGATCGAGGGCGGAATCAGAATGCCCAGCGTGCCGGCATTGACGATGACGCCGGTGGCGAAGGCCTGGCTATAGCCGACCTTGACCATGCCGGCGATCACGATCGAACCGATCGCCACCACGGTCGCGGGCGACGATCCCGACACCGCGGCGAACAGCATACAGGCCAGCACCGAGGCGATCGCCAACCCGCCCGGCAGATGACCGACCGCCGCGATGGCGAAATTGATCATGCGCTTGGCGACGCCGCCGGTGGTGAGGAAATTGCCGGCCAGAATGAAGAACGGAATCGCCAGCAGGGTGAACTGCTCGGTGGTCTGGAAGAATTTCAGCGTCAGCGACGCCAGGCTGTCATGCTCGAACAGCAGGATCGTCAGGATCGACGACAGGCCAAGCGCCATCGCGATCGGCAGGCCGAGGCCGAGGCACGCCAGCAGCGTGACGAACAGGAAGACTGTGTTCATCGCTGCACCGTCGTGGCATCGAGTTCGCCGTGATGGGGAACGTGGTGGACCGCTTCGCGGGCTTCGTCGGCGAGCTCATAGCCCTCCGATTGGCCGGTGATGATGCGCCAGCCCATTTCGCAAAGCCGGATGAACAGCGCGATGAAGCCGAGCGGCAGGCAGATGCTGAGGATCCAGCGCTTGACCGGAATGTCCTCGGCCTCGATGTCGATGATCATCATGCGGTTGATGTATTCGATCGAGCCGTAGATCATCAGCGCCGCATAGGCCAGCGCCAGCAGCACGACGATGACGCCGACGACGCGACGACCCGTCGGCGGCAGCAATTTCACCGCGGCATCAACGCCGATATGGGCGCGGACGCGAACGCAATAGGAAATCCCGATCATGATCAGCCAGGCGAACAGATAGAAGTTCGCCTCCAGCGCCCAGATGAAGCCGGAGTTGAAGCCGTAGCGCAGCACGACCTGCAGGAATGTCAGCAACGTCATCACGCCGAGAATGAAGGCGATCAGGCCCTCCTCGATGCGATGCACCACCTCACGTACCGACACCGGCGCCCCCTCGTCCTGTTTCCTGACCGCGAATGGACGACGGACGCGGTTGACCCGCGACCGTCGCCCGTTGCTGTTGTTATTTGGTTTTGGTTTCGTTCGACGCGACCGCTGCGTCGATCAGATCCTTGCCGATCGCGCCTTCGAATTTGGCCCAGACCGGCTTCATCGCGGCGACCCACTGCTTGCGCTGCTCGGGCGTCAACTGCTCGATCTTGCTCACGCCGGAGGCTTCGATCTTGTTCTTGGCCTCTTCGTTGAGCTTGCCGGCGACGTCGTTGTTGACCTTGGTGGCCTCTGCCATCGCGGTCGTCAGACCGGCCTGGATATCCTTGGGCAGCCCGTTCCACCACTTGGCGTTGACGACGACCATGTAGTCGATCACGCCGTGGTTGGATTCGGTAATGTTCTTCTGCACTTCATAGAATTTCTGCGAGAAGATGTTCGACCAGGTGTTCTCCTGACCGTCGACGGTGCCGACCTGAAGCGCCTGATAGACTTCCGAGAAGGCCAGCTTCTGCGGCGTGGCATCCAGCGCCTGGAACTGGGCGGCGAGGATATCGGAGGCCTGGATGCGGAATTTGAGGCCCTTGGCATCGGCCGGCACCAGCAGCGGCTTGTTGGCCGACAGCTGCTTCATGCCATTGTGCCAATAGGCCAGGCCGAGAAAGCCCTTGCTTTCCATCGACTTCAGCAGGCCCTGCCCGGCCTTGCCCTCCTGGAAGCGATCGACCGCGGCGAGGTCGTTGAACAGGAACGGCAGGTCGAACACCTGGATCTTCTTGGTGAATTTGTCGAATTTCGACAGCGACGGGGCGATGAACTGGACGTCGCCAAGCGCGACGGCTTCCATTTCCTTGGCGTCGCCGAACAGCTGCGAATTCGGATAGACTTCGACCTTGACCTTGCCGGGCAGCAGCTTCTCGGCAATTTCCTTGAACTTGATCGCCGCCTGCCCCTTCGGGGTATTGTCGGCAACCACGTGGCTGAATTTGAGGACCATCGGCGATTGCGCCGACGCCGGCGCCGCCACGGCAAGGGCCACGATCGAAGCAACTGCAAATAATGATTTGCGCATGTTTTCTCCCGAAAGATTTTTGAAGCGCGCGTAAAAGCGTCGCCCCATCCCGACTAACTGTGCACCATTATAGAGAAGCAGCGCGAAAGGCTATTGCCCGTTAGCAGGAAGCCCGTCAAAAGATTGTTGCAACGCAAAAGAAAAGGCAGCGTCCGGACGCTGCCTTTTCCACACCTATTCAGCACCAGCTAGCGGTCTGCAATCAGCTCGCCGCGGCCTCGACCGCGGGCACGTCGCGCTGGCGCTTCATGACGATCTTGTTCAGCGCGCCGAGATAGGCCTTGGCCGATGCCACCAGCGTATCGGGGTCAGCCGCCCGCGCCGTCATCGAGCGGCCCTCATGCGACAATCTGACCGAGACCTCGGCCTGAGCGTCGGTGCCCTCGGTGACGGCATGGACCTGATACAGTTCCAGCTTGGCCTCGTGCGGCACCAGTGCCTTGATGCAGTTGAACACCGCGTCGACCGGGCCGTTGCCCTCGGCTTCCTCGATCCGGATCTGGCCGTCGACGTCGAGCTTCATGGTGGCGCGCTGCGGGCCGTGAGTGCCGGCGATCACCGTCAGCGATACCAGCTTGATGACATCCTGGGCATGCATCAACTCTTCGTCGACCAGCGCCTCGATGTCCTCGTCATAGACGTCCTTCTTGCGGTCGGCCAATGTCTTGAAGCGGACGAACACGTCTTCGATCTGGTTGCGCGACAGCTTATAGCCCAGCGCCTCCAGCTTGTGGATCAGTCCGGCGCGGCCGGAATGCTTGCCCATCACCAAGGAGGTGCCCTTCACGCCGACGGTTTCGGGCAGCATGATCTCATAGGTCTGGGCGTTCTTGATCATGCCGTCCTGGTGGATGCCGCTCTCATGCGCGAAGGCATTGCGGCCGACGATCGCCTTGTTGTACTGCACCGGGAACGAGGTCGCCGCCGACACCGCCTTGGAGGCGAAGGTCAGCATCGTGCTTTCGATCTTGTTCCAGTACGGCATCTTGTCCTGCCGCACCCGCATCGCCATCACCACTTCCTCCAGCGCGGCATTGCCGGCGCGCTCGCCGATGCCGTTGAGGGTGCATTCGATCTGCCGGGCGCCGCCGCGCACGCCGGCCAGCGAATTGGCCACCGCCATGCCCAGATCGTCATGGCAATGCACCGAGAACACCGCCTTGTCGGAATTCGGCACGGTCTCGCGCACCCTCTTGAACAGCTCGCAATATTCCTCCGGCACCGCATAGCCCACGGTGTCGGGCAGGTTGATGGTGGTGGCGCCGGCCTTGATCGCGGCCTCGACGCAGCGGCACAGGAAATCGAATTCGGTGCGGGTGGAGTCCTCGGCCGACCATTCGACGTCGTCGGTGTGGTTGCGCGCCCGGGTCACCGACGAGATCACCATCTCGTAGACTTCCGGCGCTTCCATCTTCAGCTTGTACTTCATGTGCACCGGCGAGGTGGACAGGAAGGTGTGGATGCGGCCGCGCCCGGCCGGCTTGATCGCTTCGGCGCAGCGGTCAATGTCCTTGTGGGCGGCGCGCGACAATCCGCAGATCACCGAATTCTTGGCGCGCTTGGCGATCTCGTGGACCGCCTCGAAATCGCCGTCGGAGGCGAACGGGTAGCCGGCCTCAATGATGTCGACGCCCATCTGGTCCAGCATCGCCGCGACCTTGAGCTTCTCCTCGAAGGTCATGGTGGCGCCGGGGCACTGCTCGCCGTCGCGCAATGTGGTGTCGAAAATAACGACGCGGTCCTTGGCGGACTTGGATTCGGTGGTCATGGATTTATTCCTTTGGTCGGGCGCCGCACTGCGGGGCGCTGGAGGGATCTGGCTGTCTCGCGAACCCCTGAGCGCCCAGGCAAAAATGCCCAGCCGGCCCTCAGGGGCAGATAAGAAGCAGCAGCCCGCCAAGAGGAAGGGTGGCCATCGCGCCGAAACAGGCGTCGGACCGGGGCGCAGCCGGAATCACGTCGGCGATGGCGGAAACCGCCATCCCGTGAACTCCAGCCCTGTCGCCGCGAATCAGCATTGCCACACCTTCTGGGTCCTATCGTCGCCGACAACCGTTTAGGGTCTGTTGACAACGCTGTCCCATCGCCTGTTTAGAGCGAATATCGACAGCTCGCAACGCCTAAAACCCGGCAGCAACACTGACCTAAATCTCGACCGTCCTCACGCCGCCCGCACGGCGCCGAGGAACTTGTTGACCTCGGTCTTGAGCCGGTTGCTATCGCCCGACAGCGACTGCGCCGCCGTCAGTACCAGGCCCGAGGCCTGACCGGCCTCGCTGGCACCGCGTTGCACATCGGTGATGTTGGAGGAGACCTGCTGGGTGCCCTGCGCCGCCAGCTGCACATTGCGGGAGATTTCCTGGGTCGCGGCGCCCTGCTCTTCGACCGCCGAGGCGATGGTCGCGGAGATCTCCGACATCCGCCCGATGGTCTCGCCGATCTCCCGGATCGCCGCGACCGAATCCTGCGTCGCGGTCTGGATGCCGCCGATCTGCGCGCTGATTTCGCCCGTGGCCTTGGCGGTCTGTTCGGCCAGCGTCTTGACCTCGGAGGCCACCACCGCAAAGCCGCGGCCGGCCTCCCCGGCCCGCGCCGCCTCGATGGTCGCATTCAGCGCCAGCAGATTGGTCTGACCCGCGATGGTGTTGATCAGCTCCACCACATCGCCGATCCTAGCTGCGGCCTTGGCCAGTTCTCCGACCCGGGCATTGGTGCTTTGCGCCTGGCCCACCGCCTCACTGGCGATCCGCGCCGATTCCTGAACCTGGCGGCTGATCTCGTTGACAGAGGACGACATTTCCTCGGTGGCAGACGCCACCGATTGAACATTGGTGGAGGCCTCTTCCGAAGCTGCCGACACCATGATGGTCAACTCCTCGGCCCGCACCGCGGTCGCCGACAAGGTCCCCGCCGACGCTTCCAGCTCGGTTGAAGCCGCCGCGACCGTCTCGACGATCTCGCCGATCATCGCCTCGAAGTCGGTGGTGATGCGGTCGACCCGATGTCCACGTTCGATCTTGGCCTCGGCCTCGGCCGCGGCCGCGGCGTCGGCGGCCTTCTTGTCGATCAGCGCCTGCTTGAACAGCTGCAGCGAATCCGCCATCGCGCCGATCTCGGTCGTCTCGCCCTGATGCGGCACCACCGCGGTCAGATCGCCCGAGCCGAGCAGCTGCATCGGCTTGATGATCGAGGCAATGCCGCTGGAGACGTCGCGGACCAGATAGATCGCGAGACCGACCCCGACCACCACCGAAATGCCGAGGATCGACACGATCAGCAGAAACGCGGAACCATAGGTCCGGGTTCCGGCTGCGACCGCCGCATCAGCACCGGTCCGATTCAGGTCGGTCATCTGGTCGAGTAGTTCGTCGGCCGTCATGCCGATCTTGTTGACCGTCGTCTCGTTGAGTTCATTGGCGTCGTGGGGAAGCTTGCCGAGGCTGTTGCGCGACAATTCCAGCACCTGATCGCCACCCTTGACGTAGTTGTCCCACTCCCGGCTCCACTCGGCGTACATCGCCCGCTCTTTCGCGGTGCTGATCAGTCCCTCATAGGTCTTGCGGATGGTGGCGATCTCGCCGACGGTCTGGTCCAGTCGTTTCTGCGCCTTGGATTTCTGTTCCGGCGTCTCGCCCAGCATGTGCTTGCGGACCAGGTTGCGGTAAGTAATCGTTCCCGAGCGCAGATCGCCCAAAGCCCGCACACTGGGCAGCCAACTCGACTGGATATTCACGGCGCCGGCATTGATGGCCCCCATATTCCGGATCGCGAGCAGACCCATGCCGGTCAATGCAAGCAGCAGGAGCGCAACCACAATGGTGATCTTGGTACGGATCGAGAGTGAGGCCAACATTTCAGAATCCTTCGGTCGTCAGCGGCGCTGCTATGACCGGCCAAGGATGGCGGAGAAGAAGCGCGTACCGCCGGAACCTGAACCTGAGGCAACAATACAAGGTTAATTTTTCCGCCAAGTGGAACCAGCGGGCGCCCCAAACTGGCCGATAGTCTTTAGACTTTGGACTAGCAAGGACAGCAATGGTTCGACCAGCTCGGCCTCGAACCGCGCGACGATCACGGCGTGCACAGCCACGCCTGAGCGACAAGACGCGGCAAAGCTGACGCGTCGCGCCGGCGAGCTTTGCCAAACCGCGTACTGGCCCGAACTACAGCCGTTGCCGTCGACCGAAACGGCGGGGTTCCAATCGCACCCGGTAGCCTTTATCGTCTGGCCGCAATCGCCTTTCCCGCCTCCGGAGTCCATCTTGAACAGCATCGACATGCTAAACTTGGCCGCCACGCTGCCCACCATCCGCCATGACTGGTCCAGCAGCGAGGCCGCCGCGATCTATCACGCGCCGTTCATGGACCTGGTGTTCCGCGCCCAGACGATCCATCGCCAGAGCTTCAACCCGAACCAGGTGCAGTGCAATCAGCTGCTGAATATCAAAACCGGCGGCTGCGCCGAGGATTGCGGCTATTGCAGCCAGTCCGCGCATCACGACACCGCGCTGCCGGCCTCGAAGCTGATGGACCCGGCCGCGGTGATCGCCGGCGCCGCGGCGGCGAAAGCCAGCGGTGCGACGCGTTATTGCATGGGCGCGGCGTGGCGTTCGCCGAAGGATCGCGACATGGGTCCGGTGATCGAAATGGTCAAGGGCGTGCGCGCGCTCGGCATGGAGACCTGCATGACGCTCGGCATGCTGAGCGACGATCAGGCGCGCCAGCTCGCCGATGCCGGTCTCGACTACTACAACCACAACATCGATACCTCGGAGGCCTATTATCCCTCGGTGGTGCAGACCCGCAGCTTCGGCGACCGCCTCGACACGCTGCAGCGGGTCCACGACGCCGGCATCAAGGTGTGCTGCGGCGGCATTCTCGGCCTCGGCGAAAAGCCGACCGATCGCGTCGAGATGCTGCGGACGCTGGCCAACCTGCCAAACCATCCCGAGAGCGTGCCGATCAACATGCTGATCCCGATTAAGGGCACACCGCTGGCCGACGCCGCGCCGGTCGATCCGATCGCGTTCGTGCGCACCATCGCGCTGGCGCGCATCCTGATGCCGGCATCGGACGTGCGTCTCGCCGCCGGCCGCACCGCGATGTCCGACGAGATGCAGGCGCTGTGCTTCCTCGCCGGCGCCAATTCGATCTTCATCGGCGAGCAGCTGTTGACCACGCCAAACCCCGGCGAGACCAAGGACCGGCAATTGTTCGACCGACTCGGGATCGAACCGCGCGACGATCACGGCGTGCCCAGCCAAGCCTGACGCGACCAAGCCTGACGCGGCGCGCCGGCGCTCAGGCGCCGCGCGTCGCCATGTGGTCGATGAAGGCGGTGACGAAGCGCGGCATCGCCGCGGTGAAGTCGCGGCGATCGCGCACCGGATGGATCGCCACCAGTTCGGGTTCTGTCTGCCGCGCCAGATTGCCGGCGATCCGGTCGCAAAGCGCTTGCCCCGGCAGATCGACCGAAAGAATCCGCAGCATCGCTACCAGCGCGCCGCTGACGACGCAGTCCCAATGCCCGGCCGCCCGATAATCGGCGGGCGTCAGCCCGGTTTCCTCCTCGACCTCGCGCGCCACGCTGGCGGCGATATCGACCGCCGCGCCGCACAGATCGTTGCGGTCGGGGGTGCCACCCGGGAAATAGACCCGGCCGGCATTGGCGGTGTGCGGCCCCATCTCGCCGAGCGCGAAGGCGCCGTCGTTGCCGCGCAGCGCGCCCATGCCGAAGCCGTTGATCACGCTGCGATCGGGAAAGCCCCAATCGCGCCAGGCCAGAAAGCTGGCGAAGTCGGTCTCGAAGTAATCGGCGCGCAGCCGATCCGCCGTAAACACCGGGTTGCGCGCCAGCAGGATGCGGCCGTTCCACAGCTCGGGCTTTTCGGCGCGCTTGCGGGCGAAATGCGCGTCGATCTCGGCGCGGCGCGCCTGCGCGAACGGCCAGACCCAGCCGTCGCAGGTCAGGTCGAGCTCGGTGACCCGGTGAATCGCGACCGCCTCGGTCATGGCAGCGATCGCGGCTTGCGGACTATTTCGCCTTCATCCCGGTGGTCTGGGCGCCCTGCTCGACGAAACGGTTGGTGTAGGTCTTGGTGACGTCGATCTTCGCCTTGGCGACCTCGGGCGAACTCTCGGCAAACACCGCCAGCACCGCCTCGGCGCCCTTGGGGTCCATCTTGCCGGTCAGCGAATACATCGGCAGGGTGTTTTTCAGCGCCGCCAGATACAACGCCGGATCCTGGCCGACCATGCCGGGCGGCATCTTGGCCATGATCTCCTCGGGCGTATGGCTGTGGATCCAGCCCAGCGTCGCCACGATGGCATTGGTGAGCGCCTGCGCCTCTTTCTCGTGCGCGGCGATCCAGGCCGTGGTCGCGTAGAGCGCGCCACCCGGATAGTCGCCACCGAACACCGCCTGGGTGTCGTGCTCGGTGCGGGTATCGCTGAGAATCCGCAAATCCTTGTGCTCGCCCTGCAGCACGGTCACCGCCGGATCGAGCATCACCGCGGCGTCGATCTGGCCCTGCTGCATCGCCGCGACCGAAGTGGCGCCGAGGCCGACACCGATCACCGCGACGCTGGCCGGGTCGACGCCGTTCTTGTTCAACAGATATTTGAGAAAGAAATCGGTCGACGAGCCCGGCGCGCTGACGCCGACCTTCTTGCCGGCGAGATCCTTGATCGATTTAATATCCGACGTCCGCCCCGGCGCCACCGCCAGCACCAGGCCGGGATAGCGGTCATAGACCACGAAGGCCTGCATCGACTGGTTCTTGGCGGCGATGTTGACGCAGTGGTCGAAATAGCCCGACACCACGTCGGCGCTGCCGCCGAGCACCGCCCGCAACGCATGCGAGCCGCCCTTGAGATCGACCAGCTCGACGCTGACGCCGGCCTTGTCGTATTCGCCGAGCTGCTTGGCCAGCACCGTCGGCAGATAGCACAGGCAGGCGCCGCCGCCGATCGCCATCGTCACCTTGCTCTGCGCCGCGGCAATGCCGCTCGTCAGCGTCAACGCCATCAGCGTCGCCAGCAGCCTGCCCAAAATCGAAGTCATGGCGTTCTCCCAAATGTCTGTTGCGCCGAGGCTAGAACAAAGCCGCGACGAACTCTAGCCTCGCGCCACCGACGTCCTCGGTTTCCAGATCAGCAGCCGGCGCTCGACCAGCGTCACCCCGACATCGATCAGGATCACGAAGGCCGACAGCACGAACATGCCGGCGAATACGCCGGCGACGTCGAACACGCCCTCGGCCTGCTGGATCAGATAGCCGAGACCGGCGGCGGAACCGAGATATTCGCCGACCACCGCGCCGACCACGGCGAAGCCCACCGAGGTGTGCAGCGACGAAAACATCCAGGACAAAGCCGAGGGCCAGAACACATGCCGCACCAATTGCCGCTCGCTCATCCCCAGCATCCGCGCATTGTCGACCAGCGTCGCATTGGTTTCCTTGACGCCCTGATAGACGTTGAAGAACACCACGAAGAACACCAGCGTCACGCCGAGCGCCACCTTCGACCAGATCCCGAGCCCCAGCCACAGCGTGAAGATCGGCGCCAGCACCACGCGGGGCAGCGCATTGGCCATTTTGACATAGGGGTCGAACACCGCGGCGATCAACGGCTTGCGGGCGAACCAGAAGCCGATCGTCACCCCGCCGACCGAGCCGATCACGAAGGCCAGCAACGATTCCCACAGCGTGATCGCCAGATGTTTCCAGATCACGCCGGAGACGAACCAGTCGACGATCTGCCTGGCGATATCGACCGGATTGGAAAAGAAAAACGGCGGCAGCAGCACGCGTCCGAACACCGGCACCGTGGCGAACAGCTGCCACAGCCCCAGCACCACCACGGCAACCAGCAATTGCAACGCGAGCAGCGTCAGGCGTGACATGGCAAAGCTCCTTCAAGGCGCGAGGTGATCGCGGCGCCCGCCCGTCTCCCTCCCCCTTGTGGGGAGGGTGGCCGGCCGCAGGCCGGTCGGGTGGGGGTTGCCACGGGCGCGGTGCTCGCGGCACCCCCACCCCGGCCTCCGCTTCCGTCGATGCTGCGCATCGCCGTCGCTCGGCCGACCCTCCCCGCAAGGGGGAGGGAAATTTCTGCGACCGCGCCCTTCAGCAAAAATGAGTAACGCATCATCCCACCGCCTCGCCGGCCTGGGCGTAGCCCTTCATCACCTCGTCGCGGAGCACCGCCCAGATCTCGCGATGCAGCGTATGAAAGTCGTGGGTCAGGCGGATCTCGAAATTGTCGCGCGGGCGCGGCAGCGTCACCGGCCAATCGCCGATGATCCGCGCCGACGGCCCCGCCGACATGATCACCACGCGATCGGCCAGCGCGATCGCCTCTTCCAGATCATGGGTGACGAACAGCACCGCCTTGCGGTCGGTGGTCCATAATTCCAACAGCAGATTGCCCATGATCTGTCTTGTCTGGGCGTCGAGCGGCCCGAACGGCTCGTCCATCAGCAGGATCTTCGGATCGCGGATCAGCACCTGCGCCAGGCCGACGCGCTTGCGCTGGCCGCCCGACAGCATGTGCGGATAGCGATGGGCGAAGCCGCCGAGCCCGACCGCGTTGAGCCAGCCCTGGGCGCGCGCCAGCGCCTGGGCGCGCGGCGCGCCGGCGATTTCCAGCCCGATCGCCACATTGTCGATCGCGGTCTTCCACGGCAACAGCGCGTCGGCCTGAAACAGATAGCCGGCGTCGCGGTTGAGCCCGTCGAGCGGCGCATCGAAGATCCGCACCGTGCCCGAGGCCGGCTGCAGCAAGCCGGCGGCGACATTGAGCAGCGTCGATTTTCCGCAGCCGGTGGGACCGACGATGGCGACGAACTCGCCATCGGCGACCGTCAGTGTCGCGCGCTCGACCGCGGTGTAGGTCCGCGCATCGGCGAGGCGAAACGCCACCGTGGCGTCATGCAGCGCAATCGCCGTCGATGCCTCGCCTGCTTGCACGCTGTCCTCCCATTTTGTTTCGCCGGATGCCTTAGCCCCCCGGCCGCGACAATTCAATGGACCCGCTCCGCGGTGGACGAGCCCGGCTGGCGCCTCATAAGGATGTCCGCGGCGCTTCTCGTGCTATATTGGTTCGAGCAATCGTTGCGCCGCGCCGGCCTGACGCAAACCACGGGCGGCAACGATGCGGATTGATTCGGGATTACAACGCCGCCGCGTCCGGCTTTATTGGCCCGCCCTCGCCGATCATATGACGCCGATCTCGATCGCCACGGCCTGTGGTGCCGTCGCCATCGCGTTGTTGCTGTCCAGCGCGGCACCGGCACTTGCCGACGGCGGCAAGGGCGGAACCGGCGCGGCGCTGATCCCGCTGTTCGGCACCGGCAGCGATGGCTTCGGAGGCAGCGATCCCATTTCCCTTTCTCCTTCCGAATCTCATGGTCAAGCCGGCGGCATGGTCTGCTCCGCGGGCAGCGGCGGCGGCAGCAGCGGCGGCGATGGCGGCGTCGGGATCTTCTTTGAATCGGCGGGCGCGAGCAATACGCTGACCAATTATGGCACCGTGCAAGGCGGCACCGGCGGCAGCGGCGGATCGGGCGGCGTGTTGTCCGGCGCAGTCACGGGCCAGCAGGGTACCAAGGGCAATGCCGGGCGCGGCGGCGTGGGTGTAGTCGGTTTCGATCTCACCATCGCCAACGGGGGCAGCATCAGCGGCGGCCTGTCGGGCGACGGGACCACCCGCGCCGACGCCATCGATTTCTATGGCACCAGCCAGCTCACCACCCTCGCCGGCGGCACGTTGACCGGCAATATCCGCATTGGCGACGGCGCGCTGACGCTGCTGCAGACCGGGGCAAGCGCGGCCTATGCGAATATCATCTATGGCGGTGGCGCGCTGGCGATCACCACCGCCGCCGGCACCTCGGTGGCGCTGAACGGCGTCAACACCTATGGCGGCGGCACCACCGTCACGACGGGCAGCACGCTGGCGATCAACAATTCGCAGTCCATCGGCAGCGGCGCCCTCGCGCTGCAGTCCGGCAGTACCTTGAATATGACGGCGCCCGGACTAAGCGTCGGCAATGCGATCAGCGTCGCCGGCATGGCAATGATCGCAGCCGAGCAGGACGCCCGCATCACCGGCGCGATCGTCGACGGCGCATCGCCCGGCGGCCTCATCAAGACCGGCCCGGGGCTGCTGATCCTCTCAGGTACCAGCAGTTACAGCAGCCTGACGCAGGTCAAGAGCGGCATCCTCCAGGTCGATGGCTCGATCGCCGCGACAATCTGACCACCGCGCTGACCCAGATCACCGACGAGACGCCGACCGCGACGCATCAGGCCGGCCTCAATGCGGCGACGCAGTTCGTCGGCATGATATCCCACCCAAGTATCGCCGGCCGCGGCGGCGAAGAATCCACGGCGTCTGCCTATGCGTCGAGCGACACCGGGCGCAGCGGCTCGGCGCGCGACGCCTTCGCGATGATCACCAAGGCGCCGCCGCGCGCGGCTTCGTTCCGTCCATCCTGGAGCGTCTGGGCATCCGGCTTCGGCGGCACCCAGACCACCGACGGCAATGCCGCGACCGGCTCCAACACCGCCACCAGCCGGATCGGCGGTGTCGCGGTCGGCGCCGACTATCATTTGTCGGCCCAGACCGTGGCGGGCTTCGCGCTGGCCGGCGGCGGCACCAATTTCAGCGTCGCCGGCGGCGGCTCCGGGCGCTCCGATCTGTTCCAGCTCGGCGGCTTTGTGCGGCATGAGATCGGCACGGCCTATCTCACCGCCGCCGCGGCCTATGGCTGGCAGGACGTCACCACCGACCGCATCGTCGCGATCGGCGGCATCGACCAGCTGCGCGCCAATTTCAATACCAACAGCTATTCGGCGCGGCTCGAAGCCGGCAATCGCTACGCGCTGCCCTGGCTCGGCGGCGTTGGTGTCACGCCCTATGCGGCCGCGCAGGTGACCTATCTCGACCTGCCGGCTTATTCGGAAGCCACTTTGTCCGGCCCGACCACTTTTGCACTCGCCTACGCCGCCAAGGGCCTCACAGTGCCGCGCAGCGAACTCGGCCTGCGCGGCGACAAATCCTTTGCGCTCGGCGACAAGCTGTTGACGCTGCGCGGCCGCGCCGCCTGGGCGCATGATTTCAACACCGACCGCTCGGCGATGGCGACCTTCCTGGCGCTGCCCGGCGCCAGCTTCGTGGTCGGCGGCGCCTCGCCGGCCGCCGACGCCGCACTCACCACCGCCTCGGCCGAGTTGACGCTCGCCAACGGCATTACGCTGGGCGCCAGCTTCGAAGGCGAGTTTTCCGACGTCACCCGCAGCTACGCCGGCAAGGGCGTGGTGCGCTACGTGTGGTGACAGCGCGAGCGCCCCGGCCTATTGCGGCGCCAGCAATCCCAATCGCTTCGCCACGATCCTGTCGATCACCCGCTTCGGCAGCAACGTCATCATCAGATAGCGCAACGGCGCCGGCGTCATGGTGTAGCGCACCCGCGGTCTGTCCATCGTCAGCACCTCGTGGATGCGCGCCGCGATGGTCTCCGGCGGCAGGCCGCTTTGGTCCATCTGCGGCAACAGCGTCATGACCCGCTGCAACGCCGGGAAATACGGTGAATTCCTGAAGCGGGAGACATCCTCCTGCATCGCCTTGGCCCAGATCGGCGTCTTCACCGCGCCCGGCGCGATGACCACGACATCGATGCCGAACAGCATCAATTCGCGGCGCAGCGCTTCGCTCAGCCCCTCGATCGCGTGCTTGGAGGCCGAATAGGCGCCCATCAGCGGATTGCCGATCTTGCCGGCCAGCGAACTGATCATCACGATCCGTCCCTTTGGCCCGCGCAGCGCCGGATCGGCGCCGAGCAGCAGGGCGAAGGCCTGCGTCGCGATGATCGGCCCGATCACATTGACGTCGAACTGGCGACGAAATTCGTCGGCGGCAAGCCCCAGCACCGGCCCCGACACCGAGATCCCGGCATTGTTGACGAGGCCAGCCAGAGTCTCGCCGTTCAGCGCTACCCGCACCTCGTCCGCCGCCAGGAACACCGCGGCCTCGTCGGTGACGTCGAACAGCAGCGGCGTGAAGGCGTCGCCGAGCTCGGCCTTGAGCCGCTCGGCGTCGGCCGGCTGGCGCACGCTGCCGAACACCCTGAAGCCGCGCTGTAGCAGCAGTTTCGCGGCGGCGTGGCCGATCCCGGTGGAGACGCCGGTGACGACGATGGATCGCATAAGAGGCTCCTGCCTGCTGATTGCCGGCGCAGACTAGAGCTATTCCGGTTCTGATAGAATCAGAACCGGAGCTCTAGATTCTTGTTTTGACGCGTTTTCTTCACGCGAACCGGTTTCCACTTCGCTCGAAAACACTCTAATCCGTCTCGGCCGGTTCGGTCGAGAGCCACCAGCCGTCGCCGGAATACCAGCAGTTGTCGTCCGGCGCATCGTCGATCCAAAACGAGCGTACCGATTCCCAACCGCCGGCAAAGGCGGCGGTGAGACGTCTTCCGGCCTCAGGGTCCTGCGGTCCGACGCAATTGATGAAGGCCGCGCGCGAGACGAATTTCGCCGGCCACGCCGTGCCCTGGGCCGGGCGCTCGATCAGCAGCATGCCGCCCACGCCCTCCGGTGGCTGTAGCGGAAACAACAGGCGCCCGCCCGGCCGCAGCGCCTCGATCCAGGCCCAGCTCGGCTGGGTGATGCCGGCGCAGACATAGACCACGTCGACTTTCGGCAGTCCGTCGGCGATCGCGCTCTCGGCCCGCAACTCGACCTGCGGCAGGTCCTTGAGATTGTCGCGGGCGCGCGCGGCGAAGTCCGGATCGATCTCATAGGCGAACACCCGCCCCTGCGGGCCGACCAGATGGGCGAGGATCGCCGTGTAATAGCCGGAGCCGGCGCCGACCTGCAGTACCTGTTCGCCCGGTTGCGGCCGCACCGCTGCGAGCCATAGCGCATGGACGCCTGGCTGACCGATATTGACGCCGCGCGCGGCATCGAGCGCAACCAGCGCGTCCTGATACAGGAAGGCCGGATCGTCGTCCGGTGTCAGGACGTAGGCCTTGCCGAGCCCTTTCATCGACCATGGCCCCGGCCCGGCGAAGGGTTCGCGCGGCACGGCGGCGAATGCGTCGCGGACCCGCGGGTCGCGATGGCCGGCGATCAGCTCGGCGTAGAACGTGCGGTATTTTTGCGATCTGTCGGTGGTCATCGCTGCCCCACTGGCTTGCGGCGCTCAGTCTATTCCCGATTCCGGTCATGCCGATAAACGAAAACCCGACCGCGTTGCCGCGATCGGGTTTGTCAGTTCTGTCATGCCGAGCTGCGCGCCTCAGAGCCGTGTCCCGGGCGCGATGCGGCATTCTTATGCCGCTTCGCAGAACCGGGACCGTTGCAGATGCTGTGTTCCGTAACGGCCCCGGCTCAGCATGCTCAGTTCTTGGTCTTGTCGACCAGCGCGCCCTTCTTGATCCAGGGCATCATGTCGCGCAGCTTGGCGCCGACGTCCTCGATCGGGTGGGCGGCGAGCTTGGCGCGGGTGGCCTTGAACGAGGTCTGGTTGACCTTGTTTTCCAGCATCCAGTCGCGGGCGAATTTGCCGCTCTGGATATCGTCGAGCACGCGCTTCATCTCGGCCTTGGTCTCCGAGGTGACGATGCGCGGGCCGGTGACGTATTCGCCGTATTCGGCGGTGTTGGAGATCGAGTAGTTCATGTTGGCGATGCCGCCTTCATAGATCAGGTCGACGATCAGCTTCACCTCGTGCAGGCACTCGAAATACGCCATTTCCGGCGCGTAGCCGGCTTCCACCAGGGTCTCGAAGCCGCCCTTGATCAGTTCGACCAGGCCGCCGCACAGCACCACCTGCTCGCCGAACAGGTCGGTCTCGCATTCTTCCTTGAACGAGGTCTCGATGATGCCCGCGCGTCCACCACCAATGGCCGAAGCGTAGCTCAGTCCGAGGTCATGGGCGTTGCCCGACGCATCCTTGTGCACCGCGATCAGGCAGGGCACGCCGCCGCCGCGCTGATATTCCGAGCGCACGGTGTGGCCGGGGCCCTTCGGGGCGATCATCAGCACGTCGAGATCGGCGCGCGGATCGAGCAGGTTGAAATGCACGTTGAGGCCATGGGCGAACAGCAGCGCGGCGCCGTTCTTCATGTTGGCGTGCAGATGGTCGCGATAGATGTCGCCCTGCAATTCGTCGGGGGTCAGCATCATCATGACGTCGGCCCATTTGGCGGCCTCGGCGACTTCCATCACCTTGAAGCCGGCGGCTTCGGCCTTCTTGGCCGAGGTCGAGTCCTTGCGCAGCGCGATCGCCACGTCCTTGACGCCGGAATCCTTCAGGTTCAACGCATGGGCATGGCCCTGGCTGCCATAGCCGATGATGCAGACCTTCTTGCCCTTGATCAGGTTCAGGTCGGCGTCACGATCGTAGTAAACTCGCATGGTGGTTCCTTTGTTTCCGGCTTGTTGACGAACCCGATCACGCCCCCGGCGCCGGTTCCTGAAATGCCGCCGGTTTTTAGGGCGGCGGCCGCCCCGAGACAAGCCCGTGGCGGTGATTTCTCCCCCCGTGGGGGCTCATGGCTCGGTTACGGCTCCCGCAGCACGGGATATAGCGAGGCCAGCAGCAAAAGCCCCATCGCCAGGTTGAACGCCCGCACCGCTCGCGGGGACTTCACCAGCGTCTGCAGCGCGGTACCGGACCAGGCCCAGGTCACCGCCGAGAGCACCCCCAGCAGCAGCGACAATCCGGTCTGCAGCAGGATATTCCAGGGATAGGACGCAATCGCCGCATAGGCGGTGATGGTGCCGATCGCCATCACCCAGCCCTTGACATTGACCCATTGGAACAGCGCCGCCCCCAGAAAGGTCATCGGCCGGCGCCGCTCGGCCGCGCCGGACTCGGGCGGGCCGGCGCGCGCGATTACAACCGCGAGATAGACCAGATAGGCCGCCCCGATATATTTGAGAACGACCTGCAACATCGGATAGGCGGTGAACACGGCGCCGAGGCCAAGCCCGGTCACCGCGATCATGAAGGCGAAGCCGAACGCGACGCCGGCGATATGCGGCACGGTGCGGCGAAAGCCGAAATTCAGGCCGGAGGTCAGCAGCATGATGTTGTTCGGCCCCGGCGTGAAGAACATCACCACGGCAAAGCCGATGAAGCCGATCAGCAGATCCTGCGACATCGGCTCAGGCCACTTCCGGCAGCGGCCGGGCGCGCCCGAACAGCAGCATGATGGCGATCCCGGCGACCACGATCAGCATGCCGGACAGCCGCAGCGGCCCGAATTGCTCGCCGAATACGATCGCCGAGGCCCCTGCCCCGATGAACGGCACCAGCAGCGCGAACGGCACCACCTGCGCCGCCGTATAGGCGTGCAGCAGCCGGCCCCAGATCCAGTAGCCGATCGTGGTACTGCCGATCGACAGCGCCAGCAGGCAGCCCATCACCCCGGGCGACAGATGCGACAGCGATGCCCAGATCGCCGCCGGCCCGTCGGCCAGCAAGGACGCCGCGACCAACGGCGGCAGCGACGCCAGGCTGACCCAGGCGAATAGATCGAGCATCGGCACGTCGCGGGCCTTCCGCAGCAGCAGATTGGTGAAGGCAAAGCTGATCGGCGCCGTCATGGTGACGGCAAAGGCGAAAAACGTGAAATCATAGCCGACGGTGAAGCAGATCATCAACAGCCCGCAGGCGGCGACGCCGATACCGATCAGTTGCACCCGGGTCGGCCGCTCGCCGAGCAGCAGCGCCGCAAAGGCGATGGTGAACAGCGCCTGGCTCTGCACGATCACCGCGGTCAGTCCCGGCGGTACGCCCTGGGCGAGACCCCAGGTCTGGGTCAGATATTGCCACACCAGCAACAGGCTGATGCCGATCCATACCGGCCAGGCCAGTTTCGGCCGCGGCAGCAGCAGGCATGGCAGCGCGGTAATCGCGAACCGCACCAGATTGAGCAGCGTCGGCGACATCTCGGTGACGGCATAGCGGGTGAAGACGAATCCCAGCCCCCAGATCACCGCGACCCCGAGCGCGAGCGCGATGTCGGCTGGCTTCATTGCGTTTCCTCGCCGGGCCATTCGATCTCGACGCGCCCGCTGATGTGTCGGGTTCCTAGCCCATCCGGCCAGCCAAGGACAGCCACCGGATCGCGGGCCTGCTACCCGCGCGCCGCGTGACAAACTGGCAATACTTCAAATCGGAACGATGCGTAGTGCAGCGGATTGGTTCGGCGGGGGCGACAACCGACCAAGGGAAACATCATGATGATCAAACAACTTCTCGCATGTGCAATCCTGTCGACCGCGTTGAGCCAGGCCGCCTTCGCCGGCCCCGGTCCGTCGGCCGATAATACGACGACGAAATCCACCAACAAGATGAGTTCCAACCAGAACGCGCAGGATGCCAGAAGCCTGCCGCAGGAAATCCGCAGCAAGCTGCAGAAGGCCGGCTACACCGACGTCAAGGTGGTGCCGAGATCGTTCACCGTGCAGGCCAAGGACAGCGACGGCGATCCGGTGCTGATGATGATTGGTCCGCATTCGATGACGATGATTTCAGCGATGAACACCGACCAGAACTCCGCCACCACCGGCAGCGCGATGTCGCCCGGCAAGTCCAGCTCGGGCAACTCCG
The DNA here is from genome assembly GCF_033001325.1 of Rhodopseudomonas sp. BAL398. Taxonomy (NCBI): domain Bacteria; kingdom Pseudomonadati; phylum Pseudomonadota; class Alphaproteobacteria; order Hyphomicrobiales; family Nitrobacteraceae; genus Rhodopseudomonas; species Rhodopseudomonas sp. BAL398. The sequence continues at coordinate 2,030,714 of NZ_CP133111.1, forward strand.
CCGCGTCCGGCAATAGCAGCGACAACAAGTAAATTTCCGCCGCACTGGCAGGCGGGGCCATCACGGGCCTCGCTTGCAGCGCCCGGTAGATTCGACGGGTCAGGGCAACGCCGCCCGCCAGGCCCGCGCAGAAAGCGCGCAGAGAGGTCGAACGCCATGTCATCCGAAAGCTGGAGCGGGATCGTCCAGATTCTCTGGGTCGCCCCCCTCGCCTATGCGGCGCTGGTCGCGTTGCTGCGGCTGTCGGGGAAGCGCACCCTGACCAAGCTGAATGCGTTCGATCTGGTGGTCACCGTCGCCCTCGGTTCGACGCTGGCGACCGTGCTGCTGAATAAGAACGTGACTTTGATGGAGGGCGTGCTGGCGATCGCCCTGCTGATCGGATTTCAGTTCGCCATCACCTGGGCGTCGCTGCGGCTGCCCTGGTTCAAGAACCTGGTGAAGAGCGAGCCGACCTTGTTGCTACGCAACGGCGCGTTCATCGAATCGGCGCTGCGCGCGCAGCGAGTCACGCGCGACGAAGTCGCGGCCGTGTTGCGCGGCAAGGGCATCTCTCACGCTGGTGAGGTCGATGCGGTGGTGCTCGAAACCGACGGCTCGTTCAGCGTGATGCGATCGGTCGACTGGAATAAGGCGTCGACCCTGCAAGGCGTCGACCTTGCAGCGGTGGACGAGGCCGGGGAACAATCCGGCGCGCCGCCTGTTCCCTCTCGGGTGTCCAGCGCCCGCGGGCCGCGACCCCAGCCGTCCCGTCAATAACAGGAGCCCCTCATGGCCATTATTCCGCACAATACCCTCGTCGTGGTCGCAGATGGCGGTGGCGCGATGCTGCTACGCAACAGCGGCAAGGGCGGGCAGATCGAATTGCGCGAGGAAAGCCGGCTCGCGCCGAACGAGTTGTTGAACGACGGCCCGTCCGGATCGCGCCCGGAGGAACAGACCGAGAGCCAGACCGACGAAGCCACCTTCGCCAAGCAACTGACGCAGACGCTGAACAAAATGAGGCTCGGCGGCGAGTTCGACAAGCTGGTGCTGATCGCCGACCCGCAGACGCTGGGCCAGATGCGCCCGATCATGCACAAGACCGTCGAGGCCGCGCTGATCTCGTCACTGGCCAAAGACCTGACCAACCACTCGTTCGAGGACATCGCCAAGGCCATCGGCTAAGCGCGACCGGATCCGGCGCGGATCGCGGGGCGCCGTCCCGTATCCATGGCGCTATAATGCGTAATCAGCGCCCGCCACCGAGCCCCAGCAGGGCAACCAGAAGACCGCGGATGTCGGCCATGACCGATTCCGGCACCACACCGACGACGCGGCAGCCGCGCGCCTCACGATCGACGGATTTGATCTGATCGACCAGAATAGCGCCGCCGATCGGCAACCCAGCCGGCAACACGACCTTGAACGGATAGGGCGTCATGTTGGTGGTGATCGGACAGATCACCATATAGCTCGTCTTCGCATGGTAGCCGGAGCTGGTCAGAATGACGCATGGCCGGTTGCCCGACCGCTCGCGCCCCACCCGCGGATCGAGGTTGACGTAAGCGAGATGTCCCTGGTCCGGGACGCCGTCAGCCTGAATAGTCATCGTCGATGATTTCCGCCCCGACCGGCGGCCACTCTTCCATCTCCGGAATATTGTCGGGACTGATCTGGGAAAGGAGATCCTCGAGGCGATAGCTGGTCACAGCAGGGACGGCCCGCATCCGCAGCTCGTGCCCCTCCACCCACATCTCGACCTCCGAGCCCGCCGCAATCCGCAAATCTTCCAGGATCGGTTTCGGGATCCGAATAGCTGCGCTATTGCCCCATTGAGCAATCTGCCCCTTCATCGTCCACCTCCGAGCTCCGGATATCCAATGTATATCCGGCCCGCGCAAAAATCCAGCCGTCACATCCCCTCGGGACCGCGGCCGATTGCGGCGACGCCGGTGCGGGAGACTTCGACCAGGCCGAGCGGCCGCATCAGATCGATGAACTGATTGATCTTCTGCGAATTGCCGGTGATCTCGAACACGAAGCTCTCAATGGTGGCGTCGATCACTCGGGCGCGAAAGGCTTCGGCCAGGCGCAGCGCCTCGACGCGATGATCTCCGGTGCCGCGCAGCTTCACCATCGCCAATTCACGCTCGATCGAGCGGCCCGATGTGGTCATGTCGACGACGCGATACACCGGCACCATGCGGTCGAGCTGGTGTTTGATCTGCTGGATCACCATCGGCGTGCCGGTAGTGACGATGGTGATGCGCGAGACGTGCTTGTGCGCCTCGGTCTCCGACACGGTGAGGCTTTCGATATTGTAGCCGCGGCCGGAGAACAGGCCGATGACGCGGGCGAGCACGCCGGGCTCGTTCTGCACCAGCACCGACAGCGTGTGGGTCTCGATCGGGTCGATGCGATCTTCCATGAAATAGGCGGAGGCGGGCTGGTTCATCTCGGTTTCCTGTCGGTCTGTGGTCCGGTAGCGCCGGACAGTTCGGTTGTCGTCGGCGCGGCCGCATCTCCTGCCGTCACCCCCGCGAAAGCGGGGATCCCGTATTCCGTGACGCCAACTATCAATTCGGCATCGCGGCATACTGGGTCGCCCGGTCAAGCCGGGCGATGACGGCGGCGGGTGGCGCGCCGCGTGGTCAAATCCTGCAAATCGTCCTTCATCACGCCAACTCCTTGCCGGCGCCAACGGCCGCGGCGTCGGGCGCGATCCATTGCTTGAACAGGTCGAAATCGATATTGCCGCCGCTCAGGATCAAGCCGACGCGTCGGCCGCCGAGCTTTGCCCTGTCCTGCAACGCCGCCGCCAAAGTGGCGGCGCCAGCGCCCTCGGCGAGATTATGCGTATCGGTCCAATAGGCGCGGATCGCCGCGGCGATCTCGGCATCGCTGACCTGCACGATGCGCGACGCGCCTTTGCGGATGATCGAAAGCGCGTTCGGATCGGGAATCCGCGTCGCCAGCCCGTCGGCCAACGTATCGCTGGTCTCGGTGGTGACGATGGTGCCGGCGGCGAAGGACAGCGCGTAGGACGGCGCCAGCGTCGACTGCACGCCGACGATCTCGGTTCTCAGCCCCAGCAGGTCGCGCGCGATGATGCAGCCGCAGATCCCGGAGCCCTGCCCGATCGGCACATAGAGCACGTCGAGATCCGGCGCCGCTTGCAGCAATTCCAGCGCATAGGTCGCAACGCCCAGTACCAGATCGGGATGAAACGCCGGCACCGGCTCCAGCCCGCTCGACTCGGCGCGGCGGCCAGCTTCCTCGCGGGCAGCCTGGAAATCGTCGCCGTGCTCGATCAGCTCGGCGCCGAACGCCCGCATCGCGCAGTTCTTCTCGGCCGAATTGCCGCGCGGCACCACGATGGTCACCGGCAGGCCGTGACGGCCCGCCGCATAGGCCAGGCTCTGGCCGTGATTGCCGCGGGTCGCCGAGATCAGTCCGGCGGTGTGCGGCCGCTCGCGCTTCAGCCGATCGACATAGACCAGCCCGCCACGCACCTTGAAGGCGCCGGTGGGCGTATGGTTCTCGTGCTTGACGATCGCGGTCGCGCCGAGCCGCTGCGACAGCAGCGGCCAATGGTGGGCCGGGGTCGGCGGCATCGCGGCGCGCACGATGGCGTGCGCGCGTTCCAATTGCTGCAGATCGAACATCGGCCTGGCCCCTGCCGTTGCGCCGTTACACCAGTGCCTTGCCGCCGGCGAACGCCGCCGCGGTGGTCTCGTCATTGGCTTCCGCCGGCAACAGCATTTCATTATGCGCCTTGCCGGACGGGATCATCGGGAAGCAGTTTTCCAGCGCCGCCACCCGGCAATCGAACAGCACCGGTCTGTTCACCTTGATCATGTCCATGATCGCGCCGTCGAGATCACTTGGCTTGAACACCTGGAAGCCGACGCCGCCATAGGCCTCCGCCATCTTGACGAAGTCCGGCATCGCTTCCGAATAGGAATGCGACAGCCGGTTGCCATGCAGCAGCTGCTGCCATTGCCGCACCATCCCCATATGGTTGTTGTTGAGGATGAAGATCTTGATCGGCAGTTCGTACTGCACCGCGGTCGACATTTCCTGCATCGTCATCTGCACCGAGGCGTCGCCGGCGATGTCGATGACGAGACTGTCGGGATGCGCGACCTGGACGCCGAGCGCCGCCGGCAAGCCGTAGCCCATGGTGCCGAGCCCGCCTGAGGTCATCCAGCGCTTGGGCTGTTCGAAGCCAAAGAACTGCGCCGCCCACATCTGATGCTGGCCGACTTCGGTGGTGATGTAGGTGTCGCGGCCGCGGGTCGCCTCATAGAGGCGCTGGATCGCGAATTGCGGCAGGATCACGTCGTTGTTCTTGCGATAGGCCAGGCAATTGCGCGCCCGCCAGGTCGCCACCTGCGCCCACCACGGCTTGATGTCGGGCTTCTTGGCCTCGGCCTTGAAGATGCCCAGCAGCGCGCCCAGCACATTGCCGACGTCGCCGATGATCGGCACGTCGACGCGGATGTTCTTGTTGATCGACGAGGGATCGATATCGATGTGGATCTTCTTGGAGTTCGGCGAGAACGCGTCGGTGCGGCCGGTGATGCGGTCGTCGAAGCGCGCGCCGATGCACAGCATGACGTCGCAATCATGCATCGCCATATTGGCCTCGTAGGTGCCGTGCATCCCCAGCATGCCGAGCCAGTTCTTGCCCGAGGCCGGATAGGCGCCGAGCCCCATCAGCGTCGAGGTGATCGGAAAATCGGTGACCTCGACCAGCTCGCGCAGCAGTCTCGAGGCCTCATTGCCGGAATTGATCACGCCGCCGCCGGTGTAGATCACCGGTTTCCTGGCGCCGGCCAATAGCGCCACCGCCTTGCGGATCTGGGCGTCGTCGCCGCTCTGCCGCGGCACGTAGGAGACGTGGACGTCGTCCTTGCGCGGCGGATGATAGGTGCCGGTGGCGAACTGCACGTCCTTCGGCACGTCGACCACCACCGGACCGGGCCGGCCGGAGGTCGCGACATAGAACGCCTCGTGCAGCACCCGGGCCAGATCCTTGATGTCGCGCACCAGCCAATTGTGCTTGGTGCAGGGCCTGGTGATGCCGACGGTGTCGCATTCCTGGAACGCGTCATTGCCGATCAGATGGGTGGGGACCTGGCCGGTGATGCAGACCAGCGGGATCGAATCCATCAAGGCGTCGGCCAACGGCGTCACCATGTTGGTGGCGCCCGGACCGGACGTCACCAACACCACGCCGGGCTTGCCGGTGGAGCGGGCATAGCCCTCGGCGGCATGGCCGGCGCCCTGCTCGTGGCGCACCAGAATGTGCTGCAGCTGCTCGGACTGCATGAACAGCTCGTCATAGATCGGAAGCACCGCGCCGCCCGGATAGCCGAAGATGTGCTTGACGCCATGATCGATCATGGCGCGGACGATCATCGCCGCGCCGGTCATCTGATTGGCATCGTGGCTGTTGGTATCGCTGGCTGCGGTGGTCATTGGCTGCTCCGGATGCGCTGGTCGCGCTGACTTTCTCAAGTGGTTCGGACAATAAAAAAGGGCCCGAGAGGCCCTGTGCGCATCGTCCGTTTCGGGATGGCCTCAGCCACCCCCGGCGATGCGCCAGGGTACGACGACGATAAGGAGGCTGGTAATTTTGTTTCGCATATTACTGCTCGAGCTTCCCAAAGGTTGCGCGAAACATACTGACCAACCAAGGAAAGTCAAGGCAGGACAGCCGCGCGCGCGATCAGACCTTAGCCGGATTTCCGCCGCTTCGCGAGCCGGAAAATCGGGCAGCCGGCCCCGCCACCACGTCAGGCCTCCGCAGCAGAGTATGACAGTGTCATGCAAAACTGCTATATCAATCCGAAAGGGTCCAGCCGATGCGCACCAGCAAGCCTATCACCGTCACCCTCGGCAAGCAGCAGACCAGTGTCGACCGCCGCCTTGCCTCCGGCGAGTACGAGTCTGCCAGTGAGGTGATGCGCGCCGCCTTGCGCGCGCTCGACCGCGAAGAGGCGTTGGTCAATGCGGCCATGCACGACAAGATCGCCGCCTCGCTGTCCGATCCCCGCGCCGATCTTGCGGCGGAGGATGTGTTCGCGCGGCTGCGCGATCATCACCAGCAGCAAGTGACCACCAAACCAACTGACGATTAAACGACGTGACCTATAGGGTCCGATTCCGCCCAAAGGCCGCCGCCGACCTGTTCGAACTCTACGATTATATCGCCGCCAGAGCCGGCCGTGCCCGCGCCGCGGCCTATATCGATCGCATCGAAACCGCATGCATGAAGCTCGCGACATTTCCATAACGCGGCGTCAAACGCGACGATCTGGCGCCCGGGATTCGGATCCTCGGCTTCGAACATCGCGCCGCGATCGCCTTTCGCATCGAGGATGACGTCGTGCGCATCGTACGGGTGTTTTATGCCGGCCGCGATTATGCGGCCGGGTTTGGCCAAGCCGACGACGATGGGGCAGACGGATAAGGCGGCAAGCACGCTTGCGCCATCTCCACCAAATGAAGCACCGTTTGCTTGGCCGCCGCGCCCCGGATGCAGCGCAACGCGCCGCCCTTGCGGCGTGGTGCGCTGCTGATCCGGGCCCCGGTTTGGCGCGCAGCAAAGCGGGGTCCCGGCTCTGCGGAGCAGCGCAAGCGCGCTGCACCGCGTCCGGGACACGGAAATCAACGGCGCGTCAAAGCGGCACCTGCCGCTCCAGCCAGGCGCCCGTCGCCTCCGGCGCGATCCATTCGAATTCGGGCAATTGGTGCCGGAACCAGGTGAATTGCCGCTTGGCGTAATGCCTTGTGTCGGCGGCGCCGATCGCCGCCGCTTCGTCGCGCGAAATCTCGCCACGCAGATGACGGATCAGCGCCGGCACGCCATGGGCCTTCATCGCCGGCAGCAGCGGATCGAGGTTGCGGGTGGCCAGCGCCGCGACTTCGTCCAGAGCGCCCTGCTCCAGCATGGTGTCAAACCGCGCGTCGATCCGGGCATAGAGGTCCTCGCGCTGCGGCGCCAGAAACAGCGCGACCACTCCGTCCGGCGGCAACAATGGCGGCAGGCCCTCGCCATGCCAATCAGTCAGCGAGCGCCCGGTGGCTTCGATCACTTCCAGTGCCCGGGCCACCCGGCTGCGATCGGCCGGCTGCAGCCGCGCCGCCGTCGCCGGATCGCGCCGCGCCAGCTCGGCATGCAGGGCTTCGACGCCGTCGCGCGCCAGCCGCGCCCGGACATCGTCGCGAATTGGCGATGGAACCGGCGGAACCGCCGACAGCCCCCGCGTCAACGCCTTGAAATACAACCCCGACCCGCCGGTGAAAATCGGCAGCAGGCCCTCGGCACGCGCCTGCGCCAGCATGTCGGTGGCGGCCGCCACCCAGGCCCCTGCGGAAAAATTCACCGCGGCATCAACGGTGCCGTAGAGCCAATGCGGCGCCGCGGCCTCGTCCTGCGGCGTCGGCCGCGCCGTCAAAACCCGCAAATCGCGATAGACCTGCATCGAATCGGTGTTGATCACCACGCCGCCGCGGGCTTGCGCCAGCCGCAGCGCTAAGGCCGACTTGCCGCTGGCGGTCGGCCCTGCGATAAGCACCGCCTTCGCCGCTGTCCCTTCCCCCTGTCCGATGTCGTCCGCCATGTCGCTCGTCGCCACGCTGATCTGCAATCCCAACGAGCCCGCGCTCGATGCCACGGTGATCGACGGCGCCCGCGCGGTGCTGCCTGCCCCCAACGACGCGGTCTGGCTGCATGACGGCGTCGCCGCCGACATCACCTTCGCCAGCGCCGACGACGCCCTCGCCCTCGCCGAGCGGCTGCGCGCCGCGCGCGGCGACCTGCCGATCGACGTGGTGGTGCAACCTGCCGCCACAAGGCGCAAGAAGCTTTTTCTCGCCGACATGGATTCCACCATGATCGGCCAGGAGTGCATCGACGAATTGGCCGATTTCGCCGGGCTGAAAGCCCATGTCGCCGCCATCACCGAACGCGCGATGCGCGGCGAGATCGAGTTCGAATCGGCGCTGCGCGAGCGCGTGGCCTTGCTCGAGGGCCTGGCCGTGAGCGTGATCGACGAGGTGCTGGCCAGCCGCATCAAGCTGACGCCGGGCGGCCGCGAATTGGTCGCCACGATGCGGGCGAACGGCGCCTATACCTGCCTGGTCTCCGGCGGCTTCACCCAGTTCACCGGCGCGGTCGCAGCACAGCTCGGTTTCGCCGAGCACCGCGCCAATCAGCTGCTGGTCGAGGGCGGCAAACTCACCGGCAGCGTCGCCGAACCGATCCTCGGCCGCGCCGCCAAGCTGGCGACGCTGCTGGAGCTGCGCGAGGCCGACGACATCGACGCCATCGACACGCTGGTGGTCGGCGACGGCGCCAACGATCTCGGCATGATCCAGGCCGCCGGCCTCGGCATCGCCTACCACGCCAAGCCCGCGGTGGCGGCGGCGGCCCACGGCCGGATCGACTATGGCGACCTCACCGCGCTGCTCTATGCGCAGGGCTACAAGCGCAGCGAATTCGTCGGCTGAGGCTCACGCGCCTCCCGCCGCGACGCCGAATAAGCGAAACGTTGTGCTTTCTCGTTTGTCATTCCGGGGCGCGAACTTGCGAGCGAACCCGGACTCCATTTGACAAGCGAATCCGACTTCTCCGCCCGTGTCCCGGGCGCGATGCGGCACACAGTGCCGCTTCGTAGAACCGGGACCCCGCTTCTGCCGCCGACACTACCGGTGCCCCGGCTCTGCAGCGCACCACACCGCTGCACGGCGCGTTGCGCTGCGTCCGGGGCACGGTTCGGTGTTGATGAAGCGCTGGCCGCGCTCAGATTCCGCGATGGTCAACAACCCGTTAACGCCGCCGACCCGGCAATTTACCCCACGCCGGCGACACGTTCAATTTTACTAAAGAAATCAGCAATCAATTGTGGCGGGCGTTTTGCGAGCGCGCATCTAAAGCGAAAACCCGCGGCATTCGGACATTTCTGCTTAACAGTTTGTCCAGCAAGCGCTCGCATAGTCGCCAGTCGAAACGAACATGATTTGGACTCGTGAGAATGGCAGAAGCTAATTCCCCGTCTTCCTTCGGCAAGGTGATTTCCGTGCGCGGATCGCTGGCGCGGGTCGGCTTGCTGATGGCGAGCGGCCTGGCGCCCGCCATGGTGCGCGCGACGGTCGGCCGCTTCATCAGCATCCGCACCGCGACCTCGACCATCGTGGCGATGATCACCGAGGTCTCCTGCGAGAACATGCCGGCGAACGATTCCTATATCGCCAACGCCTCGGTCGATCTGCTCGGCGAAATCATCACCATCGGAGCGCGGCCGAAATTCCAGCGCGGCGTCACCAACTATCCGACCATCGGCGACGCGGTCGAGCTGATCTCCAGCGAGGATCTGCGGATCGTCTATGCGCCGACCGGATCGGACCAGATCAATGTCGGCACGCTGCAGCAGGACCCCTCGGTGATCGCCTATGTGGACATCGAGGAAATGCTGTCGAAGCATTTCGCCGTGCTGGGCTCCACCGGCGTCGGCAAGTCCACCGGCGTCTCGCTGCTGCTCAACGAGATCCTGAAATCGCGGCCGCACCTGCGGATCTTCCTGCTCGACGTCCACAATGAATATGGCCGCTGCTTCGGCGACCGCGCTTTGGTGTTGAACCCGCGCAATCTCAAGCTGCCGTTCTGGCTGTTCAATTTCGAGGAAATCGTCGACGTGCTGTTCGGCGGCCGCCCCGGCGTGCCGGAAGAGCTGGATATTCTGGCGGAAGTGATCCCGATCGCCAAGGGCGTCTATACCCAGTATCAGAACGCCGACCGGATCGGGCTGAAGCGGATCGATCCGAAGACCATCGGCTACACCGCCGATACGCCGGTGCCGTATCGGTTGGTCGATCTGATCTCGCTGATCGACGAGCGCATGGGCAAACTGGAAAACCGCTCCTCGCGCATCATGTATCACAAGCTGATCTCGCGAATTGAGACGGTGCGCAACGATCCGCGCTACGCCTTCATGTTCGACAATGCCAATGTCGGCGGCGACACCATGGCGGACGTGATCAGCCATCTGTTCCGGCTGCCGGCCAATGGCAAGCCGATGACCATCATGCAGCTCGCCGGCTTCCCCGCCGAAGTCGTCGATTCCGTGGTCTCGGTGCTGTGCCGGATGGCGTTCGATTTCGGGCTGTGGAGCGACGGCGTCTCGCCATTGCTGTTCGTCTGCGAGGAAGCGCATCGCTACGCCTCCGCCGACCGCAATATCGGCTTCGGCCCGACCCGCAAGGCGGTGTCACGGATCGCCAAGGAAGGCCGCAAATACGGGGTCTATCTCGGCCTGGTGACGCAGCGGCCGGCCGAACTCGATCCGACCATCATCTCGCAATGCAACACGCTGTTTGCGATGCGGCTCGCCAATGAGCGCGACCAGACGCTGCTGCGATCGGCGGTGTCGGATGCCGCCGCCAATCTGCTGTCCTTCGTGCCCTCGCTCGGCACCCGCGAGGTGCTGGCGTTCGGCGAAGGCGTGGCGCTGCCGACCCGGCTGCGCTTCAAGGAAGTGCCGCAGCATCAATTGCCGCGCTCGGAATCGGCGATGTCGACCGTGCCGTCGGCCGCCGCCGGCCACGATATGCACTTCGTCAGCGCGGTGCTGGAACGCTGGCGCGGTGCCACCTCGCATCGCGACGTGCCCAACGATCCGGGATCGATGGAACGCCCATTGGCCCGCGCAATGGAAGCGCCGATGCTGCAGCCCTCGATGGGCCTCGATCCGGACCGCTTCACGCTGTTGAAAAAGCCGCTGCGCTAGCGCGCGCGCCTCTCGTCGCCACGCGCGACTTGCGCGGGCGGCGTGATCGCCTATGGTTCGCAGCCGCGCATCACGCGCCCTGCGGACCCGCCCCATGACCGAAGCTGCCCCACGCTTTCCGATCCCTGCCCTCGCCGACATGCCCGAGGACATCCGCGCCCGCATCGTCGCGGTGCAGGACAAATCCGGCTTCGTGCCCAACGTTTTCCTGGCGCTGGCCGCCCGCCCCGACGAATTCCGCGCCTTCTTCGCCTATCATGACGCGCTGATGGATAAGGACGGCGGCATCACCAAGGCCGAGCGCGAGATGATCGTGGTCGCCACCTCGGCCGCCAATCAGTGCCAATACTGCGTCATCGCCCACGGGGCGATCCTGCGAATTCGCGCCAAGAATCCGCAGATCGCCGATCAAATCGCGGTCAACTACCGCAAGGCCGAGATTACGCCGCGGCAGACCGCGATGCTCGACTTCGCCATGAAGGTGAGCCGCGACGCCGCATCGGTTGCCGAGCCGGATTTCGCCGAGCTGACGCGCCACGGCTTCAATAACGACGACATCTGGGACATCACCGCGATCGCCGCGTTCTTCGCGCTGTCGAACCGGATGGCCAACGTCACCAGCATGCGCCCCAACGACGAATTCTATCTGATGGGACGGTTGCCGAAATAGCCGCGGGCTCTCGCCGTGCTGGACTGGCCCGACATCCTCTTGCGTCTTGGCGTCGCAACGCTGGCCGGCGGCGCCATCGGTCTCAACCGCGACCTGCATGGCAAGCCGATCGGCCTGCGCACGCTGGGATTGGTCAGCCTTGCCACCGCGATGATCGTGATGGTGGCCGATCCCTCGGGCCGTAGCGGCGCGATCACCGACGCCACCAGCCGGGTGATCCAGGGCATCCTCACCGGCATCGGCTTTCTCGGTGCCGGGGTCATCATCCGCACCGAGCGCCATGCCCGGATTCACGGCTTGACCAGCGCGGCCTGCACCTGGCTCACCGCCTGCGTCGGCGTCGCCTGCGGCATCGGCCAATGGCCGATCATATCGGTCGCGCTGGCGATCACTTTCTTGGTGCTGATCGTCGGCGGCCCAACCGAACGCGCCTTGCACCGCCTGCTCGGCGGCAAGGACAATGGTGCCGACAAGGAGCCGAAGCCGGCGCCGAGCGATCCGCCGCCCTTGTGACGCGCCGCGTGCAGTGCAGCGCCAGTAGACGATGGACGAAGCCACGCGGGTCCGAGTTTTCCTGACCTGGCCGCCGCGATATGGTATCAAGCGGCAACCAATGCCGCGGACCGGCCATGAACAATCAGCCCTCCCCGATTTCGGACGACGAGCATCGCGTGCTGCAGTTTCGGCCGCGCAACGCAGCGCGTTTGCCGGAGGACCAGGACGTCCCGCCGCTCGGCGGGCCGCGACCGGCGAACGATTTGTCGCGCTATGCGCGCGGCGACGAGCCCGACGATTTTCGGCACCGCATGCTGGCCAACGCCGCGGCCTTCGCCTTTACGGTGGCGCTCGCCGCGATCGGCGTCTGGCTCGCCACCAGCATCGCTGATCTGCGTCGCAACCAGGACTGCGTGTTGATGGGCCGGCTCGATTGCGCCCATATCGCCTCGCCGCCGGGCTGAGTTTCGGGGCAAGCCGCGGCCGACGGCGCAGATCCGGCAAATCCGCCGTTTTTCCGCGCCATTGAACTCGGGGCAGCGCTCCGTTATACGGGCATTCACCCATCACAGCGCGGCCGGCCGAGCGCCCGACTGGCGCCGCCAATTGGCCCTTTTTATTCCGCTTATCAAAGGCTTAACGATGACTTCCACATTCGATCGAGTCGCCACCATCATCGCGGAAACCTGCGACATTCCGCGCGACACGATTACGCCGGAGAGCCATGCAATCGACGATCTAGGCATCGACAGCCTGGATTTCCTCGACATCGCCTTTGCGATCGACAAGGCCTTCGGGATCAAGCTGCCGCTGGAAAAATGGACCCAGGAGGTCAATGACGGCAAGGCGACCACCCAGCAATATTTCGTTCTCAGCAATCTCAGCGCGCGCATCGACGAATTGGTCGCCGCCAAGGGCGCCTAGCCGCCGGCGCCATGAACCTCGCATATTTCCACCTGATCGATCGAATCGCCGAGCTCAATCTCGATGAGCGGACCATTACGGTCGAAGCCCAGGTGCCGCAGGAAAGCACGATCTTCGAGGGCCACTTTCCCGGCTATCCGCTGATGCCGGGGGTGCTGCTGATCGAAGCCATGGCGCAGACCTCGGGCTGGTTGCAGATCGCGCTGATGAAATTCCAGCGCATGCCATTTCTGGCGGCGGTCAAGGAAGCCAAGATGCGGACCTTCGTCACGCCCGGCGAGACGCTGACGATCGAGGCATCGATCGTTCACGAAGGATCTGGCTTCACCATGACGGCGGCGAAGATCATGAGCGGCGGCAAACTGGCGTGCAACGCCACCCTGACGTTCCGCCATGTGCCGTTCCCCAACGCCGATCTGCGCGGACACATGGAAGTGATGGCCAAGCGCATTGGCTTTCCCGAACAGGCGATGACCGATGGCTGACACCGATGGCTGACATGGACAACACCCGCGCCGAACCCGTCGAAGCCTGGATCACCGGCATCGGCCTTGCCAGTTCGCTGGCTGATGGCCTCGGCGCCCATTGGGACGCGCTGGCTCAGCGGCGCATCAATGTCGATAGCACCAGCTTTGCGCCCTATATCGTGCATCCGCTGGCGCCGGTCAGCTTCGACACCCAGATCCCCAAAAAGGGCGATCAACGCCAGATGGAAGCCTGGCAGCGGATCGGCACCTATGCGGCCGGGCTGGCGCTGGACTCCGCCGGCATCAAGGGCAATAGCGCGATCCTGTCGAAGATGGACATGATCGTCGCCGCCGGTGGCGGCGAGCGCGACCTGGCGGTGGATTCCGCGATTCTGAGTTCGGACGCGCAGGGCAGTTCGCCACCCGGCTTCCTCAACGAACGGCTGATGAACGATCTGCGTCCGACGCTGTTTCTGGCGCAGCTGTCGAACCTGCTGGCGGGCAATATCGCCATCGTCCACGGCGTCACCGGCTCGTCGCGCACCTTCATGGGCGAAGAAGCCGCCGGCGTCGACGCGGTGCGGATCGCGCTGGCGCGGATCGCGGCGGGTCAGAGCGACATCGCGCTGGTCGGCGCGGCGCTGAACGGCGAGCGCAAGGACCAGTTGATGCTCTACGAGTTCGGCGACTTCAATCTGAAGGACACGTTCCAGCCGGTCTGGGCGCGCGAACCGAAAGGCGGGTTCACGCTGGGCTCCGCCGGCGCATTTCTGGTGATCGAATCGAAGCCGCACGCCCAGGCGCGCGGCGCCAAGCCCTATGCGCGGCTGACCAATGTGGTGTCCGATCTGACACGGCGGGCGCATCCCGGCGAGGTGACGGCGAGCATGGAGACGCTGTGGTCGAAGCTCGGTGCGGTGCAAAGCGACGCCGCCATCATCTCCGGCGCCACCGGAACCGAACCCGCGACCGCCGAGGAGCGGGCGTTTCTGCGCCAGCACCCGGACCATCCGGTGCGCGCCTTCGCAACCGCATTCGGCCACACCATCGAGGCACAATTTCCGCTCGGCATCGCGCTGGCAGCGCTGGCGCTCTCGCACGGCGCATTGTTTCCACCCAACGATCCAACCGGGGCGGAGATTGAAATGACCGCCGCCCCGACCCAGATTGTGGTCACCGGGACCGGACACTGGCGCGGCGAAGGCATGGCGCTTGTAGAGGCCGTCAGTTGAACCCGACCACCCGACCAATGGGGACGTCATGACAGTTACGCGCGATAAATTCGGCCGACCGATCGTGGTCGTCACCGGCATGGGCGTGGTCACCTCGCTCGGCATCGGCAAGACCGACAATTGGACCCGGCTGACCGCCGGCGAATCCGGCATCAAGACCATCACCCGGTTTCCGGTCGAGGGTCTGAAATCGACGATGGCCGGCGCCATCGACTTCATCAAGGTTGAGCCGTTCTCCTCGACCGTGCTGGGCGAGCGCCTCGCCAACATCGCCACCGACGAAGCCATCGCCCAGGCCGATATCGGCACCAAGGGCGATTTCCCCGGCCCGCTGTTTCTCGCCGTGGCCCCGGTCGAACTGGAATGGCTGCCGCGCCAGGAAGTGGCGCGCGCCAGCGGCGCCAACACCGAGATCAATTACGATGCGTTGCTGCGCGCCAGCGGCGGCGGCCAATTCGCGGCCTATCACCATCGCTTCATGTTCGGCTCGGTCGCCGACCATCTGGCGGAAACGTTCGGCACCAAGGGCTCGCCGATTTCGGTCTCCACCGCCTGCGCCTCGGGCGCCACCGCGATCCAGCTCGGCGTCGAGGCGATCCGCCGCGGCGAGGCCGACGCCGCGCTGTGCGTCGGCACCGACGGCTCGGTCAATGCCGAGGCGCTGATCCGGTTTTCGCTGCTGTCGGCGCTGTCCACTCAGAACGATCCGCCGCAAGCCGCGGTCAAGCCCTTCGCCAAGAATCGCGACGGCTTCGTGATGGCCGAAGGCGCCGGTGCGCTGGTGCTGGAAAGCTATGAGGCCGCCATCGCGCGCGGCGCCACCATCCTCGGCATCGTCGCCGGCTGCGGCGAACTCGCCGATTCGTTTCACCGCACCCGCTCCAGCCCCGACGGCAAGCCGATCGTCGGCTGCGTCAACAATGCCCTGTCGGATGCTGGTCTGGCCGCCGACCAGATCGACTACATCAATGCCCACGGCACCGGCACGCCGGAAAACGACAAGATGGAATATCAGGGCATCTCGGCCATCTTCGGCGAGCGCGCCAAGACGATTCCGGTGTCGTCGAACAAGTCGATGGTCGGCCATACCCTGTCTGCGGCCGGCGCGGTGGAAGCCGTGTTCTCGCTGCTGACGCTCGAACATCAGCGGATTCCGCCGACTATCAATTACGACGTCCCCGATCCGGCGATTCCCTTCGATGTGGTGCCCAACGTCGCACGCGACGCCCGCATGAGTGCGGTGATGTCGAACTCCTTCGGCTTCGGCGGCCAGAACGCCTCGCTGATTTTGACCCGCGAGCCGGTCTAGCCGCCATTGCGAGGCGTTGACGCCGCCGCCGGGTTGACGCCATGGCGGCAGCGGCGATACCCCAGCGCCTACAACTATCATTGCAGCCGAGGACACGATCGATGCGTGCGCTCACTTTGATCGCCGACCGCCAATTGGAGGTCGTGGATATGCCGCCTCCCCCGCCGCCGGCGGCCGGCGAGGTGCAGATTCGCGTCGCCGCGGTGGCACTCAATCACATCGACGTCTGGGGCTTTCGCGGCATGGCGTTCGTGAAGCGCAAATTGCCGATCGTGGTCGGCGCCGAAGCCTCCGGCGAGATCGTCGCGGTCGGCGACGGCGTGACGCGCTTCACGCCGGGGCAGCCGGTCGTGATGTATGGCGCGCAGACCTGCGGCCATTGCCAAGCCTGCCGCGAAGGCCGCGACAATTTCTGTGAGAATGTCGGCGGCTTGATCGGCTTCCACGTCGACGGCTTCGCCCGTGAGCTTCTGAACATGCCGGAGCGGCTGGTGATTCCGGTGCCCGCCGGCGTGTCGCTGCGCGACGCCGCCTGCGCGCCGATCGCGTTTTCCACCGTGCAGCACATGCTGTTCGACAATGCGAAACTGCAGCCCGGCGAGACCATCCTGGTCCATGCCGGCGGCTCCGGAATCGGCACCGTCGCCATCATGATGGCGAAGGCGATCGGCTGCACCGTGATCACCACCGTCGGCGACGATTCCAAGATCGAAGGCGTCAAGAAGCTCGGCGCCGACTATGTGATCAATTACCGCAACGACCGCTTCGAGCACGAGACCCGAAAAATCACCAAGAAAAAGGGCGTCGACGTCGTGTTCGAACATGTCGGCGCCGACACCTTCAACGGCTCACTCTTGGTGATGAAGCGCGGCGGTCGTCTGGTCACCTGCGGCTCGACCTCGGGCCCGACCGCGACCATCAATTTGATGCAGCTGTTTCAGCAGCAATACCGCATCTTCGGCTCGTTCGGCGCGACCATGACCAACATCGCCCAGAGCCTCGACAAGATGGCCGCCGGCATGGTGCCGGTGATCGATACCGAAGTGCCGCTGGACGATGTCGGCACCGCGCTGAAGCGGATGGAGAGCCGTCAGGTGTTCGGCAAGATCGTCGTCCGGTTCTGATGCGCCTACAACTGCTCCGGGCCAAGCTGCGCGCCAAGAAGGCGATCAAGCCCGTCGTCGGCTCGCTGGTCGGTGGGCTTGCGATCGGCATGCTGCGGCTGACTCGGCATTTCGATCCGATCAAGACCGCGAATTTTTTCGGCCGCCAGACCCGCAGGGTCGGGCCGCTGCTGCCGGAGCAGAAGATCGGCCGCGCCAATCTGACCGCCGCGTTCCCGGAGAAGTCGCCGGAGGAAATCGAGACGATCCTCGCCGGCGTCTGGGAAAATCTCGGACGGGTCGCCGCCGAATTCGCCCACCTCGATCATGTCTGGGATTTCGACCCCGATCATCCGGAGCGTGGCCGGGTCGAGATCACGCCGCGCACGCTCGAACTGTTCGAGCAGTTGCGGCTCGACGGCAAGCCGGCGCTGATCTTTGCCAGCCATCTCGGCAATTGGGAATTGCCGGCGGTCGCGGCGGTCGCGCATGGACTCGATACCGCGGTGCTGTTTCGTCGCCCCAACATCGCCTCGGTCGACCGCATTATCCAGGAGCTGCGCTCGGTCAAGATGGGAACGCTGGTCGCCGCCGGCAGCAGCGCCCCGTTCAAGCTGGCGCAGGCGCTGCAGGACGGCAAGCACGTCGCCATGTTGATCGATCAGCATTTTTCCAACGGCGTCGACGTGACGTTTTTCGGCCGCAAGGCCAAGGCCAATCCGATGCTGGCCCGGCTGTTGCGCCAGATCGAATGCCCGATCCACGGCGTCCGGCTGGTGCGGCTGCCCAACGACCGCTTCCGCGCCGAACTATCCGAGGAAATCCCCCCTGTCCGCGACGCCGATGGCAAGATCGACATCCAGGGCACCATGCAGGCGGTGACCTCGGTGGTGGAAGGCTGGGTGCGCGAACATCCCGAGCAATGGTTATGGCTGCATCGGCGGTGGCGATAGCGACAGCCTCATGGTGAGGAGCGCGCTCTTGCGCGCGTCTCGAAGCATGAAGGCCCTGCGTCGGCGATTGCAGCCTCATCCTTCGAGACGGCGCAAGAGCGCCTCCTCAGAGTCAAATTCAAGAAGCGATCAATAGAATCAAGCCGTCAAGGCCGTCATTGCGAGGAGCACCTGCGACGAAGCAATCCCGTCCTTGCCTGACGCCCCGTGATTGCTTCGCTTTCGGACGGCGCTGCGCGCCGGCCTCGGCTCGCAATGACGAATCCAGCTTGATTTGAGTGGTTTCTTTTTCGGTCAGGCTGTCAGGATGAGGCCCTCACCGCCCCGTCTTCACCCTGATCCACAGCCGGTTGATGATGCGCTGGGCGGCGGCGTCGCGGGCGGTGATGATGAACAGCCGCGCCTGCATCGCGGCGTCCGGATAGATCGTCTTGTCGCCGATCACCTTCGGGTCGATCAATTTCTTGCTGGCCAGATTGCCGTTGGCGTAGGCCAGGAAGTTCGAATTGCGTGCCGCGATCTCCGGTCGGTACAGGAAGTTGATCAGCTCATGGGCCTCTTCCACGTGGGGGGCATCGGCGGGAATTGCCAGATTGTCGAAGAACATCTGGGCCCCCTCCTTCGGAATCGCATAGCCGATATGGATTCCGTTATTGGCCTCGGCGGCGCGGCGCTGCGCCTGCTTGATATCGCCCGACCAGCCGACCACCAAACAGATCTCGCCGGTCGCCAATGCGCTGAGATATTCCGATGAATGAAACTTGCGCACGAACGGCCGCACTTTGCCGACCAGTTCGGCGGCCTTGTCGAGGTCGGCCGGCTTGGTGGAATTCGGATCGAGATGCAGATAGTTCAGCGCCGCCGGCAGAATATCGTCCGCCGAATCCAGCATGTGGACGCCGCAATCCTTGAACTTCGCCAGATTCTCCGGCTTGAAGATCATATCCCAGCTGTCGATCGCACCGTCGGGGCCGAGGATCCTGCGCACCGCATCGACATTGTAGCCGATCCCGGTGGTGCCCCACATGTAGTTCGCCGCATATTGATTGCCCGGATCGTAGACCGCCAGCTGCCGCGTCACCACGTCCCAGGCATTGTGCAGATTCGGCAGCTTCGACTTGTCGAGCTTTTGGAAGATATGCGCGGCGATCTGCCGCTGCAGGAAATAGGCGGTGGGAACCACGACGTCGTAGCCGGATTTGCCGGCCAGCAATCTGGTTTCCAGGGTCTCGTTGGCGTCGAAAGTGTCGTAGACGACCTTGATCCCGGTCTCCCGCGTGAACTCGTCGAGCACGCCGGGCGCCATATAGTTCGACCAATTGTAGAAATTGACGGTGCGATCTTGCGCCCGCGCCGGCTGTCCAAGCAGCGCGCAAACGCCGACGATCAGCGCGGCAAGCCGCAGCGCGCCGCGGATCGGCAGCGCCTCAGCGGCCATGGACCGCGTCCGACAACCGCTCGAGCGCGGTGTCGATCGTCTGGTCCTGCTTGGCGAAACAGAACCGCACCACCGACGTCACCGGATCCTCCTCGTAGAACGCCGAGACAGGAATCGCCGCGACCTTGTAGTCGGCGACGATCCGCTTGCAGAACGCCTCGTCGGTTTCGTTCAATCCCAAGGGGGCTAGATCGACGGTGAGAAAATAGGTGCCTTGCGACTGGATCACCGGAAAGCCGAGGCGTTCAAGCCCCTGAGCCAGCCGATCACGGCTTTTGGCCAGCTCCGTGCGCATCTGCAGGAAGTAATCGTCGGCCTTGCCGAGCCCATAGGCCACCGCGACCTGCAGGTTCGGCGCCGTCGTAAACGCCAGAAACTGATGCACCTTGGCGGCCACCCGCAA
Organism: Rhodopseudomonas sp. BAL398; assembly: GCF_033001325.1. NCBI lineage: Bacteria > Pseudomonadati > Pseudomonadota > Alphaproteobacteria > Hyphomicrobiales > Nitrobacteraceae > Rhodopseudomonas > Rhodopseudomonas sp. BAL398. The sequence goes on from NZ_CP133111.1 coordinate 2,050,486, forward strand.
CAGCGGCGGGGCGGCGCAGACAAAGCCGATCTTCCAGCCGGTCAGCGAGAAGATCTTGCCGGCCGAGCCGATCTTGATGCAGCGATCACGCATGCCATCGATCGAGATCAGCGGAATATGGCTGCGGCCGTCGAAGGTGACGTGCTCCCAGACCTCGTCGCAGATCGCCACCGCATCGAATTCCTGGCAGAATCGCGCCAGCAATTCGAGATCCTCGCGCGGATAGACCACGGCGGCGGGGTTGAGCGGATTGTTGAAGATTACGGCCCGGGTCTTGTGATTGAACACGCGCCGCAGCGACTCCTCGGTCAGCCGCCAATGCGGCGGCTCGAGCCGGACCAGGCGCGGAATGCCGCCGGCCTGCCGGATGATCGGCAGATAGGAATCATAGACCGGTTGGAACACGATCACCTCGTCGCCGGGCTCGACGACGGACAGAATGGCGCTGGCCAGCGCCTCGGTGGCGCCCGAGGTCACCATCACCTCGGTCCCCGGATCGAGCGTCACGCCGTGCCAATGGGCGTAATGCGTGGCGATCGCCTGCCGCAGCTCCGGGATGCCCATCATCGAGGGGTATTGGTTGTAACCGTCCATCACCGCGTCGGCGGCGGCGCGGCGAATATCCGCCGGCCCGGGATCGTCGGGAAAACCCTGACCGAGATTGATGGCACTGTTGTCGCGCGCCAGCTGCGACATCGTCTCGAAGATCGTGACCGGCAGATCGGCAAACACCTTGTTCATCGGCCGGATCAGCTGCCTGGCTTGGTCGGCAGGCCGGACGCCTTCCAGCCCAGAATGCCGCCGGCGAGGTGCTGGTCATAGGCCAGCCCCGCGGCCTGGGCGGCCAGCGAGGCCGTGACCGAGCGCTTGCCGGAGCGGCAGGCGAACACCACCTGCTTGCCCTGCGGATCGGGGATCTGCGCGGGGTCGAAGCTGGACAGCGGAACCACCACGGCGTTCGGATAGGCTTCGGCCGCCACCTCGTGCTGCTCCCGGACGTCGACCAGCAGATAGCGCCCCTCGGCGATCCCCTTGGAGACATCCTCCGCCGTCAAATCGTGAACTCGATGACCCTGAACACTCACTCTTGCCTCCCCGGCGGTCGCGCGACTCGCAGCCAATTCCGCAACCGCGAGGGCAGCGACGCCCTCCCATTGCCACGCCAAAGTCGCGCCTTGTGCGAGGAAAATCAAGCTCCGCAACAAATTCGTCATCATGGCTTGGTGAATATACGAGTCGGGTCAGCCACCCGTGATCGGATCAAATCCTGCCGGTCAGATCGTGAGGTCAGATCGTCACCTGGGTGCCGACCTCGACCACCCGTCCGGTCGGGATCTGGAAATAGTCGGTGGCGTCGTGGGCCGAGCGGCTCAGCGCAATGAACAGGTGATTCTGCCAGCGCGGCATTGCCGACTGCGCCGCCGGTTTCAAAGAACGCCTCGAGACGAAGAACGACGTCGACATGATGTCGAACTGCCAGCCCAGCTTGCGGGCAATCACCAGGGCCTTTGGCACGTTCGGTGATTCCATGAAGCCGAACCGCAGCCGCACCTTGGTGAACTTCTCGCTGACCTTTTCCATCCGAACCCGTTCCGACGGATCGACCCGCGGTGTTTGCGAGGTCTCGATGGTCAGGATCACATTGTGCTCGTGCAGCACCTTGTTGTGCTTGAGATTGTGCAATAGCGCGCTTGGCACATATTCAGGATCGCCGGTCAGAAATACCGCGGTGCCCTTGACGATATGCGGCGGTCGCTTCTCCAGGCTGGCGATTAATTCGTCGAGCGGCACCTCGGTCCGCCTGGTCTTGATCACCAGCATCGCGACGCCTTTGCGCCAGGTCCAGATCAGGATGGCCATGGCCAGCCCGAACAGCAGCGGCACCCAGGCGCCTTCCAACAGTTTCAGCAAATTGGCGCTTAAAAACATCGTGTCGACCACCACGAAGGGAATAATCATCAGCGCGGCCACGGCGGCGCGGAAGTTCCACAATTTCCAGATCACCACGAATCCCATGATGCCGTCGGCGACCATGGTGGTGGAGACCGCGATGCCATAGGCCGATGCCAGTCCGCTCGAGGTGCGGAACATGAGCACCAGCAGCACCACGCCGACCAGCAAAAGCGTGTTGACACGCGGCAGATAGATCTGCCCGGCGTGGGTTTCCGATGTGTAGCGAACGTCGAAGCGTGGCAGCAGGCCGAGTTGCACCGCCTGTGCGATCAGCGAATAGGCGCCGGTGATCACCGCCTGGCTGGCGATCACCGTGGCGGCCGTCGCCAACACGATCAACGGCACCAGGAACGTGTCGGGCGCCATCCGGTAGAACGGGTTTTCCAGCGTCGCCGGATTCGACAGCACCAGCGCGCCCTGGCCGAAATAATTGATCAGCAGCGCCGGCAGCACGAAAAACAGCCATCCGGTCTGGATCGGCCGGCGGCCGAAATGTCCGAGATCGGCATAGAGCGCCTCGCCGCCGGTCACCGCGAGGAATACCGCGCCCAGCGTCACCAGGCCGATGACCCCATGGGTCAGCATGAAATAGACCGCGTACCATGGATTGATCGCCGCCAGCACCGACGGATCATCCATGATGTGCGTGAACCCCATGATCGCGATGGTGCCGAACCAGACGATCATCACCGGCCCGAACGCCCGCGCCACCCTTGCGGTGCCGCCGCTCTGGACGCCAAACAGCACGACCAGGATCAGAACCGTCAGTGGAACCACGTAATGCTCAAGCGCGGGAGCGGCCAGCTTGAGGCCTTCAACCGCCGACAACACCGAGATCGCCGGCGTGATCATCGAATCGCCGATGAACATCGAGGCACCGAGCACTCCCAGCACCAGCAGCGGCCGGCTGCGGCGGCCGAGCGCGCGCTGCCCCAGCGCCATCAGCGACAGCGTGCCGCCCTCGCCGTTATTGTCGGCGCGCAACAGCAGCAGGACATATTTGGCGGTGACGACGATCAGCAGCGACCACAGGATCAGCGACAGCACCCCCAGAACCATCACCCGGGTCGCCGGCGCCCCCTCCGCTGCGGCGGTGACGGCTTCGCGAAACGCATAAAGCGGTGACGTTCCGATATCGCCGAACACCACGCCGATGCCACCGAGCGTCAGCCCCCAAAATCCGGTCGCAACGGGCGCTTCGCTGGATGCAACGGTGACCGCCATGATTTCCGAAGAATGCCCTGTCGGTGGTTTCGAACCCGCTAGCTGTCGGGGTTGTCGTTGCGCCGATTATAACACCGTTCCGGATAAGTCGACCCCATCTCTCATGGTGGCAACGGCAGAATTGCGGTGTATAATTCTAGGTCGCTCGGCCTATGGCTTCAAGCCTGGGGGAAGCGCTGGGCTCTCGCGCATCAGCGTGATGGTGACCCGGCGGTTTGCCGCCATCGATGGATCGTCGGGAAACAGCGGTTGGCTGTCGGCCTTCCCTGACACCGCGTAGATATGCGACGTCGGAAGGCCATCGCGCTCCAGGATCTGGCGCACCGCATTGGCGCGGTCGGACGACAGATCGAATGCGTTGTAATCGCTGCGCGGCGGCAGCAGCCCGGCCGAGGTATGGCCGACGATCGAGACCCGCAGCGGCGTCGCGCGCAGCGGCGCCGCCAGCTTCTCGATCAGCAGCTTGGTGCGCTCATAAGGAACCTTGGAGCCCTCGGCGAACATCGAACGGCCGTCCTGATCGATGATCTCCAAATTGAGGCCGTCCTTGGTCTCCTCGAACATGATGTTCTTGGAGATTTCGGCGATTTCCGGCATGTCCTGCAGCGCCTGGCGCAGCGACGCCGACGCCAGCGCGAATTCGCGGTCGACCTTGGTCTTGACGCCCTCGTCCTTCTTGATCTCGCCGGGGCTCGGGTTGTTGGTCGAGTGTTCGGGCGTGACGTGCTCGGCGTTCTTGACCTTGCCGCGGGTTGGCAGTCCGTCGGATTCGATGATGCCGGAATAGCGCGATTCGCTTTGCACGCCGAAGGCATCGCGCATCGAGCCGGCGACGATCATCAGCTTGACCTTGTCCTGCGTCGAGTAGGACACCAGCATGACGAAGAAGCTCATCAGCAGACCCATCAGGTCGGCGAAGGTGACGAACCAACCATGGCCGCCGGCGTGCTCTTCGGCTTTCTTCTTCTTGGCCATTGCTTGCTTTCCAGACGGTCGTCGCGCGCCGGCCTATGCCGGAACCGTCTCGCCCTCTTCGTGGCGGTGCTTTTCCGGCAGGTAGGCCAGCAGCATTTCGCGCACCAGCGTCGGGCTTTTGGATTCCCGGATCATCAGGATGCCGTCGATGATCAAGGTGCGGTTGGTGTCTTCATCGACTTTCTTGCCGTGCAGCTTGTCGGCGATCGGCAGACAGAACAGGTTGGCGACCAGCGCGCCGTACAGGGTCGCCAGCAGCGCGGTTGCCATGAACGGGCCGAGCTTGGAGGGGTCGGACATGTTGGAGAACATCTGCACCATGCCGATCAGCGTGCCGATCATGCCGAAGGCCGGCGCGCAATCGCCGATGGCGCGATAGATCTTGCTGCCCTCGTCGAGATGCATCAGAAAATTGTCGCGGTCCCGTTCCATGTTATCGCGGATGAATTCGAGGTCGTAGCCGTCGGCGACGTAGCGAATGCCCTTGGCGAGAAACGGCTCGTCGGTCTCGACCTTTTCCAGGCCGACCGGACCCGACTTGCGGGCGATCTCGGCGATCCGCGCCAATTCGTCGACCAGATCGCGCGCCGACAGGCTGCTCATCGTGAAGGCGAATTTGGCGCCGAGCGGCAGGCCGTGCATCATCACGCCAAGCGGAAACCGGATCATCGTCGCGGTGATCGATCCACCGAAGATGATGATCATCGCATGTTCGGAGATGAACATGTGAAGGTCGCCACCCATGAAGACCATCACGGCCACAACGGCCATACCGCCGATGAGCCCGGCACTTGTCATGATATCCATGGATCAACTCCGACGCATACGCGAACTGCCGGCTTCCTGCCGGGCGCAAACCAGTGCGGAACTGCGCGTTTCCAACGTAGCGCCGGCGCCATTAAAGACGCGTAAAGCTTAAGGCGCGGTTCCGCCGACGCCGGGTCGCGCATCGCTGGTTTTCGCTTTGATCAGCGCGTTCAAGGCTGCGCAGCGCCGCTTTTGTCGGGGCTGGCGACGCGGTCACCCTTTGCTAACCATAACCGAGGAGGATGGAACCGCGGCGCGAGCAACGCCGCGCTTGCGCCGACGGTGTCCTGGTTCAGTGGATCTCGGCGGACCGGGCCAGCGCCTGCTTCAGCTTCTCCAACGAGAACGTCGCACTACGCGCGACGTCGAGCATCGGCGTTTCCCGCCGGGCGCATAGTTCGGCCGCCTCGGGCAGCAGCGCCGCGACCTCGTGCGGCACCACCACCGCGCCGTGACGGTCGGCATGGATCAGGTCGCCGGAGCGCACCGCCATGCCGGCGACCCGGATCTCGTCGCCGAAGCCGGTGACATGGACATGGCCGTGGGACGGGCCGATCGAGCCGGCCAGCGCCTGGAAACCGGGCGCCCATTGCGGGATGTCGCGGATCGAACCATCGGTGATCACGCCGAGACAGCCGAGCGCCTTGTGGATGGCGCTGTTGACCTCGCCCCAGAATGCGCCGAATCCAATATTGGCGCCGTCGATGTCCTGGATCACGCTGATCCGCGGCCCCTCGCCGGTGCCGACATAATCGTAATAGGCTTGGCGGCCGGCCCGCTGTTCGGCCGCCGGCAAGGATGAGGCCGCGGTGGCGCGAATCGTCGCGGTGCGGGCGTAGCCGACGATCGGCGGCAGATCGGGAAATGGGCAGACCAGCGGCCTGGTGGTGAAGCCGATCAGGCGGCGTTGCGGCGCGACGATTTCCATCGCGTTGCAGATGGTCGGGGTGTCGTAGCGCCCCAGCGCTTCGAGCACGGTGACGGGCAGCAATCCGGGCGTGGAATCGGTCACGGCGTTTCTCCAGCTTCGCTCGACCCGGCGCGTTCTCTCGCGGCCGTTCAAGATCGGCGAATGCCACTGCCCTATAGCCGAAACCTGGGTCGGACCCAAATCGGATGGGCTTTGGCGGCCAGCAAGGGCGCTCAGTTCAGGTGGGCCGGCCGGTCATCCGCGGAATCACCCTTGAGCGGCACCAGCGGCGACGGGCTTTCGGCATTCGTTGCGGCCGCCGGCGCGGCCTGCGCCGCCGCGTTGCGCTGTTGCTCGCGATAGGAGCGCCAGCCGATCGGCAGGCTGAGCAGATACAGCACCGAGCAAATCGACAGAATGTGCCACGGATAGCCGATCAGTAGCGCGGTGAAGAACACCACCGCGACGAACACCGGCAGCACCATTTCGGGCGCCACCCGCATCCGCACCGTCTTGCCGGAAAACACCGGCAGCCGCGACACCATCAGGATCGCAACCACCAGAGTGAACAGCGCGGTCAGCACCGCCGGCGGCATCGGCACGCCGAGGAACGACATATAGACCGGCAACAGCACGATGATGGCGCCGGCGGGCGCCGGAATCCCGGTGAAGTAATTGGCCGCGAAGGCGGGCTTGTTCGGATCGTCCATGGTGGCGTTGAAGCGCGCCAGCCGCAGGCCGCCGCTGATCGCAAAGATCATCGCGGCGATCCAGCCGACATTGTTGAGGTCGTGCAGCTGCCAGAAATACAGGATCAGCCCGGGCGCCACGCCGAAATTGACGAAATCGGCGAGGCTGTCGAGCTCGGCGCCGAATTTCGACTGGCCCTTGATCATCCGCGCCACCCGGCCATCAAGACCATCCAGCACCGCGGCGAAGACGATCGCCGCCACCGCCAGCTCCATCCGGCCCTCGGTGGACAGACGGATCGCCGTCAGACCGGCGCAGATCGCCAGCAGGGTGATGAAATTCGGCACCAGCATCCGCACCGGGATCGAGCCGAACCGGCGGCGGGGGGAATCGGGCGAGTCGGGATCAAGCGGCATGTGCATCGGCCCTATATAGCAACCGCGAGGCTGCACCGCCATTGTGGCGGTTCCCCGGCCTCTGCCGCCCGCCGCGATGGTTAATCCGCGCGGTAGGTCCGGCCGCCATCGCCAAGGCTGAAATCGGCCAGCACGGTCTCGCCGGCAATCGCGGTCTGACCTTCCGAAACCAGCGGCTTGGTGCCTTCCGGCAGATAGACATCGAGCCTGGAGCCAAACCGGATCAGGCCGAACCGCTCGCCGGCCCCGACCACCTGGCCTTCGCGCACGAAGGACACGATCCGCCGTGCCACCAGCCCGGCAATCTGGATCACCCCGATCTTGCCGCCCGCGGGGGTCGAGATCACCAGCGAATTGCGCTCATTGTCTTCGCTGGCCTTGTCGAGCTCGGCATTGATGAATTTGCCCGGCGAATAGATGATCCGTTCGACCCGGCCCGCCACCGGCGCGCGGTTCACATGGCAATTGAACACGCTCATGAAGATCGAGACCCGCGGCAGCGGCTTGTCGCCCAGGCCGAGCTCGGGCGGCGGAATCAGCTGCACGATCATCGACACCCGACCGTCGGCGGGGGCCACCACGATGCCCTCGCCGACCGGCGTGACCCGCACCGGATTGCGGAAGAACAGCGCGCACCACAGCGTCAGCGCCAGCCCGATCCAGCCCAGCGGCGCCCAGATCCAGAACAGGATCAGGGTCGCCACCGCAAAGCCGCCGATGAACGGATAGCCTTCGGGATGGATCGGCGGGATCTGGGCGCGAATCGAATGGGCGATGGACATGGGATTGAAGCCTGGGTTCGAGAATGTGTTGCCAAAGACGCGACGCTAGTCGGCCACGGCCGGAGTCTCCAGATCGGTCATGGCCGGCGGCTGTGAATCATCGTCGATGTCCGCCGCGCGGACCGGCGAGGCCTCGTCAGCGATCAGCGCCAGCCGCTCGCGCGCTTCCTGCGCCTCACGTTGCCTGTTCCACATGCTGGCGTAAAGTCCGTTGGCGGCCAGAAGCTGTCCATGTGTGCCTCGTTCGGCGATTCGTCCCTGATCCAGCACAATGATCTCGTCGGCGCCGACGATGGTCGACAGCCGATGCGCGATCACCAGCGAGGTGCGGTTGCGTGATACCCGCTCCAGCGCTTCCTGGATCTCGTGCTCGGTATGGCTGTCGAGCGCCGAGGTGGCCTCGTCGAGCACCAGGATCGGCGGCGCCTTGAGCACGGTTCGGGCGATCGCCACCCTTTGCTTCTCGCCGCCGGACAGTTTCAGCCCGCGCTCGCCGACCTCGGTCTCGTAGCCCTTCGGCGAGACCCGGATGAAGGCGTCGATCTGCGCGGTCCTGGCCGCCTCCTCGACCTCGGCGTCGCTGGCGTCCCAGCGGCCGTAGCGGATGTTGTAGCGGATGGTGTCGTTGAACAGCACGGTGTCCTGCGGCACCATGCCGATCGAGGCGCGCAGCGACGACTGCGTCACCCCGCGGATGTCCTGGCCGTCGATCAGGATATGACCGGCGGAGACGTCGTAGAGCCGGAACAGCAGCCGCGAGATCGTCGACTTGCCGGCGCCGGAGGGGCCGACAATGGCGACGGTCTTGCCGGCCGGCACCTCGAAGCTCAGGCCCTTCAGGATCGGCCGCTGCGGATCGTAGGCGAAGCGGACGTCGTCGAACCGCACCGTGCCATTGCTCACGATCAGCGGCTTGGCGCCAGGCAGATCCTGGACCTCGGGATTTTTGTCCAGCACCGCGAACATCTTCTCGATGTCGATCACCGCCTGTTTGATCTCGCGATACACCATGCCCATGAAGTTCAGCGGCTGGTACAGCTGGATCATCATCGCATTGACCATGACGAAATCGCCGACCGTATTGGTGCCGTTGCGCACCCCGATCGCGCACATCACCATCGTCCCGGTCAGGCCGAAAGTGAAGATCAGCGCCTGCCCGGCATTCAGAACCGCGAGCGAGGTATAGGTGCTGACGCTGGCGCGCTCATAGCGCTCCATCGAGCGGTCGTAGCGCTCGGCCTCGCGCTCCTCGGCGCTGAAATATTTAACGGTCTCGTAGTTCAGCAGCGAATCGATCGCCTTGGTGTTGGCCTCGGAGTCGGAATCGTTCATCCGGCGGCGGATCTCGATCCGCCATTCAGTAGCCTTGTAGGTGTAGTACATATAGATGATCACCGTCACCATGATCACCGCGACGTAGCGCCAGTCGAACTGCCACAGCAGCACCGCCATCACCAGCGAGACCTCGATCACGGTCGGCACCAGCTGCAGGATCACCATCCTGACGATCACCTCGATGCCGAGCCGGCCGCGTTCCAGCACCCGGGTAAGGCCGCCGGTCTTGCGCTCCAGATGAAACCGCAGCGATAATTCGTGCATGTGCACGAAGGTCCGATAGGCCAGCTTGCGCACCGCATGCATTGCCACCTTGGCGAACATGCCGTCGCGCCATTGCGTCAGCAGCACCATCAGCACCCGCACGCCGCCATAGCTGAGCGTCATCAGCAGCGGCGACGCGATCAGCCACAGCGTCCAGTTCGACGGCTGGACCGGCGCGGTATCGGCGCCGGTGAGCGCGTCGATCGCCCATTTGAAGGTGAACGGCACCGTCAGCGTCGCCACCTTGGCGATCAACAGCAGCACCAGCGACCACAGCACCCGCTGTTTCAGGTCGGCCCGGTCACCCGGCCAGATGAAGGGCCATAGATGGACGAGAGTTCCGAACAAAGTGGCCTTCTGGGCGACGGCATCCTCGGGAATTTCGACGGAAGGGCCGGAGCCGTGAGAATGCGGATGCGCCATCAATTGTGCCTGGACAGAAAACGCGGCCAACCCGGCCGCCAGTGTCATGATCGGATGAAATTTCAGCTCGTCATATAGTGTTTTGTCGGCCCCGTGCACCCTGGCGTACCGATTCTTTGCTCCGGGAACGCAGTAGGACCGAATCGGCGGCGTCGGCCCGCCCAACGCAGTCTTGACGCTGTCATCTGGCGGTGCCACATCGCCCACCATGAGCAAGATCAAAACCGTCTGCGTCTATTGCGGCTCAGGCGCTGGAACCAACCCCCGCTTCCTCGAATCCGCCACCGCCTTCGGCAAGGAACTCGCCGAGAAAGGCGTCGCACTGGTCTATGGCGGCGGTTCTGTCGGCCTGATGGGCGCGGTGGCCACCGCCACGCTGGATCACGGCGGATCGGTCACCGGGATCATTCCGGGCTTTCTCGCCGATCGCGAATTGTCTTTGAAGCGGGTTCAGGACCTGATCGTCACCGACGACATGCATGCCCGCAAGCGGCTGATGTTCGAACGCTCCGACGCCTTCGTGGCGCTGCCCGGTGGCATCGGCACGCTGGAGGAACTGGTCGAGCAGATGACCTGGCAGCAGCTCGGCCGTCACCGCAAGCCGATCCTGATCGCCAATATTGACGGGTTCTGGGACCCGCTGCTGGTGCTGATCACCCATATGCGCGACACCGCCTTCATTCGCCCGACCTTTCCGGTCGAACTTTTGAAGGCAGACAGCGTGGCCGAGATCTTGCCGAAGCTCAACGCCGCCGCAGCTGCGACGCCGGAAGCTGCGACCATGCCGGCCGAAATCGCCGAGCGGCTGTAGCGCGCCGGCAGCCAGCCATCGACTTTGTCAGGTCCGGCTTTGTCAGGGCCGCGAAGGCATCAAGCATCTCTCACCGACGTCATTCCGGGGCGTGCGCAGCGACAGCTGCGCGCGAACCCGGAATCTTGCTCCAAGGACGACAGTGCGTTGCCGCAAGATTCCGGGTTCGCTCGGCCTACGGCCTCGCGCCCCGGAATGACAAACTTCTAACCAAAACGCGCTGCGTCAGCTCACGCCGGCGCGTTGGCCTTCACCAGCTTGTAGATCACCGAATCCATCAGCGCCTGGAACGAGGCGTCGATGATATTGGGCGACACCCCGATCGTGGTCCAGCGCTGGCCGTCCTCGTCCTCGCTCTCGATCAGCACCCGGGTCACCGCCTCGGTGCCACCATTGAGGATACGCACCCGGTAATCGACCAGCCGCAGCCGATCGATATATTTCTGATACTTGCCGAGATCCTTGCGCAGCGCGACGTCGAGCGCGTTGACCGGGCCGTTGCCCTCGGCGGCCGAGATCAGGGTTTGGCCTTCGACCTCGACCTTGACCACCGCCATCGCCACGGTGACGCGCTCGCCGTGCGAATTGTAGCGCTGCTCGACATTGACGTCGAATTGCTCGACCCGGAAATATTCCGGCACCTTGCCGAGCGTGCGCCGCGCCAGCAGATCGAACGAGGCGTCGGCGGATTCATAGGCATAGCCGGCGGCCTCGCGATCCTTCATCTCCTCGACCAGCCGGCCGAGCTTGGGATCACTCTTGTCGAAGGCAATGTTGGTGCGCGCCAACTCGGCCAGCACGTTGGATCGGCCGGCCTGATCCGACACCAGCACCTTGCGGTGATTGCCAATCGCGTCGGGCAGCACATGCTCGTAAGTGTGCGGGTCCTTCATCACCGCGGAGGCGTGAATCCCGGTCTTGGTGACGAAGGCGCTGGAGCCGACATAGGCGGCGTGCGGATTCGGCGCCCGGTTCAGCATGTCGTCGAGCGCGCGCGAGACTTTCATCAGCGTCGCCAGCTTGTCATCCGACACGCCGATCTCGAAGCGCTCGGAAAACTCCTTTTTCAGCTTCAGGGTCGGAATCATCGAGCACAGATTGGCGTTGCCGCAGCGCTCGCCCAGCCCGTTCAGCGTGCCCTGGATCTGCCGCGCCCCGGCGCGGACCGCCGCGAAGGTCACCGCGACGGCCTGCTCGGTGTCGTTGTGGGCGTGGATGCCGACATGATCGCCGGGGATATGCTTGGTCACCTCGGTGACGATGTCGGAGACCTCGTCCGGCATCGAGCCGCCATTGGTGTCGCACAGCACCACCCAGCGCGCGCCGGATTCATAAGCGGCCCTGGCGCAGGCCAGCGCGAATTCGGCATTGGCCTTGTAGCCGTCGAAGAAATGCTCGCAATCGACCAGCACCTCGCGGCCCTTGGCCTTCGCCGCCGCGACGCTGTCGCGGATCGAGGCGATGTTTTCCTCGTTGGTGGTCTCCAGCGCGACGCGGACCTGATACTCCGACGCCTTGGCCACAAAGCAGATCGCGTCGGCCTTGGCCTCGAGCAGCAGCGCGATGCCGGGATCGTTCGACGCCGAGCGGCCGGGCCGTCGCGTCATCCCGAACGCCGTGAAGGTGGCGCACTCGAGATTCTGATCGGCCGCGAAAAATTCGCTGTCGGTCGGATTGGCGCCGGGATAGCCGCCCTCGACATAATCGATGCCGAGATCGTCGAGCATCTGAGCGATCTTGCGCTTGTCATGCAAAGTGAAATCGACGCCGTTGGTCTGCGCGCCGTCGCGCAGCGTGGTGTCGAACAGAAACAGACGTTCGCGTTTCATGATGGTGCTCCCGGCGCGGCGCCAGCGGCGAGCGTCTTTTGCATCGAGGTGTTGGCGAGCCATTCGCCGTTGATGGTGACGGTGTTGCGCTGGGTGGCGACATAGCCGCGCTTGGCGAAGAATTCCGAGGCATTGTCGCTGGCGTCGACCGTGAGCTTCTGCGCGCCGCGAGCGCCGGCGAGCTTTTCCAGCGCGTCGCACAGCATCGCGGCGACGCCCTGCCCGACCGCGCCCGGATGCACATAAAGCAGGTCGATATGATCGGGCCCCTTGAGCGAGGCGAAGCCGACCGGCGCGTTTTGCAGCGTCGCCACCAGCGTCAATTGGCCGGCCAGCCGCGCGCCGAATTTCGGCTCATCATCGACCGCGCTGGCCCAGGCCTGCTGCTGTGGTTCGCTGTAATCGTCGCCGGTCAATTGCTCGACCGACGCAACAAAGATCGCGGCCAGCACCGGCACATCCACCGGCAGCAGCGGCCGCAACGCCGGTTTCGGCATGGCTTGTCCCATTATGATCACCAGAATCCGTAGAGTTTCAACACCAGCGCCACCGCGCCGACGAGCAGCGCGATCTTGATCGCGATGTAATACAGCCAATGCTTCGGAAACGGCGTGTCGGGCCGATGCGAGGTGTCAGGTTCGGTCATCGGGCGATCTCCCGTCTTGTTGCGGCGCGTGGCAAATTCTCACGCGCTCGCGCTGCTAGGCGAGCAGGAGCCATATGCGTCATTGCGAGCGAAGCGAAGCAATCCAGGGTGCCCAGCACGACGCCCCTGGATTGCGTCGTCGCTGCGCTCCTCGCAATGACGCCGCGCCAGGAGCCGCTCATCGCGCGATTTCCCACGTCGTCACCGGCTTGCCGTCGGCATCCTTGCCGTCCTTGATCGCAATGCCCATCGCGGCGAGCTCGTCGCGGATGCGGTCGGATTCGGCGAAGTCTTTTCGGGCGCGAGCGGCGGCGCGGGCGGCGATCTCTTTTTCGATTTCTCCGTTGCTCAGAGGCGTCGCCACAACCGTAACACTGCCGACCGAAGCTTGTGCGCTAGCCGCAGGAACGTTAATGCGCGCGCCGACCGGTCGGCGCGCAAGAACAGACTCTCGGTTCGAAAAACCGAGAAAGTTCATTGCAGCAGCCAGTTCTCCGAATCTCTTTTCTTTTCGTAGAGCATGCATCGCGGCAATTGCGCCAGATACATTGAGGTCATCGGCCAAACATTCGAGAATTTCAGACGAAACTTCCGCTGTGGGGATTGCCCCGTCAGTGTCGCGATACCAATCCCATAGCACCTTGTGATTCTCGTCCAACGCCTTGACTGTCCAATCAATCGGCGACCTGTAGTGCGTCTTGAGCATTGCTAGACGCAGTATTTCTCCGGCCCAGCTATCACCGCCAAACTTTTCCGTCTCCAGCAACTCCCTGATCGTCACGAAATTCCCCAGGCTCTTCGACATCTTCTCGCCTTCGACCTGCAGGAAGCCGTTGTGCATCCAGTAGTTCGCCATGGTCGGCGTGCCGTGGGCGCAGCGCGATTGGGCGATTTCGTTTTCGTGGTGCGGGAAGATCAAATCGAGGCCGCCGCCGTGGATGTCGAACACTTGACCCAGATAAGCGGCGCTCATCGCCGAGCATTCGATGTGCCAGCCGGGGCGGCCCCGGCCCCACGGGCTGTCCCAGCCGGGTTCGTTTTCTGACGACTGCTTCCACAGCACAAAATCGTTGGCGTGCTTCTTGTGCGAGTCGACCGCGATCCGGGCGCCGGCCTGCTGCTCGTCGAGCTTGCGGCCCGACAGCGCGCCGTAATCCGGCATCGACTGAGTATCGAACAGCACCTCGCCGCCGGCCTCATAGGCATGGCCGCGCGCGATCAACTGCTTGATCAGCGTCACCATGTCGGCCTTGCCGTCGGCGCGCGGCATCACGAAGTCGGTCGCCCGTGGCTCTACCGTCGGCCGCAGGCAGCCCAGCGCGTCGACGTCGGCGTGGAACTGGGCCTCGGTCTTCTCGGTAACCTTGCGGATCGCCTCGTTCAGCGGCAGGCCGGGAAAGTCGCGCGTGGCGCGATCGTTGATCTTGTCGTCGACGTCGGTGATGTTGCGGACATAGGTGACGTGGTTTTCGCCGTAGAGATGCCGCAGCAGCCGGAACAAGACGTCGAACACGATGACCGGCCTGGCATTGCCGATATGGGCGAAGTCGTAGACCGTCGGGCCGCAGACATACATCCGCACATTCTGCGGATCGATCGGGACGAAATCCCGCTTCTGCTTGGTCAACGTATCGTAGAGGCGCAACGCCATGCTGTCCGTCCTTGCGGCCGGGCGTCCAATGATCTCGTGTGAGAAAAGACGGCCTCAGCCAGCTGTTCGCTAGCTCATAATCCCGCGGCAAATGCCACAAATTGCGAGAAAACCGTTCATCTGCGCACCATGATCTAGCCAAGGGGATTGCGTCAAGCCCGACGAACTCCCGAGGCGGCGATCCGGACCGTTTTCGGCCCCTGACAAGTCCGGCGCGGCGCCGGGACGGCCATGGTTAATGATTCTTAACCTCTGGGGCCTATGCTGGGGCAGTCCTTCATTGATCCGGTGTGACATGAAATCCCTGACCGCGCTTCTGGCCTGCCTGTTCGTCGCCGCCGCTTCGGCCGCCTTTGCCGACAGCCGGGTGTTCATCATCGGCAATCAGACCGGCCATGGCGTCGACCAATGCCTGGCCAAAAGCGCGAAATGCGGCGCCCACGCCGCCCTGGCCTATTGCCAGTCGCGGGAATTCGCCCAGGCCACGGCCTATCGCCGGGTCGATCCCGACGAAATCACCGGATCGGTGCCGAAAACCGCCGGCAATTGCGCCGGCAGCGGCTGTACCGAATATGTCGCGATCACCTGCCAGCGCTGAGCCTTGCGGCGGCGCGGCTCTATCCCGCTGGATAATTGTGGGTTTTGCCACAGTGATACCCCGGAAACGACGTGACGCTGCCGCCTGGAGCGGCTAAGAGGCAGCGGCGTCGCGGCCTGGTCAGGTCCTGGTCGCAAGTCCTCGTGGCAAGTCATGGTCGCAAGTCCTGGTCGCAGGTATCGCGATGACCCCGGTCGCGCGGATTGCTGCGGCGGTTCTGCGGGTCGCCGGTATCGCCTTCGCTCGGAATCCTTTGAATGCCGGATATGTTCAAGACCCCCTCCTTCGCCCCGCGACGCCATTGGCTGACGGCCATCGTGCTGCTGGGGCTGTCGACGCTGAGCCCTGCCGCCTTCGCGCAGCAGGGCTATCCGCAGCAAGGCTATCCTCAGCAAGGCGGCCAGCCCAATCCGATGTGTCCGCGGCTGGAGGCGCAGCTCGCCTCAATCGACCGCGGCGGCGGCGATCCGGCCAAGGCCGAGCAGATCCGCCGCTTCGAAGACGCAGCCTCCCGGCAGCAGCGCGAACTCGATCGGGTGTCGCAGCAGGCCAAGCGGATGGGCTGCGACAGTTCGGGTTTCTTCTCGATGTTCAACGGCCAGTCGGCCGAGTGCGGCCCGCTCAACAACCAGATCCAGCAGATGCGCGGCAATCTCGACCAGATCACCGCCAGCCTGGAGCGGCTGCGCGTTGGCGGCGGTAATCCCGATCGCGACAATCAGCGCCGCTCGGTGCTGCTGGCGCTGGCGCAGAACAATTGCGGGCCGCAATACGCCAATCAGGCCCGCGAATCCGGCAGTTTCCTCGACAATCTGTTCGGCAACAACGGCGGCAATGGCGGCGCCGACATCGCCCCGCCGCCGGCCGGCGAACTCGGGCCGCGGGCCGGCACCTTCCGCACCGTGTGCGCGCGCAGCTGCGACGGCTATTATTTCCCGATCTCCTTCGCCACCGTGCCGGGCCGCTTCGCCGACGACGAGATGACCTGCAAGAATCTGTGCCCGGCCGCCGACGCCACGCTGTTCACCTATCGCAATCCCGGCGAGGACATGCACCAGGCAGTCTCGATCAACGGCACGCCCTATGCCTCGACGCCCAATGCGTTCCGCTACCGCAAGGAATTCATTCCGACCTGTTCGTGCAAGGCGGCGGGCCAGACCTGGTCGGAAGCGCTGAAGAACATCGACAATAAGTCCGCGGTCCCAAATGGCGATATCATCGTCACCGAGGAGAGCGCCAAGAAGATGGCCCAGCCCAAAGCCGCGCCGAAGTCGAGCGCAGCACCGGCCGCCACCCCGGCCGCCGCGCCCGCCGCCGCCGATCCCAACAAGCCGATCCGCTCCGTCGGGCCGACCTATCTGCCCACCGTGCGCTGAGGCCTCCGCCCGCGAGATCCCGGTTTCGCTCGCCGCTGACGCGGCGCGCGCTCCGGAATGACGGATCGCAGCAAGAACCCCGAAGCTGGGTCCCGGTTCTGCGAAGCGGCATGCATGCCGCATCGCGCCCGCCCTACCCCTCGAACGCCTCGCTGGAGGCGCGGCCGGCGCGGCTCACCAACGTCTCGTCGGGCGCGGCTGGCGCTTCGCCGGGATCGCGAAACTTGTTGGTGATCGGGTAGCGGCGGTCGCGGCCGAAATTCTTGCGGGTGACTTTGACGCCGGGGGCGGCCTGGCGGCGCTTGTATTCGGCGATGTTCAACAGCCGGTCGATGCGCAGCACAGTGTCGCGATCGAAGCCGGCGGCAATGATGTCGGCCAGCGGCTCCTCGCGCTCCACCAGCCGCTCCAGAATGCCATCGAGGATGTCGTAGGGCGGCAGCGAATCCTGGTCGGTCTGGTCCTCGCGCAATTCGGCGGTCGGCGGCCTGGTGATGATGTTGACCGGGATCACCTCGCCGGACGGCCCCAGCGCGCCGTCGGGTTTCCAGCCGTTGCGCAGCGTGCTCAGCCGAAACACCTGGGTCTTGTAAAGATCCTTGATCGGGTTGAAGCCGCCATTCATGTCGCCATACAGCGTGGCGTAGCCGACCGACATTTCCGACTTGTTGCCGGTGGTCACCACCATCGCGCCGGTCTTGTTGGAGATCGCCATCAACAGCGTGCCGCGGGTACGGGCCTGCAGGTTTTCCTCGGTGATGTCGCGCGGCAGGCCTTTGAAAGTGTCTTTGAGGATGTCCTCGAAGCCGTTGACGGCGGCGGCGATCGGCAGCACCTCGTAGCCGATGCCGAGCCTGGTCGCGAGCTCGGCGGCGTCGTCGAGCGAGACCTGCGCGGTGAAGCGGAACGGCAGCATCACGCCGCGCACCCGCTCGGCGCCCAGCGCGTCGACGGCGATCGCCGCGCACAGCGCCGAATCGATGCCGCCGGAGACGCCCATCAGCACGCCGGGAAAGCCGTTCTTGCGCACATAATCGCGCAGGCCCAGCACGCAGGCGGCGTAGTCGGCCTCGTCCTCGTCCGGCAGCTTGGCGATCGGCCCGTCACAGCGCCAGCCGGCATCGCCCTTGACCATCCGCAGCGTGGTCACGCTTTCGACAAAGGCCGGCAGCTGCGCCCCCAGCGTGCGGTCGGCATTGAGCACGAAGGAGCCGCCGTCGAACACCAATTCGTCCTGGCCGCCGACCTGGTTGAGATAGACCAGCGGCAGGTCGCTCTCGGTGACCCGCGCCACCGACACCGACAGCCGCATATCGGCCTTTTCGCGGGTATAGGGCGAACCATTGGGCACGATCAGGAATTCGGCGCCGGTCTCGGCCAGGCACTCGACCACGTTTTCGTAGTCGGCGGATTCCTCCATCCAGGTGTCTTCGCAGATCGGCACGCCGATGCGGACGCCGCGGATCGTCACCGGGCCGGATACCGGGCCGCGACAAAACACCCGCTTCTCGTCGAACACGCCGTAATTCGGCAGATTGACCTTGTAACGCAGCGCCGCGATCCGCCCGCCATCGAGCAGCGCGCAGGCATTATAGAGCTTGCCGCCATCGACCCAGGGGGTGCCGATCAGCACCGCCGGCCCCTCGCCGACGGTGTCGCGCGCCAGCTGCTCGATCGCCGCACGGCAGGCGGCCTGGAACGAGGGCTTCAGCACCAGATCCTCGGGCGGATAGCCGGCGACGAACAA
The DNA here is from genome assembly GCF_033001325.1 of Rhodopseudomonas sp. BAL398. Taxonomy (NCBI): domain Bacteria; kingdom Pseudomonadati; phylum Pseudomonadota; class Alphaproteobacteria; order Hyphomicrobiales; family Nitrobacteraceae; genus Rhodopseudomonas; species Rhodopseudomonas sp. BAL398. Next base: position 2,068,923 of record NZ_CP133111.1, read on the forward strand.
TTCGGGAAACACGATCAGATCGGCGCCGTCGGCCGCCGCCTGCGCCCGCGCGGCGCGTGCCATCGCGGCATTGCCCGCGATGTCGCCGACCGTGGGATTGAGCTGCGCCAGGGTGATGGTGAATTGGGTGTCGGTCATGGCCAAGATGTAGCTGGCGGCGGCGGGCTTCGCAATGTGGGGCGGCGGCATCACACCTCCCCGTGCCGACGATCGCATCTGAAAACCTGCAGCTGCGGCGGGCGCCATCCCTCCCCCTTGTGGGGAGGGTGACCCGCCCACTTGGGCGGGTCGGGTGGGGGGACGCGGGCACAGTGCTTGTGGCTCCCCCCACCCGACCCGGCTTCGCTGCGCTCGCCGGGCCGTCCTCCCCGCAAGGGGGAGGGATCAGAGCGCGCTCCCTCTCCCATGGGGAGAGGGTTGGGATGAGGGGTACAACCTCTCGTCGTGCCGTGCCCCCTCACCCGCCCGGCTTCGCCGGCGACCTCTCCCCGGTGGGGAGAGGTGGGCAGAACAGCAGCGCCGATGACTACAGCAGCCCCACGCGCTCACCGAGCGCGAACAGCCAGAATAGGCCGGCCATTGCCAAAGCCACGCCGACGGCGGCGGAGCCCATGTCCTTGACCCGGCCGATCTGCGGATCCTGTTCGGTGGTCAGGCGATCGGCCAGTTTCTCGATCGCGGTGTTGAGCAATTCGACCACCAGCACCAGCACCACGACGGCGATCAGCTCGACGCGGCGCATCGCGGTGGCGCCGACCAAAAAGGCCAGCGGCACTGCCAGCGCCAGCGCGATCAGCTCCTCGCGGATCGCCTGTTCGGAGCGGATCGCGAAGGCCAGCCCATTGCGGGAATTGATCGTCGCCCGCCAGAACCGCAGCATTATCTTGCCGCTTCGCGCATGATCAGGCCCGAAAATCGAAATCCGTTTTTCGGGCCCATGCGCTACAGCCCCGCGGCGGCCGGCAGCGGATTGGCCTTGCGGATACGGCCCTGCTTCAACAATTCGGCGATCAGGAAGGCGATGTCGATCGACTGGCCGGCATTGAGTCGCGGATCGCAGGCGGTGTGGTAGCGATTGTGCAGATCCTCGTCGATGATCGCGCGCGCGCCGCCGATGCATTCGGTGACGTCCTGCCCGGTCATTTCCAGATGCACGCCGCCGGCATGGCTGCCTTCGGCGGCGTGGATGGTGAAGAACGACTTCACCTCCGACAGGATGCGGTCGAACGGCCGGGTCTTGTAGCCGGAATTCGACGTGATGGTGTTGCCGTGCATCGGATCGCACGACCACACCACTTTGCGGCCCTCGCGCTGCACGGCGCGGATCATCGCCGGCAGATGATCGCCGACCTTGTCGGCACCGAAGCGGCCGATCAGCGTCAGCCGGCCGGGCTCGTTAGCCGGATTGAGCACGTCGATCAGCTTCAACAATTCATCGGGCTTCAGCGACGGGCCGCATTTCAGCCCGATCGGATTCTTGATGCCGCGGAAATATTCGATATGGGCGTGGTCGAGCTGCCGGGTGCGATCGCCGATCCACAGCATGTGGCCGCTCGTCGCGTACCAATCGCCGGTGGTGGAATCGACCCGCGTGAAGGCCTGCTCATAGCCGAGCAGCAGCGCCTCGTGGCTGGTGTAGAAATCGGTGGTACCGAGCGAGGAATCGACCGCGAAGGTCAGCCCGCAAGCGCGCATGAAATCCAGCGCGCCGGAGACCCGGTCGGCCAGATCCGCATAGGCCTTGGACTGCGGCGAGCCGGACACCGATTGCAGCATCCATTGATGCACATTCTCGACGCTGGCATAGCCGCCCTTGGCGAAGGCGCGCAGCAGGTTCAGCGTCGCCGCCGACTGCCGATAGGCATCCATCTGGCGCCGCGGATCGGGAATCCGCGCCTCCGGCGTGAAGCCGATGTCGTTGATAATGTCGCCGCGATAGCTCGGCAATTCGACGCCGTCGCGCTTTTCGGTGTTGGACGAGCGCGGCTTGGCGAATTGGCCGGCGATGCGGCCGACCTTCACCACCGGCGAGGCGCCCGCATAGGTCAGCACGATCGCCATCTGCAGGAACACCCTGAACAGATCGCGGATATTGTTGGCGCCATGTTCGGCGAAGCTTTCGGCGCAATCGCCGCCCTGCAGCAGGAAGGCTTCACCGGCGCAAACCCGGGCCAGCTCCTTCTTCAGGTTGCGCGCCTCACCTGCAAAAACCAGCGGCGGAAACGTCGCCAGCTGCGCCTCGACATCCGCCAATGCTTTCGCATCCGGATAAGACGGCATCTGCTGAACCGGCTTGCTGCGCCAGCTGTCGGGTGTCCAGCGTTCGGACATGGGACCAACTCCTGAATGAAAACCGCCGCTTAACGAAAGCGGCGGTGGCCGCCTTATACACAGGCTGGTCGCCGACCGCCAGTTGGAAATCGGTCGTCTGACGCAACCCGTTGCGGCTAAAGTCGAATTTGGCGTTCCGGGACGGCGGCGGGGCGCCCAACGGCCGTCGCGATGGCTGCGCGCCACGACATCGGCGCGAAGGAGTGACGAGCGACGGCAATTTGTCGCCCCCTCCTCGCCGGCGTCGGACAAGCGCACCGCGTCTGCGCTCGCCGCGCGTCACATATCTTTCGGAATGCGCCGGACTAACTGTCCGAAGCGCCGCGACTAATGATCGCAATCCGGTGATCAGCCCGGTCGGCATTCTGCGTAGCAGACAGCTTCGCTATTGGATCTCGACCTCGCGGCTCCACCTCGTTCATCCAGATACCGCTCGGCAATTCCCAGACGGACGACAAATGTACTTAGCGCGAGGATGACGGCGCAATTCTCCGTTGCGTTGAACCTTGCCTTAAGCTTCTCAAATTACGAGTAGTGAGATTACAAACAGAGGTGCATTCATCATGCTACCTATTTCAAATCTCGCGCGACGATTTTACCGCAACGAGAACGGCAATATTGCCGTCATATTCGCCTTGGCGCTGCTGCCGGTCTTGATACTCATTGGATGCGCGGTCGATTATGCACGCGCCACTCAACTTCGCGCCAAATTACAGGCTGCCGCCGACGCGGCGAGCATCGCCGCGGTCGCACGACAATCGGAGACCGCCAAGGCCTTCTTGCAAATGACGAAAGATGGCGAGGTTGAAGGCGGAGCCACCGAGGCAAAGCTCATGTTCGATGGAAACATCGATGGCCTCACCGGCTTCACCCTGAAAGAGTTCAAGGCGACGGTCAAAAAGAGCTCGTCGCAATTGACCGCCGTCACTGAATTCACGGCGGATGTTCCGACGATGTTTCTTGGCGTGATCAACAAAACGGTTCTGACCATTGGCGGAAGTTCGACCTCGACCTCGGGCATGCCGCTCTATATCGACTTCTACCTTCTGCTCGACAACTCGCCGTCGATGGGCGTGGGTGCGACAAAGGCCGACGTCGACATCATGGTCGAGGCTACGAAGAACAAGTCCTCAGATTCCAAATGCGCCTTCGCCTGCCACGACACCGAGAATTCAAATAATTATTACAAGCTTGCCAAGAGCAAAGGTGTAAAAATGCGGATCGACCGGCTGCGCGACGCCACCGTTCAGTTGATGGATACGGCGCGCAGCACCGCGACCTATTCAGACCAGTACCGCATGGCGATTTATGACTTCAACCGGTCCGCCTCGGCTGCACAGTCGGCCGCCGTCAGGAAGCTCGGGGCTCTCACCTCCAACATGTCCGACGCCAAGATTGCCGCCAGCTCCACCGACCTGATGACCGTGAATGGCCAGAACGAGTACAACGATCAGGACACCAGTTTCACCGAAATCTTCAAGGCGATGGACAAGGAGATCCCCGCGGCCGGCCCAGGCACGAAGAATGCGCCGCAGAAATACCTCTTCTTTGTTTCCGATGGCGTCGCCGATGAAGCCAATTCCAGTTGCGCCAAAAAGAAGACCGGAAACCGCTGTCAGTCCCCGATCAACACAAAGCTCTGCCAGACCATCAAAGACAGCGACGTCAAGATCGCGGTCCTCTACACCACCTATCTCGAGCTCCCCACCAACGATTGGTACAAGGAGTGGATTGCGCCTTTCAACAAGGGGCCTTTTGGCCCGTCGCCGAACAGCGAAATCGCCAACAACATGAGAGCCTGCTCTTCGGACGGCCTGTATTTCGAGGTCAGTCAGGACGAAGACATTTCTGCCGCGATGAATGCGCTATTTCAAAAGGCCGTCGCCAATGCCCGCATCTCTCGCTGATTGCCGGTCTATCACCACCGCATTTTCCACGCCCGCATTTTTGAGCCGGACATGGTGCATCAATGTATTACGACATTGCGATTGCGATATTCGCCGTCTACGGAATCCTGGCCATCCATGAACTCGGCCATCTCGTTGTCGCACGAGCCTTCGGGATTCGCACCTTTGGTCTGACGCTCGGCGTCGGACCCAAGCTCGTCGGATTTCGTTGTCCCTTGGGGGTCCATTGGACGATCGCTGCGCTGCCGATCGGCAGCAGCTGCAAGCTTTCCGCAGTCGCGGGCGCCGGTCCAGACAACGTCCAGACGGCACCGGCGGGCCGAGCCCTCGCGGATACCTCGATCGGCGAACGCGCCGCGATCTACGCGGCCGGCCCCGTGATGAACATCTGTGTGGCGGTCGGGCTGATCGGGGCGAGGAGCTGGAGCAATGGCGAGTTCTCGTTGTCGTGGATCGAACGCGCGGAAGCGACGACGATCGCGTTGATCGCAGGCATTTCGATCTTGATCGGCCTCTTCAATCTATTGCCGATCTTGCCATTGGACGGCGGGGTTCTGGCACTGCTTGCGCTCGAAGCCAGACGGGGCAAGCCGCTGAGCCGCCGCAGCGAGAGCCATTTTCGTACTGTGGGGCAAGGCTTGATCACAGCGGCGAGCGTGTCGATCGCGATCTTGTTCGCGCTGCGCTACTGGCATCTGATCTAGCCCGGCCGCCCTACTCCGCGGCCTCGCGGACGTAGCGCGCGCTCGGCGTCCGCATCGTCACCAACTCTTCCGCCGCGGTCGGGTGCAGCGCCATGGTGGCGTCGAAATCGGCCTTGGTGGCCTTCATCTTCACCGCCACCGCGATGATCTGGATCAGTTCGGCGGCTTCGGGGCCGACAATGTGGCAGCCCAGCACGCGGTCGGTCGTGCCATCGACGATCAGCTTCATCAGGATGCGGCCCTGATTGCCCGACAACGTCGCCTTGATCGGCCGGAAATCGGCCTTGTAGATATCGACGTGAGAGTGGATCGCACGCGCCTGCTGCTCGGTCAGCCCGACGGTGCCGACCTCAGGCTGCGAGAACACCGCGGTCGGAATATTGGAGTAGTCGACCGTGACGGGCCGCTTGCCGAACACGGTATCGGCAAAGGCGTGGCCCTCGCGGATCGCGACCGGGGTCAGATTGATCCGATGGGTGACGTCGCCGATGGCATAGATATGCGGCACCGAGCTTTGGCAGAATTCGTCGACGGCGATGCCGCCATTGTCCGGATTGATGGCGACGCCGGCCTTCTCCAGCCCGAGATTGGCGACATTGGGATGGCGGCCGATCGCGAACATCACTTGGTCGGAGGCCACGCTGGATCCGTTCGACAGATGCGAGGTATATTCCGCCCCGTGCTTGTCGACTGCCGCGACCGTGCAGCCGGTCAGGATGGTGATGCCTTCGCGCTCCATCTCGGTGCGCACATGATTGCGGACGTCCTCGTCGAAGCCGCGCAGAATATTGTCGCCGCGATAGACCAGCGTGACGTCGCTGCCCAGGCCAGCGAAGATGCAGGCGAATTCCAGCGCGATATAGCCGCCGCCCTGGATCAGGATGCGCTTGGGCAGCTCCGGCAGATAGAACACCTCGTTGGACGAGATCACATGCTCGATGCCGGGGATCGCCTTGCCGTGATTGGGCGCACCGCCGGTGGCGATCAGCACATAGCGCGCCCGCATGGTCTCGCCGGTGTCGAGGCGCAGCGTGTGGGCGTCATCGAACACCGCGCGGGATTTGACGACGCGGGCGCCGGATTTCTCGACATTGCTGGCGTAGATCGACTCCAGCCGGTCGATCTCCTTGTCCTTGTTGGCGATCAGTGTCGCCCAATCGAAGCGCGCGGGCGGAATCGTCCAGCCGAACCCGGCGGCGTCCTTGATCTCCTGATGGACATGCGAGGCATAGACCATCAGCTTCTTCGGCACGCAGCCGCGGATCACGCAGGTGCCGCCGAAGCGATATTCCTCGGCGACGACGACGCGGGCGCCATGCCCGGCGGCGATCCGGGCGGCGCGCACGCCGCCAGAACCGCCGCCGATGACGAAGAGATCCGCGTCGAAATCAGTCATCTCAGCATCCCGCTTGTTTGGCTCAGCGGTCCGCCTGATTCGACCGCGCGTTGGTTACGTCGTTCGGCGCCCGACCCGGTCAGGTCGGATGTCCTTGTCAGATCTCTTTGCCGCGCTTGCGCATCTCGGCGCGGAAGTCGGCATTGACCTCTTCGGAGAAGCTCTGCGCCCACTGGTTCATAAAGGCCATGCTGGCGGCAATCGACTTCGGCTCCTGCGTCAGCAGCTTCTTACCGAGCGGCGATTTGTAGAACGTCACCAGATCCTTCAATTCCTGTTCGGTGAAGTCCTCGGCATAGATCTTGGCCATGCCGTCCCCGATCTCGTGCTCGCGGCCCGCCAGCTTTTTGGCCACGATCAGCGCGACCTCCTTGAGGTCCTTCTGATAGTTGAGATTGTTGCGCAGCAACGCGTCCATGGTCCGTTGAACGATATTCGGCACCGCGCTGGCATACATCGCGGCGGCGTTCTTCATCGTCAGGATTTCCTTCGCGGCCGCGAGTGCGGCCGGCGACGGTGGCTTGGCCTGCGCTTGCGCCTGGCTCCCCGACGCGGCGATGCCGAGCGCAATGACCGCGGCGAACAATGCGTTGAAAAGATACTTCATTCCGATTCTCCAGAATTTCGGCATTACGGCCGTTCGATCGTTCGAATTCCATTGGGGCCCGCAAGCATTGCCATGTTTGCCATTCGGATGAACAGCCCATGTTCGACAACGCCGGCGATCGCGGACAATAAACCTGCTAGACGTGGGGCATCTTCGATCCGCCCCAGATGAGCATCCAGGATCCAGTGGCCGCCATCGGTGACGAAAGCATGGCCGTCCGGGCCATTTCGCAGCGCAATCGACCCGGATGCGCCGATCTGCGCCACCGCCCGCTCGATCGCCCGCCGGGTCGCCGCAAGGCCGAACGGGATCACCTCGACGGGCAAGGGAAACCGACCCAGGGTGTCGACCCATTTCGATTCATCCGCAATCACGATCATGCGATCCGACGCCGCCGCGACGATCTTTTCGCGCAGCAACGCCCCGCCGCCGCCCTTGATCAGATTGAGCGCGGGATCGATTTCGTCGGCGCCGTCGACCGTCAGGTCGAGCCGGTCGATCTCGTCCAACGTGGTCAGCGCAATGCCGCAGCGCTGGGCGTCGGCGCGCGTGCCTTCCGAGGTCGGCACCGCCACGACATCGAGGCCGCCGCGCACCCGCTCGCCGAGCAGTTCGACGAAATGCTTGGCGGTCGAGCCGGTGCCAAGGCCAAGCTTCATCCCGTCGCGAACATGCTCCAGCGCGCAGGCCGCGGCCTTCCGTTTCAACTCATCCATCGTCATCGCACGCCTCTTCCCCGATTTCGCGCCGTAGCAGCCCCCGCCTCGGCCCCTTGGCCGGCCTATCTAGCGGCGTTTGGCGGTCGCGAACAGGGCGGATTATCCCAATGAACGAACCGACCCAGTTGCATGATCGCGCCCGGGACGCTAGCGATTTGCCATGACATCATCACCCATCATCGTATTCGACCTCGACGGCACGCTGGTTGACACCGCCCCGGACCTGATCAACGCGCTGAATCACATCCTGACCCGCGAAGGCATGCCGGCGGTACCGATCGCCACCGCGCGCAACATGATCGGTCAGGGCGCCAGACGGCTGCTGGAACGCGGCCTGGAGCTCGACGGCCGCGCCTTCAGCCCGGCCGATATGGCGCGGTTGACCGAGGATTTCATCAGCTATTACGCGGCCCATATCGCCGACGAATCGCGCCCCTTCGAGGGCCTCGAGGCCACGCTCGACGAATTGTCCGGCCTCGGCTACCGCTTCGCGGTCTGCACCAACAAGCTGGAATGGCTGTCCAAGCTGCTGATCGAGCGGCTCGACATGACGTCGCGATTCGCCGCGATCTGCGGTGCCGACACCTTCGGAGTGGCCAAGCCTGACCCGACCATCCTGCGCGAAACCGTCGCCCGGGCCGGCGGCCAGCTCGCCAATGCGGTGATGGTGGGCGATGCCGGGCCTGATGTCGGGGTCGCCCGTCGCGCCGGGGTTCCGGTGATCGGGGTCGAGTTCGGCTATACGGAAACCCCGATCGCCGAGCTCAAGCCGGACCTGCTGATCAGCCATATGCGCGAACTGCCGGACGCCGTGGCGCGCCTCCTGCCGTTGGCGCGACCGGCGTAACAATCTGAAATATCAGGGGAAAAACACAACATCCGAAAGTCTTATTAACCATATCTTAACGATTGCGCTGGGACCAGTTGCCAGCCCAATCGGACGCTCTTATGGTCGCCCGCAGTGTGGCAGTTGGCCGCAGCAAAGTGGCGGATTTAGCATGCGTCGAGTCATTGTCATTACCGTTGCGGCCTTGGGTCTGGCCGGCTGTTCCTCCATGGACGCCTTCAAGTCGGAGCCCAAGCCAGTCGCTGTCCAGCTCGAATCGGTTCCGCCCGGCGCCGACGCCAGCACATCGGCCGGCCCCGGATGCAAGACCCCCTGTTCCGTCTCCGTCCCGCCGAGCGATTTCAGCGTGACCTTCACGATGGACAAGTTCGTGCCGGTGACCGTCCCGGTGCAGGTGGTGACCAAGGAAGGCAATCTGTTCACCGCGGCGACCACGACCGTCGATCCCAATCCAGTGTCCGCAGAATTGCAGCCGGCCAAGCCGGTGCGACATCGCCGCGGCCGGTCGGCGCCGCGCAAGCCGAGGGCTGCGGCCTCCGCCCCGGCAGCGGCCAGTTCGGCGTTTCCCGCCCCCGACGCCGCTGCCCGCTGAGCGGGCCGCACAGCGGGATACCATCCCGATTGTGTCAGCCCGACTTCATGCATAGATATTGACGAGCCGGATGCCGCCCCCGCGGCATCACCAACCAGGCGCGTCGCATGATCAAGCCGTCGTTCAACTTGCCCGCCGCCGAATCGCGGCCGATGACCGACCCGTTCGGCCGAACCATCAGCTATTTGCGGGTCTCGATCACCGATCGCTGCGATTTCCGCTGCGTCTATTGCATGTCGGAAGACATGACCTTTCTGCCGCGCGCCGACCTGTTGACGCTCGAGGAACTGGATCGGCTGTGCACCGCCTTCATCGCCAAGGGCGTGCGTAAGCTGCGGCTGACCGGCGGCGAACCTTTGGTCCGACGCAACATGATGTCGCTGGTGCGCTCGCTGTCGCGCCATCTGTCCAGCGGCGCCCTGAACGAGCTGACGCTGACGACCAACGGGTCGCAATTGGAGCGATATGCCGCCGAACTCGCCGATTGCGGCGTGCGCCGGATCAATGTCTCGCTCGACACGCTGGATCCGATGAAGTTCCGCGCCATCACCCGCTGGGGCGACCTCGACAAGGTGCTGGCCGGGATCGCGGCGGCGCGCGCCGCCGGCCTCGCGGTCAAGATCAACGCGGTGGCGCTGAAGGGCACCAATGAGGATGAAATCCCGGCGCTGATGCAATGGGCGCACGGCCTCGGCATGGGGTTGACCCTGATCGAGGTGATGCCGCTCGGCGAGATCGGCGAAGGCCGGATCGATCAATATCTGCCGCTGTCGCAGGTTCGGGCGCGGCTCGCCGATCGCTACACGTTGACCGACCTTGCCGACGACACCGGCGGCCCCGCCCGCTATGTCGGGGTCGGCGAGACCGGCGGCAAGCTCGGATTCATCACCCCGATGACGCATAATTTCTGCGAATCCTGCAACCGCGTCCGTGTCACCTGCACCGGCACGCTGCACACCTGCCTCGGCCACGAGGATGCCTCGGATCTGCGCCGGCCGCTGCGGGCCTCGCCCGACGACGCCCTGCTCGCCGAGGCGATCGACCGCGCCATCGGGTTGAAGCCGAAGGGCCACGATTTCATCATCGACCGCGCCCACAACCGCCCCAGCGTCAGCCGCCATATGAGTGTCACCGGCGGCTGAGCGGCGCCCGGTCCCCTGTATAACAGCTTGATCCGGCGTCCCTTTGTCGATTTTCCAATTGACGATCGCGCGGCGCGCTGAAATGGTGCCGACGCTTATCACCCCGCGGCTGAACCAGCCGGTGCCGGCTCTGGCATTGACGATCGGGGCGACATGGGAGGCGGCCATTGCGGGCTTTGCTGGGACTGAGCCGGGGAATTGACGCGTTCAACAGCCTGATCGGCCGCTGGCTGTCATGGCTGATCGTCGTCGCCGTGATCATTTCGGCTACCAACGCAATCGTTCGAAAAATATTCGACATGTCGTCGAACTCGTTTCTCGAATTGCAATGGGTGCTGTTCAGCGTCGTGTTCCTGCTGTGCTCACCCTGGACGCTTCTCGACAACGAACACATCCGCATCGACATCATCAACCACGCTTTGCCGCTGCGCCTGCGCGGCTGGATCGACATGATCGGGCACCTGTTTTTCCTGATCCCGTTCACGCTGGTGATGCTGTATTTCTCGGTGCCGTTCTTCCTGGTCTCATTGAGCCAGGACGAGCAATCCTTCAGCGCCGGCGGATTGCCGCAATGGCCGGCGAAATCGCTGATCATGATCGCCTGCGTGCTGCTGCTGATCCAGGCCATTTCCGAGATCATCAAACGCGCCGCGATGATGTTGGGAATCATTCCGGATTCCAACGCCACCGTCATTAGCGCGCAACGCGCCGCCGAACTCGAAGCCGAGCGACTGGTGATGCACATCGCCGGTGAGAAGCGCACCGCCGGCGAAAAAACTTGAGCCGCAGCGCGGTCATCGAGCTGAAAAGCAATTTCCTGGGGACCTATTTCCAATGACCGCTCTGTTCATCCACAACATGGCGCCGATCATGTTCGCGTCATTGGTGCTGTTCTTGCTGCTCGGCTATCCGGTGGCGTTCTCGCTGGCCGCCAACGGCCTGTTGTTCGCCTTTATCGGCATCGAGCTGGGGCTGTTTCACCCGGACTTCCTGCAGGCGCTGCCCGACCGCGTCTACGGCGTGATGAACAACGATACGCTGCTGGCGATTCCGTTCTTCACCTTCATGGGACTGGTGCTCGAGCGATCGGGCATGGCCGAGGATCTGCTGGAAACCATCGGCCAGCTGTTCGGCTCGATCCGCGGCGGCATCGCCTATGCGGTGGTGTTCGTCGGCGCGCTGCTGGCGGCGACCACCGGCGTCGTGGCGGCCTCGGTGATCTCGATGGGCCTGATCTCGCTGCCGATCATGCTGCGCTACGGCTATGACCGCCGCGTCGCCACCGGCATCATCGCGGCGTCCGGAACGCTGGCGCAGATCATTCCGCCGTCGCTGGTGCTGATCGTGATGGCCGATCAGCTCGGCCGCTCGGTCGGCGACATGTATGAAGGCGCTTTCATTCCCGGCCTGGTACTGTCGCTGATGTACGCCGGCTATGTATTCCTGGTGACGATCCTGGCGCCGAAGGCGGTCCCCGGCCTGCCGCTGGAGGCGCAGACGCTGCGCGAAATCGAGACCGCCAAGCATCCGCTGATCCTGCCGATCGCCGCCCTCTCGGCCGCCGCCACCGCGTACTTCTTCGTGGTCCATGTCGCCTTGTTCGACTGGTCGATGCCGGCCTTCACCTGGGCCGGCCTCGGCCAAACGGTGATGCAGGGCTTCTGGTTCGTGATCCTGCTCGCCGTGCTGTTTCGCCCTTTCATCGGCATTATCCGCACCATGACGATGTCGCTGTATCTCGTGGTGATCGGATCGACCATCCTCGGGCTGGTGGCGATGACATTCACCGGCGTCAAGTCGGGCGCCGACTACGTCGTGCTGACGATGTCGGCCACCGTCGCATTGTCCTTCGTGGTGGCGGTGATCAATCACGTGCTGCGGCTGAAACTGCTGTCGAAACTGGCCGAGCAGGTGGTGTTCGTGATGGTGCCGCCGCTGGGCCTGATCTTCCTGGTGCTGGGCACGATCTTCATCGGCGTGGCGACGCCCACCGAGGGCGGCGCGATGGGCGCGGCCGGCGCCATGATCCTGGCGATGATGAAGCGCCGGCTGACCTTCGACCTCACCCGCCAGGCCGCCGAAGCCACCGCCAAATTGTCGGCCTTCGTGATCTTCATCCTGGTCGGCGCGCGGGTGTTCTCGCTGACCTTCTACGGCGTCGACGGCCATCGCTGGGTCGAGGAGTTGCTGATCGGCCTGCCCGGCGGCCAGGTCGGCTTCCTGATCTTCGTCAACGCCTTCGTGTTCGTGCTGGCGTTCTTTCTCGACTTCTTCGAACTCGCTTTCATCGTGATCCCGCTGCTCGGCCCGGCCGCCGAAAAACTCGGCATCGACCTGATCTGGTTCGGCGTGATGATGGCCGTCAACATGCAGACCTCGTTCATGCACCCGCCATTCGGCTTTGCGCTGTTCTATCTGCGCTCGGTGGCGCCGCGGGAATCCTATCTCGACCGGGTCAGCGGCAAGCGCATCGAGCCGGTGACCACGGGGCAGATCTACTGGGGATCGGTGCCGTTCGTGATCATTCAGGTGATCATGGTGGCGCTGGTGATCACCTTCCCGGCGATGGTGATGCACTACAAGGGCGCGGCCTCGAAGGTCGATCTCAAGACCATTGAATTCAACCTGCCGCCGATGGAGCAGGCCCCGCTCGATTTCGGTCCACCGAAATAGGCTGAGCGCTCGGGCGCGCACGCCCCACGCCCCACGCCCAAGAGCCTGTCATTCCGGGGCACTGGCGGCGCAAGCCGCCGGTGAACCCGAAATCTCGCTCCATCTCCCTTCGTGCCTTGCCGCGAGATTCCGGGTTCGCGCGCGCTGATGCGCGCGCGCCCCGGAATGACGTTGTCGGTCGAAGGGCGCAGGCCAATGCAAAAAAAGCCCGGCCTTCTGGCGAAGGCCGGGCGTCTTGTTCTGCGGTGAAAGCCTGGATCAGCCGCGGGTGCGCGAGCGGATCATGAAGCTGTCGAAGGTGTATTCGGCGACCTGCCACCACAGATACTCGTCGGAGCGATAGGCCTGCATCGCATCGATCGACTTCTTGAAGTCCGGATTCTTCGCGGAGATTTCGCCCCACAATTCATTGGTCGCCTTCAAGCACGCATCGAGGATTTCGTTGGAGAACGGACGCAGCTGCGTGCCGCCGGCGACGAGGCGCTTCAAGGCCGTCGGGTTCAGCATGTCGTAGCGCGCCGCCATCCAGGTGTTGGTCGCCTCGGCGGCGTTGCTGAGAATCGCCTGATAGCTCTTCGGCAGCGCGTTGAACTTGTCGATATTGGCGAAGGCGTGGACCGTCGGGCCGCCTTCCCAGAAACCCGGATAGTAGTAGTACTTCGCGACCTTCTGGAAGCCCAGCTTCTCGTCGTCATAGGGCCCGACCCATTCGGCGGCGTCGATGGTGCCCTTTTCCAGCGCCGGATAGACATCGCCACCGGCGATCTGCTGCGGCACCACGCCGACCTTCTGCAGCACCTGACCGGCAATACCGCCGATCCGCATTTTGAGCCCCTGCAGATCGGCCACGGTCTTGATTTCCTTGCGGAACCAGCCGCCCATCTGGGTGCCGGTGTTGCCGCAGGGGAAGCCAATGACGCTGTACTTCTTGTAGAATTCATTGGCGAGTTCGTTGCCGCCGCCCTGATACAGCCACGAATTCTGCATCCGTGCGTTGAGGCCGAACGGCACCGAGGCGAAAATCGCGAAGGTCGGATCCTTGCCGACATAGTAATAGGAAACCGTGTGGCTCATCTCGACGGTGCCATTCGAGGTGGCGTCGAGCGCCTGCAGACCAGGAACGACTTCGCCCGCCGCGAACACCTGGATCTGGAACTTGTTGTCGGTCATCTCCGCGACTTGTTTCGAAAGATATTCCGCGCCGCCATAGATCGTATCAAGCGACTTCGGGAAGCTCGACGTCAGGCGCCACTTCACCTCGGGCGAGGATTGCGCGATCGCCGGCGAGGCAACCGCAGCGACCGCAGCGCCGGTTGCTGATACTTTCAAAAAGTCACGACGTTTCATAAGGCATCTCCTTGTTGACCGGATTTTCCCGGAATTTCATGGCGCGTGGTCGCCCCACAATGCGGTTCGCCTTCCCTAGCAGGCTTTGGCGCGAGGGGTCTGTAGCACGGATGGGTGCCTGCGGAAAACGGCTGCAACAAGTTCGGTCGAAAACATTGTACGAAAGTCGCATGCGACGATCCGCGCGGGACTCGATCGGCGCACGTCAACTCGCAGTGTGCACTGCAGTATCAATAGCGCCGCTCAGGCGGCGGCGGTCAGTTTGAGCTGATCCCTGACCTTGGCGGCGATATCGCGGTAGGCGGCCGCATGCGGCCCATCGGGCTCGCTCGCCACCACCGGCGTTCCGGAATCCGAGGTGGCGCGGATCGACATATGCAGCGGGATCTCGCCCAGGAACGGCACCCCGAGCCGCTCCGATTCCTGGCGCGCGCCGCCATGGCCGAAAATGTCGGATCTGGTGCCGCATTCCGGGCACTGGAAATAGCTCATGTTCTCGACCACCCCGAGAATCGGCACGTTGAGCTTGCTGAACATCGCAATGCCGCGCCTGGCATCGATCAGCGCCAGATCCTGCGGCGTCGAGACGATCACGGCCCCCTTCAACGGGACGTTCTGCGCCAGCGTCAGCTGGGCGTCGCCTGTGCCCGGCGGCATGTCGACCACCAGCACGTCGAGCGTGCCCCAGGCGACGTCGCGCAGCATCTGGGTGATCGCCGACATCACCATCGGCCCGCGCCAGATCATCGCGACCTCCTCCTCGACCAGAAACCCGATCGACATGATCGACAGCCCGAACCGCTCGATCGGAATCATCTTGCGCTCGTCGTCGAGTACGGGTTTTTCGCTGATGCCGGTCAGCCGCGGCACCGAGGGGCCGTAGATGTCGGCGTCGAGCAGCCCGACCCGCAGCCCGAGGCTGCGCAGGCCCAGCGCCAGATTGAGCGCCGTGGTGGATTTGCCGACGCCGCCCTTGCCGGATGCCACGGCGATGATGGCGGCAACGCCGGGGATCTCGGCCTGTTTCGACATCGGCGATGCGGGTCCGGGTCCCGCCGACGGCTTGTGCGCCGAAGCCGGGGCCACGCCGTGGTCATGCCGATGCGGCTGCGGCGCCGCGCCCGGCCGGCGCTCGGCGGTGAGCGCGATCATCGCGCCGGTGACGCCCGGGATGGCGCGCACTGCGGTTTCCGCCGCGGCCCGCACGCTCTCCCAGGCCTTCGCCTCCGCGGCGTCCACATTGATGGAGAAATACACTTTGCCATTGTTGACGGCGATCTCCGACAGCACCTTGGCCTTGGTGAGGGAGACGCCACGCGGCGACATCACTTGCGCCAAACGATCGAGAATTTGCTGTTGGGTGACGGTCACTGAAATCTCCTGCGTGGTGGCCAAGTTTCACAGCCGAGTGTCACAGGCAAGTGGGACGGCCGAGCCCAGACCGACCACAAGCCGACCATCTATTCAAGGTATGAATTGGGCCGAGTGTTGGGGCGCCAATCTGCCCCGCGCATGCGCCGCTTCGTAGTTCGGCTCGATCATCCTTCGGGCGTTGCCAGCCATCGCTTAAGGTTTATGCTGCACGTCCACCTTGCCGAGCCGCTTTCGCCGGCTCCGACGATCCCATTTTTCCACCACATTTCGGCAAGCCCCGGCTTGTGTCGAAAAAACTGAAGGTTGCATCATGGCAAAAGTCGCATTTCTCGGTTTGGGCGTCATGGGGTTTCCGATGGCCGGACACCTCATGCAGCGCGGCGGCCACGAGGTCACCGTGTATAACCGCAGCTCGGCCAAGGCGCAGGCCTGGCTCGACAAATTCGGCGGCCGCACCGCGCCGACGCCGAAGCAGGCGGCGGCGGATCAGGATTTTGTGATGGCCTGCGTCGGCAATGACGACGATCTGCGCAGCGTGACCATCGGCGACGACGGCGCCTTTGCCGGCATGAAGGCCGGCGCGATCTTTGTCGATCACACCACCGCCTCGGCCGAGGTCGCCCGCGAACTCGACGCCGCCGCCACCAAGGCCGGCTTCCACTTCATCGATGCCCCGGTGTCGGGCGGCCAGGCCGGCGCCGAAAACGGCGCGCTGACGGTGATGTGCGGTGGCAGCGCCGAGGCCTATGCCAGCGCCGAACCGGTGATCGCCGCGTATGGCAAGATGTGCAAGCTGCTCGGCCCGGCGGGCTCCGGCCAGCTCACCAAGATGGTCAACCAGATCTGCATCGCCGGCCTGGTCGAAGGGCTGTCGGAGGGCATCCACTTCGCCAAGAAGGCCGGGCTCGACGTCAACGCCGTGATCGAGACCATCTCGAAGGGCGCGGCGCAATCCTGGCAGATGGACAACCGCCACAAAACCATGAATGACGGCAAGTTCGATTTCGGCTTCGCCGTCGAGTGGATGCGAAAGGATCTGGCGATCTGCCTCGGCGAGGCCCGCCGCAACGGCGCCAGCCTCCCGGTCACCGCGCTGGTCGACGCGTTCTATGCCGAAGTGGAGAAAATCGGCGGCAAGCGCTGGGATACGTCGAGCCTGCTGGCGCGGCTGGAACGCTAGGCGGGACGGCTGCGCGGGCCGAGAACGCGCGGCTTTCGCCCCCGCGCGCGCGCTGCCGTTAGGTGGTTGTTAACCTGATTATTCTTCCTTCTAAGGCTGCTCTTAAGGATTTGGAGCGAAAATAGAACAGTAAAAACGCGCATGTTTTGCGCCGGATTTGTGTTGGTTGATGAGTAATCCCGCCGAAAAGCCCGAGGTGTTCCAGCTTCCGGCAGACAGCACGGTTGCGGCGCCTGTCCGCAACCGGCGCGCGGCATCGCAGCGGGTCCGCGAGGCGCGCGATCGGCTGACCTCGACCAGCGGCACAAGGCCCGCCTTCGATTACGAACTGGTCCGCCTCTACGCCCAGACCCGGCAGTCGGCATCAATGGTGGTGATGCTGCTGGTGGTGGCCACCGGGCTGCTGTTCGGGATCTGGATGGACGCGATTTCGGCGGCGGCCTGGACGCTGGGGATGCTGTGCATCCATGCCGTGGTGATCCGCAACTGCCACCGTTTCCTGGGCGAGCAGCCCTCGCCGATCCAGACCCGCAAATGGCGGACCCGCTTCGTGATGCTGGATCTGCTCTACGGCCTGGCCTGGACCACGTTGCTGATTCACCCGGCCGGCCTCGGCATCGTCTCCAACACCTTGCTGATGTTCCTGATGCTGCTGGTGATCGCGGTCTCCAGCATGCTGGCGGCGAGCTTGCCGATCGCCGCCCTGGCGGCGACCGCGCCGGTGACCCTGGCGATCGCGCTGAACTTCGCGCTCGGCGCCACCTTCGACAACTATGTGCTGGCGCTGCTGGCGATCACCGCCGAAGTGTATTTCGCGCTGCTGGCGCGACGGCTGCATTCGACCACGCTGGCGACGCTGGAAGCCCGCGCCGAAAAGGACGCGCTGATCGGCGAGCTCGAACAGTCCAAGGCGATTTCCGACGAGGCGCGGCATCGCGCCGAGGCCGCCAACGTCGCCAAATCGCGGTTTCTGGCGCAGATGAGCCACGAGCTGCGCACCCCGCTCAATGCCATTCTGGGCTTTTCCGAGGTGATGAAGAGCGAGATCTTCGGCGGCCACGCGGTGGCGGTCTACAAGGACTATTCGGCCGACATCCACAATTCCGGCGTGCATCTGCTCAACCTGATCAACGAGATCCTCGATCTGTCGCGGATCGAGGCCGGCCGCTACGAGCTCAACGAGGAAGCGATCTCGCTGGTCCATGTGGTCGCCGACTGCCACCATCTGCTGAAGCTGCGCGCCTCCAGCCGCGGCATCACCATCCACGAAGTGTTCGAGCAGGACATGCCGCGGATCTGGGGCGACGAACGCGCGGCGCGGCAGATCGTGCTGAATTTGCTGTCGAACGCCATCAAATTTACCCCGCAAGGCGGCGAGATCTGGCTCAAGGTCGGCTGGACCGCGTCCGGTGGCCAATATCTCAGCGTCAAGGATACAGGCTCCGGCATCGCTGAAGACGAGATCCCGATCGTGCTGGCGTCATTCGGCCAAGGCTCCAATTCGATCAAATCCGCCGAACAAGGCGCCGGCCTCGGCCTGCCGATCGCCAAGAGCCTGGTCGACATGCATGGCGGCACCTTCACGCTGAAATCCAAGCTGCGGGTCGGGACCGAAGTCATCATCACCTTCCCGCCCGAACGCGTGATGTCGGCGCTGGCGCCGATGGCCCAGGAGGCGCCGCCGCTGCAGCCCGGACATGCCGAAATCGACGAGAACAGCCGCCCGCGCAACAAGCCGATCATGAATGCCGGCACCGGGCTGTAGCCTGGAGCTTGCGAAGGAAGCCTAATGTGCGTCACCATGTGGCATGAGCATTGAAACCCCATGCATCGCCGTCTGCATGATCGATCCCGAAAGTGCCCTGTGTCTGGGCTGCGGCCGCACGCTGCCGGAAATCGCCCGCTGGCACCGGCTCGACTCAGCCGAGCGGCTGGCGATCATGGACGCGCTGCCGGCGCGGATGTCGGATGCCGGCCTGGTTCCGCCGGGCCAGCCGAGCGCGACAGCCGCCACGTAACAGGTGCGGCGTGAGCCGGCTGCTGCTGATCGCGCTGGTGCTGGTGGCGACGGTGGGCGCGGTGCTGGCCTATGGCGATCCCAAGCGGATCGCCCATGCCAGCCAACTGGTTGTGAGCATCCTGCACACGCCGAGCCCCAGACCGACCCGATCGGTGCAGATCCCGCGCGGCCATGGCGGCGAATTCGCGCTGCGCGCCAAGATCAACGGCGTCAGCGCGCCGATGGTGATCGACACCGGCGCGACCTCGGTGGTGCTGACCTATGAGACCGCGATGGCCGCCGGGCTGCCGCTGGAATTGCTGAAATTCGACGTCGCCGTCGAGACTGCCGGCGGCCGCACCCACGCCGCGAAACTGTCGCTCGACAGTCTGGCGATCGGCCGGCTGGTCGAGCGCTCTGTGCCGGCTTTGGTGGTGCCGCGCGGTCAGATGAAGACCAATCTGCTCGGCATGAGTTTTCTCGATCGGCTGGAAAGCTGGGAGGTCCGCGCCGACCGGCTGCGGCTGCGCGGCTACCCGTAACGCCGCGCCCTCCCCGCACGGCTTGCCCCGACCCGACCTTTGCCGGCGACAAGGGTCAGGCGATTTCGTAAGCCGGCCCCGCGACCAGCGCGATAGCGTCGCGCAACACCGCGACGCCGGCGCCGGGCCTGGTGCCATGCTCGGCGAGATGGCGGCGGAAAGCGCGCGCGCCCTTCACGCCATGAAACGCGCCGACCAGATGCCTTGTGATGGCGTGCAGCCGCGTGCCTTGCGCCAGCTGCTCGGCGATATAGGGCATCATCGCCTCCAGCGCGTCCTGCATGGTGGCGTGCGGCGGCGCCCCGCCGAACAGCTGCGGATCGACCGCCAATAGCCGCCACGGCTCCTGATAGGCGGCGCGGCCCAGCATCACGCCATCGACATGGTCGAGATGTGCCGCGGCCTCGGCGACGCCGGCGATGCCGCCATTGATGCTGATCGGCAGCTGCGGAAACGCCGCCTTGAGCCGATACACCAGCGCGTAGTCCAGCGGTGGCACGTCGCGATTCTGCTTCGGCGACAGGCCCTGCAGCCAGGCCTTGCGGGCATGCACGATCAGCGCGTCGACGCCGGCGTCGACCACCGCGCGCGCCATCGCATCGAGCGCGATCTCGGGATCCTGATCATCGATCCCGATCCGGCATTTGACCGTCACCGGAATCCGCACCGCGCGCTTCATCGCCGCGACGCAGTCGGCGACCAGCGCCGGCTCCGCCATCAGGCAGGCGCCGAAGCGGCCATCCTGCACCCGATCGGACGGGCAGCCGACATTGAGATTGATCTCGTGATAGCCGAAATCCTCGCCGATCCGCGCGCTGGTGGCGAGATCCGCCGGGTCCGAGCCGCCGAGCTGCAGCGCCACCGGATGTTCGCATGCGTCAAAGCCGAGCAGCCGCTGCCGATCGCCATGAATCACGGCGCCGGTGGTCACCATCTCGCTATACAGCCGCGCGCGCCGCGTCAGCAGCCGGTGGAACACGCGGCAATGCCGATCGGTCCAATCCATCATCGGCGCGACGGAAAATCTATGTGGCTGATTTGGCTGCATTTTTTCAGTACATTCAGATCGTTAAGTCTCGTCGTGTGCACTCATTTTGCGACGTCATACGACGCTTTTTCCGGGTTTTCGATGTCTCAGTGCACACGCAGCGCAAGCGCCGTGGCTACCTTTAGCAGATTAAAGTCGGGTTCGTGGCGCGCCCAAATCCGGCGCAAGGGGAAATATGTCAACGAGACTTTCCAGCGCCGAAAGGACGCCGAGGAACGGAGGATTGATATTGAACACCGGATTGATCAGCAAGAACCGGCAACGTCACGCAAATCACGAGATGCTCGGTTCTTTGGCGAACTCATCGCACTTCATCGCCAAGACTTAGTGGAAGTGGGCAAGAACATCGGGCGCTCGAAGAGCGCCAGTCTGATCTTACTCGACGAGAGACTTGCATGCGGCGGGCGGCGGCGGCATGGCCGACAATCGCTTCGTGAAGACCATCGCCGTCGACTGGGCGCTGCTGCGACAAAGTATTTTGAAGCGCTCCTCGCCGATGCGGTCCGGGATGAAGGGCGGGTCGGACGGCGCCAACACGGCGCCGAGGGGTGACGGGCCCTCCCCACCGGTTGCCACTCATGTCGCGGCGCTGCCTCAGAATTGCGCAAGGATTGCCCATGTTCTCCCCTTGCAGAAAGATATCGCTTTCCATTATGTCTATACATGTTAGAGTAACTGAACAGGGGTGGGAGTAGGCTTGGCCGCGATGAGTGAAGCAGTGCTGTCGTTCGATGCTATCGGCCAGGATTTCCCGACGCCGGGCGCGCGCTCGACCATTCGGGTCATCGACGGCATCAGCTTCGAGGTCGGAAGTGGCAAATTCGTTGCGGTGATCGGGCCGAGCGGCTGCGGCAAGAGTACGTTGTTGCAGATGGCCGCCGGCCTGTTGATGCCGACACGCGGCGGGGTTCGCCACCGCGGCCGCGCCGTCCGCGACGTCAACCGCGAAGTCGGCTTCGTACCGCAGCAGGCGCAGTTATTTCCGTGGAAGACGCTGGCTGAAAACGTCGAACTGCCGCTGCTGTTGCGCGGCATCGCCGCCGAGGAACGCCGGCATCGGGTCGCGTCCGCGCTCAAGGCGGTCGGCCTCGACGGCTTCGAGCATTATTTTCCAGGCCAGTTGTCCGGCGGTATGCAGAAGCGCGGCTCGATCGCGCGGACGCTGATTTACCGACCAGACGTTATCCTGATGGACGAGCCTTTCGGTGCGCTCGATGCACAGACCCGCATGGTGATGCAGGACGATCTGCAGATGCTGGCCCGGGACGCCGCCGCAACCGTGCTCTTCATCACCCACGACATCACCGAGGCGGTGCTGTTGGCGGACCGCGTCGTGATCATGAGCCAGCGCCCTTCCCGGTTGCTGGCGAATATCGAGATCAATCTGCCGCGGCCGCGCGACGTGTTCGAGCCATTTCGCAATCCCGGTTTCGATGCCGCCTACGACGCGGTGTGGTCGGTATTCCGTTCGCAGATCGATATCCGGGAACGTTCGCATTGAGAGAGAAGGCCACGATGAACGACGCCACCGCTACGGCCATTCCTCCGGCTGCCTCCGAAAATTGGGCCGGCAGGCGGCGCAGTCTGGTTGCGCGAGCCGCCCATGGCTTTCTGGTGCTGCTGCCCGGGATCGCGATCCTGCTGTTCTGGCAATGGGCGTCTGGCCGGCTGATCAAGGAGATTTATGTCAGCAAACCCACCGCGGTCGCCGACCGGCTCTATGAGCTGTTCAGTTCTGGCGAGATCTATCCGCACCTGTGGACCACCGGGCAGGAATTGGTGCTGGGCTATCTGATCGGCGTCGGTGGCGGCATCCTGGCTGGCTACGCGCTCGGCCGCTCGCCGCGACTTGCCACGATCTTCGAGCCCTATGTCATGGCGTTCTACGGCGTGCCCAAGATCGCGCTGGCGCCGCTGTTCATCATCTGGTTCGGCATCGGCATCTGGTCGAAGATCGCGCTGGCCGCCATCATGGTGTTCTTTCTCGTGTTCTATAACGTGTATTCCGGCGTCCGCGCGGTCGATCGCGAACTCGTCAATTTGACGCTGGTGATGGGCGCGAGCCAGCGCCAGCTGACCTATCACGTCTATCTTCCCGCCGCCGCCCCCTACGTCATGCTCGGCATGCGGATGGCGGTGCCCTACAGTGTCATCGGGGTCATCGTCGGCGAGTTCACCTCCTCGATCCAGGGCCTCGGCCTGTTCATCCACGAGGCATCGTCGACCTACGATCCCGCCGGCGTATTCGCCGGGATCGTCATCCTGCTGGCCTTCGTGGTGGTGGCCAATACCATCGCCGGGCGGCTGGAACGCCATTTCCTGCGCTGGAAAACCCCGACCGCACTGGGCCCGAGCGCAGTCTGAGACTCCCACCCGACCTGCCAAAGGAGCGAACATGCCTTCGATCAGCGGCCTGACCCGAACACTGACCCTGACAGCGACCTTGCTGCTTGTTCCGACGCTGGCGCTGGCGCAGCAACCGGTCAGGATCGCCCAGGGCTTCGCGTCATTGAGCTTCCTGCCGGTGTGGGGCGCCCGCGCGCTCGACAGCTTCGCGCCGCAGGGCCTCAGCGCCACGGTGCTGAATTCTCCGGGCGGCGATCCGGCGGCGCTGGCGGCGCTCGACGCCGGCGATGCCGATCTGGCGGCGGTCGGCACCGAGTCGGTGCTGCGCGCCGTCTCCAAGGGCCAACCGTTCGAGATCGTCTACAATCTGATGTCGAAAGTGACGTTGCAGCTGGTGGTCGCTCCGTCGCTGCTGGAAAAGGCCGGCGTCAAGCCGGGCGATCCGCTGCAGAAGCGGCTCGCCGCGCTGAAGGGCGCGATCATCGGCGTGTCCGCAGTCGGCGGCACCCAGGACACCGCGGCGCGCTGGCTCGCCACACAGGGCGGCCTCGATCCCAAGACCGACATCAAGGTAGCGCAGGTCGGCAGCCCGCGGGCGCTGCAGGCCGCGCTGGAGAACCACCGGATCGACGCCTTCGTGCTGTCGCCGCCGGAAGGCTATCTGGCGACCAAATCCGGCGCCGGCATCATTCTGGTCTCGCTCGGCGACGACTTTCCGCTGCTCGCCAACCAGCCCTATCTGGTGCTGGTGGCCAAGAAGCCGATCGACGACAAGGCGAAGGCGCTGATCGTCAAGACGGTCCGCGCGATGCAGGCCGCCAGCGCCGCGCTGGTGAAGGATCCGGAGGCGACCGCGCAGGCGATCCAGAAGCAATTCTTCGCCAAGGCCGAGCCCGCGGCGATCACCGCGGCAATCAAGGCGATGCAAAGCGGCGTCGCCAATGCCGGCAAGCTCGACGTCAAGGCGTTCGAGAACCAGCTCGCCTTCTCCAAAGAGGTCGGCACCGTGTTCGACAAGGAGTTCGATGCCGAAGCAGCCCGCAACGATGTCTGGACCAACGACTTCGTCGAGGCCGCCAAGAAGTAAGCAACATGTCGGGCCGGCTGAACCGCTCAGCCGGTCGGGGTGAAACGCGCGATCAGATCGTAGAGGTGGCCGGGATGCGTTATCCGTACCGCCGTGATCGGCTCGCCGGTTCGCCATGTCCGTCGTTCGATGACGAGGCACGCCGCCCCAAGGTCGATCTTGAGATCCTCGGCGAGACGCTGGTCGGCGTTGCATGCGGTGATGCGATGCTCGGCCTCGGTCCACGGCACATGGCCGACCAGCCAGGTGTTCGGCGGCGTGATCGAAAAATCCACCCGCAGCGCATCCGGCACCGCCTGCAGATTGATCAGCCGATCCTCGATCGCGAAGGGCTGGCCCTGGGCCTCGTGCAGACAGCGGATCGCCAGCAGCCGGGTGCCGGCGCCGACCGCGATCCGGGCCCTGTCGGCGGCCGTGGGCCGGCGCTGGTGCAGTTCGATCAGCCGAAAGCCGTAGCGCTCGCCGCGCTTTTCGACCTCGCCCTTGAGATCGGGTATCTGCAGGATCGCCGACTGCACGCGGGGCCGCGACACGAAGCTGCCGGCCCTGCGGCGGCGCACCACCAGGCCCGCCTCGGCCAGCGCCGAGATCACCTTGTTCACCGTCATCCGCGAACAGGAATAGGTTTCCATCAATTCGTGTTCGAACGGCACACGGTGCCCCGGCGGCCAATCCCCAGATGTGATCTTGGCCTCGAGATCGCAGCGGATTCGTTGATACAACGCTTTCGGCGCGATCTTCGCGCCAGCCTTAAGTTTCGCGGTCATGCGAGAAGCAACCCCTCGATCGCCCGGCGGAATCGCAACGCGACCGTGTCCCGGCAATGATGTTGGCCGTCCTTTACCACCTTGCGGCCCTGCGCCCATACGCAATCCACCAGCGGTCGGCGGCTGCCGAAAATCCAGCTATCGAGGATGGCATCGCCGGCGCGGCCGGCCAGGCCGACATCGTCCGCGTCGAGGCTGACGATATCGGCGAAGCCGCCTTCGGTCAGCCCGCAGCCTCCAACGCCGAGCGCCTGGGCGCCGCCGCGCAGAGCGCCGTCGAACAGCGCCCGCCCGCTCGACCCGTCGGCCAGCGCCATGACGTTGCGGGCCTGGCGCGCCAGGCGCTGCGAATATTCCAGTTGCCGCAATTCATCGGTGAGGCCGATCAGCACATTGCTGTCCGAGCCGACGCCGAACCGGCCGCCGTGCTTGACGAAGGCCGGCGCATCGAAGGTGCCGTCGCCGAGATTGGCTTCGGTGACCGGGCAAAGTCCGGCCACGGCGCCGCTCGCCGCGATCGCGGCGAGTTCGGCGTCGGTGGCGTGGGTGGCGTGGACCAGACACCAGCGGCGATCGACCGGGGCATTGTCGAACAGCCATTGCAGCGGCCGCTGCCCGCTCCAGGCGAGGCAATCGTCGACCTCCCTGGTCTGCTCGGCGATGTGGATATGGACCGGGCCGGCGCCGGCCAGCGCCACCACCGCAGCAAGCTCAGTAGGCGTCACCGCGCGCAGCGAATGCGGCGCCACCCCCACCACCGCGCCGGATTGCCCGGCCACGGCGCGCCGGCTCGCCTCCAGCAGCCGCGCGTATCGCTCGATATCGTTGATGAAACGTCCCTGCCCCGGATCGGGCGCGCGGCTGCCGAAACCCGCATGGGCATAAAACACCGGCAGCAGCGTCAGACCGATTCCGGTGGCCTGCGCGGCGGCCGCGATCCGCTCGGCCAGTTCGGCGACATTGTCGTAAGGCCCGCCATTCGCGTCGTGATGGATGTAGTGGAATTCGCCGACCCGGGTCAGCCCCGCTTCCAGCATCTCCACATAGGCCTGCGCCGTCACCGCCTCGATATCGTCGGCGGTCATCCGGCCGACGAAACGATACATCACCTCGCGCCAAGTCCAGAAACTGTCGGTCGAGGCGCCGCGCAATTCGGCGAGCCCCGCCATGCCGCGCTGGAAGCCGTGGCTGTGGAGATTGCAGACGCCCGGCAGCCCGATGCGATGCCGCTCGTCGCCGGGCTCCGCCGCCACGCCGCAGGACACTTGCGCGATGCGACCGGCCGCGACCGCGATTCTGACGTCGCGCACCCAGCCCTGCGGCAACAACGCCTGGTCGAAAAACAATCCCGTCACCGTGTGCCTCCGAACTGCGCGAAGCTCTGGACAGGTCCGATCGCGCCACTTAATATGTATAGACAAATCTGCATGCTGCCAAGCGCGGCGCCAGCACCGGGTCCACTATCATGATTGTCGTCGATCACGTCTGGCATCGTTGCCGTCTTGCTACGCTGTCGCCGTCCCAGCAGGGTCTCGGCGTCGTCGATGACGGCGTGATCGCCGCGACCGACGGCCGCATCGTTTATGCCGGCCCGGCGGCCGCCGCTCCGACGTTGGAGCCAAGGCAACGCACCGACTGCCAGGGCCGCTGGATCACGCCGGGGTTGATCGACTGCCACACCCATCTGGTCTATGGCGGCAACCGCGCACTCGAATTCGAACAGCGCCTCGCCGGTGCCAGCTACGAGGAGATCGCGCGCGGCGGCGGCGGCATCGTCTCGACCGTCAAGGCGACCCGGCAGGCCAGCACCGCGCAACTGATCGCCGCCACGCTGCCGCGGCTCGACGCGCTGATCGCCGAGGGCGTCACCACGGTCGAAATCAAATCCGGCTATGGCCTTGAACTCGACAGCGAACGTCGGCAGTTGCTGGCCGCACGGTCGCTCGCAACCGAACGCCCGGTCTCGGTTCGCACCACCTTTCTCGGTGCCCACACGGTGCCGCCGGAGATGAAGGGCGACAGCGGCGGCTACATCGACGCGGTCTGCACAACCATGCTGCCGCGGATCGCGGCGGAAGGCCTGACCGATGCCGTCGATGCCTTCTGCGAAGGCATCGCGTTTTCGCCCGACGAGATCGCCCGGGTATTCACCGCGGCCCAGACGCTCGGCCTGCCCGTTCGTCTGCACGCCGACCAGTTGTCGAACCTGCACGGCGCCGCCCTCGCCGCACGGTTCGGCGCGCTGTCCGCCGATCACCTCGAATATGCCGACGAGGATGGCATCGCCGCGATGGCAAGGGCCGGCACCGTCGCCGTCGTGCTGCCCGGCGCCTACTACTTCATCCGCGAGCGCCAGGCGCCGCCGATCGAGGCGATACGGCGCCACCGCGTGCCTATCGCGCTCGCCACTGACAGTAACCCCGGCACCTCGCCGCTGACGTCGCTGCTGCTGACCATGAATATGGGCGCAACGCTGTTCCGTCTTACCGTCGAGGAATGCATCGCCGCGGTGACGCGGGAAGCGGCGCGCGCGCTCGGGGTCTTCGTCGATTCCGGCAGTCTCGACGCCGGCAAGTTCTGCGATCTGGCGATCTGGGACATCGAGGCTCCGGCCGAGCTCGTCTACCGGATCGGCTTCAATCCGCTCCATGCCCGGGTGTGGCACGGCGCCACGACGTCTTTTGCCTGAAGGAATTCCAATCATGACACGCATCGACAATGCCCGCGTGATCCGCGCCGCGCGCGGGACCACGCTATCCGCCAGGTCCTGGCTGACGGAAGCGCCGCTGCGCATGCTGATGAACAATCTGGATCCGGAGGTCGCCGAAAAGCCCAGCGAGCTCGTGGTCTATGGCGGCATCGGCCGCGCCGCCCGCGACTGGGAAAGCTTTGATCGCATCGTCACCACCTTGAAGCGACTGGAAGGTGATGAAACCCTGCTGGTGCAATCCGGCAAGCCGGTCGGCGTTTTCCGCACCCATGCGGATGCGCCGCGGGTGCTGATCGCCAATTCCAATCTGGTGCCGCATTGGGCGAATTGGGAGCATTTCAGCCTGCTCGATCGCAAGGGCCTGATGATGTATGGCCAGATGACCGCCGGCTCCTGGATCTATATCGGCAGCCAGGGCATCATCCAGGGCACCTACGAAACCTTCGTCGAGATGGGCCGCCAGCATTTCGGCGGCGATCTCGGCGGCAAGTGGATTCTGACCGGCGGGCTCGGCGGCATGGGCGGTGCGCAGCCGCTCGCCGCGGTGATGGCGGGCGCATCCTGCCTCGCGGTCGAATGTCAGCCGTCGCGGATCGAGATGCGGCTGCGCACCCGCTATCTCGATTGTCAGGCCGGCACTCTCGACGAGGCGCTGGCGATCATCGAACAGGCCGGTCGCGACCGCAAGCCGGTGTCCGTCGGCCTGCTCGGCAACGCCGCCGACATCTTTCCCGAACTGGTGCGGCGCGGCGTTCGGCCCGACATCGTCACCGACCAGACCTCCGCGCATGATCCGGTCAACGGCTATCTGCCGAAAGGCTGGACGCTCGACCAATGGGAGCAGCGTCGCGAAAGCGATCCGAAGGCGGTGGCGACGGCGGCGCGGGCCTCGATGGCCGAACATGTCCGCGCCATGCTGGATTTCCATCGCATGGGCATTCCGGTGGTCGACTACGGCAACAACATCCGCCAGATGGCGCTGGAAGAAGGCGTCAAGGACGCGTTCGATTTTCCCGGTTTCGTGCCGGCCTATATCCGGCCGCTGTTCTGCCGCGGCGTCGGTCCGTTTCGATGGGCCGCATTGTCCGGCGATCCGGAGGACATCTATCGCACCGACGCCAAGGTCAAGGAGCTGCTGCCGGACAATGCCGCCCTGCATCACTGGCTCGACATGGCCCGCGCGCGCATCGCGTTCCAGGGACTGCCGGCGCGGATCTGCTGGGTCGGGCTCGGCGACCGCCACCGTCTGGGGCTGGCCTTCAACGAGATGGTGGCGCGCGGCGAGTTGAAAGCCCCGGTGGTGATCGGCCGCGACCATCTGGATTCCGGCTCGGTCGCCTCGCCCAATCGCGAGACCGAGGCGATGAAGGACGGCTCCGACGCGGTGTCGGACTGGCCGCTGCTCAATGCGCTGCTGAATTGCGCAAGCGGCGCCACCTGGGTCTCGCTGCATCATGGCGGCGGCGTCGGCATGGGGTTCTCGCAGCATTCCGGCATGGTGATCGTCTGCGACGGCACGCCGGAGGCGGCGACCCGGATCGGCCGGGTGCTGTGGAACGACCCCGCCACCGGCGTGATGCGCCACGCCGATGCCGGCTATGAACTCGCCATCGACTGCGCCCGGGAAAAGCAGCTCGATCTACCGAGCCTGCGCTGAGGCTCGAGCGCATTGCAGATCGTCCGCGCAACTGACCGCCTGGTGATGCCGTGGAAGAACGGCGGCGGCTCCACCACCGAGATTGCCGTCGCGCCGCCGGCGGCGTCGCTGGATGGGTTCGACTGGCGCGTCAGCATGGCGACCGTCGGCACCGACGGACCGTTTTCGAGTTTCGTCGGCGTCGACCGCACCCTGGCGATCGTCGAGGGCAACGGCGTGATCCTGTCCATCGGAAGCAATCTGCCGGTCAACCTCGGCGCATCCGCGCAGATCAGCTTTCCCGGCGACGTCCCGACCTCGGCCTGGCTGATCAGCGGCGAGACCACCGACCTCAACGTCATGACCCGCCGCGACCGCTTTCGCCACAGCCTGCAACGCGTCGCGCAACCGACCGCGCTGGACTTCCATGGCGCCGGCGACGTTGCGGTGGTGCTGTCGCTCAACGGCAGCACCGCGATCGCATCCGATACCGGACGCGACATGCTGGAAGACGGCGACGCGGCCGTGCTGCGGCAGACGGACCAGCTGGCGTACCGGATCCTGCCGGCAATCGGATGCGACTGCTTTCTCGTCTGGCTGCGCCAGATCTAGCGGCTGCTACGCGGGACTGGCGTAACCGGCCTGACGCGCGCCGGCGTCCCATTCGGCAATCGTCTCATAGGCCGCCAGATCAACCGGCGCGAAGCCGGCAAGGCACAGCGCGTCGCTCAAATCGGCGCAGTCCGTATTGCTCGCGAACCCCAGCAGCGTCGTGCGCAGCGCCGTGACCACCTCGTCCGGACAGGATCGGCTGGCGACCAGAAACGGAATCGGCGCGGCCTCCGTTGTCGCCACCACCCTGATCTGCGTCGCGAGCTCGGGCTCATGCCGGAGCATCAGATCGAGCGCGTAGCTGTCCAGCGGGCCGACATCGATGGCGCCGCTTAGCACAGCCTCGATCACGCGGCGCGGGGTGAACAGCGGACCAATGCTCTCGCGATAGAGATCATTGCGTCTGGCCAGGCGATACGGAAGCAAATGGTGGCGTAGCGCATTGTACCCGGAATGCGAATCCGCGACGGTGAAGCCGAGCCGACCGCCGAACGTCTGCTCCAGCGTCTGCAAGCGCGACCCGGCGCGGACGATCAGGCGCGTCGCATAGACCGGGCGGCCCGGCACCACCGCGTGAAGCGGCACCGGCGCCGCGATCGGTTGCGGCCGCTCCGTCGCCAGCAGATACGGAAACCCGCACATGAAGCCGCAGCCGAGATCGGGCCGCGACCACAGCTCCGCCAGCGGCAGCGGAAAGGCGTGATCGATCACGTTGAGATCGACGCCGGATGCCCGCGCCAGCCAAGCGAACAAGTCCCGCCACGCCGCCGCCGCCGCCGGAGCGACCGCATACATCCGTGCATTGGCGACATACATCATCGTGCGAGGCTCAGGACGTTGGTTCAGGCAAAGCGCAGGCGCTGACCGATGCCCAGGCGTTGAGATTTTTCCAACATCGCATGGCCGAGCGCGATGTCCGACAGCGACAGGCCGCGGTGCCAGAACAGATTGGTCTCGTCATCGCTCTGCCGGCCCGGCTTCAGGCCGGCGACGATCTGTCCAAGCTCGGCATGCAGCGTCTGTTCGGACAATTTTCCGGCCTCGACATGGGCGCGCAGGCTGCCGAACTTGCCGCCCTTGCACTGCCCCCAATCATCGACGACCAGCTTGGTCATCATATCCGTCAACGACAGTTCGATCGCGCTCATTGTTCCGTAAGGCACGACAAAGGCGCCCTTCTTGATCCACGCGGTCTTCAACAGCGGCGTCGGCTTGTCGAGCCGCGAGGCTTCGACCACGATATCGGCACCTTCGACGCAACTCTGCCAGTCCTCGGTGGCGACGACCTTCTTGCCGAGATCCTGGCTCAGCCGTTCGGCAAAGCTGTTGCGGCTCTCCTCGCGGCGGGAGTGCACGCGGATCTCGTCGAAATCGAACAGATGGTTCAGCAGCCGCACGTTCCAATAGGCGGTGCCGCGCGCGCCGATATGGCCGAGGATCTTCGAATTCTTGCGGGCCAGGTGTTTGGCGCCGAGCGCAGTTACCGCGCCGGTGCGCATGTCGGTGATGCCGCTGGCATCGAGGATCGCCTTCGGCGCGCCGGTGCGCGGGTCGAATAGCGCCAGGATCGCCAGTTCGGAAGGAAAGCCGAGCTTGTAGTTATCGACGAAGTCGCCGACGATTTTGACGCCCGCGGAATCGATCGGCGCCTTGATGGCACCGCGCAGCACGTTGAAGTGCCCGTTGGCGACCCCGGGCTCGAGATGAACGCGCGGTTCGATCACCGTTTCGCCCCTGCCCTGGCTGGCGAGGCTCGCTTCCACCGCCGCCAGGATCTCGTCGTCGGTGATCTTGAGCTCGTCGATGTCGAGGCGATTGAGATAGGCGATATAGATCGGCGGCAAGGCGCATCTCCTCGGCTTCGGCTGCAATATGTCTATACATTAAGGCGAAGCGACCGAATGTCAACGGCCTCGGAGATTCACGGCAGCGACCGGTCGAGCGCCATCACCGCCTGGTAGATCACCGCCGCGCCGGCCGCGATCGCGTCGCGATCCGCCCATTCTTCCGGGGCGTGGCTCTTGCCGCCGCGGCACGGGACAAAGATCATCGCCGATGGGCAGATCCGGCTCATGAAGGCGGCATCGTGACCGGCGCCGCTCGGCAGATCGGTTTCACCGAGCCCGAGATCGCGCGCGCCCTGCCGCAAGGCGGCGCGCAGATCGGCGTTGCAGGCGACCGGCGAGCCGTCGGACAGCGTGGTGAAGGATGCCCGCGTCACCTGCGCCGCCGCGGCATGCGCCAAGCTCTCCCGATCGATAAGCTCGACGAAGCGCGCGGTCAGCGCCGGCGCCGTGGTCCGCGCGTCCACGACAAGGCGGCAGCGCCCCGGCACGATGTTCGAGGCGGATGGATCGACGCTGAGGATGCCGACGGTGGCGACGAAGTAATCGGCTCCCTCGGCGGCCAGTTGTTCTGCGGCCCGGCGCACCGACACCACCGTGGCGGCGGCCGCCACCAGCGCATCGTGGCGCAGCCCGATCGGCGTCGTCCCGGCATGATCAGGCTCGCCCTGGAACACGATCTCGATCCGGCGGATGCCGACGATCGACGTGACGATGCCGACATCGAGCGATTGCGATTCCAGCACGATCCCCTGCTCGATATGCAATTCGAGGAAAGCCCGGATGTCGTCGCGCCCGGCGCGCGCGAGCTGGTCGGGATCGCCGCCGACCCGCCGCAACGCATCGCGCAACAATTCGCCTCCGGGCTCGCTGAGATCGAGCATGCCGGCATCGAGCGACCCGGTCATGCCGCGGCTGCCGATGCAGGACAATCCATATTCGCTCGGCTCCTCGGCCAGGAAATCGATCACCTCGATGCTGTGCCGGGGCCGGATGCCGGAATCCCGGAGCGCCCGCACGATCTCGAGCCCGGTGGCGACGCCGGCGATGCCGTCGAACCGCCCGCCGGCCGGCACGGTGTCGCTATGCGATCCGATTGCGATCACGCCGAGCGCAGGATCGCTGCCTTCGATCCGGCCGATCAGGTTGCCGGCCGTATCCATGCGTGTGGCGAGCCCCGCCTCGGCAAACCGCCGCGCCAGCCATTCGCGCCCCTCCAGGAACAACGCGGTGAAAGACCGCCGCGTATAGGGGCGAGCCGGATCGGTGATCCCGGCAAGCGCCATCACATCGTCCCAGAGTCGAGTCGCATCGAGCGGCAAATTGGTTTTCATCTGATTCCAGTCCAGCAGGCGCGATCGCCCGGCACGTGTGGCCCGTCGGGGCAGCGGAGCCGCATAAATACGCTATAGCGGGTTGTCGCAAGCTAATTTCACCGCTGCAGACGCTCCAAGCAGCGCCCCGGGCAGTTCCACACCGCACCGTCACACGCGCCGTTGCGCATTCCGGATTTGGCGCATCGCGTCCCACTTACGCGCGAAGGCTCCCGTCGTGTTGCCGATGCAACCGCCGCCTTCCCTCAAAGTAATGGACGAAAGGTGCGGACGCCACCGATCGCAACGATTGGAAGCGGCGCAGCCGCCTGCGGTACATATTCGACGTTGAGCGCGAAGCTGATCGGCGGCACGCCGATGCCCAATCCGGCAATGAAGCCAAGAATCGCCAATTGCGTTACGCTTGACGCCAAGACGCTACTTAGCGTGACGGCCAATGTGGCGAGATATCCTCGGCGACGTTACCAGTCAGATGGCGTGCGTCAGTTCGCAGCGGTGACCATTTTGCCGGGCTGTTTGGCGCCCCGCTTGGCCGGCACCGCCAAGATCGCGGCCATTGCTGCACGCAGTCGGTCGGTAGCATCCGCAGACACCGACTCCGCGCGCCAACCGACGTAAACGTCGGGCCGGACCAGCAGTGCACCGTTCTCGCGCGACCTCTGGAATTTGCATCTCGATAACGGCAAGCAGGGCGTCGGGCACCGGCATCTCCGCGCAACTTTGAGACAACATTGCTGCCATGCTTTGTGACCTTGTCACGGAACAATCGGGTAACAATGCTAGCAAGGCGCCGCCAAAGGAAATTCGCCGGAGGTTCAGACTGCTCTATTGCGATTAAGTGGCGCACTCATAAGCAGAGCCCCACTTAGTCGAGATTCGACCTCTTCACCGCCATAGCGACCTCCTGATTGGCCGTGTGCGAGACCTCGCACACGCAATGTCAAGGTGCGGGTATCGCAGCCACCGACGCCCTCGGAGCGGCTACCCCCTTCATAGGATATCGGCCCTCATGATCGACTCGACATTCGTTGAGCTGTCGCGTTGGCAGTTTGCCTCGACGGCACTCTATCATTTTCTGTTCGTGCCGTTGACGCTCGGACTGTCCTGGCTCCTGGTGATCATGGAGACCGTCTATGTCATGTCGGGAAAGGAAATCTACAAGGACATGACCAAGTTTTGGGGCAAGTTGTTCGGGATCAACTTCGCCCTCGGGGTCACGACCGGCCTGACTATGGAATTCGAGTTCGGGACCAATTGGTCTTACTACTCGCATTATGTTGGCGACGTCTTCGGCGCGCCTTTGGCGATTGAAGGCCTGATGGCCTTCTTTTTGGAATCGACCTTTATCGGCCTTTTCTTCCTGGGATGGGACAGGCTCTCGAAACGCAAGCACCTGGCCGTAACGTTCCTCACCGCGATCGGCTCAAATCTGTCGGCGCTGTGGATCCTGATTGCCAATGGCTGGATGCAGAATCCGGTCGGCGCGGTGTTCTCTCCCGAGACCATGCGGATGGAGATGACGAGCTTCGCCGAGGTGTTCTTGAACCCGGTGGCTCAGGTCAAGTTCGTCCACACCGTCGCGGCCGGCTACGTGACGGCCTCGGTCTTCGTGATGGGCATTTCGGCCTGGTACATTCTGAAGGGCCGCGATCTTGCGTTCGCGCGCCGCTCCTTC
The DNA here is from genome assembly GCF_033001325.1 of Rhodopseudomonas sp. BAL398. Classification (NCBI taxonomy): domain Bacteria; kingdom Pseudomonadati; phylum Pseudomonadota; class Alphaproteobacteria; order Hyphomicrobiales; family Nitrobacteraceae; genus Rhodopseudomonas; species Rhodopseudomonas sp. BAL398. Next base: position 2,103,342 of record NZ_CP133111.1, read on the forward strand.
GCGGTGGCCGTGGGCTTTGGCCTGGCGGCGTCTCTATCAGTGATCGTGCTCGGCGACGAGAGCGGCTACACGCTGGGCGATGTGCAGAAGGTCAAGCTCGCGGCGATCGAAGGCGAATGGAAAACCGAGCCGGCTCCAGCTGGATTCACGGTGTTCGGCTTCCCCAGCCAGACCGGCCACAAAACGGGAGATGAGCTGAAGATCCCCGCAATCCTCGGGCTGATCGCCACGCGATCCTTGGACACGCCGGTGACCGGCCTCGCCGATCTCGAAACGCAGCACGCAGCCCGGATCAGGTCGGGACAGATCGCTTATGCCGAGCTCAAGAAGATCCGCGCGGGCGACGCCTCGCCACAGACCAGGGCGACTTTCGACGCCCATGTCAAAGACCTCGGTTTCGGGCTGTTGCTGAAGCAGTTCGTCGAAGATCCAGCGACGGCAACCGAAGCACAGATCAAAGCCGCCGCCGCGTCGACGATTCCGACGGTGTGGCCGCTGTTCTGGGCGTTCCGCATCATGGTGGCCATGGGCTTCTTGATGCTGTTCGCCTTCGCCGTTGGGTTCTGGCTCAATGCGTCAAAGCGACTCGAACACAATCGCTGGTTCCTGCGCCTTGCCGTGCTGCTGATCCCGGCGCCATGGATCGCGTCCGAGACTGGATGGTTCGTCGCCGAATTCGGCCGCCAGCCCTGGGCCATCGGCGAGGTGTTGCCGACCTTCATGGCGACCTCGAGCCTGACATCCGGAGACTTGATCTTCTCGCTCGCCGGCTTTCTCACCTTCTACACCATCCTGCTGGTGATCGAGCTGTTCCTGATGTTCAAGTTCGCGCGCCTCGGCCCGAGCTCGCTCGGTACCGGACGCTATCATTTCGAGCGCGACGGCGCGGCCGTCGTTCCGGCGACGTAACCCGAGGAAATCCCCATGCTCGACTATGAAACTCTTAAATTGCTGTGGTGGATGATCGTCGGCGTATTGCTGATGGGCTTCGCCATCACCGATGGCATGGACATGGGCGTCGGCACCTTGCTTCCCTTCGTGGGACGCACCGACGTCGAACGCCGCATCGCCATCAATACTGTCGGCCCGCATTGGGACGGCAATCAGGTATGGTTCATCACCGCCGGCGGCGCGATCTTCGCCGCTTGGCCGGCGGTGTATGCCGCGGCGTTTTCCGGATTCTACATGGCGATGCTGCTGGTGCTGTTCGCGCTGTTTTTCCGGCCGGTTGGTTTCGATTATCGCTCCAAGATCGAGAACCCGACCTGGCGCAACGCCTGGGATTGGGGGCTGTTCGCCGGCGGCGCGATCCCGGCGCTGATCTTCGGCGTCGCCTTCGGAAATCTGCTGCAGGGCGTCCCGTTCTGGCTCGACGAGTTCCTGCGCGCCCATTATCAGGGCGCGCTGCTCACCGCGCTGCTGCCGCTGCTCAACCCGTTCGCGCTGCTCGCCGGCATCATCAGCCTGTTGATGCTCACCGTCCACGGCGGCACCTGGCTTCAACTACGCAGTTCCGGCGCGGTCGCCTCGCGCGCGCGAGCGGCGGTGATGATGTTCGCTCCGGTCGTTACCGTGGCCTTCGCACTGGCCGGGATATGGCTGTGGCTCGGCATTGACGGCTATCGCATCGTCACCGAGCCGGCGCATGGCGCGGCGTCGAATCCGCTCCTCAAGGAGGTGGTGCGCGCGCCCGGTGCATGGCTCGACGTCTATGGACGGCTTCCGGTCGCGATGATCGTTCCGGCGCTGGGTCTGTTGGGTCCGCTGCTCACCGCTGGATTGGCGGCGGTGCGGCGACCCGGGCTCGCCTTCGTGACCAGTGCGTTCGGCATGATCGGGATCATCGGAACGGCAGGGCTGTCGATGTTCCCCTTCATCATGCCGTCGAGCATCAATCCGAATTCGAGCCTCACCATCTGGGATGCGGCTTCGAGCCACCTCACTCTGACGGTGATGTTCTGGGCGGTGGTGATCTTCCTGCCGATCGTCCTGGCTTACACAATTTGGTGCTACGCCAATATGTGGGGCCGGGTCACGGGCGAAGAGATCGAAGCGCGCGCGCATTCCGCCTACTGAACACGGAGACGACCAATGTGGTATTTCGCCTGGATCCTCGGTGTCACCGCAGCAGCGGCGATCTCGGTCATCAACGTGATGTGGTACGAGTTTCAGGACGGCTTGATCGTGGCCAAGCCGTCCCGGCCAAATCCTGACGGCTCCACGCCTCCAGAGCGGGTGGTGTAATCTGACATTGCTCTATCGCTGCGGCGCAGGCCGGCGCAACGCATGCGCCGGCCTCGCGTCATTCGACACAAGGTCTCGCCGACCGTGACGACCAACTCCGCCGGATCGATTGCACTGCTGCGTTCGCTGCGGCCGGTGGCTGGCCGCAACGCACAGGTCGCAACGGTCGCGGCGGCGCTTGGCGGGGTGCTCGCGGTCGCAACGGCTCAGGTCATCGCCAGCGGCGTTGACCGCATCGTCTTTGCCCATGCTTCGCTGTCGGCAACGATGCCGTTGCTCGGGATGCTGGCAGGTATCGCGGTGATGCGCGCAACAGCCTCCTGGGTCACCGAGCGATCGGCGTTCGAGGCCGCCGCGGCGGTCCGACGCCATCTGTTCCGGCGCGGGCTCGAACGAGTCTCTGAACTCGGCCCAATCCGGCTGGCAGATCGCCCGCCGGGCGAACTCGCCGCCACCTTGACGGAGGCGATCGACGCGGTCGCGCTGCTGTGGCGATCGTGGAAGCCGGCGATGGTTCGGGCGATCGCAGTTCCGCTAGCCGTGCTGGCTGTCGTGGTGCCGCGCGACCCGTTGGCCGCGGCGATCCTGGTCGTGGCGCTTCCGCTGCTGGTCTGGTTCTCGATCCTCACCGGAAAAGGTGCAGAAGAGGCCAGCGGGCGGCAATGGGCCAGCCTTGCGCGTCTCGGCGGCCACCTACTCGATCAGATCCGCGGTCTCGCCGAACTCAAGCTCGCCGGAACGTCCAAACAGGCGGTCGCCTCCGTCAAGGCTGCGGCCGAGGCCTATGGTCGCGAGACCATGGCCGTGCTGCGCATTGCCTTTCTGTCGGCGCTCGCGGTCGAATTCGTCGCCACCGGCGCGATCGCCGGCGTCGCCGTCGCGGTCGGCTTTCGGCTGATGTGGGGCGAGATCGATTTCGCCACCGGATTCTTCGTTCTGCTGCTGGCGCCGGAATTCTTCGCGCCGCTGCGCGACATCGGGGTGCGCCGGCACGCCCGCATCGAAGCCCTGGCGGCGCTCGACACCATCGCGGCGGTTCTCGACCAACCGATGCCCCCTGCCACTTTCGGTCGTCCATGGAGCCCTGGCGGCGCTCCGGCGATTCGCTTCGAGGCCGTTGGGGTCATTCATGACGATGGCCGTGTGGCGCTGGACGGTCTCGATCTCGATATTGCCGCGGGCGAGCACGTCGCCATCGTCGGCCCGTCGGGAGCCGGCAAGAGCACTCTGCTCGCTTTGCTCACCCGCTTCCTGGAGCCGACCAGCGGTCGGATTCTGATCGATGGTCAGCCGCTGTCGCAGATCGATCCGGTCGATTGGCGGAGCGCGCTGGTCGCCCTGCCGCAAACTCCGCCCTTCTTCGACGGCACAGTCGCCGACAACATCGTCATGGGCCGAGCCGCGCCCGGGGGCGACCGCGACGGAACATTACACAACGCGCTGATCGCGGCGCGTGCCGATGCATTCGTGGCGCGGCTGCCGCAAGGCCTAAAGACCCCACTGGCCGAGCGCGGACGCAACCTGTCGGGCGGCGAGGCCCAACGTCTGGCGCTTGCCCGCGCTCTGTTCGGCGCCGGCCCGCTGGTGCTGTTCGACGAGCCGACATCGCATCTCGATGACGATGCGCAGGCGATCGTCATGCAAGGCTTGGCGGAGTTGCGGAAGGGCCGCACCGTACTGACCATTGCGCATCGCCTCGAGACCGTCGCATCCACCGATCGGATCGTGGTCATCGATCACGGCCGCGTCGTGGAGGCCGGACCGCCAGCGGTCCTGCGCGCCGCCGGGGGGCGCTGGGCCACCATGATGATGGATGCCGCGCCGCCATCATCACAGAAGGTGCAGCCCGATGCGTGAGCTGTTCCGGCTGTTCCGACTCTGGCGTGTGGCACGGCCCTGGCTGCTCGCCGCGCTGCTGATTTCACTGGTCACCACGCTGGCCAATGTCATGCTGATGGCGACGGCCGGATGGTTCGTCACCGCAATGGCGGTCGCGGGCCTGACCGGCGTGCCGATGAACTACTTCACGCCATCATCGATGATCCGCGCCGCTGCGATTGTCCGCACCGGCGGTCGCTGGCTCGACCGGGTCGTCAGTCACGAAGCGACGTTCCGGCTGCTCGCAGCCACCCGCACCGCGTTATTCCAAAGGCTGGAGGCGATCGCGCCAGGTGGCATCGACGAATTGCGATCGGGTGACGTCGCGGCAAGGCTGAAGCTTGACGTCGACCGCCTGGAGCTTGTTTTCCTTCGCTTCGCCTCGCCGCTGATTGTCGCGACCGCAACCGGCGCCATCGTGGTCGCGGTGGTGGCGTGGCGTGGCGAAGCTGCGCTTGCCGTCGCCATCGCCGCTTTGTTCGTCGGCGGCGGGCTCTGCCTTCCCTTCCTGCTGGCCCGCGCGGCGCGCGGCGCGGCCGCGCGAGACACCGCGATCGCCGGCGAACTCGGGTGCCGCACGATCGAGCATCTTGACGGCCTCGCCACCCTGCTGGTGACCGGCGACGATCGCCGTCGCATCGATCAATTGGATCGATTGCTCGTGCAGCGGATTGACGCCGAGCGCCGCACCGTCAGCTGGAATACGTTCGGGCAAATCGGGACCGCAGCCGCGTCCGATATCGCCATCATCGTCGTTCTCGGCGCCGGCGCCTGGGAGATGGCCGCAGGGCGGATGGCCGGCCCTGAACTGACCCTGACGCTGCTTCTGGTGTGGTCGGCTTTCGAAGCATTCGCTCCGATCCCCGCCGCGGCATCAGGCCTCGCCGGCACGCTGTCCTCGCTGCGCCGACTGTTCGCATTGTGGGACCGACCACCCTCTGTGCACGACACGCAGCGGCCTGGCCCTCTCCCCGAGGCTTACGATCTGGTCGCTGACGGCGTTTCCTTCAGCTATCCGGGGCGCGCCACACCCGCGCTTGACGACGTCCATTTCGCTTTGCCGCAAGGCGCCGAGCGCGTTCTCGATGGCCCAAGCGCGAGCGGAAAATCGACGCTGATCGACCTCCTCCTTCGCGTCCACGACCCAGATGCCGGCGAGATCCGGTTGGGCGGCGTCCCGATTCAGGATCTGTCGCTCGCCGATTTGCGGTCCCGCATCGCGCTTGTCCCGCAACAGCCGCATGTGTTCGCCGCGACCATCGCCGACAATCTGCGCGCTTTCGCACCTGGCGCCAGTGACGCCGAAATCTGGTCCGCCCTCGACAGCGTTGAACTGAAGCAAACGGTCGAGCGCATGCCACAGCAGCTTCTGACCAATGTCGGCCATGGCGGCGCGCGGCTCTCCGGCGGCGAAGCGCGTCGGCTGGCCGTTGCGCGCGGCCTGTTGCGCCGGGATGCCCGCATCCTTGTCCTCGACGAACCGACCGAGGGCCTCGACGACGCCAAGGCGCGTGCGATGCTGCGCACGATCGCGCAGACCCGGCAGCGCCGCAGTCTTCTGCTGGTCTCACACCGGATGCGCGCCCATCGACCATGGCGATGAGCTCTGAGGTTTCCCATGCGGTCGCGGCGCGCCTATGCGAAGATCCTCGCCACGGGCCAGCTCAAGACGGGAGATCAGGTCATTCTGGGAATGAAAGGCTAGCCATGGAGCACAATTTTTAATCAACACGCGATACGCCCCGGAGATGGTACGCTATCCATTTCCGGAGCCGCGCCTGACCGGTTGTATGGCGCGACGGACGTAATCCGTTGTCGTACCGTATCCTTGTCGATAGAGCCTGCGCGAAGTGCTAACACCATCATCATCAATTCAAACGACGTCTTGCAGTCCCACGCAAAAGATGTTTACATTTCTTCGTCGCAGCTGATCGTCAGCGCGGTTTTGCCGAACCACCGATGATGTTGGTTAGGCTCAGGCTGGGTAGCCCGAATGATCCGCAAGGATTGCTCGGGATTTTTTTGGCCTCGATGTCGGGGATTCTGCCGATTGATGTTGGCTGCGCGGTGCCCGTCTCGAACAAGAAGGTTGGTCATGCTGCACATCGATCGGGTTATCGGCAGCCGGCTCGAAGCCGCCTTCGCGGATCGTATTCACCATCTCGAGCACCGCGGCGCGGTGGACATAGTCAACGTCGCGGTCGCCGACCTCGCAAGGCGACGACTGCTGATTACCACAAGCGGCGGAGAGAAATTGGCAATCGCGCTGCCACGCGAGCAAAAACTCTTCGACGGCGCGGTGCTGTTGATCGACAATGAGCGCGCGATCATTGTCCGCGCCGCTGCCGAACGTTGGCTGCGACTCGAGCCGCGTTCAATCAGCGACGCCATCGAGCTCGGCTATCACGCCGGAAACCTGCATTGGCGGGTGCGGTTCGACGGTGAATTTCTGTCAGTGGCCCTGGAGGGACGTCCAGAGGATTATCTCGCCCGGCTCGGCGAGTTGATTTCGATGCGGCGCGTCGGCGTCAGCGTGATCGACGACGGTGCTGACGACCATCGGCATGATCATCCACATGCCCACGACCATCACCTCGTCGTCAACGACAGATCTCCCGGCGATCACGGTCACTGATCATGCGCGCGATATTGCAGGCGATCTGGCAGGCGGACGGAAGTTTCCCGAGCGGCTCGTTTGCATTTTCCTACGGCATCGAGGGCCTGATCGCCTTGCGCGGCAATGTTGACGCGACGGCCTTGTTGGAAATCATCTCGGGGCTGCTGCGGCAGCGCTGGAACAGCTGCGATCGCGTCGCGCTGTTGCGCGCGTTCCGCGCCGGCGGCAACATCGCCGAAATCGCGGTGGCCGACCGCGACGTCGAGGCATCAACCTTCGGTGTCTCCATGCGCGAGGGCTCACGCCGCAACGGCGGCGCCTTTCTGGCGTCACACGCGCGCCTCGCCGACGGCATCGCTTCGACTTTGCGCAAGGCCGTTCGTTCCGGCGAATGCCTGGGACACATCACGGTGATGCAGGGGGCGGTGTGGCAGGAGTTGGGGCTTGACGAGGAATTGGCGCAACTGACGTCAGGCTATGCCATTGCGTCCAGTGCCGTCGCCGCTGCCGTGCGGCTCGGCGCCATCGGTGCGCTCGAAGGCCAGAAGGTGTTGGCGGGATCGCTGCCGCTGATCGAACAACTGATGTTGCATTCCATCCCAACCGAGACCGAGCTGCGAAGCTTCCTGCCCTATCTCGAGGTCGCCGCGGCCCGCCATACGCGGGCAGACCTCCGCCTGTTTGCCAATTGAGAGGACGACATGCTGCTGACGCCGACCGAACTTGAACGCCTGACCATCTTCACCGCCGCCGAATTGTCGCGGCGGCGGCGCGCCAAGGGTCTGAAGCTGAACTACCCGGAGGCGGTCGCGATCATCACCGACGAAATTCTGGAGGGGGCCCGCGAGGGCCGCAGCGTCGCCGACCTGATCGGCTATGGCTCGACCATCCTGAGCACCGACGACGTGTTGCCCGGCATCGCCGCGATGATGCACATCATCCAGGTCGAAGGCGTGTTTCCCGACGGCACCAAGCTGGTCACGGTCCACGAGCCTATCCGGCCGGCGCCGGGCTCTTCGGAAGATATCGAGAAGCCCGGCGCGATCACCGCGCAGGACGGCAGCATCGACCTCAACGCCGGCCGCAAGACGATCAGCATGACGGCAGTCAACACCGGCGACCGTCCGATCCAGATCGGCTCGCATTTCCATTTTTTCGAGGTCAACAAGGCGATGGAGTTCGATCGCGCGGGCGCCTTCGGGATGCGGCTCGATATCCCCGCCGGCACCGCCGTGCGGTTCGAGCCCGGCGCCTCCAAGGACATCACGCTGGTGGCATTCGGCGGCCGCAGTGAATTGACCGGCCTGAACAATCTGACCGCGGGTCAGAGTGGCGATGACGCAGTTCGCGACGCGGCGCTGGCGCAGGCCCGGGCACGCGGTTTCAAGGGAGCCTGAGCAGATGGTCAAGATCGATCGCCGCGATTACGCGGCCCTGTATGGCCCGACCACTGGCGACTCGGTGCGGCTCGGCGACACCACGTTGTCAGCCGTTGTCGAGAAGGACCATGCGGTCTATGGCGACGAATGCCTGCATGGCGGCGGCAAGACGCTACGCGACGGCATCGGCATGGCAGGCCTCACCAGCGCCGAAGGGGCGCTGGATTTCCTGCTCTGCAATGTCCTTGTGATCGACCCGGTACTCGGCATCATCAAGGGCGATCTCGGCATCCGCCACGGCCGCATCGTCGGCATCGGCAAGGCCGGAAATCCCGCCATCATGGACGGCGTCGATCCGCGGCTGATCGTTTCCACCGGCACCACGGTCCGCGATTGCGAGGGCATGATTGCCACACCCGGAGCGATCGACGTCCACGTCCATTTCGACAGCGCCGGCCTGGTCGAGCACGCACTCGCCAGCGGCATCACCACCATGATCGGCGGCTCGCTCGGCCCGATCACCGTCGGGATCGATTCCGGCGGCCCGTTCAACACCGGCAAGATGCTGCAGGCCGCTGAAGCCTGGCCGATGAATTTCGGATTTCTTGGCCGCGGCAATGCGCATCGCGCCGAACCGATGGTGGAGCAGCTCGAGACCGGCGTGATGGGGCTGAAGCTGCACGAGGATTGGGGCTCGATGCCGGCGGCGATCGATTGCTGCCTGAGGGTCGCCGACGAGCTCGATTTCCAGGTCCAGATTCACACCGACACGCTGAACGAATCCGGCTTCGTCGAGGACACGCTGGAGGCGATCGGCGGCCGCACCATCCACATGTATCACACCGAAGGCGCCGGCGGCGGCCATGCGCCGGACATCATCCGAGTTGCCGGCGAGCAGCACTGCCTGCCCTCCTCGACCAATCCGACCAATCCCTACACCGTCAACACCTTCGACGAACATCTCGACATGACGATGGTGTGCCACCATCTCAACCCGGCGATTCCCGAAGACGTCGCTTTCGCCGAAAGCCGGATCCGCGCCCAGACCATCGCCGCCGAAGACGTCCTGCACGACATCGGCGCGATCTCGATGCTGGGCTCCGACAGCCAGGGCATGGGCCGGATTCACGAGGTGATCTGCCGGACCTGGCAATTGGCGTCGAAGATGAAGGAGCAGCGCGGGCCGCTGCCGGAAGACAAGCCCGGCTTCGGCGACAATGCGCGGATCAAGCGCTACATCGCCAAATACACCATCAACGCCGCGCGCACCTTCGGCATCGCCGATCACATCGGTTCGCTGGAGCCCGGCAAACTCGCCGATATCGTGGTGTGGCGCCCGGCGTTTTTTGGCATCAAGCCGGAGCTGGTGATCAAGAGCGGCTTCATCGCCTGGGGCGCGATGGGCGATAGTGCGGCCTCGTTGATGACCTGCGAGCCGATCCTGATGCGGCCGCAATGGGGCGCGTTCGGCCGCGCCCCGGCTGCGCTATCGGCCAGCTTCGTGCATCCACTGGCGATCGAACGCGACCTCAAAGGCGCGCTCGGCCTGTCCAAGACACTGCTGCCGGTGAAGGGCACGCGCAAGCTGACCAAGCGCGACATGCTGTGGAACGATTTCTGTCCGAAGATCACTGTCGATCCCGAGACCTTCGACGTGTTCGTGGATGGCGAGCTTGCGACCTGCGAACCGGCGCGTGAAGTGCCGCTGGCGCGCCGCTACATGCTGAGGTGATCATGCTGCAGGATATCAAGAGCACGACCGCGGCGAAGAAGGTTTCGGCAGCGGCCCGGGTCGGGATCGGCGGCCCGGTCGGCTCCGGCAAGACCGCGCTGATCGAAGCGCTGATCCCCGAATTGCAGCGCCGCGGCGTCGATCTCGCCGTGGTCACCAACGATCTCGTCACCAAGGAGGACGCCGAGCGGTTGCGCCGCTCCGGGCTGATCGATCCGGCGCGGGTCTCGGCGGTGGAGGCCGGCGCCTGCCCGCATACGGTGATTCGCGAAGATCCGACGCTGAACATAGCCGCCGGCGACGATCTCGAAGCAAAATTTCCGGGTGTCGAACTGATCCTGTTCGAATCCGGCGGCGACAACCTCGCCTCGACCTTTTCGCTGGATCTGGTCGACTGGTGGATTTTCGTCATCGACGTCGCCGGCGGCGACGACATTCCACGCAAGAAGGGTCCAGGCCTGCTGCGTTGCGACCTTCTGGTCGTCAACAAGGTCGATCTGGCGCCCTATGTGGGCGTCAATCTCGATCAGATGTTGGCCGATGCCGATCGGGTCCGGAACGGCCGCGCCGTGATTGCGAGCAATGCGCGCTCTGGCCAGGGAGTCGAGGCGATTGCAGATGCTATCCTTGCCGCTGTCCTGTTCCGGGTTTGACTCCGGCCGCGAGGCCGAAGCGCTACTCGTCGCCGAATTCGCCGGCGGGCGCACCATCCTGCGGCGCCAGCATGTCGGCTATCCGCTGCATGTCACCCGCGCCTTCTATCTCGATCGCCCGCGCCCGGATCTGGCGACGCTGTATCTGCAATCGGCCTCCGGCGGCCTCTATGCCGGCGACAGGCTGAAACTCAATCTGACGGTCGGCACCGACGCGGCGCTGAACCTGACCACCCAGGCCGCGACGGTGGTGCATCACGGCCGCGAATCCGGCGCACAGCAGCACCAGGCGATTAAGGTGATGAGCGGCGCGTTCTGCGCGTTGATATCGGATCCCTATGTGCTGTTTCCCGGCGCGGCGCTGGCGCTGAAGACAGCGGCGGAAGTCGCCGAGGACGCCGTGCTGATTGTCGCCGACGGCTTTGCGGTGCATGATCCGCAACGCGTGGGCGCGACGTTCGCGCGCTTCTCGACCGACACGCAAATTCTGCGGCCGGACGGCAGGCGATTGCTGATCGATGCCGGCGAGATCGGCGGCCCCCAACTCGCGGCGCAGTTCGGCGCGCTCGGCGGCATGGCGGCGTGCGCGACTCTGCTGGTGATCGCGCCCCCGCAGCGCTGTCCTGACCTCGCCGGGTTGGAGGCCGCCGCCGATCGCTGCGGCTGCCTCGCCGGCGCCAGTGCCGCGCCCAATCAGGCCGGCGTCGCGATGCGGCTGCTGGCACCGGACGGCGGCACATTAACGCGCGGCATCGAGGCCGCGTTTCATGTCGCCGCCAAAGCCGCACTCGGAGCCGACCTGGCGCGGCGCCGCAAATAGCTCAAATCCGCGGTTCGTCAGTCTCTAAACACAACCGTCTTCGAGCCGTTGGCAATGACTCGACCGTCCAGATGCCAAGTGATGGCGCGCGAGAGCACGCGACGCTCGATCTCGCGGCCCTTGCGCACCAGATCCTCGACCGTGTTGTGATGGCTGATGCGCTCGACGTCCTGCTCGATGATTGGACCCTCATCGAGATCCGTCGTGACATAATGCGCCGTGGCGCCGATCAGTTTGACGCCGCGCGCGAATGCCTGGTGGTATGGCTTGGCGCCTTTGAAGCCCGGCAGGAACGAATGGTGGATGTTGATACAGCGCCCGGCCAGCTTGGCGCAAAATCCGTCCGACAGGATTTGCATATAACGCGCCAGCACCACCAGATCCGTCCTCGCGGCCTGGATCACCTCCCACAGCTGCGCCTCCTGCTCCATCTTGGTCGCCTTGGTGACGGGCAGATAATGAAACGGGATGCCGTCGAGATCGAGATGCGCATAGGTCTCGCGCGGATGATTGGAGATCACCGCCACGACGTCCATGGCGATCTCGCCGGTACGCCAGCGATACAGCAGATCGGCGAGGCAGTGATCGAATTTTGACGCCAGGATGGCGACACGCTGGCGCTCGGCGAGGCTGCGCATCGTCCAGGTAATCGCAAAGCGATCGGCGACGCTTTCGAACGCCGATTTCAACGCCTCGATGCTGTCCCCTTTCAGCATCGCAAAGCGCACACGCATGAAGAACAGCTGCGTCTCGGCGTCGTTGAACTGATGCGCCTCGACGACGTTGCAGCCGACTTCAAACAATGTGGTGGCCACCGCGGCAACGATGCCGGGCTGGTCGCGACAGGACAGCGACAAAACGACATTGGTATGAGGCATCACGATGGCTCCTGGAGATTGGCATTCCTGCGGGTGGTCAGGATTGCTTGGACGTGACCGCTAATCCGCCGGCTGCCGCAGAGGCGCCGAGCCAGTGCAGGAAACTACCCGCGAAACTGCGGGCGATCGCGATTTCGAAGGCGGCATCGCCGGTCTTCCAGATCGTCGCGCCGAGATGATGCACGCTGGTCGCCGCGCAATCGTCGATTGCGAACGAGCGAAGATCTATTTGAAATCCTCTTTCGAGGGTTGCGGGCAGCGCCGGACCTGACAAAGCGAGAATCGCCACTGCGTCGGACTGCGCCACCACAGATGCAACGCCTTCCAATCTGTCCGCCAATTCCCCGATAAATCCAGCCGACTGAGACATCGCCAGCCATTTGCCGGGGCCGATCCCGAGCCAAGTCACGCCATTGCCGCTCACGCGTTTCGGCGCATCGATCAGGTCGACGCCGGAATATTGTCGGAGTCGCGCGGCCAGCGCGGCCGTCTTACCGTTGCGCGCCATCACGGTCGCAACCGCGCGGTCCGCGATGGCGGTTGCGATCACGCCGGCGCCCTGCCCGGCCGGCGCCAATAACTGCCATGGACCTTGATGGATCAACTCAACCACGGAGCTTCGTCCCTTCCGGATCGATAAAGATCGGCGACACGACCTCGGCCTCGACATCGCCTGATCTGATCGGGTCATAGACCCGAATCCGTTCACCGAGGCGCTCGGGACCGCGCGCCAACAGGCCGAGTCCGATCCAGTGGCCGAGCGACGGGCTGAACGCCGTCGAGGTGATGAAACCTTCGTCACTGTCGGGGTTCGGTATCGCGCCCGGCGCAAACAGATGCGCGCCGTTACGCAACCGATCCTTGCGATCGAGCGGCTTCAGGCCGACCAGGGTCGGGCGCAACGGATCGACCAGCGCCGGGCGCCCTGCCATGATCCGCCCGACAAAATCCTTCTTGCTCGACATCATCCGGCCAAGGCCAAGATCGCGCGCCACGGTCTGGCCGTTCAGTTCGTTGCCGGCGACGTGGCCTTTCTCGATGCGCATCACTCCCAACGCCTCGATGCCGTAAGGCGTCACGCCGAACGCCTCGCCGGCCGTCATCAACGCGCGGGCCAGCGCATCACCGTATCCCGCCGGCACCGCGATCTCATAAGCGCGCTCGCCCGAAAACGAGATCCGGAACAGCCGCGCCGTGACATTGCCAAGCGCGAATTCGGCGCAGGCCATATAGGGCAATGTCGCGTCGGACAGATCAACGCCCGCGCCAAACAGGCCTTGCAGCAGGTCGCGCGAAAGTGGGCCGCTGATCGCGAATTGCGCCCACTGCTCGGTGATCGACACCATCTGGACGTCGAGTTCAGGCCACAGCACCTGGTGGCAGAATTCGAGATGCTGCATCACCTTGACGGCATTCGCCGTGGTGGTCGACATCACGTAGTGATCGTCAGCCAGCCGCGCGACGGTGCCGTCGTCCATCACAAAACCGTCCTCGCGCAGCATCACGCCATAGCGCACCTTGCCCACCGCGAGGGTCGAAAACATGTTGATATAGACGCGATCGAGAAACACGCCGACGTCGGGACCGCACAGCGCGATCTTGCCGAGCGTCGAGACGTCGCAGATTCCCACGGCGGTCCGCGCCGCTTCGACCTCGCGCACCACGCTTTGCAGCCAGTCGGTTTCGCCATGCCGTGTGAACCATTGCGCCCGCAACCATTGCCCGGTTTCAACGAATGACGCGCCCTGCGTGGCGGCCCAGTCGTGCGCGGAGGTAAGCCGGGTCGCCTTGAAATGGCGGCCGGAATTGAGGCCGGCAAACGCGCCAATCGCCACGGGTACCTGCGGCGGCCGCGCCCGCGTGGTGCCGGCCTGGGCGATGGTCTTGCCGGTGAGTTCGGCCATGATCGCAAGGCCGTTGAGATTCGAAGTCTTGCCCTGATCGGTCGCCATGCCGAGCGTGGTATAGCGCTTCAGATGCTCGACGGAGCGAAACCCCTCGCTCGCCGACACCGCGATGTCCTGCGCGGTGACGTCGTTCTGCAGATCGACGAAGGCTTTGGTCCGCGACCCGACGACATGCCAGAGCGGCGTCACCGCGCAGGCTTCGTCGCTGACCCGACAGGCGTGCGGTTGGGAGGGATGGAGGCCGAGCCGCGTCGCCGCTGCGGCGCCGCAACGCGCTCCGTCGTCGAGCGCTTCGGCCAGCGTCAGATTTCCCGCCGCGGCACCCGCGATCGACATCGTCTTCGGCGCGCCGCCGGCCAGAAACGACGATAGCTGCGGCGACCATTCGCCCTTGCCGCCGAGATGGGTGGCGAGCGCGATGTTGGGATTCCAGCCGCCAGAAACCGCCAGCACATCGGCCTGCAAGGTCTGCCTGGCGCCGCTGGCATCGATGAAGTCGACGGATCGCAGCGTCTGCCCGCCATGCGCATCGACCACTCGGGCGCCGAGATGGGCCGGCGTGTTGCCGGCCAGCGCGCGGACTTGGACAGAGACTTGCGACCGCGGATCGATCACCGCCTCGACCTGAACGCCGACGCGAGAAAGATCAGCGGCGGTACGCCAGCCATCGTCGCTACAGGTGAACACGACGACGCGGCGCCCGGGCGCTGCGGCGAAGCGATTGACGTAGCTGCGCACGGCCGAGGCGAGCATCACGCCGGGACGGTCGTTGCCGCCGAACACGATCGGCCGCTCAATCGCACCAGACGCCAGCAGCGATTCGCGCGCCACGATCTTCCAGAGCCGCTGGCGCGGCGTGAACGGCGCCGGCACCGGCAGATGATCGGCGACCCGCTCCAGCACGCCATACTCGCCGTCATAGACGCCAAACACGCTGGAGCGGCGCAGGATCCGCACATTCGGCAGCGAGGCGAGTTCGATATCAGCGCGCCGTGCCCAAACGGCGCTGGGGACGCCGTCGATCTCCAGCGTTTCCGACAACAGCCGGCCGCCCAACTCAAAATCCTCGTCGACCAGGATCACGCTGGCGCCAGCACGCCCAGCCACCAGCGCGGCGGAGAGCCCGGCGGGTCCGCCGCCGATCACCAACAGGTCGCAGAACGGATAGGCCTTTTCGTAAGTGTCCGGGTCCGGTTCACCGCTGAGCCGGCCGAGACCCGCGGAACGCCGGATCAACGGCTCGTAGAGCTTCTCCCACAGCGCCGCCGGCCACATGAAGGTCTTGTAGTAGAACCCTGCAGCCAGCAGCGGGCTGGCCATTTGGTGGACCGCGCGCAGGTCGAAGCGCAGCGACGGCCAGCGGTTCTGACTCTCGGCCACGAGACCATCGTAAAGCTCAACCGTGGTCGCCTTGGTGTTGGGCTCGCGCCGCGCGCCGCCGCGCAACTCGACCAGCGCGTTGGGTTCTTCCGGGCCGGCCGAAAAGATGCCGCGCGGCCGGTGATATTTGAACGAACGGCCGACCAGCCGAACGCCATTGGCGATCAACGCCGACGCCAGCGTGTCGCCAGCCAACCCATTCATGGTCTTGCCGTCGAAGGAGAAGCGCAGCGTCTTGTTGAGGTCGACCAAGCCGCCGGCAATTCGAAAAGGCGACGTCATGCCCGCCCCCGACTGTCGGCAAGCCGGACCTCGCTAATGTCATGGCTGATGGTGTCACGCGTCACGACCAGCCAGCTGCGGCAGCCGTTGCCGTGATACCAATACCCCTGATGCGGGCCGGCAGGATTGTCGCGCAAATAAATATGCACGAACAGCGCCGCCTGGTCCACGGCGTCATCGCCGCTCGCGATCGGCGCCGGCGCCGCGTCGCCGAGATAGTTGAACTCGGCAACGTCGCGCGGACCACAATAGGGGCAAGGGATTCTCATGGCAGGCTCAATGCAAATTCGGTTGGGCGCCCTGGCCCTTTTCGTCGATCAAATCGCCGCGGGCGAAGCGGTCGAGCCGAAACCGCGTCGCCGCCTCATGAGGCTGGTCGCACGCCAACAAGTGGGCGAACGCCAGTCCGGAACCCGGCGTCGCCTTGAAGCCGCCATAACACCAGCCGGCGTTCAGATAGAGGCCCTCCGTCTGCGTGCGGTCGATGATTGGCGATCCGTCCATCGACATATCGACGAGGCCGCCCCAGCTGCGCAGCATGCGGGCGCGACCGATTGCCGGCATCAGTGCCATGCCGCCTTCGCAGACGTCTTCGACGGTCGGCAGATTGCCGCGCTGGGCGTAGGAGTTGTAGCCGTCGATATCGCCGCCAAACACCAGCCCACCCTTGTCGGACTGGCTGATGTAAAAATGTCCGGCGCCGAAAGTGATGACACCGGGGATCACCGGCTTCAAGCCTTCGGAGACGAGTGCCTGCAACACATGAGATTCGATCGGCAACCGCATCCCGGCCATCGCCGCGACCCGTGAACTGTTGCCCGCCACGGCGATACCAACCTTCTTGGCCGAGATCGCGCCGCGCGTGGTCTCGACCCCGGTGACACGCCCGTCCGAGATCGAGATCCCTGTGACTTCGCAATTCTGGATGATGTCGACGCCGCGGTCGCTGGCGCCGCGGGCGAACCCCCAGGCGACAGCATCGTGCCGCGCAGTGCCGCCGCGCGCTTGCAGCAGGCCACCCTTGATCGGAAACCGCGCGGCATCGAAATTCAGGAATGGGTAGAGTTTGCGCACCCCATCGCAATCCAGCAATTGCGCATCGACACCATGAATCCGCATCGCGTTGCCGCGTCGGGCATAGGCGTCGCGCTGGGCGTCGGAATGATACAGGTTCAGCACGCCGCGCTGGCTGATCATGGCGTTGAAGTTGAAATCCTGCTCCAGCCCTTCCCACAGCTTCATGGACAGTTCGTAAAGCGGGATATTGCCCGGCAGCAGATAGTTGGAGCGGATGATGGTGGTGTTGCGGCCGACATTGCCGCCACCGATCCAGCCCTTCTCCAACACCGCGACATTGCGCACGCCGTAACGGCTGGCGAGATAATAGGCGGTCGCCAGACCATGGCCGCCGCCGCCGATGACGATGACGTCGTAGGAGGACTTCGGCGCGGCGTCGCGCCAGACCGCCGGCCAGTCGCGGTGGCCGGTCAGCGTCTTCCCGAGCAAAGAGAACAGCGAATAGCGCATGCGAGATCCTTCGCTTGACAGTGTCGCGGATCGGCAAACCAGGCTATAGATCGCCAACGACATCGACTTGCTCAGGAGCGACATTGCCGATTTCCGCGACCCGCCCGGCCAGGATCGGATTTTTGCTGATCGACGGCTTCGCCCTGATGTCGTTCGCCGCGGCGATCGAGCCGTTGCGCGCCGCCAACAACCTGTCCGGCCGGCTGCTTTACCAATGGTTTCACGTCTCGGTCGATGGCAAGGCGATCAACGCCTCCAGCGGTCTTTCGATCAAGCCGGACTGCGCCATCGCCACCGAGCAACTCTTCGATATCGTTTTGGTTTGCGCCGGAGGCAATCCAACGAAATTCTCCGATCGCGCGACCATGACCTGGCTGCGCGGCCTGGCCCGCCGCGGCGTCACCATCGGTGGCATATCCGGCGGGCCTTACATTCTGGCGCGCGCCAAGGTGCTCGACGGCTATCGCTGCACCATTCACTGGGAGCACGTCCCCGCCTTCGTCGAGGCGTTTCCGCACTTACAGCTGACGCGCAACCTGTTCGAGATCGACCGCGACCGCATGACATGCGGCGGCGGCGTCGCCGGACTCGACATGATGCACGCGCTGATCCGCCGCGATCACGGCCAGCAACTGGCCTCGCGCATCAGCGACTGGTTCCTGCAAGCCAATATCCGGCTTGGCGACACTAGCCAGCGCGTGGCGACGCGCGACCGCGCCGGCGGTCACCCGAAATTGCTCACTGCGATCGAGCTGATGGAGCGTCGGCTGCGCGAGCCCGCCAGCCGGGCCGAGATCGCGCGCGCGGCCGGGCTGTCGCTGCGCCAGCTGGAACGCCTATTCGCGAGCCATTTCAAGACCAGCATTGAACGCCATTATCTGACGATCAGACTGCAGCGCGCCCGCATCCTGCTACGGCAAACCGCGCTCCCGGTGACGCAGATCGGCGCGGAATGCGGGTTCCAGAGCCCCAGCCATTTCTCCCGCGCCTACCGCCAGCATTTCACACGAACGCCGTCAGCCGATCGCCTGCTCTAGCACCTTGGCGTTGCTTTGCGACGAGGCCTCGCTCTGTGCCAGACGCTGATGCGCAGCGGATTTCTGTTCGGCCGACATGCCGCGCACCAGACTCTCCAATTCGGCCATCGCCAAACCGACGCCATGGCGGCTCGCCAATGTCAACCAGACGAATGCCTCGACCGGATCGACCGCCGTACCCAGACCCTTGGCATAGCAATAGCCAAGCCGCGCCTGCGACGGATAATGGCCCGCCAAAGAGGCGCGCCGATACCAGCGCACGGCCTCGGCCAGATCGGGAGCGACACCCATGCCCTTCGTCAGAACAACCGCATAGTTAAACTGGCCCAGCGCGTCGCCAGACTCGGCCGCGCGTAAGAACCACGCCGCGCCTTGCGTCGGATCCGCGGCAACACCATCGCCCTTGGCGTACATCGCGCCGACATTGTTGGCGGCGAGCGCATTGCCGTGTTCGGCGGAGCGGAGGTAATACGCAAAGGCGCGCGCCGCATCCTGATCGACACCGAGCCCGTTGGCATAAAGCGCGCCGAGCCAGGCTTCGGCATCGGCGTCGCCACTCTCGGCGAGTGGCTCCCAGATCTGCCGCGCCAAGTCGAAGTCTTTATCCAGATAGGCGCGTTCGCCGTCCTGAACCAGCATGATCGTTCTCCTACGGCCGCGTGTGCGCGGCGATCTTGTACAGATAGACGCAATCGACGTTCTCGGATTGCTCCAAGGCCGGTTCGCCGGCCGTCTTCAGGTGATCGACAAAATAGTCCTGCACCGTGCGGGCGGCGCGATTGGTCAGCAACTGCTTGTAGAGCCAGGGATCCTCGGCATCGCGCACGCCGTGGCGATCGAACAGCGCCTGTTTCGGCTGATCGGCGATTCCGACATACCAGTTCGAAAACGTCGGATCGAATTCCTTGATATAGGCCAGGAATTCGTATTTGACCTGCTGCACGCTGAATACCATGAGCTAGCGTCCCACCCGCGCCTGCAACAGAGGTGCGTTCCAATAGGCAACGTGCTCGGCGCAGATCCGATCGAGAAATTGCTGGTTGAATTTCCAGCCGGCGCGCGAATGCTCGATATCGTCACCAGCCTGGGGGCGTTCGACCTCCGCCTGTGCGGCCGCCGCCACCTCCGCGGCCCGCTCGACCAGCGCGATCAATTCGTCACCTGCCGTATCCGGGAACTGGTCATGCTTGAACACCGACATCCGCCAGAGCGTCTGATCGAACGCCGTCGGCTGCAACACGATCGCAAGCGTGGCGCGGCACGACTTGATGACTACCAGATTTGGAAAATACCATTCCGCCGAGATATAGTTACTGGCGCCGCCGCCGTCCGGGAGCGAGCGCGCGGTGTCAACCAGGGCAGCGCCGGCCAGTTTCCAGTTGGCACGGGCCTCGAGCCATTGTCCACGAACCCGCGTCGCGTTGCCCTCCACCACGGCCTCGATCGCCGGCAGCGACACGTCGCGACCGAGGGTGGGATCGACATTGACATAGATAAACGGACCACGGGTCTCGACGCTGACCGACAGCAGACGCTCCGGATAGACGCCGAGATACTGCCCCGCCTCCGGCGTCATTTCGCTGCCCAGCCGATCGCCTGGGATCACGTCACGATCGCGGCTGTGACCGCAAGATGTGTAGGAGCACTTAGTCTTCCGCCCCGTCTGGCATTGCGCCGGAACCGCGCGACAGCCGCCGTGCTGCGCCTTATTGAAACGCGCGACAAGGCCGCCGCCAGGCAGGCGCTGAACATGAATCGCGTGATTACCGACCGTGTAGGACATTAGGTCGCCGGGGGCGCGGATTTCCGCATCCGAGCCGATGCAGACCCAATCCCGGGTCCACACCTTTTCGTTCTCGAGCTCCTGAAACACGGGTGACACATAGGCTTGGGCCGGCAACGCGCTGGCGATGCCAAACCTGCTTCGGCAGGCGGCATAAAGCTCGGCCCGCAGAAAATCGACATCGCCATCGACGAAGCCCAATTCCGGATGTGCAAGCATGGCAACCTCGCTTGGGTTGAAGCGGCGCCCGCCAGAGCGGGCGCCGGATCCTACTTTCGGGCCTTGTTCATCGGCTGGTCGTAATCGGCCCGGCCGCGATGCACGATGGCCTCGGGGCTTGGCGGCGGCAACGGTCCGTCTTTCATGAACCGATTGAGCACGTTGCCGACCAGTTTCGAGATGTTGTTGTCGCCGTTATTCCAAGGCAGCGAGCCGCAGAACGCGATCGACGAGAACGCGAACGAGGCGCCGCCATTCGGCGTCTCGTGGTAGGCGATATCGGAGCGCACCCGCGGATGCTGGGTGCCGTCGAGCCCCTGCTGGTTGAAGCCGTAATCTTCCATCACCAGCAGATAGCCTTCGGTGTGACGTCCCGCCGAGGTTGCCACCACCAAGGTATGGGGCGGACTGCCCAGCATGGTGTCGACGATATCGAGCTCAGTGCCGGCGGCACCGCCACCGACGAGGCCAAAATTGCCGAGCTTTTCGTCGTAGTTGATACCCTCGAACGCCCACGCCACCCGGGCGTCGTTACTCTCCGGGGTGCGAGAATAGTAGGTCGAGATGTCGAAGCCTTCCGACGACATGCCGGTGCCTGCGATGGTGTGCAGATAGCGACCGCGGAACCGCCACATGCCGCCGAGCTCGCCGGTGCCCTGATGATAATATTCGCCTGGATCGGCGCGCCAGGTGCGGATGCCGGATTCGCAACGGCGCATTTCGGTGACGACGCCGCGCCCGAGGCCGTCATAGGCCGGGTGATACGAATGCACCCAGTACCAACCGTCGGCACCCATATACATGAAGCGGCCCCCGCGCTGCATGTAATTGTGCAACGCATCGAGCTGTGGCCCGCTATTGTGCTCCGGATGCGAGCCCGAGATCACGACGTTGTAGTTCTCAAGCCGGGCGAGACCATCATAGCTGACGTCCTCGTCGGTGATGACGTCGTATTCGTACCCCATCTTCTCAAGCCAGTAGATCATGTGCAAATCGGCCGGATATTGCCACGGTGCCTGCGCCAGGAAGTGATCATATTTAGGTCGGATGCTGAGGATCGGCCGCAACCGCGACGACAGACACAATCCGCTGCCATCGGTGTGGGTGTCGTAGATCGAGCCGCCATATTCGCGATGCTCGGACAGGAACATGTTCTGCTGCTGCATGATCGGCACGCGATACACCAGCAATTCGGCGCCGCCGGCATTGTTGGCCAGATGCTCGTTGGCGTAGGCCATGTAGCTGATGGTCGGCACCATGAAGGCGATCTTGGATTGCTCTTGCCCGACCCGCGGCACCACCCAGAACGGGATGTAGTCCTCGTCGCCATCTGTCGACGTGAGCTTGGCAGCATAGAACTTGCTGCTGGTGCCTTCCGGTACGGTCCAGCTGAAGCTGGTCGCCCAGCGCGCATCATCGATGTCGTCGTCGTGGAAATGAATCGCGCCATATTGCGTCGGCGCCACCTTCCAGTCGAACACCAATCCCTGCCAGTTGTAGCCGGTCATCGCCCGGGTCGGACAATTGACGATGGTGGCGTCAAACAGGTAGGGGCCCTTGTCTTTGCCCACATTGGTATTGATGCCGTCGGAGAATTCCCACGCGGCGACGATGGATTCCGAGAGCTTCCCGGTCGGACCCGAGTTTCGTCGCTCCGACAGGCCGGGCTGCGCGCCCTGCTTCATGGTTTCGATCTCCAGGCGGGTCAGCGCCTTGCTGGAGATCCTGGGGCTATCGATCTTGCCGTTGTAGTGACCCTTGATCAAGATTCCGGGCGGCACCGAGGCTTGGGCCTGAGGGGAGTCGGTGATGCTGCCGCAATAACCTGCAATGACCGTCGGCGTGCCCTTTGTGTAGGTCAACTTGGTGCTCAGCGTCTTGGTCACTGGCCCAATTTCCGGATCTAACGCATAGACCACCTGGGGCTCATGATACAGCGTCGCCTCGCCGGTGGTGCCGTCGAAGCTCGCCGCTACGAAGTGCCAGGCGTGGTCGCGCACAGGCGCGCCGGTCGCGATCACCTGGTCGTTGACGCGGAATTCGATGCAGCCATCTTCGTTCAGGAACAGACCGTATCCCTTGCCGTCATGCCATTTCGTCACCAGGCCCTGAGCGCCGTGCTTCCAATATTTCGGATGCGTCTTCGGCGTGGTCGGCCAGATCCAGCATTGCAGCGTGACGCTCTCAACGCAGAATTGCGGCTTGTCGACAACGAAACCGTAGGACCCCGAGTAAATCTCCTGCTTGACGCCCTTGTAGCTACCGTTGCAATCGGCCTTGATCATCTCTTCGATGAAGCCAGGGCCGCGCGGATTGGTGTCGCCATGGATCATCTTGACGATGTCGGCCTGATACTCGGCGGGGCCATCGCAATTCACGAAGAATTTGATCGTGTCGCCGGGGTGCACGCTGAACTTGTCGGCGTATCCGGTAATCTTCATCCAGCTCATATTCGTTTCCTCTGATAACGCCCGCTCGTGCACAACGCGAAAGCTCAGGTCACAGTCCAGAAATCATCGCGGCGTTTCCAGCCCTCTCGGAAATGCTCTGGAAATCCGTCGGTCTCAGCGAATTCGTCGAGCCGCATCACGAATATGTCGTGCTGCGGGTCTTGCTCATTGTCGTAGACCTTCTCGGTAGCAAACTCGGGCGGTACGCCGCGGATGCCGCTCAAGCGCGCGATCCGCCATTCCTTCTCGATCTTGGTGCAAACGACCACCAACTTGCCCTTGGCAGGCTGCGCCCGCATCCGCAGCAGCACACGGTTGAGCTGGAAGTCTTCGTGGATGCCGCCAGTGACCGTGGTGGTGTCGCCTGGCGTCGCGCATTTCAGCACGCTGTTGCCGGCCACGCCCTTCATCGAATCGATGCACTCCTTGTGCACCTTCATCATGCGCTCGGCGTCGGCGGTGTCCTTGCGAGGAATGGGAATCATCGGAGTCCTCCTGTTTGATCAGATTGTGAGATGCTTCTGGATGAGAGCGCTGTCGAGTTGATCGATCGCGCCGGTAGCAACGACCCGGCCATTGTCGATCATCAGGAACGCGTCGCCGAGGCGACGTGCCACCTTGATGTGCTGTTCTGTGAGCAGCAGTGTGATGCCGAGTTCCTTGTTCAGCATCAGCAGGGTCTCGCCGATCTCGTGAACAATGTTGGGCTGAATTCCTTCGGTCGGCTCGTCCAGCAGAAGCACTTTCGGGTCGACCGCGAGCGCGCGCGCGATCGCCAATTGCTGCTTCTGGCCGCCCGACAGCAGCCCAGCGCGGCGGTCGAGGTTTTCCTTCAAATAGGGAAACAACCGCAGGCAGATCTCCGGAACCTCGCTGGCGCCGTCCGGCCGCGCGAAGGTGCCGAGCAGGATATTCTCCCGGACGGTGAACTCGGCGAGTATACCGCGTCCCTGCGGCACGTAGCCGATGCCGAGCTTGGCGCGCTCATAAGTCTGGGCGCTGTTGATGTTCTCGCCGTTGATGACGATGTCGCCAACCGAGCGGTCGGTCAGGCCCATGATGGTGCGCATCAAAGTCGTCTTGCCGACGCCGTTGCGGCCCAGAACGCAAAGGCATTTGCCCTGTTCAAGCCCGAAGGAGAAATCCTTCAGGATCGGCGTCTTGCCGTAATAGGATGTAACGTTGTCCATCGACAGCAACATGATCAGGCCTCCGCCTCGCCGAGATAGACTTCGCGCACCTTGGCGTTTGACTCGATCTCGCTGATCGGCCCTTGCGCCAACAGGCTGCCCATATGCATCACGGTGACGACATCGGCGATCTCCCGCACGAAAGCCATGTCGTGCTCGACCACAACCAAGGTATTGGTCTTCTTCAACTCCCTGAAAATCTCGACAGTCTTCTCGATTTCGGCTTCGGTCATCCCGGCGACCGGCTCGTCCAGCAGCAACAACCGCGGGTCCTGCATCAGCACCATGCCGATCTCAAGCCACTGGGTTTCGCCGTGCGACAGAATACCCGCCTCGACCTCCAGCCTGTCGTTGAGCGAGGTCTGGCTTACGACCTGCTCTAGCCTTTCCGCAAAGCCACGTTCGCTGAACCGGAAGATGTTTTTCAGCGGATTGGTGCTGCGGCTATAGGCCACTTCAAGATTTTGCCGGACCGACAGTTCGCGAAACACCGCCGGCACCTGGAACTTGCGACCGATGCCGCGGCGCGCGATCTCGTGCTCACCTAGTCCGGTGATATCGTCGTTACAGAACAATATCTGCCCGGAGGTCGGCTTCTGCCGACCGGTGATCAGGTCCATCGTAGTCGTCTTGCCGGCCCCGTTCGGTCCAACCAGGCAGCACAACGTCGCCTCGACAATCTCGATGCTGAAATCGTTGATTACCGGCGTCCCGTCGAAGCTCTTCGTAAGATGCCTGATTTCAAGAAAGCTCATCGGAGAATTCCTATTCGCCTGGTTGTGAGAGCAGGCGATGTGCCGCAACGTCGGCACCGTTGCGCTTTTGCCGCGTGGACAAACGACCCAGGATGGTTTCCACAAGCCCGGCTATCCCCTTCGGCAGGAAACGCACCACCAGGATGAAGAAGCCTCCGAGAACCAGGAGCCAAGTGCTGAGAAATGTATCGCCCAGATAGCTCTGGGCACCCTGGATCAGAAACGCACCGATGATGGACCAGATCAGCGACAACCGGCCGCCGATCCCGGCCCAGATCACCATCGAGAGACTGAACGTGGTGTCAAACTGCGACGGCGAGACATACTGCGTCAGCACCACCCAGCAGCATCCAGCAACGGCCGCGATGAAACCCGCAATGGTGTAGACGGTGGTCTCGTAGCCCGCGACGTTGTAGCCGAGAAATCGCACCCGCTCGGCGTCGCCGCGCACCGCCTGCACCACCAGGCCGAACCGGCTCTGGGTCATCAGTTTGGCGCCGACGGTCGCGACAAACAGCAGTGCCAGCACCGACCAATAGGCTTCGGGACTATAGGGATCGACGATGAGTTCGCCGAGCTTGAGCGGCGCCGGCGGCGTGATGCCGTTGGCGCCGTTGGTGTAGGGTTGGACATCGAGAATCAGCGTGCCCCAAGCACTCAGCATGGCCAGCGTCATGATCGCAAAGAACGGTCCCGACACACGAGCGCGGAACATCAATCCCCCGAACAGCAGGCAAAACAGCGTCGGAACCACCAGCGCCAGAATGATTCCGAATGTGGTGCTGCGGAATGGCTCCCAGAGCATCGGCAGATGATCGAGACTGTTGTTCAACATGAAGGGCGGCATCGGATTGGACGCATCCTGTGTCTGCATCTGCATCGTCATCGCCATGCCATAGGCGCCGAGCCCGAATGGAATCCCCTGCCCCAAATTCAGGATTCCGCCGAAACCCCAGCAAAGACTGAGCGACAACGCCAACATGCCGAAAACGCCATAGGTCGCGAACTGGTTGAGCAAAAATGAATCGCTCACAATCATTGGCACAACAGCAAGCAGCAGGAAGATCGCGCCATATGCCGCCCACTGCGCCTTGACGTTGTAATAGATGTTCATTCCCAACTCGCTCCTCATTCGCAGACTTCGGCGGGTGGCTAGCGTCGCTTGGCGGATGGCGCAAACAGTCCTTGCGGACGAATTCGCAAAAACACGACGATCAAAACGTAGAGAACGAAGCGAGCGAAGGTGTCGTTGGTGAAGTACGCGAAGATCGACTGCAATTCGCCGGTGGCGCCGCCGGCAACGACGCTGCCGGCCAGCGTTCCGCCGCCCACCACGACGACCAGAAATGCCTGAACCACATAGCCGGCTCCCATCGTCGGCAGCACGATATTGAGTACCCCGAACAACGACCCGGCAATCCCCGCAAGCCCGGCGCCGACCGCGAAGGTCAGCATGTAAATTCGGTCGGAGTTGATGCCGAAGGACGCCGCCATCTCCTTGTCCTGCATCACCGCGCGGACCTGGACCCCGAACCTCGTACGATAGAACAGCGCCCACAGCGCCACCACGAGCGCAATGGTGATCGCCAGAACAATCACCCTGAATGCTGATATGTTGACGAATCCGAACTGGAAATTGCTCGTAAACATCGGCGGCACCGCGATATATTTCGGGTCGCTGCCGAAGATCAACCGCACGCCCTGCATTAACACCAGCGAGACGCCGAACGTCGCAAGCAACGTGTCTAACGGGCGTTTATAGAGATAGCGTATCAGGCCACGCTCCAGCACCAGGCCAATCGCCCCGACGATGACGAAAGCCGCAGGAACGCAGAGGAAGAACGGCAAGCCAAAATAGCTCTGAAGCATGTAGGAGCTGTAGGCACCCAGCATGATAAATTCGCCATGCGCCATATTGATGACGCCCGCGGTTCCATAGATGATGGTCAGACCCAGCGCGGCGATCAGCCAGATGCTCGCAATGCTGATACCGAGGATCAGCGCGTTAATGAACGAGCTCAGATCAAACGAACCAAAGAACGATCCGACGGCCATTTTTTCTCCATTGCTCCCGACAGCAGACATCGATGACCGCGATCCCGCTTTCGGGTTTGGATATGACTGCCGACGAGAACGGGCGTTGAATTCGCGTCACCATCGTCGGCAGATCTGATTGTGATTTCAGCGGGTCTCCTCGCCGTCAGATCACGCTTTTGCGGATCTTGCCGTCTGGCGCCTTCAGGCCATCGGCCGTGCATTTGCCGAGGTCGGGATAGATCGAATACGGATCAGGCGCGACCTGTTCTTCGGCTGCCTTGACGATCTTGAAGCTGCCATCGGCCTGGCACTGGCCGATCTTTGGCTTCAGCCAGGTGTTGAAGTTCTGGTCATCAATCCAGATCAGACCTTCCGGCGAGACATCGTCCTCCACGCGAATGCCGCCCGAATGGTCGCGGATCGCGCGCGGCGTGATGCCCTCGAGGCCGACCGCCTTGATGGCTTTCTCCAGACCGTATTTGAACACATAGGCGGAGAGATAGGTCTCCTCCATATTGTAATGCGTTGTGCCGTTCTTGCCGTACTTGCTCTTCAGGAAGCCTTCGACAAATTTGTGGTTGGTCGGGTTGTCGAGAGCTTCGAAGTAAGGCGCGGACAAGAAGTGGCCGGCGCCGAACTCGTTCCCCATGGCGCGGGTCTCGATCTCGCCGGTGGTGAGCGAGGCGATCGGCATCGTATCAACCTTGAAGCCCTCTTGCTTGAATTGCTTGTGGAACGCGATATCGGAGGCGCCGACCACGGTGGAGAAGATAAAGTTCGGCTTGGCATCACGAATCTTGTTCAACACCGGGCCGAACTCGGATCCCCCCAGCGGGATGTACTCTTCGCCGAGCAATTCACCGCCGGCCTGTTCCAGCCAGATCTTGGCGTTCTTATTGGATTCTTTCGGCCATACATAGTTCGACCCAACGAAGAACACCTTCTTCCCGAAATTCTTCACCATGTAGGGAATGAGGTCTTTGGAATGCTGGTTGGCGAGCGGTCCTGTGCAGATGGTGTTCTGCGTGCATTCGGCGCCCTCGTAGCAAGTCGGATAATAGAGCAGATGGTTCTGCGCCATCACCGTCGGAAGGATGGCCTTGCGGCTTGCCGAGGTGTAACAACCGAATATCGACACCACCTTGTTGCGAAGGATCAGCTCTTTGGTCTTTTCCGAATAGACTTTAAAGTCGGATTTCGCGTCGACAATCACGGGTTCAACAGGCATCCCGGCGATGCCGCCAGCCTTGTTGATCTCGTCGATCGCGTACTGCATCACCAGCGTGGAGTCCTCCTCCGGCACAGCCAGCCCGCCAGACAACGAGAACAACAAGCCTATCTTGATGGGCCCGCCCTTCTTGATCCAAGACTGCGCGCCCCAGGCTTGATCGATGGTTCGAACGAACGCATAAGGCGCTGCAATGGCAGCACCCGCCCCCAGAGCTGTTGTCTTCAGGAATGATCGACGGCTAGACGGCATTTGCAGCCTCCAAAGAAAAGATGAGTTTCTCTCCACGAAATCTAATTTCCACAGAGTATGTTAATGAGGAGCATTCTCAAGAGTAAACTTTTTGCACTGTGAGGCACTCGTTTCATCATACCGGTGAAATCAGCGGCAGCTTTTTTGAAAATTGGCGAAGCCGGGCTTCCGGTGCTCTAGAAATATGCAGCCTTGGATTTCGCGGAGGCGATCCGCCGAGCGGCTTTGCAGGTGGTCGATGCTGGGCAATCGAAGCAACGCCGCGTACGCCATGCGGCGTGAACGACATCTGCCGCTGCGGCATGCGCATATTTGCAGGAAACGATCGAGGCGACGCCAAATGCGAAGCCCCCTCAAACGGAACGTTGTGATTTAGTTGGCCGTTAAATCATAGATTGTTAAATTGACGGCGCGTGCTGCATATTGCGGGTGAGCCGAAATCTCAAGAAAGACCTGTAGAAAAATGAAAAAGACAGTGGCTATTAAAACGGAACCGGCTCGCAGCACGGGGGATTTTCACACCGGCTCGAACGCGCCTCAGGATAGCGAGCGAAGCTTGGAACGCGCCTTGGGGGCCAAGATTCGGATGATCCGGCGCGAACGCGATCAGTCAGTGTCCGACCTCTCCAGCGCCGCGAAAATCTCCGCCGGGATGTTGTCGAAGATCGAGAATGGCCAGATCTCGCCATCGCTGTCCACGTTGCAATCGATTGCGGCCGCACTGAATGTGCCGCTTAGCCTCTTGTTCGCCGCCTCCGAGGAGCGGCGGGACTGTTCCTTTGTGCGGGCCAAGCAAGGCGTCGCGATCGAGCGGCGGGGTTCAAAGGCGGGCCACTTGTACCAACTGCTAGGGCATGTGATCGGCGGAGAAGTCGTGGTTGAACCATATTTGATCACACTGGCGGAGGGAGCCAGCACTTTCACCGCCTTCCAGCACGCAGGAATGGAATTCATCTACATGTTAACCGGCGAAGTGATCTATCGCCACGGTGACAACGCCTATCGGCTGCGGCCCGGAGATTCGATCCTGTTCGATTCCGGCGCGCTACATGGCCCCGAAACGCTGGTGAAGCTGCCGATGACCTATCTGTCGATTATCGTCTATCCCAGAACATAACGCGGCGTTCGAGGGAACCGGGCATCGTATCTCGGTCCCCGGGTTCGACGTGCCGACGAACAGCACGAGCCACGTCAGATCCGGAAATGAGCGGCCCGTCTCGCGGATCACGCACGACCCTTCGAAAGAGACTTTTCTTCTCAGGAAAATAACATTCTCTGTAGTTGACCTGCTGCCGTGTTCGTGGCTATGCTTCGATCAGCAACGGAGCAATCGGATGTGCGGAATCGTCGGGCTTTTCCTGAAAAACAAGACACTCGAACCGGCGTTGGGTGAGATGCTGTCGAAAATGCTGGTGACGATGTCTGCCCGCGGGCCGGACAGCGCCGGCATGGCGATCTATGGAGCCAGCCATGGCGACAAGGTGAAGTTGACACTGCGCGCCGAGGACGTGACCTCAATCGACGATTTGGTTGCAGAATTGTCGGCGGTGCTGACCGCCCCACTCGACGTCAGCGTGCGGGCCAATCACTTTGTGGTGGCGATAGTCCGAGACGACGAAGCCGCAGCGCTACGATGGCTGAAAATCCATAAGAGCGAGCTTCAGCTGGTGAGCGTCGGCAGCAATATGGAGATCTACAAGGATGTCGGATTGCCCGCGCATGTGGTTTCCGAATTCGGGCTTTCCACCATGAGCGGCAGCCACGGCATCGGCCACACCAGGATGGCAACCGAATCGGCGATCACCATCGACGGCGCACATCCATTTTCAACGGGGCAGGACCAGTGCCTGGTCCACAACGGCTCGCTGTCCAATCACAATTCCATCCGCCGCAATCTTGTGCGCGAAGGCATGACGTTTTCTACCCAGAACGATTCTGAAGTGGCCGCCGGCTATCTGACCTGGCGGATGAGCAAGGGCGACAGTCTGAAACAGTCGCTGACCTCGAGCCTCGACGATCTCGACGGTTTCTTCACATTCGTTGTCGGCACCCGGACTGGATTCGCCGTGCTCCGCGACCCGATCGCCTGCAAGCCGGCGATCATGGCAGAGTCCGATGACTATGTGGCATTCGGCTCGGAATATCGCGCGCTGTCGGTGCTGCCTGCGATCGAGAAGGCTCGCGTGTTCGAGCCAGAACCTGCAACTGTCTATGCCTGGGAACGCTCCTGATGCCGACCTTCGACCTCGCTGTTACTACCGTTCGCGACGTCAATCTCGCGCTCCATCAGCTCACACCGGACACCAACCAGACTGCCTGGCAAATCGAAAATCCGCAGGGCAAGCACGCGATCGGCGTCGGCATCAACGTTCCGGTCGAACTCGAAATCAACGGTCACGTCGGTTACTACTGCGCCGGCATGAACAAGCACGCCAGCATCCGAATCCACGGCAATGCCGGCACCGGCGTCGCCGAGAACATGATGTCTGGTACCGTCCACGTGATGGGCGACGCCAGCCAGTCCGCCGGCGCCACCGGCTGCGGCGGCCTGCTGATCATCGACGGTGACGCCTCAGCACGCTGCGGCATCTCGATGAAGGGCATCGACATCCTGGTGAAAGGGTCGATCGGTTCGATGAGCGCCTTCATGGCGCAGGCCGGAAATCTGGTTGTGTTCGGCGACGCCGGAGATGCGTTAGGCGATTCAATCTATGAGGCGACGATTTTCGTTCGCGGCAAGGTGAAGAGCCTCGGCGCCGATTGTATCGAAAAGCCGATGACCCCCGAGGACCGCGAGCGGCTTTCCGAATTGCTCGGCCGCGCCGGCATGGAAGGGGCCGCCGAGATCGACGATTTCCGGATGTATGGCTCGGCGCGCGAACTCTATCACTTCCATGTCGACAACATCGCGAATTACTGACGGGAAAGCCCATGTCCGTTCCTCCAAACCGCACCACCCCGCGGGTCTCGGCGACCTTCGATCCGTATACGATTTCCGAAATCCAGCGCGCCGCCGCCACCGGCATCTATGACATTCGCGGCGGCGGTTCGAAGCGGCGAGTGCCGCATTTCGAGGATCTGCTGTTCCTCGGCGCCTCGATGTCTCGCTATCCGCTCGAGGGTTATCGCGAGAAGTGCGGCACCGACGTGGTGCTGGGCGCGCGCTTTGCGAAAAAGCCGATCCATCTGAAAACCCCGGTGACGATCGCCGGCATGAGTTTTGGCTCGCTGTCGGGCGCCGCCAAGGAAGCGCTGGGGCGCGGCGCCTCCGCGGTCGGCACCAGCACCACCACCGGCGACGGCGGCATGACCGAGGAGGAGCGCGGCCACTCCGAGACTCTGGTGTACCAATATCTGCCATCACGCTACGGCATGAACCCGGATGATCTGCGCCGCTGCGACGCGATCGAAATCGTGATCGGCCAGGGTGCGAAGCCGGGCGGCGGCGGCATGCTGCTCGGCCAGAAAATCTCCGAGCGCGTCGGCAAGATGCGCACGCTCCCCGCTGGAATTGATCAGCGCTCCAGTTCGCGCCATCCGGACTGGACCGGCCCGGACGATCTCGAAATCAAGATCGAGGAGCTGCGCGAAATCACCGATTGGGAGAAGCCGATCTACGTCAAGGTCGGCGCCAGCCGGCCCTATTACGACACGGCGCTCGCCGTCAAATCCGGCGCCGACGTGATCGTGATCGACGGGATGCAGGGCGGCACCGCGGCGACACAAGAAGTGTTCATCGAGAATGTCGGCATTCCCACGCTGGCAGCGATCCGCCCGGCAGTTCAGGCGCTGCAGGAACTCGGCATGCACCGCAAGGTGCAGCTCATCATCTCCGGTGGCATCCGCAACGGCGCGGACATCGCCAAGGCGCTGGCGCTCGGCGCCGACGCGGTGTCGATTGGCTCCGCTGCGCTGATCGCACTCGGCGACAACAGCCCCAGCCTCGAAGCCGAATACGAGGCGCTCGGCACATTTGCCGGCGCCTATGACGATTGGCACGAAGGCCGCGACCCGGCCGGCATTACCACGCAGGATCCCGAACTGGCGCGGCGGCTCGATCCGGTTCTGGCCGGCCGCAGGCTCGCCAATTTCCTCTCGGTCCTGACGCTGGAGGTGCAGACGATCGCGCGCGCCTGCGGCAAGAGCCATATCCACAATCTGGAGCCCGAGGACCTGGTCGCCCTGACCGTCGAGGCCGCGGCGATTGCCCGGGTGCCGCTGGTCGGCACCGACTGGATCCCAGGACAGCAGCGTTACTGACCAAGCCCAACCCAGCGATCAAGAGGACTTCATGACAATCGACCTCGCCGCGACCGCCAAAGAAAAGAAGATCAAGTACTTTCTGATTTCCTTCACCGATCTGCTCGGTGTCCAGCGCTCCAAGCTGGTGCCGGCGGAGGCGATCACCGCGATGGCCAAGAACGGCGCGGGCTTCGCCGGCTTCGCCACCTGGCTCGACATGACCCCCGCCGATCCCGACATGTTCGCGATCCCGGATCCCGACAGTCTGATCCAGCTGCCCTGGAAGCCGGAAGTCGCCTGGCTCGCCGCCGATCTCTGGATGGACGGCAAGCCGGTCGACCAGGCGCCGCGCAACCTGCTGAAGAAGCTGAAAGCCAAGGCGGCGGAAAGCGGGCTGCAGCTGAAGAGCGGGGTGGAGTGCGAATTCTTCCTGATCTCTCCGGACGGAATGAGCGTCAAGGACAGCGCCGACCGCCAGTCGAAGCCTTGCTACGACCAGTCTGCGCTGATGCGGCGTTTCGACGTGGTCAGCGAAATCAGCGACGCCATGCTCGCGCTCGGCTGGCGCCCCTACCAGACCGACCACGAGGACGCCAACGGCCAATTCGAAATGAATTGGGACTACGACGACGCCCTGGTCACCGCTGACCGCCACGCCTTCTTTAAATACATGGTGAAGTCGGTCGCCGAGAAACACGAGATGCGGGCGACCTTCATGCCCAAGCCGTTCTCGCATCTCACCGGAAATGGCTGCCACATCCACGTTTCGCTGTGGAAAGGCGCCGATAACGCCTTCGAGGATGCCGCCGGCGAACTCGGCGTCTCAGCGCTCGGCTACAATTTCATCGGTGGCATCATCCATTCCGCCGACGCGCTGGCCGCGATCCTCAACCCAACCGTCAACTCCTACAAACGCATCAATGCGCCGCGCACCACTTCGGGCGCGACCTGGTCGCCGAGCTCGGTGACCTATTCGGGCAACAACCGCACCCACATGATCCGGATTCCGGAAGCCGGCAGGTTCGAACTCCGGCTCGCCGACGGCGCCGTCAACCCTTACGCGATGCAGGCCGCAATCCTTGCCGCCGGCCTTGACGGCATCGATTGCAAGCGTGATCCCGGCAAGCGGTTGGACATCAACATGTACAAGGATGGCCACACCGTTGAAAATGTCAAACGGCTGCCGCTCAATCTACTCGACGCGCTGCGCGCGCTCGAGTCCTCTCTCCTGCTGACGGAAAGCCTCGGCGAATATGTCCCGGCCTATCTGAAGCTGAAGCACCAGGAATGGAACGATTTTTCGCGCCACCTGACCGATTGGGAGCGCGACATGACGCTGGACTGCTGAGGTCACTGGGTTTTGCACGATGAACACCGCCGATGACCCTCAATCCTGGACGACGCTGGCGCAGTTGGCAAAGGGTAAGGTTCCGGACGGTCGGATGCGAATGCAGCCCTACTGGTGGCGGGCGGCGCCGCCCCTCGATGGACCATGGCCGGCGCTTCCGGCACGGATCGACGTGCTGATCGTCGGTGCCGGCTTCACCGGACTGTCCGCGGCTCTGACATTGGCCCGCGCCGGCCGCGAAGTGTTGGTGGTCGATGCTGGCGTACCAGGCTTTGGCGCGAGCACCCGCAATGGCGGCCAGGTCGGCAGCGGCAACCAGAAATTTCGCGTCAAGACGCTGATCGCGATGAAGGGAGAGCGCCACGCTGTGGCGCTGCTCAAGGAAGGCGTTGCAATGCTCGATCACATCGAGCGGCTGATCGCCGAGGAAAACATCGATTGCGACTTTGTACGCTGCGGCCGGTTTCGCGGCGCGATGCGGCCGGATCATTACGAGGCGATGGCGCGCGATCTCGAGGATCTACACCGCTACACCCAAGTGGCGTTCGAGATGGTGTCGCGCGCGGCACAGCATCGCGAGATCGGCTCCGAGTTGTTTCACGGCGGCTCGCTGTTGCCGCTGGACGCGAGCTTGGATCCCGGCCGCTATCACACCGGATTGCTGT
The DNA here is from genome assembly GCF_033001325.1 of Rhodopseudomonas sp. BAL398. NCBI lineage: Bacteria > Pseudomonadati > Pseudomonadota > Alphaproteobacteria > Hyphomicrobiales > Nitrobacteraceae > Rhodopseudomonas > Rhodopseudomonas sp. BAL398. The sequence goes on from NZ_CP133111.1 coordinate 2,137,845, forward strand.
TGCGCGTGCAATCCGCCGGCGGCGCTGTGCGCGGCCACGCCGCGGTGCGCGACATCACCCCCGAGGCCGGCGGCTTCAACGTGCGGTTCGATGACGGCGCGCTCACCGCGCGCGATGTTCTGGTCGCCACCAACGGCTACACCAAGGCAGTCGGTCGTTTCTTCACGCAGCGCATGGTCCCGGTCGGCTCGGCGCAGATTGTGACCGGACCGATCCCGGCGGCGCTGTTCCGGCAACTGATGCCGAGCGGCCGCGTCTATGGCAACACCAGCCGGGTTTTCTCCTATTTCCGTCCTGCGCCCGGCGAGCGCCGCATCATCTGGGGCGGCCGAGCCAGCCATTTGCACGACGCGTCGAGACCCGCAGCCTATGCGCACCTCGCACGCGATCTGCTTCGCGCCTTTCCGGGGCTGGGCAATACCTTGGTGACTGATGGCTGGACCGGGCAGATCGGCTACACCTTCGACGAATTTCCGCATCTCGGCTGCGCCCCGAACGGTGTGCACTACGCGCTCGGCTATTGCGGCACCGGGGTCTCGCGTTCGACCTATTTCGGTCGGATGATTGGGCTGAAAATTCTCGGCCACCCCGGTTCCGAGACGGCGTTTGACAACATGCCGCTGCCGGGGCACCCGCTGCAATTTCTCTCCCGGCTGGCGGTGCCGGCGATCGAATCTTGGTACCGCCTGCGTGATCGTGGCAATTTTTAAAGACCGAGTCAGCGGGTCTGGATTTGACAATGCGCCGCCTGGATCTTGCGGTGGAAATTTATCGCGTCCGAGGTTGCATTTTCCAGTTACGTTCGGGCTGTCAGGCGCCTTGGGTGCACGCCATTCCACGCTATGACGCAACGTCTTGTGCGGTTTTCGACGCCGCAGTGGTCACCGTCTATCCGACGGCGACGCGCTCATGCACCGCGCTGCGCGACATACACCCGAGGCCGGCGGCTTCCCGCTGGATTGTCCGACGCGTCAGTTGGCGTCGGGGCCCGCATTGGTGGGTTCCGGCCGCCGCCAGCGCGCCCATTGCCGCTCCAGAAGCGGCAGCAATCCGCTCGGCGTCGCCAGGATGACCGCGATCACCACCACGCCGTAAATGAAATAGTGCAATCCCGGCAGGGTGCTGCCGAGCTGGCCGCGCAGCACTTCGCCGAGCGGCACCAGCAACAGCGCGCCCAGCGCCGGCCCATAGGCCCGGCCGAGGCCGCCGACAGTCGCAAACAACACGATCTCGATGGTGATGACCGGGGAGATCAGCAGATAGGGGTCGGCGAAGGTTAGATAGCGAACATAGGCGGTGCCGACGATCGACGCGAGCACCGCCGAAATCACCATCGCGGCGATTTTGTAGCGCAGCACGTTGACGCCGATCGCCTGGGCCGCATTCTCGTTGTCACGGATGGTGCGCAGATAGAAGCCCAGCGGCGCGTTGAGGATCGCCACGCTCGCCAAAACGCAAACCGTCGCCAGCGTCAGCATCACCCAGAACGCACCGCTGCCGCCGCCGAACTGAAAGGCGAGGAAATCGCCGGTATCCTTCGGCAATAGCAGCCCCGAGGCGCCGCCCAGGAAATCCCAGCCCTCGACGACGATCGCGCCCATTTCGGCAAATGCCAGCGTGATCAGCACGAAGGACAGATGGCCGAGCCGGAACCGGAAATCGATCCAGGCGATCAGGGCGCCGAGCACGCCGGAGATCGCGGCGGAGATCAGCAGCCCCAGCCACATATTGATGCCGAGCTTGAGCAGCAGCGCGCTCGACAACATCGCACCGATGCCGATGAACAGGCTGTGCGCCAGCGACACCTGTCCGGCCATGCCGCCGACGATATTCCACGACGAGGCCAGCGCCACGTAGATCAGCGCCAGGGTCACGATATGCAGATAGTAGCTCGACAGCGCGAATGGCAGCAGCGCCGCCAGCACCAGCACGCCCCACAGGATCGGCGAGGAAAGCGTCTTGTAGAACTCCTCCTTCATCGCGAGGAACTCCAGGTCAGGCCCTGCGGCCGGAACAGCATGATCGCGACAAAGATCAGATAGGGCAGCAGCGGACCGAGCGGGGGCTGGAGGTAAATCGTTCCGAACGCCTCGGCGAGGCCGATGACGAGACCGCCGAGCATGATGCCGACGAAATTCGTCATGCCGCCGAGCACGACGACCAGCAGGGTGATGACGGTGTAGCGCAGTCCCTGGGTCGGCTGGATCGGCGTGCCCGGCAGCAACAGCGCCGCGGCCAGCGCCAGAATGCCGATGCCCATCGCGAAGGTCAGCACCTGAACGCGGCCGACGTCGATGCCCATCAGCGCCGCGGCATGGGCGTTCTGGTGAACAGCGCGGATCGATCGGCCGAAATCGGTCGAGCGCAGCATGACGTAGAGCCCGATCGCCAGCGCAAAGGAAATCACGAAGGCGATCACATGAGGCGCGCGCAGAACCACATCGCCGAGAATGAACAGCTTGGATTCCACCACGGAGGGCGTGCGCGCCGGCTGGCCGCCGAACACCATCAGGATGCCGTTCTGCAGCACCAGGCTGAGGCCGAGGGTCAGTTGCACCACCATCAGGAACTGGTGCCCGACCATCGGCCGGATCAGGAACCGGTAGACCAGCGCGCCGATCACCGTCATCACCGGAACCGTGATGATCACCGAGACATAGGGATCGAGCGACAGCGCCGAATACAACGCCAGGCACATGAACATGCCGAGCGAGATGAAGTCGCCATGCGAGAAATTGACGACGCCGCTAACGCCATAGACGAGGCCCATGCCGAGCGCCAGCAGCCCGTAAGTGCTGCCGATCAGCAGCCCCTGGGCGAGAGCCTGATAAAGTTCGATCACGCCGCTCTCCAATCACAAGCCAAGATAGGCACGCTGGGTGCGAGGATCATTCCTGATCGCGTCGACACCGCCTTCCACCGCGACCTGGCCCCGCTCCAGCACGTAGCAACGCTGGGCGTGGCGCAACGTCAAATTCAGGTTCTGTTCGACCAGCAGGATGCTCAGCCCCTCGGCGTGCAATTTGTCGATGATGCCGAAAATGTACTGCACGAACAGCGGCGACAGCCCGAGCGATGGCTCGTCGAGCATCAGCACCTTCGCCTCCGCCATCAGCCCGCGGCCGATCGCCAGCATCTGCTGTTCGCCGCCCGAGAGCGAGCCCGCGTTCTGCGCCAGCCGCTCGCCCAACCGCGGAAACAGCTCCAGCACCTTTTCCATCAGCCGCGCCCGATGCGGCCGCGCCCGGCCGTTGATGCCGCCCAGCAGCAGATTCTCCCGGATGCTCATCTCGGGAAACACCAGGCGGCCTTCCGGCACCTGGACGATGCCGCGTTCGACGCGCTCGCGCGGCGCCAGCCGCGTGATGTCCTCGCCCTGCCACAGGATGCGACCGGCCATCGGCTTGACCAGGCCGGACAGGCTGTTGATCATCGTGGTCTTGCCGGCATTGTTGGCGCCGAGCAGGCCGACGAACTCGCCGGCGCCGAGCTTGACATTGATGTCACGCAGCACCGCCACGCCGCCATAGCCCGCGGTCAGGCCCTCGATCTCAAGCATCGAGGTGATCTCCGAAATAGGCATCGATCACGCTCTGATCCTTGAGAATCACGTCGGGCGTCCCCTCGGCGATCTTCTCGCCGAAATTGATCACCACCATCCGCGTCGCCAGCCGCATGATCACCGGCATCACGTGCTCGACCATGACGATGGTCACGCCTTGCCGGTTCAATTCCTGAATCACCGCGATCGGCGCCGCCGTCTCGCCCATGGTCAGGCCGGCCATCACCTCGTCGAGCAGAATGCAGCGCGGATCGGTGGCGATGCATTTGGCAAGCTCGAGCAGCTTCTTGTCCTGCAACGACAGCGTCGGCGGCAGCTTCAACTCCTTGCCGCCGAGGCCGACGCGCAGCAGCGCCGCGGCCGCATAGTCGATCGCCTCGCGCATCGGCCGACGGGTCAGCGCCGCGGTCGTCACGACGTCGAGCGCCGTCATGTCGGCAAACGACTGCACGATCTGGAAGCTGCGCATCAACCCGCGTCGCACCAGGCGATCCGGCGACACGCCGAGGATGCTGTGGCCGTCATAGACCACTTGGCCCTCGCTCGGCGTGATGAAGCCGGAGATCACGCCGAACAGCGTGGTCTTGCCGGCGCCGTTCGGGCCGATAATGCCGACGATCTCGCCTTGCCCGACGGAGAAGCCGATCGCGTTGAGCGCGACCAGCCCGCCGAAGCGCTTGGTGACGTTATCGACTGTCAGGAACGCCACGGCGGTCGCCTAGCTGCGCGGCCGCGGCGGCACCTGGGCGAATTCCTTGGGGAATACGACCTGCTGGTTCTGGTCCTCGGTCCACTGGATGAACATCGCCGAGCCGTCCTTGAGCAGGCGATCCTCGGCAAACTGCAGCCCCTTCGGCTTGGCGACGTAGAGATTGGGATCGCCGAACGGAATGTTGACGCTGCGGAACGCCTTGAGAAGATCGTCGCTCTGCAGCGAGGCGGCGTTCTCGAGCACCTGCTGCAGGACGCGGGCGGCCTGGGCGTATTGGATGGCGCCCTGCCCGATCCGCTCGAGCTTGGCCTCATCGCGCAGTTCGGTGATGATCTTCTGCATCGAATCGATCTTGGCGCCGGGGCTGAAGCCGGTCATGCCGAACAGATTCTTGGTGAGCACCGCCTTGCCGATCTCGGGACCGAGATCCTTCCACAGCGTCAGGTCGGTATAGCCGCCGGTGCCGCCGCAGAACAGGCTGTCGTGGTAGTTCAGATTGTAGCGCGCCTGATGCAGAAGGATGCCGTCGCGCGGCGTCACCAGACCGGCGACCACGTCCGGCTTGAGCGACCGGATCCGGATCATCGCTGAGGTCTGGTCCTGCGCCTTGGTGTCGAGCGCGGCTTCACCGATGATCTCGACGCCGCTGGCCTTCAGCTTTTCGGTCAGGAACTTGTTGACCTGCTGGCCGGCTTCATAGTTCGAGTAGCCCATCACCGCGGTCTTGATCTTGAACTTGTTGTCGTCGCGCAGCGAGATGATGAAATCGTGGATGGTTTGGGCGTAGCCGCGATCGTAGGGGTAGCCCAGCGTGAACATGTAGTCGGATCGCGAGCCGCCCGCCCACACCGACAGCGTCGGCATCTTCAATTCGTCCAGCACCGGCGTCAGCGCCAGCATCTGCGCGCTCAGAATGGTGCCGGTCAGCAATTGCACCTTCTCTTCGGTGATCAGACGCCGCGCTTCCGCCGCGGTGCGCGCCGGCTGGCTGGTGTCGTCGGCCATCAGCAGCTCGATCTGGGCGCCGCCCTTGCTCTTGATACCGCCTTCGGCGTTGATCTTCTTGATGATGTATTCGAACGCCGGCTGTCCTTCCTGCGCGTAGGCGGCAAGCCCGCCGCTCATCGAATTGACGACGCCGACCCGAATCGTCGACCCAGCCGCGCCGGCGCGCCTGACGAACGGCGCCGCGATCGACCCCAGCAGGATGCCGGACGCGCCGATCCCGAATGTTCTGCGATTGATGGCCATATCGATTCTCCCATATTTGCGCGCGTTTAATTTGCGCGTCTTCGATCTTGATGTTCGCCGGACTAAGGCGTTGTTTTTCTCGCGCCGTCAAATCGTCATTGCGCATCTGCGTCGGATCGCCAACGCGATCCATCAAATTCCGCACCGCGGCAAGATTGCTCCGTCACGCCCGGCCGTAAAGCGTGACCACACAGGCGCCCCCCAATCCAAGGTTGTGTTGCAGCGCATGGGTGACATTCGGCACCTGGCGGCGATCGGCGGTGCCGCGCAATTGCCAGACCAGTTCGGCGCATTGGGCGAGGCCAGTCGCGCCAAGCGGATGCCCTTTCGACAGCAATCCGCCCGACGGATTGGTGACGACCTTGCCGCCATAGGTGTTGTCGCCATCCATGATGAATTGTTCGGCGGTCCCTTCCGGGGTCAGCCCGATCGCCTCGTAGGTCAGCAATTCATTGGCGGTGAAGCAGTCGTGCAACTCCACTACCTGGACGTCGTCCGGGCCAACCCCCGCCGCTTCATAGACCGAAGTGGCCGCCTGCTTGGCCATGTCATAGCCGATCAGCTTGATCATCGAGCGGTCGGCGAAAGTGCTGCTGCCATCCGACGTCATCGCCTGCGCCTTGATGGCGATCGATCCGTCGAGACCATGACGCGCCGCGAAGGCCGGCGAACACACGATCGCAGCCGCAGCGCCGCAGGTCGGCGGGCAGCATTGATAGCGCGTCATCGGACCGTACTGCGACGGCGAGGCCATCACCTCTTCGACCGACAGCAGGTTGCGAAACAGCGCGAACGGATTGTTGGCGGCGTGCTGCCGCGCCTTGACGGAAATCCTGGCGAAGGTTTCCGGGCTGGTTCCATGCATGGCGGCATATTCGGCGCCAGCACCGCCGAAGAACTGCGCCGCACGCGGCGCCTTCGGATCGTGCGGCTGCAGTTCTCCCATCAATCCGGCATGGCGGACCATCGGCCCGACACGATCGGGAAAATTCGACCCGAGCGCGCCGGGCCGCATTTCCTCGAAGCCGACCGCGAGTGCGCAGTCGATCTGTCCGCTGGCGACGGCCTGACGGGCGAGAAACAACGCCGTCGAGCCGGTCGAGCAATTATTGTTGACGTTGACGATCGGGATTCCGGTCAGCCCGGCGGGATACAGAACTGCCTGCCCGCAGGTGGAGTCGCCGTATACATAGCCCGCATAGGCCTGCTGGACCGCCGAATAGGGCAAACCGGCGTCGGCCAGCGCCGCAGCCACCGCCTTCGACCCCATCTCGATATAGCTCTCGCTGGCGCCCGGCTTGGCGAACGGTACCATGCCGACGCCGACCACTCTGACATCCATGCTCATCGTTGCGTTCCTTTCGTCGGCGTTACTTGTCGGTGGCGCTGATCAGTTCTCCTTCGGGCACCCAGGTGGTGCCGTCGAAGCGCGCAATCTGCATCTGGCTGAACGGCGTGTAGCGGGTCGGCGTCGTGGTGATGGTGATGCCGGGCAGCAGCAGCGGTGCCGACAGCTCGGTCAGGTTGGTCGCCTGCTTCAGCACATTATCCCGCGTCAGCTCGTCGCCGCAGCGCTCCAGAATCTTCACCGCCACATAGGCCGCCATGTAGCCGGAGATGTTGCTGCTGTCGGTCAGATTGCCGGACGGATACCATTTCTCCAAGAACGCCTTGTAATCCTGGACGTCCTTGGCGTTCTCCCAGCGCGGGTCTTCCGGCCGCTTCACGGCGAGCGCGGTGATCAGGCCCTTGGAATTGTCGAGCCCCGCGGGCTCCAGGACTGTCTTGATCGACGACGACACCGCCGACAGATAGGTCAGTGGCTTCCAGCCCAGTTCGGCGATCTTGCGGACCGCCTGCGCGCCGAATTTCGGCGTGGTCATGATGAACAGCGTATCGGCGCCGCTGGCCTTCAGCGTCACGATCTGCGAATCGATCAGCGATTCGGTGGTCTCGTAAGTCATTTCCTTGACGATCATCGCGGCGGCCTTGTCGCCGAGGCCGTCCTTCAGGCCGCGGACATAGTCCCGGCCGGCATCGTCGTTCTGCGAGAACACGCCGAGCTTGGCGTCAGGCTTGTTCTTCAGCAGATACTTGGCGAACACCTGCCCCTCCAGGTGGTAGGGCGCATACAGATAGGTCGAATAGGGGAACGCCTTCGGGTTGTCCCATTTGGCGGCGCCCGAGGTGATCAGGATCTGCGGCACCTTCTTGATGTTGAGATATTTCTGCGCCGCCGAGGCGGTCAAAGTCCCGAGCTGACCGACCACCGCCAGCACCTCGTCCTGCTCCACCAGGCGGCGGGTCTGCTCCACCGTCTTCGGCGGGCTGTAGGAATCGTCGAGGCTGATCAGCTTGATCTTGCGGCCGTTCACCCCACCTTGCGAATTGATCATCTCGAAATAGGCGCTCTCCAGCCGGCCGACGGTGCCGTAGGCGGACGCCGGGCCGCTGTAGGGCATCGTCTGCCCGATCTTGATCTCGGTATCGGTGACGCCCGGGCCGTATTTCTTCTCGGCGGCCGAGGTCGAGAACGGGGCGGCGCCGGCCATCATCACGGCCAGCACAACAGTTGCGATTGTCGTCCGCATGGTTCGTTCCCTCATGGTGTTTGCCGGTTCATGAGCGACCGGCTTGTGGTCGGCTATCGTTTCATTCAGATCGCATCCCAGTTGAAGATGTCGGCCGAGCGGTCGAGCTTGTAGAACGACGATTTCAGCGCCGGCATGCCGTGTTCGGCGATAGTCTGGCAGGTCCAGCCGCCGTCGCGGTGGATCGAGCGCAGCGGGCGCGACTGGCCCATCAGGAAGATCTCGTTCATCCGCACCGCGAAGATCTGCCCGGTGACATCCTTGGCGGCATCGCTGAGCAGGAACACCGACAGCGGCGCGATCTTCTCCGGGCCCATCTGCTGCATCCGCGCCACGCGTGCCTTCTCATCCTCCGTCTCGGTGGGGATGGTGCCGATCAGCCGGCTCCAGGCGAAGGGGGAGACGCAATTGGAGCGGACGTTGAAGCGCTGCATGTCGAGCGCGATCGATTTCGACAGGCCGACGATGCCGAGCTTGGCGGCGGCGTAGTTGGCCTGGCCGAAATTGCCGATCAGGCCCGAGGTCGAGGTGAAGTGCACGAAGGTGCCGCTCTCCTGCTCGCGGAATAGCCGCGCCGCGGCGTGCGAGGTGTAGAACGAGCCCATCAGATGCACCTTGATGACCTGCTCGAAGGCGTCGATGCTCATGCGGTGAAAGATCGCGTCGCGCAGGATGCCGGCATTGTTCACCACGCCGTCGAGCTTGCCATAGGTGTCGACCGCCATCTTGATGATCTTGCTGGCCGGAACGGCTTCGGCGACGGTCTCGAAATTGGCGATCGCGGTACCGCCGCGCCTCTTGATCTCCTCGACCACCTCGTCGGCAGGCGTCGCGTCAGTGCCGGAGCCGTCGGCGGCGACGCCGGGATCGTTGACGACGACCTTGGCGCCTTCGGCGGCGGCCAGCAGCGCGATCTCGCGGCCGATGCCGCGCCCGGCGCCGGTGACGACGATGACTTTGCCGTCGAGTGATTTGGTGGTGGACATGATTTTTTCCCTTGTTTGTTAAGGCGCGGCGTTTAGTTGATCGCGCGGTCGCTCAGACGGGCGCCGCGGCGGCTGTCTGCAGACGATCGGGCGCGGCGACGGCGTCAGGCTGTCACCTCGGCCCTGCCATTGTTGATGACGACGAGATCGCGCTCGGCCACCCTAGCGCGAAACGACACCACGCCGCCGGGCTCGGTCCAGATCTCGGTCACGATCGTCTCGCCCGGAAAGACCGGCGCGCTGAAGCGAACCTGCATCTTGCGCAGTTTCGACGGGTCGTTCCCGCAGACGGCGGCCAGCAGCGCCCGGCAGACGACGCCGAAGGTGCACAGCCCGTGCAGGATCGGGCGGTCGAACCCGCCGACGCGCGCCACCGCCGGATCGGCATGCAGCGGATTGTAGTCACCCGACAATCGGTAGATCAGCGCTGCCTGCGGCAGCGTCGCGATGCCGACGCTCTGGTCGGGGGCGCGATCGGGCAATGGGTGCGGCGCCGGCAACGGACCTGACGGACCACCGAAGCCGCCATCGCCGCGCATCATCGTGGTCGAGGTCAGGCGGCACAGCAGTTCGCCGGTCGATTTATCGACCACGTCGCGCTCCGAGACCAGCACCGCGCCCTTGTCCTTGCCCTTATCGAACAGGCCGGTAACGCGCGAACGGCCGATGACGGTCGCGGCGGTCGGCAGCGGCTTGAACAGTTCGATCGCCTGCTCGCCATGCAATACCTTCTTCCAGTCGACGCCGGTGGCGGGATCGCTGACCCAGAACCCCGGATAGCCCAGCACCACGGCCATCGACGGCAGGGTCTGCAGCCGGCCCTCATAGACGAATTGCAACTGGCCCTCGTCGAGCGGATCGGCGCCGTAGCCGAGGCCGAGCGCATACAGCATGGTGTCGCGCGTCGTGTAGCTGTGTTCGATTTCGGCGATCGGCCATTGCCGCAACGCGTCCGGGTCGATAGCCATCGTGAGCGTTTCCTCTTTTTTGATTGTGCCGGCAAAATTGCCACGCCGGGGGCAATGTGGCAATATGCGAAAATAGATTTCGCAATTTAGCACAAGCGCCGGCGCGGCGACGTTTCGGCTTCGCGGTGACGGCCAGGGCCGGCATCGCGGCTGGCCGTCTGCAGCGCCTACCAAGGGTCACATGATGGACGACGACAAGCGACGCAGGGCCGGCCCGGGACAGCGCCCCGCGGCGGCCAAGAAGCCCGCGGAGGCGCCCCGCGCCGCCAAGCAGGTCGGCCGGAGCTCCCCCGTCGCACCCGACGAGCGGACCAAGAAGAAGAGCGCGCGGCTGCAGCAACAGCGTGCCGCGCGCCGCCCCCGCGCGGCGCAACAGGGCGACATCGCCGAGGATAGCGGCGGCCGGCTGTTCGTCACCGCGCTGGCGCGTGGCCTCGACGTGCTGAGCGCATTCCGCGCCGGCGACGGCGCGCTGGGCAATCTTGAGCTCGCCCGGCGCACCGAATTGCCGAAGCCGACGATCTCCCGCATCACCCACACGCTGACGCAGCTCGGCTATCTGTCCTACAATAGCCGGCTCGGCACCTATGAGCTCGGCGGGCGCACGCTGACGCTAGGCTATGCGGCACTCGCCAATCTCGACATCCGGCGGGTGGCGCGACCGATCATGCAGCAGCTTGCCGAGACCCACAATCTGCACATCGCGCTCGCCATGCGCGACAAGTTGATGATGCTGAATATCGAGACCTGCGAGGGCCACGGCCTGGTCGGATTGCGCCTTGCGCCGGGCACGCGGGTGCCGATGGCCATCACGGCGATCGGCAAGGCCTATCTGGCGGCCATTTCCGAGGCCGAGCGCGGCCGTGTCCTGGATGCGATCCGCCGGCAATATGGCGACGACTGGCCGATGATCATGCGGTCGGTCGAAACCTCGATCCGCGAGGTGGCGCAGCGCGGCTTCTGCGTGTCGATGGGCGAATGGCGCAAGGACATCAACGCGGTCGGCGCCACGGTCGCGTCGCCCGGCGGCGAGACCATCTATGCGCTGAGCTGCGGCGGCCCGGCCTATCTGGTGTCGCAGGAGCAGCTCGAAGGCGACTACGGCCCGGCGCTGGCCGCCGCCGCGAGGGCGATCAGCGCGTCGCTGGGCAGCCCGACCAGCTGACGCCAGAGCAATTCCGGTCCTGACAGATCAGAACCGGAGCTCTCAACTTCTGGTTTGGCGCGTTGTCGTCACGCGAACCGGTAACCACTTCGCTCGACAACGCGCTAATTGACCTGCCTGGCCTTGCCGTCCCAGAACGGCGCGCGCAAGGCCGCCTTGTTGATCTTGTTGACGCTCGACAGCGGCAGCGCCTCGTCGCGGATCTCGACGCTGCGCGGACATTTGTAGCCGGCGATCAGGCCGCGGCATTGCGCAATGACGTCCTCGGCGGTCAGCGCCGCGCCGGCGCGCCGCACCACCACGGCGTGAACGGCTTCGCCCCAGCGCGGGTCGGGAATGCCGATCACCGCGCATTGCAGCACATCGGGATGCACGCTAACCGCGTTCTCGACCTCGGTCGAGTAGACGTTCTCGCCGCCCGAGATGATCATGTCCTTGATCCGGTCGGCGATGTAGAGATAGCCGTCCGGCTCGAAATAGCCCGAGTCGCCGGTGTGCATCCAGCCGCCGCGCAGCGCCTCGGCGGTGAGTTCCGGCCTGTTCCAATAGCCCTGCATCACCATCGGCCCGCGCACCGCGACCTCGCCGACCTCGCCGGTGGGTAGTTCGAGATCCATTGCGTCGACGATCTTGATCTCGGCGGACCATAACGGCCGGCCGGCCGATCGCAGACGCCGGCTCGGCGCCTCGGGCAGATGATCCTCCGGCCCGAGAATCGAGGCCACCGGCGATAGCTCCGTCATGCCGTAGGACTGCGCAAAGCGCACCGACGGAAACCGCCGCATGCATTCGGTCAGCACCGCTTCGGGCATCGGCGAGGCCCCATAGGTGATCATCCGCAAGCTCGAAAGATCGTAGGAATCGAGATCGGGCAATTCGAGCATCATCGCCAGCATGGTCGGGACGAAGGTCGCCACCGTGATCTTGTCGCGGGCGATGGCATCGAGCACATCGATCGGCGTGAACCGCGGGATGACCACGTGCTTGCCGCCCAGCAAGGCCGTCGTGAACACGCGCGCGCCGGCGCCCAGATGGAATAACGGCCCGGCGTGCAGGCTGACCATGGTCTCGTCGAAGCCGAGCCGCCCGGCTGTGACAGCGGCATTCGCCCAGACGTTGCGATGGCTGAGCATCACGCCCTTGGAGCGGCCGGTGGTGCCGCCCGTATAGAAAATGCAGGCGAGATCCTCACCGCCGCGCAGCGCGTCCGCGCCAGGAGGTGTAGCGCCAAGCACGGCGTCGTAGTCGTGCGCGTTAGCGAAGATCGGGCCGGGCCCGGCGCGCAGCACGGCCTTGACCGATGGCGCGGCGGCGGCGAGCTGCGCACCGATCTCGGCAAAATTTCCGTCGACGATCAGGACCACGGGGCCGGCGTCGCGGATCTGCTCGATCATTTCAGGCAGTGCAAACCGCGAATTGATCGGGACGATGACGCCGCCGCCCCACAACACGCCGAAATAGAATTCGATATAGTGCTGGCCATTGGCCGCCAGCATCGCGACCCGATCGCCCTCGCCCATGCCGAGGTCGCTCAGCGCCGCGCCAAGGCGCGCCACCCGATCGACAAAGCTGCGATAGTCGAGCCGGACATCGCCGCACACCAGCGCCTCGGCGTCGCCGCCATGCGCGACCGCCTTTCGAAGGCCCATCGTCAGGTTCATCGTTTCCCCGATATCTTCTTGCTTGTTGCGGCCAGCGTACACGCAGGCCCCACGCGACTCAATATGCGAAACTGCATTTCATTTTCCGCACATTTGCTCTAAGGCTTGCCTCCAAGCCGGATCGCAACAACCGGAACACATGCAGCGGGAGGAACAGATGGGTCCCAAGGAAAGCGGTGCCGACGCCGTCTTGATCGAGCGCCATGACGACGTTGCGCTGATCCGGCTGAACCGGCCGCGCAGCCGCAACGCGCTCGACAGCGACATCAAGGCCGGACTTGAATCGGCGATTCCCGCGCTGATGGATGACAGCGCCGTGCGCTGCCTGGTGATCACCGGCACGGACGACGCTTTCTGCGCCGGCGGTGACATCAGGAACATGAGTGATCGTAACGCCACGGCGGTGCGGGCCCGGATGCTGCGCAGCTACACCTGGTCGCAGCGCATCCTGACCGGCGAGAAGCCGGTCGTGGCCGCGGTCAACGGCGCATCGGCGGGGGCCGGATTCTCGCTGGCGCTGCTGTGCGACATCGCCATCGTCGCCGACACCGCCTATTTCCGGGCGGCCTTTCCCGGCCTCGGTGCCGTGCCGGATCTCGGGCTCGCGCTGACCCTGCCGCGCGCCATCGGCAGCGCCCGCGCCAAGGACATTCTCCTCACCAATCGCCGCATCGAAGCCGCCGAGGCCGTCGCCATCGGCATCGCCAAGCGCATGGTGCCCGCCGCCGAACTGACTGCCGATGCGATGCAACTGGCCAAAGAACTCGCCGCCGGGCCGGCGACCTCGTTCGGCCTGACCAAGATGCTGCTGAACAGCGCCTTCGGCCCCATCAACGATTTCTTTGCCCAAGAAGCCATGGCCCAGGCGGTTGCCTTCGGCAGTCCCGAATTCGCCGAAGGCGTCAGCGCGTTTCGGGACAAGCGCAAGCCCGATTTCAGGTCCAACGGCCAGACCTGACTGTGAATCAGCCTTAGTCCGGTCGGCACGGGACAGCGTCTACGCTGAAGCAATCGGCCGGCGAAGGCCGCGCCTGATCCGCGCCGAGCGCCTGACGCCGAATTCGTGGCAATCGCGAACAGTAGCCGCCGCAATCCGCGTCGTCGCCCTGACGAAACGCCACCCTAGCACCTATATCAGGACAAGCACTCGCCGCTCGGCCCCTGCTGCGTTGAGGACGTCAACCTCGCAAACATGCGCCCCGCCCGGGGCCTATCTCCACCCAGCATTCACGCCCGCCATCGACACCAAGCCGGATCGCCGGCTGTCAGCGGTCGTCCAAGCGGGCCAACCTCTCGGAAAGCAACCAGCATGGCCTATGCCACAATCAATCCCTATAGCGGCGAAACGCTCAAATCCTTCGATGACGCCACCGACGCGGAAGTCCGCGAGGCGATCGGCAACGCGCATAATGCCTTCCTGGCCTGGAAGGAGACAGGCTTCGCCGAACGGGCCCGCATCCTGCAAAAGGCCGCCGATATCCTGCGCCAGAACAGCGACGCCTATGCCAAGCTGCTGACGCTCGAAATGGGCAAGCTGTTCTCCGAGGCACAGGCCGAGGTCGAGCTGTCGGCCAAGATCTTCGAATATTATGTCCGCAACGCCGAGACGCTGCTCAAGCCGCAGACGCTGCCGGTGCTCGATCCGGCCGAAGGCAATGCGATCGTCGTGCACGAGCCGCTCGGCGTGTTGCTCGCCATCGAGCCCTGGAATTTCCCCTATTATCAAATCGCCCGCATCCTCGCGCCGCAGCTCTCGGCCGGCAACACGGTGCTGCTGAAGCATGCCTCGAACGTGCCGCAGAGTGCGGCCGCCTTCCAGGACCTGATGAAGCAGGCCGGGCTGCCCGACGGCGCGTTCCGGAATCTCTATGCCACGCGCGCGCAGATCGAACTGATCATCAACGACGAGCGCGTGCAGGGCGTCGCCCTCACCGGCTCGGAAGCGGCCGGCGCGGTGGTCGCCGCGCAGGCCGGCAAGGCGTTGAAGAAGTCCACCCTGGAGCTCGGCGGCGCGGACCCCTTCGTGGTGTTGGCTGATGCCGATCTGGAGAAGACAACCAAATGGGCGGTGTTCGGGCGGCATTGGAACGGCGGTCAGGTCTGCGTCTCGTCCAAGCGCATGATCATCGTCGATGAGGTCTATGACGATTTCCTGAGCCGCTACCGCAAGGGCGTCGCCGGTCTCGTCGCCGGTGATCCGTTCGACCCGAAGACGACGCTGGCGCCGCTGTCGTCGCAAGGCGCCGCCGACGAGGTGAAGGACAAGATCCGCGAGGCCGTGAAGCTCGGCGCCAAGGCCGAGGAAGTCGGCCCGCCGGTCCCCAATCAGGGCGCTTTCGTCCAGCCGACGATCCTGACCGATCTCGCCCAGGACAATCCCGCCCGTTATTGGGAATTCTTCGGGCCGGTCTCGATGCTGTTCCGCGCCAAGGACGAGGACGACGCCGTTCGCATCGCCAATGATTCACCGTTCGGTCTCGGAGGCTCGGTGTTCACCGGCGATCCCGCACACGGCGCTGAAGTGGCGAAGCTGATCTCGACCGGCATGGTCTTCGTCAACCACCCGACCAAGGTCGAGGCGGACCTGCCGTTCGGCGGCGTGCGCCGGTCAGGCTACGGCCGCGAACTGATCGGGCTTGGGCTGAAGGAATTCGTCAACCATAAGCTGATCGATGTGGTCGATATCGACGCGCCCTTCTAACGTCGTCCAAGGGTCCCGAACCCCAATGGTCCCGGACCGCAACGGTCCGGGACCGCGAGGTCCTCGCGCCTTGCGCCACGCATGTTCATCGCGTCGCTCGGCGAAGTGGGACGGCCGCTGTATTACATCTCGTCCATGAAGGCGCCATCGGGCGCGCCGATGCTGGCGCCGCCGCCATGGCCCTTCTATATCAAAGAGGTGTTCCTCAGCTTCCGAGTGGTTTCTCATGGCTAGCGATCTGTCCAATATGATGCTGGTGATTTCGGTATGGGCGCTTCCGCTCGTCATCGCGGTCACCTTTCACGAAGCCGCGCATGGCTATGTGGCCAGGCTGTGCGGCGACAACACCGCCTGGATGCTCGGCCGCGTCACCTTCAATCCGCTCAAACATATCGATCCGTTCGGCACCATCCTGCTGCCGCTGATCCTGTTGTTTCTGCACTCGCCGTTTCTGTTTGGCTACGCCAAGCCGGTGCCGGTGAATTTCCGCGCGCTGCGCAATCCCCGTCGCGACATGGTGCTGGTCGCCGCCGCCGGCCCCGCGATCAATCTGGTACTGGCCGCGGTCGCCGCGCTGTCCTTTCATTTGGTCGGCTATGTGCCGGGCGAGGCCGGGCAATGGCTGGCGAAAAATCTGGTCAATGCCCTGCTGATCAACGTGTTGTTGGCGATCTTCAATCTGATTCCGATTCCGCCGCTCGATGGCGGTCGCATCGCCGTCGGCATCCTGCCGCGCGCACTGGCGCGGCCGCTGCAGAACCTCGAACCCTACGGCATGCTGGTGCTGCTCGGATTGATCTTCATCCTGCCGCTCGCCGGCCTCGACGGCACCACTCAATTGATCTCCCAATCCAGCCATTATGTGGTCCAGGCCATCCTGGCTCTGACCGGCAACGCCTGACGCGCGTCGGCGGCTGCAACAATAGCCATCCCATCGCGGCAGATTAATTATCCGACACAAAGCGGGGCCGTCTGGAACCAGGCATCAGCGACGGCTTTGTCAACTCAAGGGGGCGCAGATTAGTTCACGGCGCAAAGCGATCCGAAAGATCGCAGCACGCCGCGCTACCGGGACGACAATCATGCAAAGCTCGACCGATTCCTTGCCCGCGACGGACTCATCCGATCACCAAGAGCCGACGCGGCGCGATTTCCTCTTTATCGCAACTGGCGCCTTTGCGGCGGTCGGCGCGGTGGCAGCGATCTTCCCTTTCGTGTCGCAAATGGAGCCCGACGCCGCCACCCTCGCCGCCGGCGCCCCGATCGATTACGATCTCAGTCACCTCGAGCCTGGGCAGCAGATCGTGGTGCGCTGGCGCAACCGGCCGATCTTCATCACCAACCGGACTCCGCAGAGCATCAAGACGCTGCAGGACCCCAAGCTGATCGCCCGCCTGTCCGATCCGAATTCGAGCGAGCGGCAGCAGCCGGACTATGCCGACAATTGGCATCGCTCGCTGAAGCCCGAATATGGCGTGATGGTCGGGATCTGCACCCATCTGGGCTGCATTCCGAATTTCGAGCCGCTGCCGAGCGACATGCAGGCATCGGACAATTGGCTGGGCGGCTATTTCTGCCCGTGCCACGGCTCGAAATACGACCTTGCCGGCCGGGTCTATTCCGGCGTGCCGGCGCCTTACAATCTGCCGGTGCCGCCCTATCACTTCGTCAACGCGACCACGATCCGGATCGGCGCCAATCCACCGAACAGCCAGTTCGATTTCTCGTCGATTAAGGCGCTGTGACCCCGCGCCTTGCGGCGCGCAGGCCGGTCGATCCTTAACCGGCGATTAGCCGCCGGTCACATTGATGAAGCGGCGCACCGCGCCGGGGCGCACGATCGAGAAATCGTGGCCTTTCGGCTTGTGGCGAATGGCTTCGCGAATGCTGTCGATCAATTGCCCATCGTCGGGGCTGCGGCGCAACGGCGCGCGCAGATCGACGGCGTCGTCATGGCCCAGGCACATGCAAAGCTGGCCGGTGCAGGTGATGCGGACCCGGTTGCAGCTTTCGCAGAAATTATGGGTCAGCGGGGTGATGAAGCCGACCCGCTGACCGGTCTCCTTCACGGTCATGTAGCGCGCCGGGCCGCCGCTGCGGTGCGAACTTGGCTGCAGCGTCCAGCGCGCTTCCAGCGCGGCGCGGACCTGGCTCATCGGAATGTATTGATCGGTGCGCTCGATTCCCCCGAGCGGCATGATCTCGATGAAGGTGAGGTCGTGACCGCGCTCGCCGCACCAGCTCACCAGGCGATCGAACTCGTCGTCATTGATCCCCTTCATCGCCACCGCGTTGATCTTGATCTCGAGCCCGGCATCGGACGCCGCCTGGATGCCGTGCAGCACTTTCGACAGGTCACCGAACCGCGTCACCGTGCGGAATTTCGCGGCGTCGAGCGTATCGAGCGAGACGTTGATGCGCCGCACGCCGGCGGCCGCCAGCTCGCCGGCATATTTGCCCAGCAGCGTGCCATTGGTGGTCAGCGTCAATTCGTCGAGCGCGCCGGATTTCAGATGGCGGCCCAGCGCGCGGACCAGGTCCATCACGCCGGAGCGCACCAGCGGTTCGCCGCCGGTCAGCCGCAGCTTGCGGGTGCCGAGCGCGATGAAGGTGGCGCACAGCCGGTCGATCTCTTCCAGCGTCAGCACTTCGGCCTTGGGCAGGAAGGTCATGTCCTCCGCCATGCAGTAATGGCAACGCAGATTGCAGCGATCGGTCAGCGACACCCGCAGATAGGACACAGCCCGGTCGAACGGATCGACCAACGGAGCCAAAGCGGGCGGCGGCTCGATCCGCCGCGGCTCTGGGGCGATCCGCCCCAGCGGATCGGTTGAGGGGGCGTGGCCGATCATTGGATTGCGAGATTGCCGAGCCGATCGACGCCGACATTCAAATTGATGCCGGAGCGCTCGGCCCTGCCGCGCCAGATGCCTTTGTCGTCCAATACCAGATCGCTCACATTGGACAGACCGGAGCGCATCAGACGACGCTTGGCCTGCTTCTCCGTCAACGTGTTTTCGCCCGTGGCCAATGGGCCATCATTGATCTTCGCCGGACCACTGAGATCGACTTTCGCCGCGGGAGCGGCAGGCGCGGCGGTCTGAGCGCAAACCGGGCCGGCGAGCGCGAGGCTGAGCAGCGCGGCGGTGATGGCAAGACGGGACATGGTAGGCTCCTTGCTTTGACGTCAGGGGAGTTCGGGCGCCGCCGGGAATATCTCCCGGCGGCGGTCGTAGGTGTTGACCGCGATCAAGCGTTGGTCGGGGCGTCGAACACCGTCACCTTCGGCAGGGTGCCGGTGTATTTCTCGACATCCACCAGGCAGGTGTGGGCCGAGGTCGCCTGCGCCAGACGCGAGCTGCCGATATCCAGCGTCAGCACATTGACGTCACCGTGCTTGCACAGCGTGTTCGGATCCTTGACGTCGACCGGATCGTACCAGGCGCCTTCCTGCAGCTGGATCACGTTCGGACGGA
The DNA here is from genome assembly GCF_033001325.1 of Rhodopseudomonas sp. BAL398. Lineage (NCBI taxonomy): Bacteria > Pseudomonadati > Pseudomonadota > Alphaproteobacteria > Hyphomicrobiales > Nitrobacteraceae > Rhodopseudomonas > Rhodopseudomonas sp. BAL398. The sequence goes on from NZ_CP133111.1 coordinate 2,156,918, forward strand.
TGTCGTCTGAGACCACCGCGCCGGCGAGACATTGGCCGCGACCGTTGAACACCCGCACCACGTCACCGGACTTGATGCCGCGCGCCGCGGCGTCCTTGGTGTTGATCAGGCAAGGCTCGCGATCGGCGACCTCGTAGATCTTGCGGACCCGCGTGCCATTGAGCTGCGAGTGCATCCGGTGCAACGGATGGTTCGAGTTCATGTGCAGCGGATAGGTCTTGTCCTTCTGGCCCAGCCATTCCATTGGCTCCAGCCATGAGGCGTGCGGCGGGCAGTCGTCGTAACCCATCTTCTCGATCGGTTTCGAATACAGCTCGATCCTGCCGGTGCCGGTCGGCAGCATGTTCTCGACCGGATCCTCGCGGAAATCCGCGTATTTGGTCCAGCTGAGGTGCTTGGTCGGGGTCTCGAATTCGACGATGCCCTTTTCCCAGAACTCCTCGAAGCTCGGCAGCGTCACCGCCTTCTTGGCGTCGGCGGTTTTCTTGGCCGCGGCGTAGACGTCGCGAACCATGTCCATCTCGCTCTTGCCGCCGGTGAACTCCTGGCCGACGCCGAGCCGTTCAGCGAGCGCGGTGAAGATCGCGTAGTCGGTCTTGGATTCGAACACCGGATCGACGACCTTCTTCATCGCGATATAGGCGCGCTTGGACACGGCGCCGACCATCTCGATGTCGTCGCGCTCCGTCGTCGTGGTGGCGGGCAGCACGATGTCGGCGAAGCGGGCCGAGGCGGTCCACTGGAAATCCTGGACCACGACGGTCTCGAATTTCCGCCAGGCCTTGCGCATCCGGTTGCGGTCCTGATGGTGATGGAACGGATTGCCGCCGACCCAGTAGGTCATCTTGACGTCGGGATAGATCTTGGTCTCGCCGTTGTGCTCATAGGTCTGGCCGGGCTTCTCCAGCATATCGACGATGCGGGCGACCGGGATCGATTGCGCGCCCTTCTCCTTCGGCCATGGCTTGTTCGCCTTGCGGGTGCCGCCCGACATCCCGGGCGCGAGCGCGGGCGCCAGACCCGCGGGAGATCCGAGGCTGTAGAGATGATAGTTCTGGCAGAAGCCGCCGCCGGGCATGCCGACCTGACCGACCATCGACGCCAGGGTCACGAAGGCCCAGGGCCATTGTTCGCCGTGGTGTTGACGCTGGCAGCTCCAGCCGCTGGCCAGCATGGTGCGGTTTTCGACGAACTGGTGCGCCAGCCTGCGGATGACCGCAGCGGGAATTTCGGTCACCGACTCGCCCCATTCCGGCGTCTTCTCGACCTTGTCCCAGCCCTTGCCGAGCAGATAATCGGACACCTTTTCGAAGCCGAAGGTGTAGTCCGAGATGAACTTGGCGTCGTAGAGCTTTTCGGTCAGCAGCACGTGAGAGATCGCCAGCGCCAGCGCCACATCGGTGTTCGGCCGGATCGCCAGCCATTCGGCGCCGAGATATTTGCAGGCCTCGAGATTGACCGGATTGATGAAGATCGCCTTGATGCCGGCCTTCTTCATGTCTTCGAACCACTTGTATTCCTCGTGGTCGGGCAGCGCGAAGCCGATCTGGTTGGTCTTGAACGGATCGGCGCCCCAGAACACGATGACCTTGGTGTTGTCGAGCACGGCCTGGTAGGTGGTCTGCGGGCCGGCGGCGTCGATCGAACCGACGACGTAGGGCATGATGCCTTCGAGCGCCGCCTTCGAGTAGTTGCTCGACGAGCGCACCGCGCCGCCGTTGAGGTTCATCAGTCGGGTCAGCATGATCTGCGGATTGCCGATCTCGCCCGAACTGCGCCAGCCATAGCTGCCGGCATAGACCGCCCACGGCCCCTCCTGCTCCTCCAGCCGCTTGATCTCGCCGGCGACCAGATCGAGCGCCTTGTCCCAGCTGACGCGGACGAAATCGCCATTGCCGCGGGTGTCGCGATCGGCCTTGATGCCGTTCTCGAGATAGGCGCGGCGCACCATCGGATAGCGGATACGGCTCGACGAATAGACCACGTCCTGCACGCCATCGAGCGCCTTGTTCGGATGAAAATCCTTCTCCCACGGGCGCAGGCTGGCGAAGCGGCCATTGTCGACCTTGGCGTAAAACGCGCCCCAATGCGACCCGGTGAGGATTTCCTTCGGCGCGTCGGCCGCAAACGCACTGCCGAGCACGCCCGGAAGCATCACGTCGGCCACGGCGAGCCCCGAGAGCGCCGAGGTCGCGCTGAGAAAGCGACGCCTCGACAAGGTTTTGGCTTCGAACATGGTGGTCTCCTTCAGGTTCTGGAGCATGGCGGGCTCATCCGAGCATCCATCTCCGCAGCATGATTCAGTTCGTTCGGCATGCGGCACGGCTCAGGCCGCGCGTGACGCCGTTCCGAGAATTGGCAGGTTCAGCAACCGTTCGAGCACGCCGGCCGACGCGGCGTAGAACCCGGTGGTGTCGTGCATCTGGCAGGCGGCGGCGAAATCCGGCACCCAGCGGCGCAACCGCGCCAGCAGCTCGTTGGCGACCTCGGTGTCGTCGACATTGCCGGAGGCGGCGGCGAGCTCCAGCGCCTCCGACAGCAACGACAGCTCGATGACCAGGTGATCGGGGGCCTCGGGGAAATCTTCCGCAGGGCCGCGGCCGCGGCGTCGCAGCAGCAGGGCCATTTCGCCCGCCGGCTCCTGATATAACCGCCCGCTGCCCTGATAGGCCGATTCATAGGGCGGCGCCGACATCGGCCCGCCCGAGCCCAGAAACAACCGGCAGAACGCCGTGTTCAGCACCGACTCGGCTTGCGCGATATCGGGCAGATCGCACACCGCCTTGACGGCGGTCTCGACCCCTGGACGCAACGCGTCGATACCGGCCAGCGCGGCCAGCGGCCCGGAATTCGCAGGCAGCAGCCGCAGCGCGGCGAGATCGGATTGCTCCAGCGGAGCTCCGAACAACGCCGTGACGGTGGCGATCGCCTCGGCATACGCAGTCAGGGGAAGCGAAGCGGATTGAGTGGTGGTCATGACGATCGAGCCTCGTGGGGTTTGGCGCCGCAAATCAGTGCGCGGCTTTCGGCATGTCCTTGGCGCGGAGCTGGAAGTAGGCCTGCAGCAGGCGAACCTCGTCCGCTCCGAGCGCGGTGCCGTCTTTCATCTCCTTGATCACGCCGATCCATTGGTTCGCCGGCAGATGACCGGGCTGCGGCAGGCTGTGGCAGGCCCCGCAGGCGGCGCTGGCCATCTCGGCGCCGTAGGAGCTCAGACCCGCATGGTCGCCGGTGAAGGCCGCGGCCTTGACCCAGCCGCTGATGCTGGCCTTCTGCCAGGACAGCGTGGTGTCAGGATCGATTTCGGCCTCGCCCAGCGTGACCGTGTCGGCGAGCTTGTTGCTCATGCTGAGTTCGAAGATGCGCCGCGCCTTGGCGGCAACCATCAGGCGATTGACGCCCTCCTGCACCCAGCCATTGACCTCGACCTTGATATTATCACCCTTGCGCTCGAGCACTTTGACCTCGGTGAGCGGATAGACCTTGCCATCGCCGTTGCCGGCGTCACCCTCGGGCGGCTCGGCATAGAACGGAGTCGACGACAGCGCGTAGAGCGTGTCGGCGCTGCCGCTCTTGGCCACGGCCTGGCTCTTGAGGTCGTCGAACAGCGATTTGTAGCCGCTCGACATGTCGGGCAGTTTGTGGGCAATGCCCTTGTGGCAGGAAATGCAGGTCTCGCCTTTGGCCAGCCCCTTCTGCATCACGGTCACGGCCTTCGGGCGCTGCTTGTGAATGTCCATCGCATCCTGCGAATGGCAGCTGCGGCACTCGCGCGAATCGGTGGCCTCCATCTTGGCCCAGACCCGCTTGGCCATTTCGAGCCGGTGCTGCTCGAATTTCTCCGGGGTGTCGATGGTGCCGAGAATGGTGTGCCAGACATCCTTCGCGGCCATCACCTTGGCGACCAGCTTGGGACCGAGGTCCTTGGGCACATGGCAATCCGAACAGACCGCGCGAACGCCGGAGGCGTTCTTGTAATGCGGCGATTTTTTGTATTCCTCGAAATTGCCCTTCATGGAGTGGCAGGAGACGCAGAACTCCAGCGAATTAGTCTTGTGGAGCGCCACAGAAAATGCACCCCAGCCAGCCAAAGCGCCCCCGGCTGCAACAATGGCGACAAGCGCCACCGTGCCCATTCCTACGGGTTTCTTTAACCAAACCTTCAGCCGTGCAATACGTGAGCCCATCGTCGTTCTCCTGCTCCTCGCGACGAGGAAATGCTGGGCAGGAGATACGGGCGTGATGTAAATGCCCTTGCCTTGACTTGCGAATGAGATGTTAACAGGGCATCGTGCTCACCCCCTAAGTAAAGATACGTATGGCCAGCCGAAAGCATCTAGTTGTCGTCGATGACGAGCCCGTGGCGCGCGAGTCGCTCGCAGCCTATCTGGAGCGCGAGGGATTTCGCGTGACCATGTCGAAGGACATCCGCGATCTGCGCGGCGTGCTGGATCGCGAACCCGTCGATCTGATCCTGCTCGACATCCGACTTCCGGGCGAAGACGGCCTCAGCTTCTTGCGCAAGTTGCGTTCGCGTTCGGATCTGCCGGTGATTTTCGTCACCGGCCGCGGCGATGAAGTCGACCGCGTCATCGGGTTGGAATTGGGCGCCGATGACTACGTCACCAAACCCTTCGCGCACCGCGAATTGCTGGCGCGGATTCGCACGCTGCTGCGCCGGACCTCACAAGGCTTTCGCTCCGAACGCCCGGACTGTGCCCGCCACTTCGCCGGCTGGACGCTCGATCTGTCGAAGCGCTGCCTGACTGCCACCGACGGCGAAGAAGTGCGGCTGACGCGCGGCGAGTTCGATCTGCTGGCGGCGCTGGTACGCAGTCCCGGTCAGGTGCTGTCGCGCGACACGCTGCTCGACGAGAGCGGCCATCGCGACGGCGCGCCGAACGACCGCACCGTCGACGTGCTGATCGCGCGGCTGCGCCGCAAGATCGAGGTCGATTCGGCCGATCCGCGGCTGATCGTCACTGAGCACGGGGTGGGCTATCGCTTCGCCGGGCCCGTGAGCTGAGCAGCACAGCCCAGGACCGCCGCAGGGCGGCGATCCTGATGGGGGCCCGCGCCGCCATCACCCGCGCGCAGCGCCGCATCGCCACCACATCATCCGCCGCCGCGGCGCGTTCGGCCAATTGCGCGAGCCGCGCCAGATGCGTGAGGCCGAGATTGCCCGCGGCACTTTTCAGCCGATGCGCGGCGTCGCCGAAAGCCCGCGCATCGCCGGCTTCGATCGCCTTGCTGGCTTCCTCCAGTAGCGCCGGGGCCGTTGAGACAAACAGCTCGACAATGTAGCCGGTTTTCTCCTCGCCGAGATCCTCGCAGCGCTGTTCCAAAACTGACCCGCTGGAGGCCGGTGGCGGCGGACCATCGTCCCCGGCGCCGACCGCATCGGCCAGCTCCCGTCGCAAGGTCTCCTGCCGGAATGGCTTGGCGATATAGCCGGTCATGCCGACGGCGAAGCATTGCGCGATCCGCGCCGGTGACACATTGGCGGTCAGCGCAATGATCGGCACCTCGCGGCGCGTCGGATGCGCCAAAGCGCGGATCGCCTGCGCCAGGCCGATGCCGTCGAGACCGGGCATGGCGAGGTCTGTGAGCACGACGTCGTAATCCTGCTCGGCCGCCAGCGCCGCCGCGGTGAGCCCATGGGTGACGTGATCGACGCTGTGCCCCATCTGCTCCAGCATCGCGGTGGCGACGGCGGCGTTCACCTCATTGTCTTCCGCGAGCAGGATCGACAGTTTCGGAGTCGCATCGACCGCAACGGCGTCGGACGCGGGCAAATGCGGGCGCGCGACGACGAGATCGAGCGCGACGCTAAACACGCTGCCGCAGCCCAACGTGCTTTCCACGGTGATGCTGCCGTCCATCGCATCGACGATGCGCTTGCAGATCGCCAGCCCCAGGCCGCTGCCGCCGAACCTGCGGGTGATCGAGGAGTCGCTTTGCGAGAACGCGTCGAATATATGGTCGAGCGACTGGCGGGCGATGCCGATGCCGGTGTCGCTGACGCGGAATTCCAACCGTCCGCGGTCCGGGCGCGCGACGCTGCGCAGCCAGACCACGCTCAGCACCACCTCGCCGCCGCTCTGGGTGAATTTGACGGCGTTGCCGACCAGATTGAGCAGCACCTGGCCGATCTTCGCCGGATCGCCGATCAGCGAGGCCGGCAGATCGGCAAATTCAGTGCGAAACGCCACGCCCTTTCCGTCGGCCTGCGGGGTCATCGTGGCGGCGATGGTGCGCAGCAGATCGTCGGGACTGAACGCGATGGCCTCGAGCTCCATGCGGCCGGCCTCGATCTTGGAAAGATCGAGGATGTCGTTGAGGATCGACAGCAGCAGCGAGCCTGATTGCGCGATGGCGTCCAACCAGCGCCGCTGCTGCCCGGAGAGCGGACTGCCGGCCAGCAATTGCGCCATCCCCAGAATGCCGTTCAGGGGGGTGCGGATTTCGTGGCTCATGGTGGCGAGAAACGCGGTCTTGGCGCGGCTCACTTCGTTGGCGCGCTCGATCTCGACCTCCTGGGCCTTCTCCAGCAGCCGTTGCAGGTGCTGCGCCTTCAGCGCGCCGACGCGCAGCTCCTCCAGCGCGCCGGCCATCGCCCCCATCTCGTCGGGATAGCCGGTGGCGGGTACCGGCGTTGCGAATTCCTGCCGCGACAACCGACCGATGGTGTCGACCAGCAGCTTCATCGGCGACGACAGCCGCCGGCGAACCGTCAGCAGCCAGAACCCGACCAGCAGAATGCCGATCGCCGTGACGGCGGCCATCGTCACCAGCATGATCGAGGCGCTGGTCTTGCGGGCCTCGGCCTGCGCATTGGCCAGATCGAGGGCGTCATTGCCGAGTTTCAGGATGGCGTCATAGGCCGAAATGCACAGTTGCGACCATTCGGCGGCCGGCATCGCGGGCTGGCCGGAGCCGTCGAGATTGTACAGCACGTCATCCATCTTCTTTTGCACGATCTCGGTGGCGATGCGGCCATTGGCGACGTCCGCCACCAGCTGCGGCGGCGCGCCGGGTCGGCTCAAATAGGATTCGAGCAGCTGCCAGCGCCCGGTATATTCGCCGACACCTTCGCGCCAATCCGCCAATTGCGCGCGATCGAGCGGCAGGTTCTTCTGCACATTGGCTCGCAGCGCCGAACACGGGCGGCCGTAGCGCTCGCGGATCGCGTAGGACGACTGCCGTAGCAGCACCAGTTCGGCGATCGCGGGATCGAGCATCCGAACCATGTTTCCCGCCGCGACCGAGGCATCCTGCAGCCGTTGGGCGACGTCGTACATCGCCAGCCGCCAGGGATCGGCGACGCTCATGTCGCGTTGCGCCAAAGGCCGCCGCATGATCGCCGAGAGCAGCGAACGGCTGCGCGCAAGCGCGTCATGAGCCCCGCGCAACCCCATCAGCAATTCGTCGCCGCCGTCGAGGTTGGTATCGGTGATCGCCGCGGCGGCGGAATCGTAAAGCGCATCGACCGTGCGGTTCGACTTTTCGACCGTCGGCCCCGCATCATCGCGCGACAACACCGCGACGCCGGCGACGCCGACTTCGAAACGGATTCCCGTCATGGCGTTGAACAGCACCCGGTCGGTATGCGTCAGATCCACCACCCGATCGGCATCGACAAAGGAGCACCATTCATGCACCGCCACGAAGGAGGTGATCGTCATCAAGGCAAGGATCGAGGTCCAGTGCAGCGCCAGCACCAGTTTCGCCAATGAGTGTTTGAACACGCAGGATCCTTCCGCTTGGTCCGATCATCGTTCGGGCCGTGTCGATGGCGCGCCGGCGAATTGGACTCCGGCGCAGCCAAGTCCGCCAAAGCCAAGTCTGCCCAAGCCAAGTCCGCCGAAACCGGCACTGTGTCAACGCCACAATGCTCGGTCGCGGCGATTCGCCGATCCGTCAGACCTCGGCGCCGCCAATATCCCTTTTGATATTCGGCTGATCCCCCGTAAGCTTGCGCCGAGCCCGCGAGGATTGTTGCAGACCATATGACATCACATCACCAACGAGCCAGCGCCTGGCGGGTCGGCGTGTTGTTTTCGCAATCGGGCACAACTTGCGGGATCGAACAAACCCAGTTGAACGCCACGCTGCTGGCGATCGACGAAATCAATGCCGCCGGCGGCATTCTGGATCGGCCGGTCGAGCCGGTGATCTATGATCCGGCGTCCGATCCCAAACAATTCCGGGCGCTCGCAGAGCGGCTGTTCCTCATCGACGGCGTCCGGCTGCTGTTCGGCTGCTACATGTCCAGCACCCGCAAGGCGGTGCTGCCGGTGGCTGAGGCCAATCGCGGCCTGCTGTTCTATCCGACGCTGTATGAGGGGTTCGAATATTCGCGCCATTGCGTCTATACGGGCGCCGCGCCGAACCAGAATTCGCTGCAGCTGGCCAAATTCCTGCTCTCGACCTACGGCAACCGATTCCTGCTCGTCGGCTCGAACTACATCTATCCGTATGAATCGAACCGGCTGATGACCGATTTCGTGATGCAGGACCGCGGCAAGATTCTCGACGAGATCTACGTGCCGCTGCGGGCCGAGCCGGCCGATTTCACCAAGGTCATCGCCCGCATCAAGAAGACCGCGCCGGATGTGATCTTCTCGACCGTGGTCGGCCAAAGCACCGCGACCTTCTATCAGGCCTACCGGGCGGCCGGGTTCGATCCGGCAAAGCTGCCGATCGCCAGCCTGACCACCAGCGAGGCCGAAGTGGCCGAGATGGGGGCGGAGGCCGCCGAGGGCCACATCACCGCCGCGCCGTTTTTCGAAACGCTGTCGACCGCCTCGGCGCGCCGCTTCGTCGCCAGCTTCAAGGCCAAATACGGACCCGACGCGCCGGTCACCGCCGCCGCCGAAGCCGCCTATTTCCAGGTCCATCTGGCGATGCGCGCAATCGGGCGCTGCGGCACCGACGAGCCCGACCGGGTGATAGCGCAGCTGCACGATGCCGAATTCGACGCGCCGCAAGGCCGCGTCCGCATCGACCCGTCCAACAATCACACCTATCTTTGGCCGCGCATCGCCAGGCTGGATCAATCCGGCCGCTTCCGGACGGTGTGGAATCCGGGCGTGCGGATCAAGCCCGATCCCTATTGCGTGGTGCAAAGCCTGGACGATTGGTCGGCCGACGACCTGCAGACCGCACCGCAATAGTTGCGAACCCCGGAGCACACATGGTGGCGATTCAAATTCTTCGCGACCTTCGGGGCTTGCGGGTCTGCGTTGTGCATCCGCCGGACTCCGAGCGCGTCAGCCTGATCGAACATCTGCGCCGCATCGGCTGCATGGCGGACAGCCAATGGCCGATTCCGTCGGGCTGGAGCGATAGTTACGACGTCATGCTGCTGGTGATCGAGAACGAGCTTCGCGACGATATCCAGCGCCTGTTGAAATCCACCGACCACCCGCGCCCGACCCTGATCGCCATCGTCGGCTACGAGGATCCTACCACATTGCAACTGGTGCTCGAGGCCGGCGCGATGGCAGTGGTGGAGCGGCCGATCCGGCCGTTCGGCCTGCTGACCCAACTCACCATCGCGCGCAGCCTGTGGCTGGAAAAACGCGAGGCCGAAAAGCGGACCCGCAAGCTCGAGCGCAAGCTGGCGGGCATAGCCCGAATCCAGAAAGCCAAGACCGTGCTGATGGAAGCCCAGGGCCTCAGCGAGGCCGATGCTTACGACAGCATCCGGCGCCAGGCTATGTCCAAGCGGGTCTCGATGGACGACATGGCGGCGGCGATCATCAACGCAAACGAGCTCTTGCAGTACCGTCCCAAAGATGGTTAGCTTTATGCATCGTTGCCGCAACTGATCGTTGTCGCGCGAGTTCACCGAACCACCGATGATGCTGGTTCGGCATAGGCTACGCAGCCCGAAAGATCCGCGAGGATCGTTCGGGCTTTTTTGTGTTTGGCGGCCTTTTGTGTTTGGCGACCGGAGGCCGGAGCGGCGACGACCTTGTCGGCCGACCGCCTTTGACGATTGCAATTCCGAGCAACACGCTTCGGCGTGGACGATGGCGGCTGTCATCGTTCGCCCCGCGCGTTGCCGCACCGAGCTAACAACGCAGGGAAACCCCAGGAGAGCGACATGCATCACGGCGATATTTCATCCAGCAAGGACACCGTCGGCGTTGCCGTCGTCAACTACAAGATGCCCAGCCTGCACACCAAGGCCGAGGTGCTGGCCAACGCCCAGAAGATCGCCGACATGCTGGTCGGGATGAAGCGCGGGTTGCCGGGCATGGACCTCGTCGTCTTCCCGGAATATTCGACCCACGGCATCATGTATGATTCCAAGGAAATGTACGACACCGCCTCGACCATCCCGGGCGAGGAGACCGAGATCTTCGCCGAGGCCTGCCGCAAGGCCAAGGTCTGGGGCGTGTTTTCGCTGACCGGCGAACGCCATGAGGAGCATCCCAACAAGGCGCCCTACAACACGCTGATCCTGATGAACGACAAGGGCGAGATCGTGCAGAAATATCGCAAGATCATGCCCTGGGTGCCGATCGAGGGCTGGTATCCGGGCAATTGCACCTACGTCTCCGACGGACCCAAGGGATTGAAGATTTCGCTGATCATCTGCGACGACGGCAACTATCCGGAGATCTGGCGCGACTGCGCGATGAAGGGCGCCGAACTGATCGTGCGTTGCCAGGGCTACATGTATCCGGCCAAGGATCAGCAGGTGCTGATGGCCAAGGCGATGGCCTGGGCCAACAACGTCTATGTGGCGGTCGCCAATGCCACCGGCTTCGACGGGGTGTATTCCTATTTCGGCCATTCGGCGATCGTCGGCTTCGACGGCCGCACGCTCGGCGAATGCGGCGAGGAGGAATACGGCATCCAATACGCGCAGCTGTCGATGTCGCTGATCCGCGATTTCCGCGCCACCAGCCAGTCCAACAACCACCTCTTCAAGCTGGTGCATCGCGGCTACACTGGCATGATCAATTCCGGCGACGGCGACAAGGGCGTGGCGGATTGCCCGTATGATTTCTATTCGAAATGGATCGCCGATCCGCAGGGCACCCGCGAGATGGTGGAATCCTTCACGCGGAAAACCATCGGCACCGAGGAATGCCCGATCGACGGCATTCCAAACCAGACGACGAGCCATCGTTAACGACGAGCGCCCGCGACTGATGTCGCAGGCGTTGTAGTCCGACCTTCCAACACCGTCATGGCCGGGCATGTCCCACGGCCATGACGAAGGAGAGTCACGCTGGCGCGTCTGAGAATGTCATTCCGGGGCGCGAGCAGCGTCAGCTGCGAGCGAACCCGGAATCTTGCCGCTTGTGCCGTGTCGCGAGATTCCGGGTTCGCTCGGCCTGCGGCCTCGCGCCCCGGAATGACACCATTGCCGGAATGACGCCATTGAAGTGCTTGGCCGTCGCGCCGAGCGCAATGCGTCAGCGCCGCGCCAAACGAAAATACAATTCCGACAACCGGCTCGGCAGATCCTCGACGCGGTGCACCAGCATGGTGTTGCCGCGACCGAAGATACGCGCCGCCGCGCTCATGCCGCCGGGATCGAGCACCACGCCGAAACCGTCGATCCCGCGATTCTTCAGGCCGAGCGCGGCGCGGCGGGCGTCCTCGACCAGGTCGCGCGGATCGGCGTCGATGTCGGACGGCTCGCCGTCGGTCAGCACGATGACGAGCTTGCGAAAGCTGCGGGCCTGGCTGATCACCTCGCCGCCATGGCGCAGCGCGGTGCCGAGCCGGGTCGACAGGCCGGAGCTCAGACCCGCCAGCCGCGCCACGCTGGCGCGGTCATAGCGCTCGGCAAAGCTCTTGACGCAGGTCAGTTCGACATCGTCGCGGCCATTGGAGGCAAAGGCCAGCAGGCAGAACGGATCGCCCAGCGCCTCCATCGCCTCGGCCAGCACCGCCACGGCGAGACGTTCGACGTCGAGGATGGTGGCGCCGGAGGCGAGCCGGTCGCGGGTCGATTCCGAGATGTCGATCAGCAGCAGCACCGCGAGGTCGCGATGGGTCGCGGCGGTCGAGCGGAAGATCCGCGGGTCCGGCTGCTGGCCGCTGCGCAGCGCGATGCCAGCCTCCAGCATCGCATCGACGTCAAGGTCGTGGCCGTCGCGTTGGCGCTTCAGCCGGACCGATCGACCGACGCGAACGGCGCGGACCAATTGGCGGATCCGGTTGCGCAACATGTCGGCGCGTTCCAGCGCGTCTTCGACAATGCGCGGATCGCCCGGCCGCGGCGCGCCTTCGCGCACCGTGGTCCAGTCCGGCCGCGCGCAACTCTGCGCCAGATCCCACTCCGGATAGCGCGCCATCACGCGGCCGCGCTGATCCGGCGGCACAGGCCTGGCGCGGCCGGCGGCGGCGATATCGGCGCTCGGATCAGGCTCCACCTCGCCGTCCCCGTCCCGCTTCTCGGGCCGCGCGGCATCGACGCTGAGTTCGAGCACGTCGCCGGATGGCGGCGTATTGTCGCCGAAGTCCCACAGGCCCAGCCCGTCGTCGCGATACAGCGGCTCGACCACATAGGTCCTGGCGTTGAACTGCACCCGCATCTGGCCGAGATCATTGCCGAGCAACATTCCGATCTCGCGGCTGATCGCCGCATCGGCGATCCGTGGCAGCGCCGCGTCGAACAGAAGGCGGCCCTTGGCGACAAAGCCGTCATCGTCCGCGTAGTCCGCATCGAACAGCGCGCGGGCCAGCCGCGCCAGCAGCGACGGCGCGGTGGCAACACCGCCGGCTTCTGCGACATGGTAAGGCGCCCACAACCGTCGCAAGCCGGGCAGTTCGCGCATCGCCAGATATTCGACGCGGGCGTCCTCGATCAGCGTCACCAGCGCGACCTGCAGCGGCTTCAGCTTGCCGAGTTCGAACGGCGCGCCGCCGAACACCAGATGCGCCTGCGCATGCGCGGCGGCGGCGCGGTATAGCATCGGCGTCGCTTCGGCGGCGACGCCGCGATAGAAGTCCGGCAGTCGGATCAGCGGCCCGGCAATCGACGCGCGCCGCTGCGCGCTGTGGCCCGGCTGCATCGGCAAGGGCCGCAACAGCGGCGCCCTGCCCCATAGCGCGGTGACGAAGGCCTTGGTCGGGCGCTCGGCCTCGGCAAAGCCGGGGCCGGCAGCGGCGCGCTCCAGCAGGCGGCGTGACAACTCGTCCTGCAGCGAAAAGAACGCCAATTGCCGTGGCTTGTTGCCGGCCGCCGCTTTCAGCCCGGCGGCGATGAAAGTCTCGAATGCCGCGATGTCGCCGCCGGCCAGGATCTCCGCCATCCGCGACGCCAGCGGCGCGACGCAATCCGGCGCCTCGCAAGCAAGCCGCGCCAGCGCGGTCCACCATCGCGTCAGCGCGGCGCCGTCGCCGAGCCGCTGCCGCGCGATCGCATAGGCCGCAAGCGAGGCGGTGGCGGCCTGCCCGCCGGCGTGGCGGCAAATATCGGCGGCGCCAGCGGCCGCCGCGACCAGCGCCAGCGGCTCGCCCTCCGTCTTGCTGATATCCCAAAACGCGATCAGGCACGATGCGCCGGCATTGACGTGGATCAGCGCGAGCACGCCGCCAGCCCAGCGCTGCAATTCGTCGGCGTCAAAGCGCGCCGCAAGCTCGTCGCTGGTGGCGCGAAACAGCGGCCACAGCCGCTCGCGTTGCCGCATCATCTGCGCAAGCCGGCGCATCGCGTCGCCGGCCGCGACCGGCAGCGCCAATCCGCTCACGGCAGGCACGCGTCGATCGCGGCGCTGAGCGCCTGCCTGATATCGGCATTGTCGGTGATCGGCAGGACAATGCTGGAGCGCACCGCGGCGGCGAGCGGCAGGCCGGCGCGCACCAGCCGTCCGGCATGGATCAGCATCCGGGTCGAGGCGCCCTCGTCCAGCCCGTGGCCCTGCAGATTGCGCGACCGCGCCCCGATCGCCACCAGCACGGCCGCCAGCGCCTCGTCGGTGCCGGCCTCGCGCGCCACGATCGCGGCCTCGACCGCGGCCGGCGGATAGTCGAAATCGATCGCGAGGAAACGCTGCTTGGTGGATTCCTTGAGATCCTTCACCGCGCTCTGGTAGCCCGGATTGTAGGAAATCGTCAGCTGGAAATCGGCATGCGCCGCCACGATCTCATTGTGCTTTTCGAGCGGCAGGATGCGGCGCGCATCGGTCAAGGGATGGATCACCACCGTCGTATCCTGCCGCGCCTCGACAATCTCGTCGAGATAGCAGATCGCGCCATGGCGCACCGCCAGCGTCAGCGGCCCGTCGTGCCACACCGTGCCATGCGGCTCCAGCAGATAGCGGCCGGCGAGATCGGAGGCCGTCATGTCCTCATGCGCGGCGACGGTGACCAGCGGCTTGCCGAGCCGCCACGCCATGTGCTCGACGAAGCGGGTCTTGCCGCAGCCGGTCGGCCCCTTCAGCATCACCGGCAGGCGTTCGGAAAACGCCGCCTCGAAGATCGCGATCTCGTCGCCGGCCGGCTGATAGAAGGGTTCCTGGGCGATGCGATAGGCTGCGAGGGTCATGCGTGCTCCACGATGTAAGCGTGGCAACGGCAGCCAGAGGACAGACGGCCGCGCCCAGCGAATGGGTGACGGCGGGCTCTGCCTATCGCACGCCGCAGCATCGGGGCGCGCGCTCAGGCGCCGATCGGCGCCTCGAAGCCGATTAGACGTCGGAAATGATCATCGCACAAGCCGCTTCGCCGATGCGGCGAGCTCGGCAGCGGGCAAGCCGCCCGGCAAGACTTCGATGAGGTCGGCCATCTCCAGAATGCCGACGGCGGCGCGGATCAGCGGCACCGCCATCACCGCGCCGGTGCCCTCGCCGAGCCGGAAGCCGAGATCGAGATAGGGCTCGGCGTCGAGCGCCTGCAGCAGCGCGGCGTGGCCGCGTTCGGCGGAGCGATGCGAGAACACGCAATAGTCGCGCGCCGCCGGCTGCAGCCGCACCGCGACCAGCGCCGCCGCAGCAGCAATGAAGCCGTCGATCACCACGGGGCGCCGGCGCGCGGCGGCGCCGAGCACGGCGCCCGCCATCATCGCAATATCGTAGCCGCCGAATTCGGCCAGTACGTCGAGCGGCGCGGTGGCGTTGCTGCGGCGGCTGGCGCGCTGCGCCACCGTGAGCTTGCGGGCGATGCCGGCGGCGTCGAGGCCAGCGCCGGCGCCGACGCAATCGGCCAGCGGCACCGAGGTCAGCCGGTGCATCAGCAACGCCGCCGAGGTGGTGTTGCCGATCCCCATCTCGCCGATCGCCACCACATCGGTGCCGGCATCGATCGAGGCGCCGACGATCGACGCTGCGGCCGCGATCGCTGCGCGGGCCTCCTCGATCGTCATCGCCGCTTCGCGCGTCGCATTGCGGCTGCCGCGGCGAATCTTGGCGTCGATCAGATCGGGCCGCGCCGGCATCTCGGAATCGATGCCGGCATCGACCACGCACAGCTCGACATTGGTGGCCCGCGCCAGCACATTGATTCCGGCGCGGCCGGCCAGATAGGTCTCGACCATCGCGCGGGTGACGCTGGCCGGATATAGCGACACGCCTTCCGCCGCCATGCCGTGATCGGCGGCGAACACGAACACCACGGCGCGCTCGGCGCGTGGCGGCAGCGGATGCCAGATCAGCCCGAGCTGGATCGCCAACTCCTCGAGCCGGCCGAGCGAGCCGCGCGGCTTGGCCTTGCCGTCGATCCGGGCGCGCAAGAGCTGCGCCGGCGCGCGATCGAGCGGCGCAATCGGCAAAGGAAACGGTTCGATCGACGGCGAATGGGACGGCATGGCGGTGCTCTGCGAGACGGGCGCGCGACGCTGGCGGGGGCGGATCAGGCCAAGGCGCGATTGATCAACCCTAGGAGCACGACCCTGGCGATCCCGCAAGCGCGAGCGCGCTATCCCATCGTGGGGGTTGCGTGAGCGCTGCGGCGCCTCGAGCGCCAGCGGTTGACAAGGCAAGGCCGGCCTTCCTATCAGTGCGGCGATCCGCCGACAGCGCGTGATGCGAATGCCGTCGCGGCCCAATGCGGAGAGCGCGCGTGACTATGACTTGCCCTCCGGGGCTGCTGATCGCCGCGCCTTCGACGCATAGCGGCAAGACCACCTTGACGCTGGCGCTGCTGGCGGCGCTGCGCCGCCGCGGCCGCATCGTGCAGCCCTATAAGAGCGGACCGGATTACATCGATCCCGCGTTTCACGCCGTGGCCGCCGGGCGGCCGTCCTATAATCTGGATTCCTGGGCGCAGCGCCGCGCGCGCATCGATGATTTGCTCGGTGCCGGCGCCGATGCGGATCTCTGCATCGCCGAGGGCGTGATGGGGCTGTTCGACGGCGTCGCCACCCAAGGCGCCTGGGGCAATGGCGCCAGCGCCGACATCGCCGCGGCCACCGGGTGGCCGGTGGTGCTGGTGCTGGATGTCGCCGGACAAGCGCAATCGGCCGCGGCAGTGGCGCTCGGCTTCAAACATTATCGCCACGACATCACCATCGCCGGGGTGATCCTCAACAAGGTCGCCAGCCCGCGCCATGCCGATCTGGTGCGCGCCGGCTTTGCTGACCACGGCATCACGGTGTTCGGCGCGATCGCCCGCGACAAGATGCTGGTGATGCCGGAGCGCCATCTCGGCCTGGTGCAGGCGCAGGAAGACGGCGCGCTCGCCGCACGGCTCGCGGCGATGGCCGATCTGGTCGAGCGCGACCTCGATCTCGACGCGCTGCAGGCGGCGGCGCGGCCGACCCTGCGGCTGCCTAATGCTGCGACGCCGCTGCTGCCGCCCGGCCAGCGCATCGCGCTGGCGCGTGACGCGGCGTTCTCCTTCGTCTATCCGCATCTGCTGGCCGGCTGGCGCGCCGCCGGCGCCGAGATCGTGCCGTTCTCGCCGCTCGCCGACGAGCCCCCCGACGATAGCTGCGACGTCGTCTGGCTGCCGGGCGGCTATCCCGAACTGCACGCCGGCCGGCTTGCCGCGGCGTCGCGCTTTGCCGCGGCGATGCGGGCCTTCGCGCAGACCAAGCCGGTGCATGGCGAGTGCGGCGGCTACATGACGCTGGGCGCCGGCCTGATCGACGCCGCGGGCACCCGTCACGCGATGCTCGGCCTGCTCGGGCTCGAGACCGATTTCGCGCAGCGTCGCCTGCATCTGGGCTATCGCACCGCGACCCTGCTGGCGCCGATTCCCGGCTGCGCCGCGGGCAGCGTGCTGCGCGGCCATGAATTCCATTACGCCAGCATAACCGCCCAGCCCGATCCGCCGCTGGCCGAGATCCGCGACGCGTCGGGCGCCGTGACGCCAGAAACCGGCGGACGCCGCGGCCATGTCACCGGCAGCTTTTTTCACATGGTCGATATCAGCGATTGACGCCGACCACGCGCCAGCTCTCCGCCAGCCGATCGATCCTGGTCACCGACAGCGGATCGATCACAAAGCGCAGCGCCGGCTCGGGCGCGAGCCCGAGCGCAATCGCCAGCGCCGCCCGGATCGTTCCGGAATGCACGACCAGTATCACGTCGCCGCCCGGCAGCGCGGCCAGTCCGTCGCGCACCCGCGCGATCTGATCGGCAAAGCTCTCGCCGCCGGGCGGCCGGTTGTCGGCCGGCGCCGACCAGAACGCCAGATAGGCGGCGCCCAATTCAGAGGCGAGGTCGTCATGGCGGCGGCCGGTCCAGGCGCCGAAATGCTGTTCGGCAAAGCGCGGATCGGCGACCGGCCGCAGCCCCAGCGCCGCGGCGGTCTGCATCGTGCGGCGGCTGGGGCTGGCGAATGACGGCGCCGCGGCTGGCAGCCGGGCACGTAGTGCCGCGAAGGCCGCGGCATCGCTCACGTCAGCGGGCGCGTCGGAATCATGGATCACGCCGCGCGGGCCAGCCACCGGCGCGTGGCGGACCAGCCAAAACCGCGCATCGTCACTCATGCCACCACCGCTGCCGACAATCGCGCTGCGAGCAGCACCAGCACCGCGGTCTCGGCGACCTGCTCGGCGGCGCCGAATACGTCGCCGGTCACGCCGCCGATCTGCCGCCATGCCAAAGCCGCGACCGCCGCCGCCCCGGCCGCGGTCAGCAGCAGCGCCAACAGCGCATTGGCCGTCGGCAGACAGATCAGCGCGATCACCACGGCGATCATCACGGCGGTGACGGCGCCGGCGGTTTCGGGCCGTCCTGCTCTCTTGCCGAGTCCGTCGGTCCGCGCATACGGCATGGTCGCCGCCAGCACCGGGATCGCCGCGCGCCCCAGCGCATGGGCGACGATCAGGCCGGGCACCACAGCCGCCGCCGGCAGGCTCGCCAGCGCCGCCCATCGGGTCGCAAAACCGACCAGCAGCGCGACGCTGCCATAGGTGCCGAGCCGGCTGTCGCGCATGATCGAAAGCTTGGCGGCGCGGTCGCGGCCGCCGCCAAACCCGTCGCCGACATCGGCCAGCCCGTCCTCATGCAGCGCGCCGGTGAGCGCCGCGCTAAAGCCCAGCGCAAGCGCGGCGGCGGCCAGCGGCGGCACGCCGAGCCTCAGCAACAGAACATCGACCAGACCGACCGCCAGACCGATCAGCGCGCCGACCAGCGGAAACACGCGTTGGGCGCGGCTCAGCGAAGGCGGCATCGCGCCGTCCGGATGCGGCACCGGCACCCGCGTCAGCATCCCGGTGGCGACGCGCAGATCCGCGATCCAATCCTGCAGGTGGCGGTTGATCATCAAGGACTCCGGCGCGAGATGGCTGCAGCC
Organism: Rhodopseudomonas sp. BAL398; assembly: GCF_033001325.1. Taxonomy (NCBI): domain Bacteria; kingdom Pseudomonadati; phylum Pseudomonadota; class Alphaproteobacteria; order Hyphomicrobiales; family Nitrobacteraceae; genus Rhodopseudomonas; species Rhodopseudomonas sp. BAL398. The sequence continues at coordinate 2,175,629 of NZ_CP133111.1, forward strand.
GCGCAGCATCACTGAGAATAAAACCTATGGGAGCCCAATCGATCTCGTCATTGCAAGGAGCTCTTCCGACGAAGCAATCCAGGTCTTGCTTACCGCCCTGGATTGCTTCGCCGTCGGACGGCGCTGCGCACCGCCCTCGGCTCGCAATGACGGAGTCAACCGGTTGATTCGATCATCCCTTGGTCAGTCTCTCAGCATGGCCGGGCGCGGCGCTCAACCCCGCAATGCGACGAACCGCGCGCGCCGTCGCATTTTCCAGAGTGGAGTCATTCCGGGTTCGCACACCTGCATGACAGCGCCGGGCATGTGGTCGGTCAATTCGGCCACATGCGCTATCCGGTCCACCAGCCGGGCTGGCCGTCCGGCACCGGGATTCGGACGTCGTCGAGCCGCGACAGCGCCACCTGCTGGTCGCTGGTCTGGGTGAACAGAGTCAGCAGCAGGCCGATGAAGGCGCCGGATTGGCTCGGATCGAAGCTGGCCTGCCAGTCGCGCAGCGCCGTGACCAGATCCTGCTTGAAGGTCGCGAGACTCGCCGGGTCCGACGGCGCCACCGTCAGGGCGATCTGCTGGTCGGCGAGGAAGATCGCCGAGCGGCTGAGCAATTGCTGATCCGGGCCGCCATCGGCGAGCGTATAGGCATAGCCGCCATTGACCAACAGCCGCATCGTCGCGGCTTCGACGCCGGGCACCGGCGGGCCATCGACGAAGGGTTGCAGCAACAGATCGACCGCCGCCGACAGCGTGGCGGCGCCGCTGCCGACGATGATCGGCGTGGTGACTTCCAGCGCCGGGCCGATCGGGTCCTTCAGCTCGGTCCAGGGCGTGGTGTAGACGAAGCCGGGATCGACGCTGGTGCCGGCCGGCATGCCGGGCGGCACCAGATTGGCGTTGCGCACCACATTGGCCATCACATGGGCGCTCTGCCCCGCCACCATGAACAGTTCGGCCAGCGCAAACGCCAGACTGGCCGGCACCTCGCCCGATCCGATGCGCTTGTAGACCGCCTTCGACTCGCTGCCCGACGGCGTGGTGTAGCCTTCGATGCTCGGCCAGGGCGGCAGCGTGCCGGACTCGTCGATGCTCCGCGTCACCGTGAGGTCGGGCCGGGTGCTGAAATCCACCACATAGCGCCAGGTGGCGCGCGGCACGCTCGCCGTCGTGGTGGCGCGTTGCAGCCGCTTGGTCAGCCGCGTCGCGCGGGCGCCGAGATGCCCCGCGATCCAGCTCGCCCAGGTCAAGGCGACGCCGCCGATCAACTCGTCGAAGCGTTGCAGCGCCTTGCGCGGCACGACCGGATCGGCGCCGTCGAAGGCGGCCGCCGGCACCTCGGCGAGGTGCGGCGATATCTGCGGATATTCGAAGGCAAAGCGCGCCAGCGCCTCGAACAGATCGGCCGGCGGCGGACGCGGCGGGTCGTCGCCGCCGACATTGGCATGCAGCGACCGCGTCGCCCGCGCCATCTGGCCGGCGAGCGGCGGATCGTTGAGCAACACCAGCAGGGTCAGCTCGTCCTGCGCCGCGCTCGGCGCCGACACCGTGAAGCTATAGGCCCATAGCAGCGCCTCGGCGATGCTGACAATGTCGGAGGACACAGCGACGGCCTGGCTGGAAATCACCGGCATCGCCGGATAGGAGCGCAGCGGCACCGGAATCGCATTGCGGCCGGTGGCGAAATTCAGCGCCGGCTTGGCTGTGTCGGCCGGCAGATAGGCCGGCACGATGAAGCTCAGCCAGGACGACGGCTCGTAGCCATAGCGTTTGCGGTCCGGCTCGAAATCGTGCTCGAGGAACGACACGTCGTAGTCGGTGTGCAGATCGAGATAGGCCGCAGCAGCGGGGTTGCGCGCCGACGCCAGATAGATCAGCGGCTCGGCGCCATCCGCCAGCGTCAGATTGGCCGAGGACAGCGTGAAGGCCTGCCGCGCCGCCGCCGACAGGCTGGGATCGCTGACCTTGCCGAATAGTTGCGGCGGCGCGCTCGGCTCATCGGTGCCGGCCAGCGCCACGGTTGCGGGAATCTGCACCACCGAGGCCAGCGCGTAGTCCGTGGTCAGGGTTTGCAGCAGCGCCTGACGGAAGCGCTCGACCGCGTCGCCGATCTGCGCGCTCTGCCCGGGGATCTGCAACACCGCGGCCAGACCGGTTGCGATCTGATCGGCCAGCGATTGCTTGTTCGCGGCGAGATCGGCGTAGCGGGCGGCATCGAGCGTGGCGGTCGCGGTCGCCATCAGCGGCTCGAAGACCGCGTCGACGGCGGCGAGGAACTGGGCGCCCCAGACATCCATGTCGATGCCGGTGAACAGATGATCCTGATCGGCGATCACGTCGCGGCCGGTGCCGGTCCAGGTCGCCGCATAGACCCGCACCTTGACGATCTCGGTGATCAGGATGGTCGACAGCGGCAAGGGCGAACAGCACAGCGGCAGATCCGCCGCGGCCGGCGTGGCAGCCGCATTGGGGAACGTCACCGCGATGCCAGCGCCGGCGCCGACCCGGACGCACCATAGCGGCGCCAGCGCCTTGGTCGGCGCGGCGTCGACCGCCGCCGCCCGCACGGCGCCGAGTTTGGCCACCCGCTTGGCGCGCGCCTGGGCATTGCTGGCGGCGACTCCTTCGGCCAGTTTCAACTGGGTACTGCCGCCGTCGAAGCCATACCAGGCGGATTCGAACGCCTGGGCGAAGGCGCTGAGCTGCATGTCCGGTCCGTCCGTCGTCGCGCCCTGCGTCGCCAGCGACACCGCCGCGGCGATCCGCGAATTGATGCGCTCAACGCCGGGCATAGCCGCAGCGATCGCCGGCACCACGGTGTCGGCGGCGCGCGCGAACACCAGATCGACCGTCAGTTCGAAAATATCGGACGGCAATTGGCCGACATAGTCCTTCTGCAGCGAAAACTCCGCCAGCAGCGGATCGGGCACCGGCGGCTTGTTGCCGGCGATGGCGCTGACCAGATAGCCGATGATGGTTTGCACATAGGCGGTGAGCACCGCGCGCAGCGCCTCACCATCCTTGGTCTGCGCCAGGGGCGCCGCCGACAGGATCGTCTCGAGCTGGATCGCGGCGCCCGGATTGCCGACCTGCAGCGGATCGCTGAGCTGATCGTAGATCTGCTGATAGGCGCCCAGCGCGTCGCCGAGCGCGACCGGATCATCGGCCGACAACGCGCCGGCGCCGAGATCGGCTGGATTGAATGTCAGCTGCAAGGTCATGGCGACGTCGCCGCTGCCGGCGGCGAAGGCGTAGTAGGAGCGAAGCCCCGGCCAGGCCTCCACCCCGAGCAGCGCGTCATTGTAGACAAAGGGCACGCCCAGATTGTTGTCGCCGGGCAGCGCGTTGCCGTAGATGTCCAATAGCTGGATCGAGAACCCGACCGTGGCGCCGATCCCCGCATAGCGGTTGCTCTGGCCGAGCAAGGCCGCCACCGCGACGCTGTTGGTGAAGATCCAGTCGGCGTCGCGCTCGGCCTGGTTGGGGCCGATCGGCAGGCTCCAATTGGTCGGCAGGCTGACGGCGCCGCCGACCAATGCGGCGACCCGCGGCGTGGCCGCCTCGATCGACACCACGCGATATTGCAGCAGGCTGTACAGCGCCTCCGCATAGGCGGCCTGCTGCTGCGGCGTCGGCGTCGCTCCCAGGCCGGGCGTCGCCGGCGGCGCCGGCCAATCGATCGAGAAGCCGACGCTGCCGGCCAGACTGGCCGGCGTGGTCGTGACCCAGTCGCCGCTCGCGTCCGACACCGTCGCCGCCACCGCGCCCTTGGCGTTGTCCGGAACCGCGTCGAGCACGAAGCAATTGCTCCAGGGCTGCAATGCGGAGGTGGCGCCGACCGGCGCGAATTGCGCCAGCAGCGCGATCTGCGCGTCGCCATTGCGGAAGGCGTCGTCCGGCACGTCGTCGATATGCAGGTAGAAGCCGTCGGCATTGACCACCGACACTTCCCAGACCAGCTGCGCGAAGGCGTCGGCATCGGCCAGCGTCGCCGAGCTCGGCGGCAGCGCCGCCGCGGCGCGCAGCATCGGCGTGGCGTCGGCCATCAGCGTCGGCGGCTCGTTCAAGGTCGACAGATTGGCCTTGGCCAGCACGATGGCGTCCTGCTTGGTCGCCGTCGCGTAGCTGCTGGCGCCGCTGCCGAGCAGCATGGTCAGCGTCGCGCCCGACGCCGCGCCGGCATCGATCAACTCGTCGAGCAACTCACGGGTGGAATCGTCGGTGCCGATCAACCGGAACACATTGCTCAACGGCGTGCTCTGGCCCTGCGGAACGATCCGGCGCAGCCCCAGCGGCACCAGCAGCGCCGCGCTCGCGGCCAGCGCAATCGGCGCGGCATCGCCGGGCAATTGCGCCAGCGCCGCCACCGCGCCGCTGCCACCGCCGGCGTAGAACAATGCGAGCCGGCTCATCAGCACGTCGGAGATCGGGCGCAGATTGCCGACCTGGCTGTCGGCCTTGGTCCAGGCATAGGTCCGCGGCAGATAGAACGGGCACGGCTGGGTGGCCAGCGGCGGTAGTGCGACGAAGCCGCCGCCGGCGCCGAGCCAGCTCGGCTGCACCATGGTATCGAGCACCAGCCCTGCCCCGAGATCGTCCGCCACCGATTGGCCCTTGCCGTCGGCGCCGAACACGATCCAGCTTGCGGCGGCGCCTTGGCCCGGCGCGTAGCCCAGCGTGAAGCCGGTGATCCATTTGCCGCTTTGCTGCGCCAGCGCGACCTGCTGCCCGGTGAGCTGGTACACGCCGGTCAGCTCACTGCCGAACGGCACGCTGCCCGGAACCGGCAGCCGCAACCCGTATAAGGCAAAGCGCGACATGAAGCCGGCGAGCTTGGCGAAGCCGGCCGGCCCCAGCAGCGTCAGCGCTTCGTCGAAACTCAGATCGGGATCGGCCTCGGCGATGTCGTCGAGATTGGAGATCAGCTGCTTGGCCAGCAGCACGATCATGTCGCCGCACACCAGCCCCGCCGCCGAGGTCGGAAAGTCCGACGTCGCCGCCGCCTTCATCGCCGCCTGGTGCAATTGCAGACCTTGCGCCAGCTGGTTGAAATATTTCTGCAACTGCTCGGCATAATCGGCCGGCAGCGGCGGCGCGTCGAACGCGATCTGCGCGCCGTTATAGCTCAGCGCCAGCTGCGGCAGCATCGGGAAGAAGGCAAAGTCTGCCGCCTCGGTCAGGTTGGCCTGCGGCAGAATCTTGAATTTCAGGCTCGACAGAAAGTCGCCGACCGCGCCGTCGAAGGTGCCGTCATCGAGCCGCAGCGTGATCGCCGCCAATTGCTCGGTCAGCGTCGTGCCGGCGCCATAGGCCTGCAGCAGATATTGCGCCAGGCTGGTGACCAGATTGGCGAAATCGTCGGGATCCTGCGACTCCGGCTCGAGCTGGATCGCCAGCCCCGCCACCGCCTGCGGCGCCGCCGCGCTGGTGCTGTTGATCACCGCCGGCTGCACGGTGAAATACAGCGTCAGTTCGACCGGCGCCGCGGCGACATCCGCCGCCGCGAAGCGCGCGGCGACCTGCGGATGGATCTGCTTGCGCAGCCGCGGAGCCAGGACCGGCTGCGGTCGAGACTCCACCATTCGCGCGGTGATCGGGGTCGGGCCAAACATCTGCGCCGGCGGACCGCTGCCGATCTTGAGCGGCGGCAGCACGTCGATATCGGCGTCGAAGCTGAACGAGATCCGGATGAAGACGATGTGGAACGAGACATAGATCGAGACCCGGAACGCGAAGCGGATGATAGTGGTATGCGCGGTCTCATAGGCGACCTGGAGTACCAGCGTGGCGCTGATCGAGATCGAGGCCGAGATGATCTTGAGATCGATCGAACCGCTGAAATAGGCCTCTAGGCCCAATTGCCCGGCGAACCATTTATATTCGACGCCGGCTTCGTCCAGCGTGCCGTGGGTCGAGGCCAAGAATCCCTCGAAGGTCACGAAGGCGATCAGGCCGGCATTCAGGGACATCGGCCCCTTCTGGAAATCCTTGTTGATGCCAAATGACAGGCCGAGCCCGAAGCGCCAGATGATCGCGAAATTGTCGCCGAGCTCGCCGGGCGCGTCGGCCGAGCGCAGCTTCGCCAGATACAGCCCGCCGGCGGCGCGCAGCGGCACGCCCTCGATCGAGAATTGCACCGCGAATGGTTGCGTCAGGCCGATGCCGTCCGGCGTGAACGGCCAGCCGATATCGATGCGGAAATCATTGTTGGTGTAGATGATCAGCCCGACGGTCGGCAGCAAGATCTGGTAATCGTCGGTGCCGATCGGCTTGGTCCAGGTGAACGAGCCCGACCAGGCGCCGAGATTGTCGCTGATGCGGCGATAGGCGATCTCCAGCACGAAGCCGCGCAGGCTGCTGAGGATGCCCTTCTTCTTCGGCGGCTCGTCGTCGACCCGCAACACGGCGCCACCGGCCGATGTCGGCTTCGGCGGCTCCGGCTCCGCGGCGATCGACAACCGCGCGCCATAGACGAACGGATCGGAGAACACGAACTGGAAGCTGACCGGGGTGAATTCGAGATCGACCGCGACGGTGACGCCGGCGGCCGGATCATAGCTCACCGGAATCATCACGCTGCCGGCGACGATATCGTCGAGCGCTGCCTTGGTCGACAGCGGCACCTGCGACAGCATGTTGATGATGATCGGAATCACGTCGTTGGACTGGACATCGTAATTGACCTTGATGCCGGCCACCACATAGACCGCCGGCACCACGCTCAGCGCCGGCGTCGTCGTGCTCAGCTGCGCCTGCGCTGGCGGCGTCGAAAGGTCGGGCTCGCCGAAGAACCACGCCAGGTTGACGCCGCCGTCACCCTCATCACCGCCCTCGCCGCCCGGAATGCCGAAGAAGGTCAGCGACCGCTCGCCGGTCGAGGGGATGTAGAGCGGAAACGCGCCGAGCGCGAACAGCACGTTGCGCAGCACCAAGACGTAGACGTAGCTCTTGTCCAGCAGCGGCCGCAACAATTCCACCGCGCCGTATTGGGTCGGCAACACGCCTTGCAGATGGAAGGTGCCGTCGTGCATCGAGGCCGGCGGCGCCAGCAGCAGCCCGACCTTGTCGGATTGGGCCGTCGTCGCCCCCGGCACCCAGCCCAGCATCAGCCGGCCGTCGAGTGGCGCCGCAGTGGTGAGCGCCCCCATGGTGCCCATCATCACTTGCAGCTCGATCGCGAAACTCGGGCTGACGCCGTCAAGCCCGGTGCCGGTGACCAGCACGGCTTTCAACGCGGCCTGATCCGGCGCCTGGCTGAAGCCGAGCATCTTCAGCGGCAGCGTCGCCATCAGGCTCTGCTGCCGCGGCGTGCTGGCGGCGGGATCGAGCAACAACCCGTCGAGATGCAGCGCGATGGCCGGCGGCGGGGTCAGGCCCTGGGCGGGGATCTGGCTGAGCAGCCGGAAGCCGTAGCCGGTATAGCCGAGCCCGCCGGCATAGTCCGCATCGAGGCCGTAGGAGAACAGATCGATCGGCACCGGGGAAATGCCGGGCTGGGTGGTGAAGCCGAGCGCGCCGTCCAGCGTGAAGCCGGCGATCAGGGTGGTGGCGCCGGCGTCCTGGCTTTCCGACACCGGCGCCAGCCCGGCGCTGTCCACGGTCAACGCCGCCAGCGCCCGATAGGCGCCGCCGTCGACCGGGAAGCTGAAGACGCGCTGCTCGCTGGTGACGAACACCACCGAGGTCTGGCCGTCGCGCAATTGCAGCGCGCCGTCGATGACGATGGTGTTGGTGGCTGGAAAATCGTTCTGTCCCGCGACCGTCAATTTGGTCGGATCGCCGAACAGCGCCGCCAGCGAATAGGCGATCCGGGATTCGAACTGCTTGATCAGGCTGTTGGCGAACAGCGCCTTGAGCGACAGGGTCTGGAAGTCGAGCGCCGTGGTCGGGGTCTCGAAGCCGTAATCGTAATAGATCAGCCCAAACAGCGAGGAGTGCTGCAGCGTCTCCTCCACCGTCGCGGCCTGTTTCGGCGCATTGGTGGTGATGCCGAAATGATGGCAACATAGCGGTTTGCTGGAGCGCATACCGCATAACAGCATAGCGATGTCGGGCGGCAGATGCTGCAATTGCAGCGGCGCGTCGAGCGCCAGAATGCCGGTCCAATTGACGTCGGTGACGCGGGCCAGGAAGTCGGCGAAGTAATCATAGCCGCCGGTGGCGCGCGCCTCGTCGCTATTGGCCTGCGCCTGCTTGATGTAGGCGAGGATCTGGGCGGAGATCGTCGCGGCCCGGCCGACGCCGACAAACAGATCCGGATCGGTCCAGCCCGACGGGTCCGCCGCCAGCTCGACGAAGGAGCGGCCCTTCGCCAGCTTGAACACCAGCACGCAATTGAGGTCGAGCCTCGGCCCGGTGTCGGCGTTCGACACCGCGATCTCGATCGGATATTCGCCGAGCTGCAGAACATTGTCGAATGCGCCCAGATAGGTCGGATCGGCCGCCACCAGAAAGGCGGACGGATTCATCAGCGCGGTCGACAGATAGGGGCTGACCACGTCGAACGGCCCGACACCGCCGGGGCAGCTCGAGGGCGTGGTGCCGTGCATGAAGCGCAGCAATTGCGCCGGGATCTGCGGGCTGCGCGCCAGCAGCAATTGCTGCCAGCTGCCGGCCGGCGTCGCGGACTCCATCGCGCCGGCATTGAGGCCAACCAGCAGGCCTTGCGGGGTCTGCACGAAGCCGCCGCTCAGCGCCTCGAGCGTCGCCATATCGAAGAACAGCGGGCCGAGGCAGCGATCCGCCGCGACCGCGTCGAACCGCGCCGGCGACAGCACCGCGGTCTCGAACCCGGTGAAGGTCGCGGCGACGATATCGGGATTGGGATTGGCGATGCTCTGATCGGAGTAATAGACATAGCCATAGGGCGCCAGCGGCAGGATTTGGCCGGCCGCGACCTGCGACAGATCCGCGATCCGCGCGCCCACGGCGATCGGAAACGGCTCGCCGGACGGCGCGGCGCTTTGATAGTACACGGTGTCCACCGCCTGCGCGCAAAAACTCTGCTTGATGTAGCCCGGAAAGGTGGTGGCGCTGTCGGGGCCAGGGATCACCTGAATCCAATTGGTGGTGAAGGCATCGGACAGCAGCGCGGTGTCGCCCTGCCCCGGTTCGACCGGGGTGTCGAGCGGCGGATAGCGCGTCGCATAGGCCGGCCGCGTGCCCTGGAAATCGAGCAGGTCATGGTCGGCCAGCAGCAGGAATTCGCTGCCGAAAATGCCGCACATCAGCGCCAGCGGATCGTTGGCGATCGGCGTCTGCGCCGCGACATCCAATAGCGGCGTGCGGGTGAGCTGATAACGTCCGGCGGGCGTCAGATAGGCAGCCTGCGTCGCACCGGCGCCGGGGCGCAGCGCCAGGCCGAATCCCGCGTCCGATTGCGGCTGCAAGTACAGCGCCGCGCCGGCGGTGCTGCGCAACGCGGCGCTGACCGGCAGCACCGGCCCGGTGCCGCCATATTGCGACAGATCGAACGCAAAGCGGGTGCGCACGCAATCCGTCGGCCGCAGCGGATCGATGGTGACCAGCATCGGCAATTGCGCGGCGATAGGCGCCCGCGGATCCGGGAACGAGCCGAGCATCACCGGAAAGCGCAGCCGGGTCGGCGCGCTCGCCGCGCCACAGAAATAGCGGATCTCGGCCGAGGCCGGTGGGCTTTCGCTGTCGTCCTCGGGCGCGAACAGCGCGAAGAAGCTGCCGCGATCGGGGGCAAAACCGAAGCTGAACGCGCCGAGCGACGCGCCCGCAAAGGGGATCAGCACCGGCCGATCATTCGGCAGCGCCAACGACGCCTGCCCCGCCCCTTGCCGCTGTAACACCAGGCCGCTGGCGCCGCTGACATTGGGTATCAGCGACAGTCCCGGCGGGGTGCCGTCGAATGACGGCGCGACTTCCAGCTCGGCGCTGATCTGCAGCGACAGATTGACGAAGGTCACGGCGGAATTGCCCTTGATCCGCCCGCTGCCGGCGCCGAGTGATTTGGCGATGGTCAGGATCTGCGCCTTGGCGATCGCCGCCGGATTGGGATCATCCGCCCACACCAGCCATTGCAGGCCGGGCGATTGCGGCTGCAGCCGTGCATTCACCGCCGCCACCGTGGCCTTGGCGTCGGCGACGCTGGCACCGGGGGCCACGAACACAAAGCCGCCGGAATAATCCGACCAGGCCGTGTCGGCGGTCAGCATCGACGGAAATTGCGCCGGATCGCCGACCAGCACGTAATACAAAGTGGGCGCCGTCAGCGGCGTGGCGCCGTCCGCCAGATATAGCGGAACGCCCGGCTGCAGCAACGAAAAGCCGGGACCAGAGCCAGACCTATCAGCACGAGGTTGTTTCGCCATGATGGCACCTCTTCCATGCCGTTCTCGATATGCGACCGCGCCGATCGCCCGGTTATCACGATCGGGACCTGTCGCGACTCCAGAGCAATTCCGGTTCTGATAGATCAGAACCGAAGCTCTGGATTCTTGTCTGACGCGTTGTCTTCACGCGAACCGGTACCCACTTCGCTCGAAAACGCTCTACAGCGTGATCGCGGTGACCGCGCCGGATTGAATCACCCTTCCCAGCGAGTTGAGCAGGTAGAAGTGAAGCTGAAAGACGTACAGCGCGAGGTCCTCGAATAGTGGATCGAGATCGCCGTCGATCGCGACGGTGAAGCTGCCGATCCGGCCAGACCATTTCACAACGATACTGTTCGTGCCGTTGAAGAACTTTCCGCCGCCATCGCTCGAATTCAGGGTCCGCGGCACCTGCAGGCCTGACGGCGAATATTTCAGCGGCGTGGGGCCAGCCCCCCACGCCGCGATCGCTGGATCGCCGCCGACCTGGCGGCCGTTGACGCTGAACGTATCCATGTCCTCACTGAAGACATTGAACACGAACACGCTGCCCGGCGGGGTGGCGAGGGCGTCGACCGCCAGATCCTCGTTCGATTCCGTGTCACTCGCTCCAGGCGAAGCCGATTGCAGCCTCACGCCTTGGCGAAGATCGGCGCCAGAATGTCGAAATCGGCGACGCCGAGCACCGGCCCGTTCTCCACCTCGATGCCGTATTGGTTGACCAGGCTCCAGCTGTTCTTGTCGATGAACAACAGCAGGTCCTGGATGATCGGATATGACTTGCCGTCGATCGGCACCTGGGCCGCGAACAACCCGTCGGCCCAGGAGATCGTCAGCGCGTTCTTGCCGTTGAAGAACCTGCCGGGACCGTCGCTAGCATTGAGAGTGCGCGGCACCGCGATGGCGTTGGGGCGATATTTCGGGGTGGCGTTGGTGAACCAGCCGGGGATCGCCCCGGCCGCGACGGTGGCGCCATTGGTGCTGAGCGTCAGCGTTTCGCTATAGACGTTGAACACGTAAACCGAACCGAGATCATCTGCCATTGCTCGACCCTTTCGTGGTCTAGGTGGGAAAACGCGTGGAGTTACCGGGAATTCCGCTCGCCGCCATGCCGAGATCGATCGCGCCGGATTCGCAATTCACGCCGAACTCGTCGAACAGGAACCAGCGGTCCCGCATCAGATAGAGCAGCAGGTTCTGGATCAGCGGATATTGATTGCCATCGACCGGCAGCGAAAACGTTCCGACGGTTTCGGTGATCACCGTGATCTTGTTCAGGCCGTTGAAGATCTTGCCCTGGCCGTCGCTGGCATTGAGCACCTGCGCCACCGGAATGTCGGAGGGCGTGTAGATCGCCGCGCTGGCGCCGTCGCTCCAGGCCGGGATGTCGGCGACCTTGGCGCCGTTGCAGCTGAAACTGAGTTTCTCGCTGAACAGATTGAAGACGAAGACCGAGCCCGGCGTGGAGTCCACGCCATGGTGCTGCGCGCGCGCGAGGGGCTCGGCCGCGCTCGCGCTCGACGACGAGATCGCTTGAAATGTCCGCAGATAGTTGCCGCTGCTGGCGATCAGCACGATCTGGGCGCGAAACAGGTAGGCGATCAGATCGCCCGGCAAGCCGGTCAGATCGAAATCATAATTCCAGATCAGATCGTTGGTGATCATCAATGTATTGCTGTCGACGAAGCTGTTGCCGGACGGCTGGTTTCCCGGAATGCGGGCGCCGGAGGTCGAGAACGGCACATAGGCAATCTGCGGCGAGGTGTTCTTGATGATGTAAGGCAGCGTGGCGTCGGAATTGACCACGATCTTCTGGCTCGGACCGTAGCGGGCACTGATCAGCGGATTGAACAAATAGACGCGCGCCATCGTCCGCCCCCTGGAGCAGCAGCGACGCGATCATGCGCCTTGCTATACCCGTATAGGTTGTATTCCTACCCAACATATCCGAATTAGAATGGATTGCAATTGATGCGGTGAAATTTTTTGACGTGCATCGACCACTCCGCAGGGACGCGGATGCGCACTGGGCACGACATCAAAGGAGCCGCCGCGGCGGCAGCCCGTCGGGTAAGCGTGGAATTGAACTCGCCCTTGCGCGGCATCCTATGTCCCGCGACGAATCCGGGACGCCGAGCGCGCCGAAGACGTCGTCGGGTGTAACGAGACGGTTCGTCGCGCTCCCGCGTTGGTGCGTGGTCCTGGCCATCGGCGTTCGTAGAACGACAAGAAGCCGACTGCTATCGCCTCACCTTCCACCCGCCGCGCATTCTGCCAAATAGTCTACGAAGCAACGCACGCGGGCGGGCGTATGGACGCCGCCGACGAAGACCGCGTTGATTTCTTCGACGTCGCCCGGATTAAACTGTTCAAGCAGGGGGACGAGCGCGCCAGACGAGATCACGCTAATCACCGTGTCGGTGCCGACCCGCGTTATGCCAACGCCTTCGGCCGCCAGTTGACCGAGCGTTTCGCCATTATTCGCCTCGACGCTCCCGCTGACCGCCAATGAATAATCGCGACCATCCTTGCGGAACGGCCATGTGGGTGCCGAGCGCTTGAAATTGAACCCGAGACAGTCATGGTCATGCAGGTCCTCTGGAATCAGAGGCGTACCGCGGCGCGCCAGATATTCCGGAGAGGCCACTATCACCTTTCGCGTCTCCCCGAGTTTGCGGGCGATCAGCGATCCATCCGGCATCGGACCGAAGCGGATGCCGACATCCGCCTGTCCTGCGGCGATATCGACAACCGCATCCGTGAGGTTGATATCCAAAAGGATGTCCTTATACCGACGCCTGAAATCGCCGAGAAGCGGCACCAGGGACATTCGGCCGTACAGGATTGACGTGGTCACTCTGATGCGGCCGCGCGGCAGGCCATTCTCGGCGATCGCCTCCTCGACCTCCTTCAGGTCGGCAAGGATGCGACGTGCAGCGGTCAGATAGGCGGTTCCCTCGGCCGTCAAGGTCAGCGACCGTGTCGATCGAAGCAGCAATCGAACACCAAGGCGGGCCTCGATCCGATCGATGATCCGTCCGACCGACGAGGGCGCCAGATTCAGGCGGCGGCCGGCGGCGGAGAAACTGCCGGCCGCCATCACCGACGAAAAAATGTCCAAATCACTCAAGCGGTCAGAAGAGAGGTTCATCTTTGCATTTTACGCACAGGTGATGACCGGCACAAGGTCTAGATCATCGTTCGACGTGACAATACGTGTAGAGCATCAATCGAGATACGACATTGTCCATACAACGCAAAAATCAAACTGTGCGGTGAGGAATGCGAAGACGATTATCTCCAGGTCTCGTCGCTCGATCGCAGTTTCGGAAGGCAATATGATCGTCCCATACACCATCGACATTCCCGACGAACGGCTCACCTCGATCAGAACCCGGATCGAGTCGTATAACTGGAGCCAGCTTCCTGATGCAGGCGGCTGGAGTGCCGGCGTTGGAGTCAGCGACTTGAAGCGGCTCGTTGGTTACTGGCAGGCCAGCTACGACTGGCGCAAGGCCGAGCGACTCCTCAATCAGCTTCCGCACTTCACCACCGTTGTCGAGGGGGAGCAAATTCACTTCATCCATATGCGCGGCGATGGTTCGAAGCCGCCGCTGCTTCTTCTGCATGGGTGGCCGGGTTCGTTCATCGAGTTTGAACGTCTGCTCGAACCGCTGGTGACAGACGGTCACGACGTTGTGGTTCCCTCGCTGCCAGGCTTCGCCTTCTCCACGCCGATCACGGGCGTGATTGGCCCGCGTCGTGCCGCCGAACTGATGCACGACCTCATGGTCCGACTGTTCGGACCATCGCGCTACATCGTCCAGGGCGGAGACTGGGGAGCCCATATCGCGAGCTGGATGGCGTATAAACAACCTGACGCATTGCTCGGTTTTCATATCAACATGGTCAGTATCTTCGCCGAGGACGCCCGTCCGACGACTCCTGAGGAAAAGGAGTTGGCGGCCAGGCGGGCCGTGATCCTCGATTGGGAGACTGGCTACAACCACGAACAAGAGACCCGCCCACAGACGCTCGGGGTCGCGATGGCCGACAGCCCGGTCGGCGCCGCCGCCTGGATCCTCGAAAAATTCGGCAAATGGGCCGACCTGCCGACACTCCCCGACGGCAGTCCGGACCTCTGGAGCAAGTTTACCGAAGAGCAGCTGCTGACCAACATCATGCTCTATGTGGCGCCCTCGTCGGTGGTCACCGCAACATGGATCTATCACGGTAAGCGTCTGGAGCGATCGGACAGGTTTCCCGTTGGAACGCGTGTCCGCGCGCCGATGGGCGTCGCGGCGTTTCCCGATCCGGTTTTTCTGCCGTTGCCTCGCTCCTTTGTCGAGAAGACCTACAATGTCGTTCATTGGACCGACATGCCGAGGGGCGGCCATTTCGCGGCTCTGGAACAGCCTGACCTGATGCTGGCCGACCTGCGGGCCTTCGTGACTACGGTATCGGGACAACGACGATGAAAGCAGAGCTGTGAACCCTCTGCGGCGCCGAACCGCGCCCCTCTGCAAACACGCAAAGATGAGTCCATGGTCGAGCATTCGGTGAAAAGCGTCGAGACCGCCGTATTGCGGATCGCCTATGTCGAGCAAGGTCACAGCACTGGTTGGCCGGTGATCCTCTCGCACGGCTTTCCTTACGACGTGCACGCATTCGATGACGTGGCTTCCATCCTGGCCCAAGCGGGAGCGAGGGTCATCGTCCCGTATGCACGCGGATTCGGTCCGACCCGCTTTATCTCCGACGACGCCATCCGGAGCGGGCAACAAGCCGCCCGCGGCGCCGACATCATCCAACTCGCCGACGGCCTGGGGCTGCAGCGACCGATCCTCGGCGGATTCGATTGGGGCGGCAACGCCGCCTGTAGTGCAGCGGCGCTGTGGCCCGACAAGATTGGCGGCTTGGTGTCATATGCGGGCTACGACATCATCGATGTCAGCGCACAACGCCATGCGAACGCGCCATCTTTCGAGCGCGTCGTCTGGTATCAGCATCTTTTTCAAACTGAACGTGGCCGGGAATGCCTGGCTGCGCATCGCCGCGATCTGTGCCGGATGTTGTGGGAGGAGTGGTCGCCCGGCTGGCATTTCGATGATGCGACGTTCGCCCGCTCTGCGATCTCCTTCGACAACCCCGACTTCGTCGACATCGTGATCCATTGCTACCGCTGGATCTTTGGCCTCGAGCGGGGCGATCGCGCGCTGCAACCGCTCGAAGACCGTCTGGCCGAGAAACCCGTGGTGACGGTGCCGACGGTGACGATTGACGGGACAACGGACCCCCTCAAACCTGGAGGGACGGCCGATCATGCACGCATGTTCGTCGGGCCGCATGAACATCGCGTCGTCAATGCCGGCCACAACCTGCCTCAGCAAGCGCCAGAAGCCTTCGCTGACGCAGTCATGAGAGTTCAGGACTGGTTGGCTTGAAGCCGCGGTGAGATCGCCGAACGACCCGCCGAGCCCGGCGCGCAATTCGCGCCTGTCGGATTGCCGACGTGATGCAGTTTGAATGCGCCACACTTATTGAGCCCGCTCAAAGCAATGTGGAATCGCCAGGCGGGCGATTCCACATTTGAACTCGGGACCGCCGCTACGGCCCCTCTCGATCGCGCATCCGCGCGCTATTGTGCGCGCTAGCGGTTAAGGCCTGGCGTTAATCGACGATCCGCACCACCTTGCGGTTCTTCGGATTGACGATCACGCGCTGGTCGTTGACCACGGCGTAGCGATAGTTCTTGTTGTTCTTGATCGGGTACAGCTTGATGCTCGGCGGCAGGCGCTCACCGAGAGCAACTTCCTGCTCCATCCGAACCGAGGGCGTATCGACGCCGCGCACCGAATTGATCACCGCATTCGGAATTTCGACGGCTGCGCCGACTGCCGCGCCGACAGTTCCGCCAACAGCTTCACCGATCGGACCGGCGACAGCGCCGCCGCTGCGGGCGCCATTTGCCGCGCCGGTTGCGGTGGTCGATTGCGCCAGCGCCACGCCGGGGGCCAGAAGCGAAAGGGCCAAAATGGAAACTGCGAAACGATTGGTCATAAGTGACTCCATATTGCTATCAGATGTAGAACTAATCGCCTGGACGCCTTGTCGTTCCAAATTTGCTGTGACGGATTGGAGGTAACAATACGGCAAAAAAGCGCCACGCGGCGTGTCGCGCGGCGCTGTCGATTTGCGATTTCATCGCAGATAGTTGTCGGATTTCATTGCAGGATTGCAGCCTAAAGCAGTCCACCGGCGGCAACGGAATGCCGCAGGCGAATTCCAAATGTCGCGCAGGCTGCATGCCCGATCACGCCGCATTGGTTGAACGTGGCGTTAGAGATCTGGTCATGGCCGGCCAACGCGGCGGCCTGCGAACTCCCGCCTTGACGCCGGCCAGTGCGCCCGGCCTTCAGCACCACGATCGGCTTCCTGTTCCTGAAACGTCCGGAGAATCGTCGAACCCCGCTGCAAGGCAGCCGACTTTGGCGTTGCGTGTGCCACCAATTCGATTGTCAACCCACGAAACCCCGTGGAATCAAGGTTTTGGGCATGTTAACACTGCTTGACAGTCTGGAATTTGGTATGCCAAAAACCACGCGAAGCCCGCTGGCGCCAATGTCCAGCGGCGGAGATATCATGGCAATCCGCACTAACCCGAAGGCGCCGTCAATCGTGGCTGAGCCGGATCTCGCGATCGTTCGGATCGCGCCGGAGACCAGCTTCAAGAACAAGGCCTATGAGGCCTTGAAGGCCGCCATTCTCAAGATGGATATCTACGCCACGCAAGAGCAGGTGATGCTGGACGAGCGCGCGCTGTCGGAACGGCTCGGCGTCAGCCGCACCCCGATTCGCGAGGCCATCGCGATGCTGGAGCAGGACGGCTTCGTCAGGACCGTGCCGCGCCGCGGCATCGTCGTGGTGCGCAGAACCAAGACCGAGATCGTCGACATGATCCGCGCCTGGGCGGCACTTGAGAGCATGGCGGCACGGCTGATTACCAATGCGGCGCGCAAGAAGGACATTTCGGCGCTGCGCGATTTCTTCAAGGATTTCGGTCCCGACCGTCGGCCGCAGGACCACATCCAGGAATATTCCGACGCCAATATCGCGTTCCACCAGGCGCTGATCTCGCTCAGCGAATCGCCGGTGCTGGTCGATATGACCAACGACATCCTGCTGCATGTGCGCGGCTATCGGCAATTGACCATCGGACGCGCGGATCGCATCGCGACCTCGCTGCCCGAGCATATGGCGATGATCGAGGCGCTCGAAGCGCGCGACACCGATCTCGCCGAAAAACGCGCGCGCGATCACACCCTTGGGCTCGCCGCCTATGTCGAGGCACACGGACAAGAACTGTTCGCCTAGGCAGGACGAACACCTCGATGACGATCAGAACAATCCGGGAGATCACGCATTGTCCGCTGTCATCACAAGCCTTGCCGCTGCGCACGACACCGAGCGGGAGCAGATCGACGGCTTGAGTCTGTTGATCGACGCTCTCAAGCTCACCAGCGCGACGTGATCGATGGCGTATCCGGGATTCCGATCACCGATTTCGCCCGGATGGCGCGGGCGACGAGGATCCGGGTGATCTCGTTCCGCCACAAGCAAAGCGCCGGCAACGCCGCCATGAATTCCAGTCGGCCGATTGATCAACGCGGTGGTCGACCCCACCGCCGGCAGCAAGAGCGGCGGCATCGGCAACCGCAACCCGCAAAGCAAACTTCGCAACAAATGAGCCCGCGGTCGCGGGATCAGAAGACAACGTTACAGGGAGCAAAATCATGACCAAGGCGCTCGAGGGCGTTCGCATTCTCGATTTCACCCACGTCCAGTCGGGACCGACCTGCACGCAATTGCTGGCCTGGTTCGGCGCCGACGTGATCAAGGTCGAGCGCCCCGGCGTCGGCGACATCACCCGCGGCCAGCTGCAGGACGTGCCCAACGTCGACAGCCTGTATTTCACCATGCTGAACCACAACAAGCGCTCGATCACGCTCGACACCAAGAACCCCAAGGGCAAGGAAGTCCTCACCGCGCTGATCAAGAGCTGCGACGTGCTGGTGGAGAATTTCGGCCCCGGCGTGCTCGACCGCATGGGATTCTCCTGGGAGCAGATCCAGGCGATCAACCCGAAGATGATCGTGGCCTCGATCAAGGGCTTCGGTCCCGGGCCATATGAAGACTGCAAGGTCTATGAGAACGTCGCGCAATGCACCGGCGGTGCGGCGTCGACCACCGGCTTTCGCGACGGCCTGCCGCTGGTCACCGGGGCGCAGATCGGCGATTCCGGCACCGGGCTGCATCTGGCGCTCGGCATCGTCACCGCGCTCTATCAGCGCACCGTGACCGGCCGCGGCCAGAAGGTCACCGCCGCGATGCAGGACGGCGTGCTCAACCTGTCCCGCGTCAAGCTGCGCGACCAGCAGCGGCTCGCCCACGGCCCGCTCAAAGAATACAGCCAGTTCGGCGAAGGCATTCCATTCGGCGACGCGGTGCCGCGCGCGGGCAATGATTCCGGCGGCGGCCAGCCCGGCCGGATCCTGAAGTGCAAGGGCTGGGAGCAGGATCCCAACGCCTATATCTACTTCATCGCCCAGGCTCCGGTGTGGGAGAAGATCTGCGACGTGATCGGCGCGCCGGAATGGAAGACTCATCCGGAATTCGTCAAGCCGGCGGGCCGGCTCAAGCACCTCAACTCGATCTTCGCCCGAATCGAGGAGTGGACCATGACCAAGACCAAGTTCGAGGCGATGGACATCCTCAACAAGGACCACATCCCCTGCGGTCCGATCCTGTCGATGAAGGAACTGGCAGAGGACCAATCGCTGCGCGCCACCGGCACCGTGGTCGAGGTCGATCACCCGACCCGCGGCAAATATCTGTCGGTCGGCAATCCGATCAAGCTGTCGGACAGTCCGACCGAGGTGACGCGCTCACCACTGCTGGGCGAGCATACCGACGAAATCCTGCGCCAGGTTCTCGGCTTCAGCGACCATGAGGTCGCGGAGATCCAGGATTCAGGCGCACTCGAACCGTCGCGCAAGGCGACCGCCGGATAGTTGCGATCGCACAATCCACGCTCGTGTGTTCTTACGCTCAACCTGGGATGATCGATGAAAGTCTGTATTTACGGCGCCGGCGCGATCGGCGGCTATCTCGGCGTGCAGCTGGCGCAGGCCGGCGCGGATATCAGCCTGGTGGCGCGCGGCGCCCATCTGGCGGCGATGCAGGCCAACGGCCTGAAGCTTTTGATCGGCGACGAACAGCGCGTGGTGAGGCTGCGCTGCACCGATCATCCCGCCGAACTCGGCCAGCAGGACATCGTCATTATTTGCCTGAAGGCCCATTCAATCACCGGCGTGATCGCGCAGATGCAGCCGCTGCTGGGGCCGAATACAAGGATCGTCACCGCGGTCAATGGCATTCCCTATTGGTACTTCTACAAGCATGGCGGTGAATACGAGGGCTCGGTGCTGGAAAGCGTCGATCCCGGCGGCCAGCAATGGGGCGAGTTCGGCGCCGAGCGCGCGATCGGCTGCATTGTCTATCCGGCCACCGAAATCGAAGCCCCCGGCGTGATCCGTCACGTCTATGGGGACAAATTTCCGCTCGGCGAGCCGTCGGGCGAGACCACCGCCGACGTCCAGAACCTGTCGAAGCTGTTCGAAACTGCTGGGCTGAAGGCGCCGGTGCTGGACCGGATCCGCGACGAGATCTGGCTCAAGCTATGGGGCAATGTCTGCTTCAACCCGATCAGCGCGCTGACCCATGCCACGCTCGACGTGATCGCTTCCGATCCCGCCACCCGCGCGCTGGCCAAGGCGATGATGCTGGAGACCCAGGCGATCGCCGAGACCTTCGGCGTCAAGTTCCGGGTCGATGTCGAACGCCGGATCGAAGGCGCCCGCAAAGTCGGCGCCCACAAGACCTCGATGCTGCAGGATCTGGAGCGCGGCCGGCCGATGGAGATCGATCCGCTGGTCACCGTGGTTCAGGAAATGGGGCGGCTGACCAAGATCCCGACGCCGGCGATCGACGCCGTGCTCGGCCTGGTGATCCAGCGCGCCAAGATGGCAGGTCTGTATTGATCGACGGATCGGCGTTTGCGCGTCATCACAACAATAACCGTCATTCCGGGGCGCGAGCCGCGTCAGCTGCGAGCGAACCCGGAATCTCGCTCAGCGCTCTGCCTTGCCGCAGGATTCCGGGTTCGCTCGGCCTGCGGCCTCGCGCCCCGGAATGACAAGCTTCGATACATCGTCGCTTGAACAAGAGTACTTCACAGGAGTTTCGTCATGACGTGTTGGGTTCGCTTTCGCCATAACGGCACCATCGGCTTCGGGACGCTGTCGCAATCGACCATCGCCGTGCATGTCGGCGATATGTTCGATGCGCCGACCTCTACCGGCCAGACGCTGGCGCTCGCAGAAGTCGCATTGCTGGCGCCGGCTGCGCCATCCAAGATCATCGCCTTGTGGAATAATTTCCACGCGCTGGCGGCGAAGCTGAAGTCGCCGGAGCCGGCCGAGCCGTTATATTTCCTCAAAGCCCCCTCCAGCGTCGCCGCGCCCGGCGCCGTGGTCAACCGGCCGGCGTCCTACGACGGCAAGGTGGTGTATGAAGGCGAGCTCGGCATCGTGATCGGCAAGCCGTGCAGCGGCATTTCCGAACAGGAGGCCGACGCCCACATCTTCGGCTACACCTGCGTCAACGACATCACCGCCGCCGAGATTCTCAACCGCGACCCGACCTTCCCGCAATGGGCCCGCGCCAAGAGTTTCGACGGTTTCGGGCCGTTCGGCCCGGCGATCGCCGCCGGCATCGATCCGGCGAAACTGAGCGTGCGCACCATCCTGAACGGCGCCGAGCGGCAGAACTATCCGGTCGCCGACATGATCTTCAGCCCGCAGCAAGTCGTGGCCAGGATTTCGCACGACATGACGCTGCTGCCCGGCGATCTGATCTGCTGCGGCACCTCGGTCGGCGTCGGCGCGATGAAGGAGCCGATCAATAAAGTCACCATCGCGATCGACAGCATCGGCGAATTGCACAACGAATTCCACGGCTGAGCGCGCAGCGTCATTCCGGGGCGCGCGCCGCGCCGACGCCACGCGAGCCCGGAATCTTGCGCCACGCCGTGTCGCGAGATTCCGGGGCCGCACGGCATCGATGTTCGCAACCCGGAATAACGAAACCAGCATTACCGCACCCCGCTCCCGCGGTGGACATTTCCACGCGCTGGCGGCATCCTGCCGCCCAATTCAAAAGCCCGAAACGGGCGCATATTGGGGAGCAACCATGATCAAGACGCGATTTACCGAGCTGTTCGGCATCGAACATCCGATCGTTCAGGGCGGCATGCAATGGGTCGGCCGCGCCGAGCTGGTCGCCGCGGTCGCCAATGCCGGCGCGCTCGGGCTGATCACCGCGCTGACTCAGCCGACGCCCGAGGATCTCACCAAGGAGATCGCGCGCTGTCGCGACCTCACCGACAAGCCGTTCGGCGTCAACCTGACCATCCTGCCCTCGATCAAGCCGCCGCCTTATGCCGAATACCGCCAGGCGATCATCGAAAGCGGCATCAAGATCGTCGAGACCGCCGGCAACAAGCCGCAGGAGCACGTCACCGAATTCAAGAAGCACGGCATCAAGGTCGTGCACAAATGCACCAGCGTCCGGCATGGATTGTCGGCGGAGCGGATGGGCGTCGATGCGATCTCGATCGACGGTTTCGAATGCGCCGGCCATCCCGGCGAGGACGACACGCCGGGGCTGATCCTGATTCCGGCCGCGGCCGACAAGATCAAGATCCCGATGATCGCCTCGGGCGGTTTCGCCGACGGCCGCGGCCTGGTCGCCGCTCTGGCGCTCGGCGCCGAGGGCATCAATATGGGCACGCGCTTCATGTGCACCAAGGAGAGCCCGATCCATCAGCTGGTCAAGGAACGCATCGTCGCCAATGACGAGCGCGAGACCGATCTGATTTTCCGCACCATGCGCAACACCTCGCGGGTCGCCAGGAACGCCGTCAGCCAGCAGGTGGTGGCGCTGGAAAAGCAGGGCGCGAGCTTCGAGCAGGTCCGCGATCTGGTCGCCGGCAGCCGCGGCAAGCTGGTCTATGCCAATGGCGATACCGATGAGGGAATCTGGTCGGCCGGACAGGTGCAGGGACTGATTCATGATATCCCGAGCTGCGCCGAACTGGTATCGCGGATCATGCACGACGCCGAAAGCATCATTCGCTCGCGGCTCGCGGGCATGATGTCGGGCGGGCAGCGCGAGGCCGCCGAATAATCCCCGCCATGGCGGCAAAGGAAGGCAGTGAGATGAAGGCCTATGTCTACGGCGCCGATGGTGCCGCGATCGCCGACGTGCCGCAGCCGGCCCCGCAGGGGCCGCAGGTGCTGGTCCGGGTCCGCGCCTGCGGGCTCAACCGTGCCGATCTCGGCATGACCAAGGGCCATGCGCATGGCTCCGCCGGCGGCGTCGGCACCGTGCTGGGCATGGAATGGGCCGGCGAGATTGTCGAAGTCGGCGACGCCGCCCAGGAGGTCAAGGTCGGCGATCGGGTGATGGGATCGGGCGCGGCGGCCTTCGCCGACTACACGCTGGCGGATTACGGTCGGCTGTTCCACATCCCCGACGACATGAGCTTCGAGGATGCCGCCGCCCTGCCCGTCGCGCTGACGACCATGCACAATGCGCTGGTGGCGATCGGCGCGCTCAAGCCGGGGCAGTCGGTGCTGGTCCAGGGCGCCAGTTCCGGCGTCGGCCTGATGGCGCTGCAAATCGCCCGGCTGAAAGGCGCCAAACTGGTGATCGGCTCGTCCACCGATCAGGGCCGGCGCGACCGGCTCAAAGCGTTCGGCGCCGATCTGGCCATCGACTCCTCCGATGCCGGCTGGGTCGAGCAGGTCCTGAGCGCCACCAATGGCGCCGGGGTCGACCTCATCATCGACCAGATCTCCGGCAATCTCGCCAACCAGAATCTCGCCGCCACCAAGATCAAGGGCCGCATCGTCAATGTCGGCCGGCTCGGCGGCAGCCATGGCGATTTCAACTTCGACCTGCACGCCGCGCGGCGCATCAACTATGTCGGGGTCACCTTCCGCACCCGCAGCGTCGAGGAGATCCGCGAAATCTTCACCCAGGCGCGCGGCGATCTGTGGCCGGCGGTGCAAGCGCGCAAGCTGAAACTGCCGATCGACCGCGTGTTCCCGTTCGCCGAGATCGACCAGGCGTTCGCCCACATGGAGGCCAATCGGCATCTCGGCAAGATCGTGGTGACGCTGTGACGCGCTGATCCCCGGCGCAGAAATTTGATTGGGAATAATTCGCAAACGCCGTCGATCAATTGATCGGCGACGGCCGGTCCATTCGGCTTTTCTGTTGCCGACCGGGCTGCTACACCGCGCCGATGAGCATCCCCCTCGCCAATGTCAAAATGCGCGTCGCCGCCATCTCGATCGTGGCCAGCGCCAGCATGGCGGCGATCAAATTCGCGGTCGGCATCGCGATCGGCAGTCTGGCGCTGATCTCCGAGGCGTTGCACTCCTCGATCGATCTGGTGGCCACCGTGATCACCTGGCTGGTGGTGCGGGTGTCGGACCGACCGGCCGACGACGCGCATCATTACGGCCATGGCAAGATCGAGAGCCTGTCGGCGCTCGGCGTGATCGCGATGCTGTATGTGCTGGCGGGCGGCATCGTGGTCGAAGCCGTTGGTCGGCTGCGCGAGGGCGTGGTGCCGCCGTCGTTCTCCGCCTTCGCCTTCGTGGTGCTGGCGATCGACATCGCGGTCAATCTGTGGCGGGCGCGGGCCCTGCACCAGACCGCGAGGGCGACCAAGAGCCAGGCGCTGGCCGCCGACGCGCTGCATTTTGCTTCCGACGTGCTGGGATCGATCGCGGTGATCATCGGTCTGACGCTGTCGGCGTTCGGCTTCGCCTGGGGCGACGCCGCCGCCGCACTCGGGGTCGCGCTGATGATCTCGCTGCTCGGCCTGCGGCTCGGGCGCTCCACCGTCGAAACCCTGCTCGACCGTGCCCCCGATGGCGCCTCGGAAAAGGCCCGGCAGGCGATCAGCGCCGTGCCCGGCGTGGTCGGGATCGAGCGGCTGCGGGTCCGGATGGTCGGCCCGACGCATTTCATCGACGCCGACGTCGAAGTGCCGCGGACATTTCCGATCGACCGCATCGACGACATCAAGCGCCGGGCGCAAGCCGCGGTCAGCGAGGCGCTCGACGACGCCGATCTGAGCTTCACCGCGATTCCGGTGGCCCGCGACAATGAGAGCGTCCGCGAGCGCATCATGGTGATCGCGCGCAATTCCGCCCTCGCGATCCATCACGTCACGGTTCACGATCTCGGCGGCAAACTCACCGTCAGCATCGATCTCGAGGTCGACGGCGACATGCCGCTGCTCGAGGCCCACGACATCGCGCACCAGCTCGAGCAGCATATCTGCGAGGAGTTCGGCCCCGACATCGAGGTCGACAGCCATATCGAACCGCTCGAACCGGAACTGCCGCTCGGATCCGACGCCGCCGCGGCCCGCGTCGAGGAAATCCGCAAGGCGTTGGTGGGGCTGGCGGCCGACGGCGTGATCTACAACATTCACAGCGTCCGGGTGCGCGACACTGACGCCGGCGAGGTCGTCAACTTTCATTGCTACGCCCCGCCCTCGCTCAGCGTCATCGCCGTTCACGACCAAGTCGATGCGATCGAGCGCCGGCTGCGCCGCGCTTATCCGAGCGTGAAGCGCGTGATCAGCCACGCCGAACCGCCGAACGCCGACTGAGATCGCGCGCGCGGCCCCGACGTTCTCGTTTCGGACTCACTTTTGCGACTTGGTACTCGGGGTTCCACGGGGATTTTCCGGTGGGAAAAGTTTATTTGAATTGCCGATTCGTTGACTCTCGACAGGCCGGCCAAACTGGATTCAAATCGGTTTGATTCGAACGGCGGGGGTGTCGTTCGAACAAGGTGCAGTCAGACATTTTTGGGGGCCAGGCATGGCGCGCGCACAAGTGGCGAGCGCCTGCGCTCAATCCGATTCGATCAAGGGATTGGCGCAGTCGATAGCTAAACCGGCCTACCATCGGCTGCTCATCGCAGAGCCCGTGCTGCGCCGTGCCGT
The DNA here is from genome assembly GCF_033001325.1 of Rhodopseudomonas sp. BAL398. Taxonomy (NCBI): domain Bacteria; kingdom Pseudomonadati; phylum Pseudomonadota; class Alphaproteobacteria; order Hyphomicrobiales; family Nitrobacteraceae; genus Rhodopseudomonas; species Rhodopseudomonas sp. BAL398. Next base: position 2,201,111 of record NZ_CP133111.1, read on the forward strand.
CCCCACCCTGATCATCGCCTTCCTCATCACCATCTGCATCGGCGCGGTCGTCCAGATCGTCGACCAGAGCCGGCAGAAGCGCACCGCGACCAACCGCGACCTGTCGGCGCTGGCCGATCTGCTCGCCGAGCGCCTCAACCATGTCGGCGTCATCAGGCTGGATCGCCCGGCATCGGTCGAACGCCTGCAAGGGCTGCTGCCCGGCCTGCTGCCGGCCTGGGGCATCGCCGCCGGTCGGCACGTCATCGTCATCAGCGCCGACCAGCGCATCCTGGCGCGCATTCCCGGCGACGACGCCGCCGGCGATTCCGGCAAGTTCCTCGAGGTCGCCAGCGCAGCGCAGCCGCTGACGGCGGCCGGGCCGCAGAGCGGCATCGCCGAGATCATCCTGCCCAGCGGCGCCACCGCGCTGGCGACGCTGCGCACCGTGAAATCCTTGCCCGGCCAGATCGCCATCATCCAGGAGGACACCGCCTCGATCTGGCAGTCCGACATCGCGCTGCAGGTCACGCTGTCGTTCACCACCGGCTTCGTCGTGCTGATCCTCGGCTTTGCGTTCCACTGGCAGTCGACGCGGGCGCGCGAGGGCGATCTGATCAACGACGCGGTGCGCAGCCGGATCGACACCGCGCTCAATCGCGGCCGCTGCGGATTGTGGGACTGGGACCTGTCGCGCGGCCGGATCTTCTGGTCGCAATCGATGTTCACCATGCTGGGGCTGGAAAGCCGCAACGACCTTCTCACTTTCGGCGAAGTCAACGCCTTGGTGAAATCCGACGACATCGACCTGTTCGCGATCGCCGATCAACTGATCTCCAGCAAGCTCGACCACATCGACCACGCCTTCCGGATGCGGCACATCAACGGCCACTGGATCTGGCTGCGGGTGCGCTGCGAACTCAGCCAGGAATCCGCCGGCGGTCCGCATCTGATCGGCATCGCGGTCGACATCACCGAACAAAAGAGCCTGGCGGAGCGCACCGTCGAAGCCGATCTGCGGCTGCGCGACGCGATCGAGACCATCCCCGAGGCCTTCGTGCTGTGGGATGCCGACAACCGCATGGTGCTGTGCAATTCGCACTTCCAGCGGCTGCACAAATTGCCGGATTCCGCGGTGTCGCCGGGCACCTCCTACGAGACCGTGATCGAGGTCGGCCGGATGCCCGAAATCCGCTCGCGGCTGTGCGGCGGCGGCAACACCGAGCCGGGCGCGCGCACCTTCGAGGCGCAACTCGACGACGGCAGCTGGCTCCACATCAGCGAACGCCGCACCAAGGATGGCGGTTACGTCGCGGTCGGCACCGACATCAGCCGCATCAAGGCGCATGAGCAGAAATTGATCGACAACGATTTGCGCCTGCGCGCCACCGTGATCGACCTGAAGCGCTCGCAGACGACCCTCGAACGCCAAGCCATCGAACTCGCCGATCTGGCGCAGAAATATTCCGAAGAGAAAAACCGCGCCGAGGAAGCCAACCAGACCAAATCCAAATTCCTCGCCAATATGAGCCATGAGCTGCGCACCCCCCTCAACGCCATCATCGGCTTTTCGGAAATCATGGGCAGCGGCATGTTCGGCACGCTCGGCTCGCAGAAATACCAGGAATACTGCCACGACATCCTGACCAGCGGTCACTATCTGCTGGAAGTGATCAACGACATTCTGGACATGTCGAAGATCGAGGCCGGGCGGATGAAGCTGGAATTGGAAACGCTGGACCTCGGCAAGACGCTGGCGGAATCGCTGCGGGTGGTCGCCGGGCGCGCCGAGGACAAGAACCTGGTGCTGCGCGCCGACATCGGCGAATCCATTCCGATCATCGCCGATCGGCGCGCGATCAAGCAGATCCTGATCAACCTGTTGTCCAACGCGGTCAAGTTCACGCCCGACGGCGGCAGCGTCACCGTGCGCAGCCGGGTGCGGGACAATTCGATCGCGCTGATCATCGCCGACACCGGCATCGGCATCCCGCAGCCCTCGCTACGCCGGCTTGGGCAGCCGTTCGAGCAGGTCGAAAGCCAGCTGACCAAGACCTATCACGGCTCCGGCCTCGGCCTGGCGATCGCCAAATCCCTGACGAATTTGCATGGCGGCTCGATGCGGCTGCGCTCGACGCTCGGCGCCGGCACCGTGGTGATGGTCAACCTGCCGCGCGACGGCCAGCGCAAGCCGTCCCGGGTGCCCGCCGCGGCCTGACAGGCCGCCGTCCGGTCGCCGCCGCGACATAGCCGAAATCCGTATTGTCGATCCCGGCCCCCGCCGTGTATGAGCGCCGCTACCGTCCGCGGAGGGTTCGGCGTTGAACTGGAGCGCGTATTTTCACCTCACTTCGGTCTGGCTGTTCCGGATCGCCATCGCGGCCGGCGTGGCGGGCGTCGTCTATCTCTACCTGACCAAGCCGGATAGCGGCCGTGTCGACGCGTCGGTCGCCCCGCCGGCGATCGCCGGCCCCGACGCCCGCGCCTTTCCGCCGTGCCAGCCGCTCGGCCGCACCGCCTCCGGCAAGCTGGTCTATTCGATGGATTGCGAGACTGTTCCGGACCCGTCGCGGATCGCGGGCGCGCGCGCGCCCGACGCGGCGGATGCCGCCGGGAGATAGCGCCCGGGCTGCTGCCGCGAGGCCGTGGATGGCGCCACGCAATCGGCGGCGGGGCGCCCCCCGGACGCGCCGCGCTGTGGTCGAAGCTTTCGCCGCGACAGATACAGCAGCAAGCCGGTGACCATGAACAGCGGCATCAGCGCCGCCGCGATCATGAACAGCAGCCTGCCCGGCCAGCCCAGGATCGCCCCCCGGTGGATGTCGAGCACGCGCGCCAGCACGCGCTCGCCAAGTGGCTTGTCGGCGTAGATCTGCGCCGAGACCACGCGGCCGCTGACGCCGTCGATGCGGAATTCGTCGCGCTCGCCGCTATCCTCGGAGCCGCGCCGCCACGACCGGATCCGCAGCACCGTGCCGCGCCCCGGCGGCAGGGTCAGCTGCGCCATGGCGTAGCGTTGCCCCTGAGCCTGCAGGAACGTCGCCCAGGCGCGGTCGAAACCTGGTGCGGTCGCACCGGCCACGCGGGGCGACATCGCTTTCGGCGACGCTGCCGCCTTCGAGGAGTCCGACAACAGCCAGACCGCCCCGGCCCTGTACCAATCGAACGAATACCACAGCCCGGTGAGCGCCATGGTCAGATAGATCAGCATGACCCAGGTGCCGGCGACGGAATGCAGCGACCAATGCAGGCCGCGGCCGCGCATCGCCAGGTTCGGCTTCAGCCAGGCCTTGACGCTGCCGGCGCGCCGCGGCCATCGCAGCACCAGGCCGGAGATCAGCATCACGATCAGCCCGATCGCCACCACGCCGGTGATCTGCCGGCCGATCCCCTTGCCGTCGCCGGGCAGCAGCAGCCAGCGGTGCAGCTTGCGCACGGTGGCGAAAAATCGCTCGCCGCGCGGCGTGCCGAGAATGCGCCCGTCATAGGGATCGAGATAGAGCGAATCCGGCCGTACGCCGCTCTCGTCGCGGGCAAAGCGAATCCACGCCGCGGCCGATCGATCACGCGACAGCGTCACGGCCGACAGCTTGCCGACATCCCGCGCCGCCCGCAGCCGCGCCACCAGCGCATCCGGCGTCAGCAACGGCGCCGGGCGCGGCTCGACCCGCATGATCGCGGCGTTCAACCAGGCGCCGATCTCGTCCTCAAAGCTCATCGTGGCGCCGGTGATGCCGATCAGCGTCAGCAGCAGCCCGATGGCAAGGCCGATGATCGAATGCACCTGGCGCAACGAAGCCTTGATCGGGGTCCGGCTCATGACGTCGGCGCGTCCTGATTGCTCACCTAGAACGCCATCGTCGCCGACACCGACACCCGCCTTGCATCACCCATCGCAACCGCGAGATTGGAGACGCTCGACGGGTAGTACACGGTATCGAAAATATTCTTGATGTTGAGCTGATAGGTGACGTCGTGATTGTCGATCCTGGTGTCATAGCTGGCGAAGGCATCGGCGACCGTATAGGACGGCAGCACGAAGCTGTTGGCGGCATCGCCGGGCCGCTCACCGACATAGCGGGCGCCGGCGCCGATCCGCAAACGCCCCGGCAGGGCGTCGCGGAAATCATAGGTCAGATACAGCGCCGCGCTGTTCATCGCGACGTTCTGCAGCCGGTTGCCGGCATATTGCGTATCGGCGGTCAGCAGCGCGTCGGTGTAGGCATAGTTGCCGATCATGCTGATGTTGTCGGTGAGCCGCCCGGTGACGTCGAATTCAACGCCGCGCGAGCGCGCCGCGGCGGCGGTGCGGGCCTCGTTGGTGCTGGTCGCCGTATTGTATTGCGACAGCAGCACGTTCTTCTTGTCGATGGTGTAGAACGCCAGCGTGCCGGACAATCGCTTGGCGATATCGAATTTGACGCCGGTCTCCCAGGACACGCCCTCTTCGGGCTTGGTCGCGGAATCGAACACCGCGCCATTGGCGGCGATGGTCGAATTCGGCTTCAGCGACTGGGTGTAGCTGCCATACAGCGAGACCTCGTCGGTGAGTTTGTAGATGACGCCGCCGAGCGGCAACAGCTTGTCGCCGGTGAGATCGGTATTGGCGACGAAAGGCCGCCCCTTTCCGGCCAATTGATCGAACTGCATGTAGCGCACGCCGCCGACCACCGCGAGCCGGTTGGTCAGATGCAGCGTGTCCTGGAAGAACAGCGCCTGGGTGCGGAGCTTGTCGGTCTGGTCGCTGTCGGCGGCAGAGACGGTGGTGCCGGGCTGCACCAGGCCATAGACCGGGTTGTAGATGTTGAACGCGGGCGTCGCCTGCCGGATCATGTCCTTGCGGTAGATCGAGCGATATTGGGCGTCGCCGCCGAGCAGCACGTCGTTGCGCAGACCGCCGAGCCAGAAACTGCCCTGCAGATCCGCGGTGCCGTAGCTGACGCTGCTGAGCGAGCCGTCGGTGCCGTCGTTCCTACGGGTCTCGACGCCGGTGACCGGATTGATGCCGGTGACGCGCAGCTGATTGGCGCTGAAACTTTCGGTGTTGAAGCTGTAGGCCGCATGGGCCTTCCAGTTTTCGTTGATCTTGTGATCGACCGAGGCCTGGATCAGGTCGGACGTTCCCCACATCGCGTTGAACGGCTCATCGAGACGCCGCGTCGCCGGCAGCGCCAGCGGCTTGCCGGTGCGGGAATCGATTGCGGTGCCGCGGTCGAACGGATTGGAAAAGTCGCGATGTTCGTAATTGAGCTGAACCGTGGTGCTTTCGCCATACCAGGCCAGCGACGGCGCGACCAGGGTCTCGTGGCGGCGGCCGAAATTGCGCCAATAGGTTTCATCGAGACCATCGACGATCAGCCGATAGGCGAGCCCGCCATCGGCGATCGGTCCGGTGATGTCGACGGTGCCGTTGATGCCGTTCTTGGCGGCGCCGAAGGTCGAGCCGCCGAGCGTCACGGTGCCCTTCTGCACGAGCTGCGGGCGCTTGCTGATGGTGTTGACGATGCCGCCGGGATCCATCACGCCGTAGAGCAGCGAGGCCGGCCCTTTCAGCACTTCGACGCTTTCGACCGTCGCATCGAGGCTGCGGCCCTGGACCAGCGGCATGCCGTTGCGCATGATCGAGCCGTCGCGGTTGTCGCCGAAGCCGCGCCGCATCACCGCGTCCTGGGTGCCGGCAAGGGTGTTGGTCTGGGTGATGCCGCTGATATTGACCAGCGCGTCGTCGAGATTACGCGGCTGCTGATCGCTCAACACCTGGGCCGGGACGACGTTGACGACTTGCGCGGTGTCGAGCGGCGACGCGCCGCTGCGCAAGGTGGTCGAACTGGGCGCTGGACGATAGCCCAGCCGCGCTTCGGTCGCCGCCGCTTGCGCCGCTGCGGTCGCAGCGGCCTCGCGTTCGGCCGCGCTGGGCGCGGACGCGCGCTGTTGCGACGGCGCGGTCACCGTCATGGTTGGCAGGGTCGTCGTCTGCGCGCGCGCGATGCTCGGACCGATGGCGACACCGCCGAGCAGCAATGCCGTTCCCAGCGCAACATGCGGCTGGCGCCCGACGCAGAAAGAGCGAAGACGCACCGGCCGGCGATCTGTTTTGATTGTCACGTCGCTTCGCTTCCACGCTGGAGAGATCAGGTGGTCGCGTCTAACAGGGCAGGCTGATGGAAAGGAATACCGTTAAGGTTGAAAACAGCGGCGACGGGATTGAATCCCTCTAAACAGCCCGGCTCGCCGAAACGCCAGTCCGTTGCGTCTGCCAATTTCGTCACACCCGCTCGGGAAAACATGCCGCTTTTAATTCGGGTGCAGGGGGCCAAGGATCTCATTCTCGCTTTGCATCTTCGTCGCTTTGCATCTTCGAGCGATTGAATTTCTTATACGAATAGTCGGCTTTGACCTGTTCTGCACTGGCGCGGCAGCCGCGCCGCCAACCGCTTCAGGGAGCGTCGGGCTCGACGCTATAGATCCACGGCCGCCGCACCCGGTCGCTATCGCCGAATTCCGCGATCCTGGCCTGCTGCCGCAAGGTGAGGTCGATCTCGTCGAGACCGTCGAGCAGCGCCTCGCGGCGCCGGCGCGACACCGCAAAGCCGAGCTGTGGGCCGCCGGCGAGGCCGAGCTCATTGCGCGCGAGATCGACCACGAGCTGCCGGTTCGGCGGATCGAACGCGACGGCGGCGGCGAGCCCGGCAACCACCTCGGCCGGCAAGGTCAGCGCCAGGATGCCGTTCTGAAAGCAGTTCGCCGCGAACAGATCGGCGATGGTCGGGGCGATCACGCAGCGGATGCCCATCCCGGCGATCGCCCACACCGCGCCCTCGCGCGCGCTCCCACAGCCGAAATTCCGCCCGGCGAGCAGGATCGTGGCGCCGTCGTAGCGCGGGTCGTTCTGGAAGAACGATGGGTCGGCCGAGCCGTCCGGCAATCGCCGCAGGCTCTCCAGACAATAAAGGCCGAGATCGGCGCGCGGCACCGCATTGAACAGCCGCTCGACCCGGATGATGGAATCGGTGTCGACGTCGTCGCGCAGCAGCGGCGCCGCGATTCCCTGAATGCGCGTGAACGGTTGCACGATCAGTCTCCCATCTGCCGGAAATCGCTGATCGCGCCCCGGATCGCCGATGCGGCCGCCACTGCCGGGCTCGCCAGATGGGTTCGGGCGCCCGGCCCCTGGCGGCCGACGAAATTGCGGTTCGAGGTCGACACCGCGCGCGCGCCGGGCGGCACCGCCTCGCCATTGGCGGCCAGACACAGCGAGCAGCCGGGTTCGCGCCAGGCAAAGCCGCTGTCGATGAAGATGCGGTCGAGGCCCTCGGCTTCGGCCTGGCGCTTGACGGTCTCCGAGCCCGGCACGATCCAGGCCGAGACGTGGCCGGCAACCTTGCGGCCCTTGACGATGCTGGCGACGATGCGCAGGTCGGAGATCCGGCTGTTGGTGCAGGAACCGATGAAGACCCAGTCGACCTTCAGCCCGAGCAGCGACTGCTCCGGCGCGACGCCCATGTAGTCCATCGCCTCGCGGAACGATGCCTGCTGCGCCGCCGAGGCCGCCGCCAGCGACGGCACGGTGCCGTCGATGTCGATCACCTGCGCCGGGCTGGTGCCCCAGGTGATCTGCGGCTGCAGCGACGCCACGTCGACCGCGATTTCGGCATCGAACACCGCATCGGAATCGGACGGCAGCTGGCGCCAGGCCGCCAGCGCCTGCGCCCACAATTCGCCCTTGGGCGCGAACGGGCGGCCTTCCAGATAGGCGAAGGTGGTCGCGTCCGGCGCCACCATGCCGACCTTGGCGCCGAGTTCGATCGACAGGTTGCACAGCGTCAGTCGGGCTTCGACGTCCAGCGCCCGCACCGCTTCGCCGACATACTCCACCGCGTAGCCGCTGCCGCCGCCGGCGCCGAGCCGGCCGACCGCTGCGAGGATCAGGTCCTTGGCGGAGATGCCGGCGCCGGCGGCGCCGACGAAGCGGATCCGCATCGTCTTCAGCTTCGCCTGCACGATGGTCTGGGTCGCTAGTACGTGCTCGGCTTCGGTCGAGCCGATGCCGAACCCCATCGCGCCGACGCCGCCATGGGTGCAGGTGTGGCTGTCGGCGCAGACCACGATTGCGCCCGGGACGCTGACGCCCAGTTCGGGGCCGATGACGTGAACGATGCCGTTCCCGGAGCGGCCGACGTCGAATAGCCGGATGCCGGCCGCCGCCACCCCTTCGCGCAGCGATGCGATGGTGCGGCTGCGGTTCTCCGAGGTCGCCGGCCGGCCGGCGGCGGTCGACACCACGTGATCGAGCGTGGCAAAGCACAGCGCCGGCTGCGCCACGCGCCGGCCGCTGGCGTGGAGCCTGGCCAGCACTGGGCCGGAGCCGTCGTGCAGCAGGTGGCGGTCGACATGCAGCAGAGAGAAGCCGTCGCCGAGATCGGCGATTTCGTGCGCTTGCCAGATCTTGTGATACATCGTTTGCGCCGTCACGGCTCGATCTCCGCGTCCTCATCGGACAACGCGTCCACATGGACGATCAGCCGATTTAGAATGCTCCAGAACTGCTCGCGCTCGGCTTCGGTCAACAGCCGCAGCAGCGCGGCCTGGCGCTGCTGCGCGAACGGCATGATCTTGCGATAGGCGGCGTCGCCGGCCGCCGTGGTGCGAACCACCACCGCCCGCCGGTCGGCCGGATCCTCGGCGATCGAGATCAGCTTGCGCTGTTCGAGTTTCTTCAGCAGCCGGCCGATCAGCGCCTTGTCGCTGCCCAGATGGAGCGCGAGGTCGCTGGCGGCGCAAGGCTGTTGCTGAACGATCGCCGCCAGCGTCCGCCATTCGGTGACGGTGATGTCGAACGCTTCCGGATAAGCCTTGGCCGAATAGCGCTTCAGCGCCCGCGCCAACGTGTTGACCTTGGCGGTGAGAAAGTCGGGGGTCGACAGCGTGTGCCCGTCCGGGGCGATCCGCCGCCAGGGGTAGCGTTCGCCCATCAGGCCGCCTCCGTCCGTGCTGACGTCGTCGCCGCCGGGATCGACCAGGTGTCGCCCAGCGTCACCGACAGCGTGACGTCGCGATCGACGCCGACGTCGTTCTCCGGCGCAGCATCGACCGTGAAGGCAGTGTCGCCGACGCGGACGATCAGGGTGCGTCGCGAACCGCGGAACACGTTCTTCTCGACCCGGCCGCGCCAACTGATCTCCTGCTGGTCGACGGCATGCACCGGGCTTGCATCGACGCGAATGCTTTCGGCGCGGACGATCACCGACACCGGGCGACCCTGCGCCACGTGGTCGGACGCCTGCACGCGACCCGACCAGCCGTCGCCCTGCACCTCCAGGATGCGCGAATCCCTGCCGGCTTCCGAGGAAATCACGGTCGCCGGAATGATGGTCGAATTGGTGCAGAATTCGGCGACGTTCAGCGTCGCCGGCCGGAAGTAGATGCCCTCCGGGGTGTCGTTCTGCAGGATCGCGCCCTGCCGCATCACGATGATGCGGTCAGACAGCGCCATCGCCTCCTCCTGATCATGGGTCACGAACACGGTGGTGATCGCGAGGCGCTGCTGCAACGCCCGCAACTCGATCCGCATCTCGTCGCGCAGCTTGGCGTCGAGATTCGACAGCGGCTCGTCGAACAGCAGCACCGACGGCTCGAACGCGATCGCGCGGGCGATCGCGACGCGCTGCTGCTGGCCGCCGCTCAGCAGCGGGGCCGGCCGCTCGGCATAGGCCGACATCTTCACCAAATCGAGCGCCCGCATCGTCTTGGCGTGAACCTCCTGCCGCGACAGCCGGCGCAGCCTCAGCGGATAGGCGACGTTGTCGAACACCGTCATATGCGGCCAGATCGCGTAGGACTGGAACACCATTCCGGCGTTGCGCTTTTCCGGCGGCAGGAAGATCCCCCGGGCGGGATCGCTGACGGTGCTGTCGCCGATCGAGATCACGCCGCCGGTGTTGGACTCCAGCCCTGCGATCATCCGCAGGGTGGTGGTCTTGCCGCAGCCCGACGGCCCCAGCAGGGTGACGAAGGCGCCGTCGGGAATGACGGCCGTGACGTCCTTGACCGCGGCGAAGTCACCGAAGCGGCGGCTGACTGAGTTCAGGTGGACGCTTGGCAAGACCAGTCTCCGGGGTCGAGGATGCGCGGCGATCGACGATCGCTACTTGTAGATCTCGGTGGCGAGCTTGAGATCGGCGTTGATGGTGGCGGGGTTGCTGGTCCCGAGCAGCTTCGCCTTGACGATGTCCTTGACGTCCGCCGGGATCTTGTCGTCGAGCCCCTTGACGGTCGGGACCCGCGCCGACCGGACATAGACCAATTGCGCCTCGTCCGACAGGAAGAAGTCCATCAGCAGCCGCGCCGCGTTCGGATGCGGGGCGTTATTGGTCAGCGCGAGGTCGAACTGCGCGTAGACGTCGCCCTCGATCGGCGTGATGCCGACGATCGGTAGCCCCTTGTTGAGCAGTTGATCGGGCAGCGAGAACGGGATGTAGATCGGGAACTCGCCGCGCGCGACGCGGCGAGCGTTCTCGCGCACCGAGCGGCTGAACTGCGGCTTCTGCGCCGCCAGCTTCTCGTGAAATTCGCGGCCGAACTTGGCGTAGGTGGTGGCGAACATCGTCGACCCGCCGCCCAGCGCGCGCATGTCGTCGGACAGGATCTTGCCCTGCCATTTCGGATCGAGCAGATCCTTCCAGCTCTTCGGCCGATCCTTTTCCGGCACCAGCTTGGTGTTGACCGCGATGCCGTAGCCCTGGATGTAGATCGGCAGCCTGGTGCCATCGAGCTCGAGATCGCCGCGCAGCTTTCCGAGCGCCGGCAGCTCGCCATAGGGCGCGAGCGCCTCCTGGTTCTTCAACAGCCACAGCGCGCCGGCGCCGTTGAGGATGACGTCGGCGGAGACCCGGCCGGTGGCCTTCTCGGTGCGGACGCGTTCGGCGAGGTCGCTGGCGCGCAGGTCGAGGATCTCGACCGGGATGCCGTATTTGGCCTCAAACATCTTGGCGACTTCCGGATGGTAGGGAACGCCGACATGGCCGCTGTACAGCGTCACCTTGCCCTCGGCTTTCGCCGCCTTGACGACCTCGTTCCAGTCGGCGGCCTGCGCCGATGCCGACGTCCCGATTGCGATCGCGACGATCGCCGCGGATAGCCTGTTTGCCCAGTTGATCACGTCGCCTTCCCTTTCCTTGTTGTTATTTCGCCGCAACCCATCGGTTGACGATGAGCAGATGGAGCCCGCGGAACACCAGCACGACGATCAGCATCATCACCGCCACCGCGCTGACGTCCTCGGCCTTGCCCTCCTCCCACAGCCGCAGCACGGTGACCGGAAGCACCTCGTTGCCTACCGAATAGAGCAGGATCGACGCGCTGAGCTCGCGGAAGATCATGAAGAAGGTCAGCACCCAGCCGACCGAGAACGACGGCAGCGTCAGTGCCAGCACGATCTTCCCGAACGTCCTCAGCCAGCTCGCACCGTGAACCCGCGAGGATTCCTCGAGATCGTAGGAGAGCTGCATGAACGCCGTGCTCATGGTGCGCACGCCGAGCGGCGTGCCCAGCGACATATAGGCCAGCAGCAGCGCCCACAGCGTACCGTAGATGCCGATGCTGTGCGGCAGCAGCGCAAACCCCCACAGGAATCCCAGCCCCAGCACCATGCCGGGCATCATCCACGGCAACCACGCGATCAGGTCGATCAGGTGCCGGAGCGGCAGCCGGGTCCGCACCACCACATAGGCGATGATGCTGCCGAGAATCATCGTCAGGGTGGCGCCGATGAAGCCGAGTCGCGCGGTGTTCGATGCCGACCGCCAGAACAGATCGCTGTGCAGCACGTCGCGATAATGCGACAGCGTCAGCATGTCGACGCTGTAGAAGCCGTAATATCGCGAGAACGAACTGACCACCAGCTGCAGGACCGGCAGGCAGGTGAACACGACCACGTTAGCGACGCAGAACGCGAAGACCGGCCAACGCCACGCGCCCAATGCAACCGGCCGCGGCGCGAACGCCTTTCCGGACACCGTCTGGAAACTGCGGCCGCGCAGCAGTCGCCATTGCCAGGCAACCATCAGCGCCATCAGCAGCACGATCGCGAACGACAGCGCCGCCGCATATTGATAGTTCGGCGTCGCGCGATTGTTGATCGAATCGTATATCTCGGTGGTGACGACGTGGATCCCGGCCGGAACGCCGAAGAACAGCGGCGATTCAAACGCCTCGATGCCGCCGATCACCGACAGGATCGCGACGCTGGAGATCGCCGGCAGCATCAACGCCAGCGTGATGGTGCGGAACGTCCGCAGCACCCCGGCGCCGCAGGTGCGGCTGCTCTCCTCCAGCGAGGGGTCCATCGCGCGGAACGCCTCGATCAGCAGGATGAAGGCGAACGGCACGGTGAACTGCATCATGTGCCAGACCACGCCGCCATAGGAGTAGACGTTGACGAGCGGCCAGCTCGCGCCGGTCAGCGCCTGCCAGACCTGATTGATCGAGCCCGCGGTCGGATTGCCCAGCATCGCCCAGCCCATCGCGGTGAGGATCGGGGGAATGAAGAACGGCAATCCGATCAGCAACTCCAGCATGGTCTTGCCGGGAATGTCGGTGCGCGACACGGCCCAGGCCAGCAGCACGGCGAGCACCAGGCTGAGCACGGTCTTCACCAGCGAGATCGTCGCCGTGGTGGCGAGAATGCCGAGCGTGCGCAGGTTGAACAGCGCCGCATAGCCCGACAGGTCGAACGTCCCGGTCTCGCCGGGCGGCCGCGTGCTTAGGCTGCCGTACAGCAGCGTACCGATCGGATAGACCGTCAGCGCCGCCAGAATGACGACCAGCACCAGCGGCGCAGCCAGCCGGCCAAGCCGGCCAAGCCGGAGATTGCCGCGCGCCGTGGCGCCGATGGACAGGGCTTGCATCGCCATTGCGAGGTGGTCTTTTTTGCCGAGGACGTTTCCGGCAGCCTTCTTGCCCGAAACAAGTAGACATGTCTACCAATTAAAAGACATGTCTACGATCTCGGCCGCGGTGCGGCGCATTAACACATCGGCCTGGGAATGGCAGCAAGCGCCGGCCTGGACGGCCAAGGCACGACTCAGAGATTGATGTTGCTGCTGCAGCCTGGCGGTGAGGTTTGAAAGGCTATCGATTCGGTTCGGACCGAGATGTCCAAGCGGGGAAGTCAGGCCGACTTAGTCTGCCCGCGGACGACCTGTTGAGCCGCCACAGCTAGAGCAGGATGACTTATCTTCGAATCGTCATCCCGCTCTAGCTTCTCGTTTGAGCATGATCTTTTCCGAAAAACGGGATCCACTTTTCGGGATCATGCTCTAGCCCGCGCCCTCGATCAGCTTGAGGAACACCGCCCTCACCTCGGCCTGGGTCTCCTTGACCCGTGCCTGCAGCGCGGAGAAGTCCGGCGCGTCGCCGGCGCGCACCAGCACCCGCAACAGATCCTCGCCCGCCGTCTCCGGCTTGAATTTCTCGCTGACGCACAGCCGCAGGATCTGCGTCAAATCGTGATACAGCCGCGCCGCCGGACGCAGCACATTCGCCGCGGCATGCGGCAGCAGCCCGAGCCGCGTGGCATTGTCCAGCACCGCCAGCGTATTGACGTTGAGAATCTCCGGCGCCTGCGCGGCGTGGATCAGCTGCAGATATTGCGCGATGAAATCGATATCGACCAAGCCGCCGGCGGCGTATTTGAGGTCCCAGACATCGTCTTCGCCCTTTTCCTGCGCGATGGCGCGGCGCATCTCGGCGACGTCGGAGGCGATGATGGCGGCGTCGCGCGGCCGGATCAGGATGTCGCGAATGATGCCTTCGATCCTAGCGCGGAAATCCGGCGAAGCCGAGATCACCCGCGCCCGGGTCAGCGCCATATGCTCCCAGGTCCAGGCTTCGTGCTCCTGATACTCGGCAAAGGAATCCAGCCGCGAGGCCACCGGGCCGGCGCGCCCCGATGGCCGCAGCCGCATGTCGACCTCATACAACACGCCGTAATTGGTGCGCGTGGTGAAGGCGCTGATCAGCCGCTGGGTGAAGCGGGCGAAATATTGCGCGCCCTGCAGCGCGCGCTCGCCGTCGGAATCCGGCTGCTCATGGTCGAAATCATAGATCAGGATCAGGTCGAGATCGCTCGACGCCGTCATCTCCTGGCTGCCGAGCCGGCCCATCGCCAGGATCGCGGTCTGCTCATCCTTGATCCGGCCATGGCGCTCGGCGAATTGCCTGGCCACCAGATCGTCCACGGTGCCGACAATGCCCTCGGCGACATTGGCGAAGGCGGTGCTGGCCTGTTGGGTCGAGACCGTGCCGGACAGAATTCGGGTGCCGATCAGAAACAGGCTTTCCTGGCCGAACAGCCGCAACCGATCGAGGAATTCCTCATAGGAATTGGCGTCGGCCAGCGTCGCGGCCAGCCGCGCCGACAATTCGCCGCGGTCGGGCATCGCGCCGAAAAACCGCGGGTCGATCAGGCCGTCCATGATCTGCGGCTGCCGCGCCAGCATGTCGCCGAGCCGGGGTGCCGCGCCCAGCACCAGCGCGATCAGCGCCAGGAGATCGCGGTTCTGGCTGAGCAGCGAGATCAGCCGGCCGCCGCGATGCAGCGCCTGCAACAGCCGATCGAACGCCACGATGGCATTGTCGGGCTCCTCGGCCCGCGCCAGCCCGTCGATCAGCGCCGGGACGAATTCGACGAAGGCGCGCTGCGTGGTCTCGACCCGAAGCACGCGATAGCCGCCCGACATCCATTGCTGCAGCGTACCGGCCACCATCACGGGCTTCTTGTAGCCAAGCCCGGCCAGATGATCGACCAGCCGGCGGTCATCGGGGCCGGCCGCATAGTCGATATCCGGCAGCTTCTCGGTGCCGGTCGGATCGCCCTCGAACAGCTTGCCGTAATGCCCCTGCACGCAGTCCAGATGACCGAGCAGGTCCTTGGCAAAGGCCGCGCGGCTGTCATAGCCGAGGAAGCGCGCGAAGCGCTCCACCGCCTCGACCGTGTCGGGTAGCGTATGGGTCTGCTCGTCGGCGATCATCTGCAGCCGGTGTTCGACGCGACGCAGGAATTCATAGGCCGCGGTGAGTTCGTCGCGGGCCCGGTAGGTGATCCAGTCGCGCTCGGCCAGGATGTTCAAGGCCGCCAGCGTCGGCCGCACCCGCAATTCGGGATGCCGGCCGCCGGCGATCAATTGCTGGGTCTGGGCGAAGAACTCGATCTCGCGAATGCCGCCGCGGCCGACCTTGACGTTGTGGCCCTCGACCGCGATTTCGGTCTGGCCGCGAAACGTCTGCATCTGCCGCTTCATGTCGTGAACGTCGGTGAGCGCCGCGAAATCCAGATGCTTGCGCCAGACGAACGGCGCGATCTCGGCGACCAGCGCCTCGCCGGCCACGGCATCGCCGGCGCAGGGCCGCGCCTTGATCATCGCGGCGCGTTCCCAGGTGCGGCCTTCGCGCTCGTAATAGTTCAACGCCGACGCCATCGAGATCGCCACCGGCGTCGAGGCCGGATCCGGCCGCAGCCGCAGATCGACCCGGAACACATAGCCGTCGCCGGTGCGCTGCTGCAGCATCCGGCTGAGGCCCTGGGTGACGCGGACGAAGAACGGTTGCGGCTCGATATCCGGCGCCAGCGTATGGGCGTCGAGGTCGAAGAACACGATCAGATCGATGTCGCTGGAGTAGTTGAGTTCGCCGGCGCCCATCTTGCCCATCGCCAGCACGACCAGGCCGCTGCCCTGCTCCGGATGCTCGGGATCGGGCGGCTTGAGCCGGCCGCGCGCCGTCTCCTGGCGCAGCAGAAACCGCAGCGCGGCGCGCACCGCGACCACTGCGAGATCGGTGAGCGCCTGCGTCACCCGCAACACCGGCCAGACCCCACCGATGTCGCACAAAGCGATCAGCAGCGCCGCCTCGGCCTTCATCCGCCGCAAAGCCAGCATCGCGTCGGCTTCGACTCCGGCGGCGGCGACCTCCGCATCGGTCTTTTGCATCAGCGCCGCCAGGCCCTGCTCCGGATCGGCGCGTAGCAGCCGGATCAGGCGCGCGGCATCGGCGCGGATCAGATCGAACAGATAGGGCGAGGCTTCGGCGATCGACCGCAGAATGGTACCGGCATGCGGGAATTGGTCGGCGATCGTCCGCAGCGCATCGGCTTGCGCCGGGGCCAATTCGCCGAGCCAGCCGTCGAGCCGTTGCGCGGCCTCGACCGGCGCAAACAGAAGCGGACCGGCCGCGAACCGCGCGGCCAGTTGCAAATGGTCCGCGTCGCCGGTCGCGGAAGAAATCATGCGGAGATCTGTTCAATCATGGCTTCGGCACGTGCATCGCCCGCGCGGGCAGGAATTGCAAGTGTCGCGCGCAGACCGGGCTGCGCATCGGTGAGCCGAAGTTCTCCGCCATGCAGCGTGGCCACCGCCGACGCCAGGCTCAGCCCCAGGCCGGATCCGGGCAAGGTGCGGCTGGCCTCGAGCCTCACAAAGCGCTGCACCGCATGTCTGCGATCGACCTCGGGAATCCCCGGGCCGTGGTCGGTGACGCTGAGCAGCACCGCGTCGCCGTCGCGCCGCGCCTCGATCAGGATTCCCTGAGCGGGCGTCGGCGCGGCAGCGTCGACCGCTGTCGTGGCAGGCACGGCGTCAGGCACAGTATCAGGCATAGCGTCAGGCGCGGCGTCGGCCTCAAGCGGTTGCGCGGCGATTTGTCGCTGGCCGTATTTGATGGCGTTCTCCACCAGATTGGCCAGCGCCTGGCTGATCAATTCGCGATTGCCATGCAGCAGCGCCGGCTCGGCCTCGACCTGCAGGGTCAGGCCATTGTCCTCGGCCAGCGGCTCGTACAATTCGTGGATGCCATTGGCGATGTCGGCGGCGTCGAAATCCACCATGTTGTCGCGCGCCTGTCCGGATTCCGCGCGCGCGATCATCAGCAGCGCGTTGAAGGTGCGGATCAGCCCGTCGGATTCATCGATGGTACGCTCCAGCGCCGCGCGATACTCGGCCTCGTCGTGGGACTGCGCCAAGGCCTCCTCGGCGCGGTTGCGCAGCCGCGTCAACGGCGTCTTCAGATCATGGGCGATGTTGTCGGAGACTTCCTTCAGCCCCGTCATCAGCGCCTCGATCCGCTCCAGCATGGCGTTGAGATTTTCCGCGAGGCGATCGAGTTCGTCGCCGCTGCGCCCGACCGGCAGCCGGCCCGACAGATCGCCGGCCATGATCCGCCGCGTGGTGCCGGTCATGGCATCGATCCGCCGCAGCACGCGACGGGCGACGAAGATGCCGCCGCCGAGCCCGAGCACGATCACGATCAGCACCGACCAGCGCGCCGCATTGGCGACCACGCCGAACAGCCGCCGCCGCTCGGCGAGATCGCGGCCGATCAGCAGCCGGAAGCCATTGCTGAGTTCGGAGACCCGCACCAGCGCCCGATGATCCGGCTTCCCTTCATCGTCGAGCCGCTGATACACGGTCTCCGACCAGCCGGTGCGCGCCATCACGCCGGGCGCCAGCGCGCCGACATTGCCGGCCACCGCCTGCCCGGCCGGCGTGGTGACCAGATACAGATTGGCGCCCGGCCGCAGCGCGCGGTTCTCGATGGTGAACACCAGTCCGCGCAGACCGCGGCGGCCGAAAATATCGTCGATCTCGCCGATCTCGGCATTGACCGTGGTGGTGATCTGATCGGTGATCAGCCGATGCGTATTCCAGGCGAAATAGGCCAGGAGCGACGCGGCGAACAGCGCGAACAGGAATAGATAGACCAGCGTCAGCCGAAACGCGGTGGTGCGAAACAGTTTCCCGAAGGCGGTCACGGCAGCAGTCTGGCGGAAGGCGGCAGGCGCTCTGATAATGTCATCATGATCAATCATACGCGCTGCGCGGCGCGGCCAGAAGTGACAAATCGGTCAGGTTGCGGCGCGCAGACTTGGTCAATTGGGCTCAACCCGAAGTTTGCGCACGTCGATCCGGCGCGACGTGGCCATGACGGTGATTTCGAAATGATCGGTCTGGACAATGTCGACAATATTGCGTGGCCGATGCGCGACGATGCCGACGCCGCCGCGACGCCGCAGGCTGTCGTAGATCAGCCCCGCGCCGCCCGAGGCGCGCACGCGCTCGCCGAAAAGCTGCGCGGCGGCGTAGCGGTTGCTGGCATAGATCTCGGGAAGCCGATCCCGCTCTCCGCGAATGTCGAGATAATCGCCGCGCAGCGTCGCGCTGTAAGCCCGAAAGGTCCGGCGCATGGTCGCGACACCGCGCGCCACCGTTTCGCGGCGCAGATGATGGCCGACCTCAGCCGCGGCGGTCGGCAGCGCGTCGGCCGCATACCAGGCGCCAAGCTCCGGCCCGTTGAACCGCATCCCGCCGGGCGCGACGTGGAGAAACGCCGCCATGACGATGCTGGCATTGGCCACGCCATAGACCCATTCGCTCTGCGGCAGCCGATGGATGCGCTCGGCCACCAGCCGATCATTGGTCCAGCCGACCAGCTCCATCACCGCGGCGAGATCGGCGGCGGTCGCCACGCTGTCGAACAACCCGATCGGCGGAAAGCGCGAGGGGATCAGCCGATGCGACGGAGCTGGCGCGGCGGCGTAGCGATCGGTCACCGGATCACGATGTCCGCATCGTCATAGGGGGTGAAGGCGTCATCGATGCTGTTGGGCGCCATGTAGACGCCGCCGCGCGCGCCGTCGAGAAACCGCCGCACCGTCAGCAGCCCGTCCTGCGATCCGCTGGTGACCAGCTCCAGCGGCGGCCGGCCGCCGAACACCAGCGCCTGATGCGGGCCGCGCAGCCAGTCCACGCCCTGCCGCTCGTCGGCGAACAGCGTGCCCAGCGCCTGATGAATCCCCAGCACCGCGGAGATCCGGGTCAGCACGTCGACATCCAGCGTGAACGCGCCATGCTCGCGGGCCTGCTTGCACCAATTGTGATAGGTCGAGCGCGACGGAAAACCCAGCACCAGCAGCCGCTGCTGCTCGCTCAGCCCCCACAGATCCGCAATCGCCAAAAACGTCCGCAACGCCGGCGCGCTGAGCCGTCGACGGTTGGCCGGCGCAAAGCGCGCGGGGTCGAGAAGCTGGGCGGCGTGCCCGGCCTTCGAGGGATCGGTTTCGGGGTGATTCAGCATGGGCTGCTCCTGCGTCAGAAGCAGATATAGTCCAAATCTGGACTTTTTCAATTGGACGCACAGAGCATGCAGGCGAACTTTGGAATCCGACTGCCACTATCGACGGATGATTAGCGGCACGAGACGTGGTCCACGATGCACTGCCTGAATTTCACGAACGTCAGCCGCATCGCCGATATCCCGTTCCTCAAATTCCATTTCAGAGAATACATCCGCGAGAATAGCACGCGCTTGAGCGCCGGCGACCCAACTCACATAGCTAGCAGCAAGCAAGCCCGCGTGCGAAGCAATAGCTGCGTGACGAACCAGATCTGGATACGTTTTGAAGAAAGCCGCAAATTTCTCATCTACTACCTGACTGGATCTGGCCGGCCGCTTGTTCTGAAGCTTCCGCTTAAAGACGCTAATAATACCAATAGGCGCGTCTTTTTGAGCTATGAGAACATTCAGCCCTTCAATCAGGGAAATTATATTGGAAGGGGTGTCGGAATTCGCAACAAGTGGCTTCGCAGATGAATAGAATCGATCTGACCAATATTCATATCGAGCGAGACGATACAGCTCAGACTTAGCAAAAGCGTAGTACGCCCCGAGAACTATCAACATACAGGAAAAAATACCGACGATTGCCATGCTCATGTCGACCCTCCACGTCCATTCCTCTTACGAGCATCCAAAGCAGCATTCAAATTCTGTTGCTTGTTCTCCACCTTGTTCGGAATACGTTTCTTTTCTTTTTGATACTTTAGAATTGTTGCGAGCACTTCGTTGAATGCCCGAATGTAAGCTGGCCCCCGAAATACGAACGACACTCCCAGTCCGAGTGCCAGAATGAGTAGGACCGTATTTCCAATTCCAATCCGTTCGACCGCCGAGACCCACTGTCCCGGATCAGGCAACACCTCTTTCCCCATGAAGTTCCCCTAACAACCTTCACGGGTCAATATATATAATGCTCGCTTTGGGCAACTGAAACGTTAACGACTTCCCGAAACCTTGGGCTTATTTCGGCTCAAAGCTAAAATTGACTCCCCCCTACTTCACCCCGTCCCGCACCATATACCCCGCGCCCCGGATCGTATGCAGCAGCGGACGCTCAAATCCCTTGTCGATCTTGCTGCGCAGGCGCGAGATGTGGACGTCGATGACGTTGGTCTGCGGGTCGAAATGATAGTCCCAGACGTTTTCCAAGAGCATGGTGCGGGTGACGACCTGGCCGGCATGCTTCATCAGATATTCGAGCAGACGGAATTCGCGCGGCTGCAGCGTCAGCTCCTCGGTGCCGCGGGTGACGCGATGCGACAGGCGGTCGAGTTCGAGATCGCCAACGCGGTAGCTGGTCTCCTCGGCCGGGCCGCCATGGCGGCGTGACAGCACCTCGACCCGCGCCAGCAGTTCGGCGAAGGCATAGGGTTTTGGCAGATAATCGTCGCCGCCGGCGCGCAGGCCCTTGATGCGGTCGTCGACCTGGCCGAGCGCCGAGAGGATCAGCGCCGGGGTGCGGTTGCCGTTTTCGCGCAGCGTGCCGATCACGCTCAAGCCGTCGCGCTTGGGCAGCATGCGGTCGATCACCAGCACGTCGTAATCGCCGGAATCGGCCAGCGCCAGGCCCTCCTCGCCGTCGCCGGCGAGATCAGCGACATGACCGACCTCGCGAAACGCCTTGACCAGATAATCGGCGGATTCGCGGTCGTCCTCGATGATCAGCAGGCGCATATTGGTGTCGGATTCGCTCGAGGTCTGTTGGGGTATGGTCACCATGGCTTGCCTTCCCTCGCCATGCAAGGCGATCGGCGCGCTCCCTGATCGACATGAAACGGGCGGTGAAGCTGGGGGAAACTTCACCGCCCGCCGAACCTTTCGGCGGAGGGGGGCTTGCTCCTGCCGGAAGGTAGAGATGGGGACGAGTTTTCACTCGTCCCCTGGAAGGCGCCATCGGCTGGGGGCGATATGCCGACGGCACTTTCCAATTGGGCGATCAGCCTCGGCCGACCGGAACCGCGATGAAGCGCGACGAACCGCCGCTGCGCACCCGGATCAGCACGCTGTTCTTGTCGTCGTTGCGCGCTGACTTGATCGCATCGCGAATATCGTCGGCATTGCTGACGTTCTTGCCGCCGACTTCGAGAATCACGTCGCCTTCCTTGACGCCGCGATCGGCCGCGGCACTCTTCGGGTCGACATCGGTGACCACGACGCCCTCCTTGCCGGCGCCAGCAACCGAACCGGCCGGAGCCACGGTCAGGCCGAGTTTCGCCACGTCGCTGCCACGGCTGTCGGACTGGCCGCGATCATTGTTGTCGTTGCCGGCCTTGGCCTCGATCGTGTTCGGCAATTTGCCGAGCGTGAGGCTGACGGTCTTGTCCTGCCCCTTGTGGAAGATCGTGAGCTTGACCGAATTGCCCGGCGCGAAGCCACCGATGGTGCGCGCCAGCTCGCGAGCGTCCTTGACCGGGGTGCCGTTGACCGCGGTGATGACGTCGCCGGATTCGATCCCGGCCTTGGACGCCGGACCGCCCTGCTGCGGCTCGGCCACCAGCGCGCCTTCGGCCTGCTTCAGCCCGAGGCTGTCGGCGATATCCTTGGTCACCGGCTGAATCTGCACGCCGATCCAGCCGCGGCTGACCGATCCCTTCTCCTTGAGCTGGGTGATCACGGTCTTGACCGTATTGGCCGGGATCGAGAAGGCGATGCCGACGCTGCCGCCAGAGGGCGAATAGATCGCGGTGTTGACGCCCATCACTTCGCCTTCGGTGTTGAAGGCCGGGCCGCCGGAATTGCCCTTGTTCACCGGCGCGTCGATCTGGATGAAATCATCATAGGGGCCGTTGCCGATGTCGCGACCGGAGGCCGAGACGATGCCGGCGGTGACGGTGCCGCCGAGGCCGAACGGATTGCCGACCGCCAGCACCCAATCGCCGATCCGCGGCTTGGTTTCGGCCAGCTTGGCGAACGGGAAGTCGGAGCCGCCCTCGACCTTGATCAGCGCCAGATCGGTGCGCGGGTCGGTGCCGATCACCTTGGCCTTGTAGGTCTTGCCGTCGTCAGTTGTGACCTCGACCTTGTCGGCGCCGTCGACCACATGATTGTTGGTCACCGCATAGCCGTCCGACGAGATGAAGAAGCCGGAGCCCTGCCCGGTCACCGCGCCATGGCCGTGGCGACGGCCGTGCATGCCCGGGGGCATCCCGTCCAGACCGCCGAAGCGCTTGAAGAAGCGCTCCATCGGCGAGCCGGGCTGGAACGGCGACTCGTCATTGTCGTCATTGCTGGCGACCTTCTCGGCGATGTTGACCTTGACCGAAATCACCGACGGCTTCACCTTCTCGACGATGTCGGCAAAGCCGATCGGGTGCTCAACCTGCTTGACCTGCTTGTCGACCTGCGCATGCGCCGGCGTCGAAAACACATTGTCGAAGGAATGCGGGGTCGGGCTGAGGCCATAGCCGGCGACGCCGAGGCCGGCCACCACCGACGCCATCAGGGCGAATTTGCGCGCGGAGAACAGCGAGCGACGGACGGGCTTGGCGGATGGTAGCGAGTTCAAATCAATCGGGCGGTCGGTCATGCGTTTGGTCTCCAGAGCCAGTGAATCGGCGGTGCGGGGGCGAGCACCTTGTAGGCCTGAAGATGGGGGACGCCGCCTTACGGTGCGCTGGCTGGGGAATTAAAGATTTGTAATATTGACGGAATTTGTCGTCGCGGCGCGGCGGGGGGCGCGGCCGACCATTGTCGCCGACCTTACACGGATGTCGGGAATCCGATCCCGTTGTCGGCGCCCCGCGCCTCCCTGCGCACCCAACAACCTGATTTCCAAGCATTTTCCCTGTGGCCTGCTTCTTGCCAAGCGGCAGCCAGAGACGCCGGGGCGCGTCGATTGGGTTCGTCTAGGAAACAGGAGACTCCTCGTGGCTAATATTACCTTTTCATCACCCGTCATGGCGAAAGACGTCACGGTTTATGCCGTCGCCGGAGATCGCGGCACCATTCTGGCGGTCGCCAAGGCGCACAAGATTCCGATTCCGTTCGATTGCCAGGACGGCGAATGCGGCTCCTGCCTGGTGCAGGTCGAGCATTTCAATCCGCACGCCAAATACGCGGTCGCGTTGACCGAAAAAGAAAAAGAGATGCTGAAGCAGCTCGGCAAGATCACCAAGGAAGAGATCCAGAACGCCGAAGTCAACGACATGCCGCCGCGCTATCGGCTGGCGTGCCAGTGCTTCGTGCGCAATGAGGATATTCTTGTCAGCTTTGAGGGCGACCAGACCCTGCCGGTGCAGCGCCCGCACATCTCCACCGCCGCCAAGCGCTACAAGGGCGGCACCGAGATCAGCTCGCTGGCGGAATTCTACGGCTACGCCGCCAAGGTCGAACAGGACGCCGCGGAAAACTACGACGCTCTCGCAGCCGCAATGGCAAAGGTCGGCAATGATGAGGTGACCAAGCTGTTCACCCAGCTCGCCGACTTCTCGCGGCTGCATCTGGCCGAAGTGAAAGCGCGCGCCGGTACGATCGATCTGAGCAAGAACGTGCCGCCGGACTACGCCTGGCCCGACCACGCCACGCCGGAATCCACCGCCGTCTGGGCGGCCGATCCGTCGATGTCGCGGCTCGGCGGGCTGAAGGTGGCGCTACAGGGCGAGCGCCGTGGCTTCGAATTCTATAGCGCAGTCGAAGCCACCGCGAAGGACCCCGAGATCGCCGCGGCCGCCAAGGAATTCGTCAAGGAAGAGGCCGAGCACGTCAAGATTCTGGAAGCCTGGATCACCCAGGAAGAATGGGCCGTGAAGAACGCCAAGGCGACCGAAAACGCCTGATCGCAACCGGACACATCACAAGCGGACAGCGCCGCCGGCAGGATGCCGGCGGCCGAACAGCGAAGGACATGGAATGATGGATACGGTCGAAGAGTTTCTCGCCCACTCGATCAAGCTCGAACAGGAAGCCGCGTTGCGGTTCGGTCAATTGGCCGACGCGATGGAATCCTGCGGCAATCGCGAAGTCTCGAAATTGTTTCGGCAATTGTCGGACTATTCGCGGATGCACCAGGCCGACGCCCAGGCCCGCGCCGGCTTTCGCGAAATTCCGGAGCTGAAGCCCGACGATTTCAGCTGGCCCGGGCTGGAAAGCCCGGAGACCGCAGCGATCTGGGGCACCGATCCATTCATCGGCCGCGATCTGGCGCTGGAAATCGCGCTGGAAGCCGAGACCGGCGCCTATGAGTGGTACAAGAACGTGCTCGACACCACCACCGATCCGGAAATCCGGGCGCTGGCCAAGGAGTTCGTCGCCGAAGAAAGCGGCCACGTCGCCGAACTGCACAAATGGATCGCGATGCACAAGGCCGGCCAGCCGCTGCCGCAGGAAATCACGCCGTTCTGAGCGGCGAAGTTATCAGCTCAACCGCGTGGCCTTGCTGCACCGGGGCAGCTCGGCCAACGCGGCGAAGTCCGCCGATCCATAGCGGACACTAGAGCAGGATGACTTAATCTTCGAATCGTCATCCCGCTCTAGCTTGTTTGTTTGAGCATGATCTTTTCCGAAAACCGGGATCCACTTTCGGGATCATGCTCTAAGCCGCATAGGCCGGGCGGTCCGTCGGCGCGACCGATCAGGGGATCAGCTCGGTCGCGGCGCGTTGCATATTCGCCGACATCTCGGCGGTGACCACGCTCTGTTCTTCCACCGCGGCCGCGGTCGTGTTCACGAATTCGCCGACGCCGGCGATCGCCGCCCGGATCGACAGCAGCGCCGCCACGACGTCTTCCGAAATCCCATTGAGCAATCCGATTTCGGAATTGATCTTGTCGGTCGCGGTCTTGGCCTGGGTTGCCAGGTTTTTGACCTCGGAGGCGACCACCGCGAAGCCCCGGCCGGCCTCTCCGGCCCGGGCCGATTCGATGGTGGCGTTGAGCGCCAGCAGATTGATCTGTCCGGTGATGTGGCCGATCAATTCAACAATGCCGCCCATCGAACTGGCGGCGTCGGTGAGGCGCTTGGCCTGCAGTTCGGCGGACTCGACCTGGGACACCGCAGCGCCGGCGCTTTGCCGGGATTTTTCCATGGTCTGGGCAATCTCGCAGATCGACGAACTCATTTCCTCGCTGCCGGCGGCGACAGATTCGATGAAGCCCCGGGCATTCTCCGCCTTCTTGCGACCGACCGCTTCGGCCGTGACGTCGGCGGCGAATTTCACCACTTTGAACGGATGACCATCGAGATCGAGGATCGGGTTATAGGACGCCTGAATCCAGATCTCGCGGCCGCCCTTGCCGAGACGCTTGAATTCACCCGATTGATATAGTCCGGCCTTCAGATTATTCCAAAACTCCGCATAGGCCGGCTTCGCGCGATCCGCGGGTTCGATGAACATGCTGTGATGTTTGTTCTGGATTTCGCTCAGCGCGTAGCCCATCGTGTCGCAGAATTTCTGGTTGGCGGTCAGCACGATTCCGTCAAGGCTGAATTCGATCACCGCCTGTGATTTCTGTATCGCGGCGAGCTGGCCGTTGGCGTCGGCGGCCTTGAGGCTCTGAGCGGTAATGTCAGTGGCAAATTTCACCACCCTGAACGGTTTGCCGGACTGGTCCAGCACTGGATTGTAGGACGCCTGGATCCAGATCTCCTTGCCGCCCTTGCCGAGCCGCTTGAATGTCCCGGCCTGGTATTCGCCGCGGTTCAGACTAGCCCAGAATTCGCGATAGGCCGGGCTGGCGGCGTCTGCGCCGACGAACATGCTGTGGTGCTTGCCCTCGATCTCGCGCAGCGTATAGCCCATCGTCGCGAGAAAATTGTGGTTGGCAGTGACAATCGAACCGTCGAGCTCGAATTCGATCACCGCCTGCGATCGGTTCAACGCGGCAATCTTGCCGGCATCGGCGAGGCTCTTGATTTTCAGCTCGGTGATGTCAGTCGCGAATTTGATGACGCTGACCGGCTTGCCTGCGGCGTCGAGTACCGGATTGTAGGACGCCTGGATCCAGATCTCCTTGCCCGATCTGGTGATACGTCTGAACTCGCCGGACTGGTATTCGCCGCGATTGAGCGCCGCCCAAAACTCGCGATAGCCGGCGCTGTCCCGCAGCTCAGGGACCACGAACATGCGGTGGTTCTTGCCCTGGATGTCGGTCAGCTCATAGCCGAGCAGGCCGAGAAAATTATCGTTCGCGGTGATAATCGTGCCATCAAGCTTGAGTTCGATGATCGCCTTCGACCGCTTCAACGACGCCATCCGAGCCAGAGCAGCACGACCTTCGGCGATGCCGAAAATATTGTTCATCCGATCGTGTCTTTCCTAGGAGCCTCTGTGGATCAATTCCGAGAAATCGCATCAAGGCGACAGGCTGGACCAGATTGTGCCGCTGCATCTTCGCGAAGATGATTGTTTTCATTGTTTCACCAAAATTCCGTTAAGCCATGTCTCCCGTAGCCTCGTGCAACTACGAACTATGGATCACGTCGAGCAATCCAAGCAAGTTGTTAGCAATCGAACGACGACACGCGGCAAGCCACGAGCACCGGCCAACCTGAATATCACGCGCGCATCAAGCCGGGCACCAGCGTTCCCTCTGCCGCTCAACCTAGGCCTTCCATGCTGCGATGTGCAATTTCGCACACCTCGTACCAGCCGCGGCGCATGATCTGGATCAAGCCCCGACCTGCCCGGGCAAGCCAGATTGCGAGCAAAATCACGCGCAGGGGTGGACATGTCCAGCACACATCGTCAGAGCATTGGCGACAGCCAGCGCCATCTCACCATCCCGGCCTCGCTGGTGGCGACCTTCATGTATTCCAGCAGCGACGCCATGGCCACGCTCGACCCGGTCGGCGTCATTCAACACGCCAATCCGGCCTGGCGCGCGGCCATGGAGGTCACCTCGGACGCCGAGCTCGCCGGCCTGAACTGGCAGGATCTGTGGCCTACCGACATGCGCGGCGAAGCCGTGCAGGCGATCCAGCGCGCGCATGCGCGATTGACGACGCGCTTCACCGCGCGGTGTCAGACCCTGAAGGGGCAGCTGCGCTGGTTCGACCTGACCATCGGCCCGGTGGCCGATGCTTCCGGCAATCTGTCACAGATCCTCGTGCAGTCGCGCGACGTCACCTGCTACAAACTACGCGAAACCGACCTGCAGAATTCCGTGAGCGCCGCCGAGGCGGCGCTGGATGGGGTGACGCGCCGACTGGAGACGGAGTCGCAGCGGCTCGCGCAGGCCACCGCGCGCGCCGAACAGGCCAAGGATGTCGGCCTCGTCAACCAACACGTCGGCGATATCGTTCACGACTTCAACAATGTGCTGATGGTGCTGAGCAGCTCCTCCAGCCTCCTGCATCGCGGCGTCACACCGACCATGCAGGCCGAGATTCTGGACAATATCGATCTGGCGATCGAGCGCGGCTATCTGCTGGTGCGGCATCTGCAAGATCTGCTGCGCGACGACGCTGCCCGGCCGGAGCCGATCGATTAGCCCGAGCGGCGGCCCGACGATTCGGCCGGCGGATAGCGGCCGGGTCCGAGCGCTCAGGCCGGCTTGTCCGGCGCGGAATCGGCGCCGAGCAGCCGCTCGATCCGGGCTTCCTCCTCGGCGGTCAGCGTCGTGGCGGCTTCGCCATTCGACCCGCCCCTGGAGCGCCGACGGTTGTTCGCCCACAGCGCCGCCGCGCCACCGATCAGTACCAGCGGCGGCAGCAGCCACAACAGCAGCGTATGGGTCTCGAATCGCGGCTTGAGCAGCACGAACTCGCCGTAACGCGCCACCAGAAAATCGATCACCTGCTTGTCGCTGTCGCCATTGGCGATGCGCTCACGCACCAGCAGCCGCAGATCCCGCGCCAGCGGCGCGTTGGAATCGTCGATCGACTGGTTCTGGCACACCATGCAGCGCAATTCCTGCGACAGATTGCGCGCCCGCGCCTCCTCCGCCGGATTGGCCATGAGTTCGTCGGGCTGCACCGCAAATGCGGGTGCGGCGAGCACGACGAACCATGCCACCAGCATGAGGGCCAAACCCGGCGAACGGCCTTGACCAAAATATCGCATTATGCGATATTTTTTCGGATGGCCGATATCGTGTTCACCCCTGCCGCTCTGCGGCAATGGTTGAAATTGACGCCGCAAGCGCGCGAGCGCCTCGACGCCAAGCTGAGTGACTTTGCAGATACCGGTCAAGGCGACATCAAGAAACTGCAAGGGCAGGACAGGTTTCGCCTTCGGGTGGGCGATTACCGCATCCTTTTCTATCGCGAGGCTACGACCATCATTGTTGTCGGCGTTGGACATCGGCGTGACATATACGAATAGGCTTCTGAGATGAAGGTGCAATTCAAAGACACTCCGGAAGGCAAAATCGTCATTTTGCCGCGCGCCGAATATGAGCGTCTCAAGGCCATTGAGCAAGAAGCAATGGAAGATGCCGCGAGCGTCCGTCTGCTTGATAAGGGCATGAAGGACGTCGCCGCTGGTGCGCCGCTTATTCCATTCGCGATCGTGCGGCGGCTGGCCGAGGGAGAGAATCCGATCCGGGTGTTGCGGCAATTTCGCGGCATGACTCAGGCTGAACTTGCCGCAGCCGAGAGCGTTCAGATCACACAAAACTATCTGTCCGACCTGGAGACCGGCAAGCGCAAAGGCCCGTTCGAGTTACACCGCAAAATCGCGGCATGTCTGGACGTGCCGCTGGACTTGCTGACGACCACCGCAGCGTCGGACCCGGCAAGCAATCCGCCGCGCAGCGCCAAATCCAAGCAGGACGAGGCCAAGCGCAGCCGGCGCTGAGCGCGCCCTACTCCGCCGCCTGCAACACCCGCGACGGCTTTGCCGGCTTCGGCGCGCCGACCCGCAGGCGGCGGTCGGACAGCGACAGCAAGCCGCCCAGCGCCATCAACAGCGGGCCGAACCAGATCAGCAGCACCATCGGCTTGTGATAGATCCGCACCGCGGTGGCGCCATCGACGGCGGTTTCGCCGAGCGAGACGTAGAGCTGGCTGACACCGCGCGTCAGCAGCGCCGCCTCGGTGGTCGACGAGCCGCGGGTGGTGAAGCTGCGCTTCGACGGCGTCATCGTGGCGATCTGCTTGCCATTGAGGCTGACGTCGAAGCGGGCGATCACCTCGCGGAAATTCGGCCCCTGCCGCTGCGAGGTGCCCTCGAGCTTCATCACATAGCCGGCGATCGGCGCGACATCGCCGGGCTTCATCGTGGCGATGTATTCGCTGTTCCAGGTGGTCTCGCAGACGATGCCGATCAGC
This sequence comes from Rhodopseudomonas sp. BAL398, assembly GCF_033001325.1. Lineage (NCBI taxonomy): Bacteria > Pseudomonadati > Pseudomonadota > Alphaproteobacteria > Hyphomicrobiales > Nitrobacteraceae > Rhodopseudomonas > Rhodopseudomonas sp. BAL398. The sequence goes on from NZ_CP133111.1 coordinate 2,230,463, forward strand.
GCCACGCCGACGCCGGCATGGGCGAACATGGTGCCCCAGGTCGAGCGCGGCAGGCCCCAGGCGCGCCGCATCGCCACCGGAAAGCGGTTGCGGAACAGGCCGATCCGTTCGCCGATATCGCTGAGCGCGCCGAAGATCACGAATACCGCGAGCCCGATCGCCAGCGGCGCCAGCACCGCGCCGCCCGTGGTCCAGGCCCACACCATCGCGATCGCCAGCAAGGCGGTGATTCCGGCGGCGAGCAGGCGCTGCGCCGCGCCGGCCAGATCGCCGCGCTTCCACGCCAGCATCGGCCCGAACGGCACCGCCAGCAGCAGCGGCACGAACAAGGGGCCGAAGGTCAGGTTGAAGAACGGCGCGCCGACCGAGATCTTGTCGCCGGTGAGCACTTCGAGAGCCAGCGGATACAGCGTGCCGACGAACACCGTGGCGCAAGCGGTGGTGAGGAACAGATTGTTCAGCACCAGCGCGCCCTCGCGCGAGATCGGCGCGAACAGCCCACCCTGCTTCAGCGCCGAGGCCCGCGAGGCGAACAGCGACAGGCTGCCGCCGATGAAGATGCACAGGATCAGCAGGATGAAGATGCCGCGGGTCGGATCGGTGGCGAAGGCATGGACCGAGGTCAAGACGCCGGAGCGCACCAGGAAGGTGCCGAGCAGCGACAGCGAGAAGGTCAGGATCGCCAGCAGGATGGTCCAGACCTTGAGCGCGTTGCGCTTCTCCATCACCACCGCCGAATGCAGCAGCGCGGTGCCCGCCAGCCACGGCATCAGCGAGGCGTTCTCGACCGGATCCCAGAACCACCAGCCACCCCAGCCGAGTTCGTAATAAGCCCAATACGAGCCCATCGCGATGCCGAGCGTCAGGAAGATCCACGCCATCAGCGTCCACGGCCGCACCCAGCGCGCCCAGGCCGCGTCGACGCGGCCCTCGAGCAGCGCGGCGATGGCGAAGGCGAACGAGATCGAGAAGCCGACATAGCCGAGATAGAGCATCGGCGGATGGATCGCGAGGCCGATATCCTGCAGCACCGGGTTGAGGTCGCGGCCCTCCATCGGCGGATTGGCGATGCGCAGGAACGGATTCGAGGTCAGCAGGATGAACAGATAGAACGCGGTGGCGATCCAGGCCTGCACCGCCAGCACATGGGCGCGCAGGCTCAGCGGCAGATTGTTGCCGAACGCCGCCACCATGCCGCCGAACAGCGCCAGGATCGAGACCCACAGCAGCATCGAGCCTTCATGATTGCCCCAAACGCCGGTGATCTTGTAGAGCAGCGGCTTCATCGAATGCGAATTCTCGTAGACATTGACCACCGAGAAATCCGAACTGACGTGCAGCCACACCAGCGCCAGGAAAGAGCCGCCCGCGAAGGCCAGCTGCGCCAGCGCGGTGGAGCGCGCCACATTCATCAGCCCGCCGTCATTCAGCCGCGCGCCGATGATCGGCACCGTGCCCTGGATCAGCGCCAGACAAAGCGCCAGCACCAGCGCGTAATGGCCGGCCTCGGCGATCATCGCACCGCCCCCTGGGGTGCCGCGTCGGCGGTCTGCCCGGCCGGCGGCGCGCCCGGCTTGTCGGCGTAGTCGTCTTTCCAGTGGCCCTGCTTCTTCAGCGCGTCGGCGACGTCCTTGGGCATGTATTTTTCGTCATGCTTGGCCAGCACGGTGTCGGCCTCGAACACGCCGGCGGAATCCAGCGCGCCCTCGGCGATCACGCCCTGCCCCTCGCGGAACAGATCGGGCAGGATGCCCTTGAATTTCACCGGCAGAGTGGCGCCGCCATCGGACACTTTGAACGCCACCGCCAGATCGGCGCCGCGCTGCACCGAGCCCTGCTCGACCACGCCGCCGAGCCGAAACCGCTTGCCGGGGCCGATATGTTTTTCCGCCGCCATCGTCGGGGTCGAGAAGAACACGATCGAGTCGCGCATCGCGTTCAGCACCAGCGCCGCCGCGATTGCGAGCACGAGACCCGCGCCTCCGATCATCGTCAACCGTCGCTGTTTCCTGGTCATGCCAACCTATCAGTGTTGAGTGGGGCTCAGCCGTCGAGCCCGAGATCCTTCAGCCCGTCATTGAGCCGCCGCAATGTGTCAGCATTGCCGCCGACCGCCTGGCGGGCCTGGGTTCGCGCGTCCTTGGCCTTGTCGGCGTCGCCCAGCACCATATAGGCACGGACCAGCCGCAGCCATCCCTCGACGTCGTCGCCATTCTGCTTCAGCCGGCTCGCCAGCCGGTCGACCATGCCGCGAATCATGGCGTTGCGGTCGGCCGGGGTCATGTCCTTGGCGGCGGCGACCTTGTCGTCCGGCAGCGCCGGCACCGCGACGCCGCCGACGCGGGCCAAGGCGGCCTGCAGCATCGGCCGCCACGGCGCATCCGCCGGCGCCTTCTCCAGCAAGGCGCGCCAGATCGTGGCGGCGTCCTTGGGCCGGCCGTCCTGTTCGGCGGCAAGCCCCAGGAAATAATGCGACTTGACCTCGTCGGCGTTCAACGTCAGCGCCTTTTCGAACTCGGTCTTGGCCTCGTCGGTGACCACGCCGCCGGCCGCCATCGTGATCATCTCGCCGAGATCGGCGCGGCGCTGCGCGGTATCCCCCGCATAGGTGATGGCGTTGCGATAGGACCGCACCGCGTCGTCGAACCGGCCGAGTTTGGCCTGCACCGGCGCCAGCACCGCCCAGCCGCGGCCATCAGTCGGGGTCTTTTCCAGATGGGCCTCGACCTGCTCAACCAGATTTTCCAGCGGCTGCGAGGTTGGCGGCGCCTGGGCCCGCTGCGCCAGCGGCGCGTCATCAAGTCGCGGCGAGCCGAGCGGAAGATAGAACGCCACCGCCAGCGCCGGCAGTCCGACCAGCGCGATCACCGCCACCGCGCGGCGCAATCCCTTGCGCGACGAGGTCGGCGGCGCACGTTCGGAATCGGCGCTCGCGAGCAGCCGACGGCTGATTTCGACCCGCGCCGCGGCGGCCTCGGGCGCCGCGATCAGGCCAGCGGCGCTGTCACGGTCGATCTCGGCAAGCTGATCCTTATAGACATTGGCCTCGGAGCCCTGGCGCGATCGACGCCCGCCACGTGCCAGTGGCCACAGCACGGCAAAGGCCGCAGCAGCCGTCATCATCGCGAACACAAACCACAGCGTCATTCAAAGAGATTCCGGTGACAACGTCGGCGCAAGGCGCATCAATGGGCGGCGCCCAGGCCCGGTTACATGGCCGGAACGCAGCCGCCATTGTCAATGGCCGTACACCGCCACGGCGATCAAATCTTGATATGAATCAAGGGCGCGATCCGCCGGCGCGGACCGGCTTGCGCTCCACCACGACCATCGCGCTCTCGGCCGCCCGGCTCATCAGCGAGGCATAATCCTGGCCGAACAGCAATTCGCAGAACCGGATCGCGGTCTGCGCCTGCATCTGCCGGAACGGCTTCACCCTGGCATCGGCGCCGCGCAGCGACTGCACTAGGGATTCGGTCGATTTCTCGACATATTGCTGCAGGTCCGAATAGGTCCGCAGCGTCACCTCGTTGATCGCCAATTCGCTGGCGTAATTGCGGCACACCGCGACGAAATCGATCAGCCCCACGGCCTCGTCGATTTCCAGCTGGTCGAGCCTGGCCCCGGTGGCGATGTCCTTGTCGGGACGCTGCCGCAGCAGCCGCCGGACCCGGCCGGGAACGCTCTCGATCTCCGATTTGAGCGAATTCGAGATGTCGACCCGGATCGACGACAATTGCTTGCCCCAGGGCGAGTCGTTGCGCAGGTCGAGTTCGGTGCGCAGCCCCCGCACCCCGTCATGGATGGTCTTGAGGTGCTCGGAGACATTGAGGAATTGGCCGCGCTTGATTTCGCTGCGCAACATGCCGGCGGCCTGGGCGAGGTCGCGGATTGCCATCGTCACGGCGACGCCATAGGGGGTGGCGGCCACTTTGATTTCGTCGTCGGAACCGGCGACCTTGAGCGCCAGCCGGATGATCTGCCAGGGCGAGCTCAAATTCTGCATGACCAGCGACAGCGCAAACGGCAGCAGCACCGGCGTCTGCAGCGCCGGGACGTTCAGCGCCGCGATCGTCGAATTGACCTGGGACTCGCCGAACACCCTCAGATTATTGTTGAGCTTGCCGTTGAAAGTGTCGAGCGCATCACGGTTCTTGAGCACCGCGCCAAGCGGCACCAGATCCTCGACCACGGCCGGCGAACCGACCCGCGACAGCGCGCGCTGGCGGTCCACGCCGGGTTCGGGATTGGCGATCTTGGTGATCGCATCGGCGGCCGCGGCCTGCAACTTACGCACCAGATTGTGGATTTCGGTTGAACGGCTGGCGCCGCGCAAGCCGGCCAGCCCGGCTTCGAATTCAGCCACCTGCTGCGGGATGCCGTCGCGCACCAGCCATTGCCAGATCGGCATCAGCGAGGCGCGCCGGATCTGGCCCGGCCGGGGCGTCTGATCTTGCTCGACCAGGAACGGTTCCAGCACGCGGAAGGCGAGCCGCGCCGGGTCGTCGGTGCGGGGTGGAACGTCGTCTTCGGAACCGCGGACGATCTTGCGCAGTTCCCCGAGCACAAAATTGGCGACCGCCAGATCCTCGCCGCGTTCGATCGCGCGCTCGAACTCCCGCATCAGCAGCGCCTTTGACTGAGGCGGAAGCTGCGCGAGGTACTCCCTCAGCCGCTCGATCGATGTCTGGCTCATACGCCCAAATCTGCACGCTTTGTCCGCGCGCCGGCCGCATCTTGTGCGATTGCCACGCCACGGCGTTAGCCCAATCGATAGCAGAGACGGTGTTAAGAAGGGGTTGAAGCCGGCGCTAAAATGATCGCGACCGAGATCCAAACAGCCTCAGCTTGTTCCCGCAAACGACTGGTTCCGCTTGGGTTTTCGGCCAACCTGGGAAGATCGCGGTTGCGCTAGCCGGCCGCCGTCCAGGGACCGTCGTCGCTGCGGCAGGCGGTGCCGCGGGCGATTTCGAGGCGGCCCTCGATGGTCACCGTATGGGAAAAGCCGCGGCAGGTCGCGCCCTGCTTGGCATAGGCCGGACCCGGAACGATGTTGCCGAACCGGCCCGAGGCCGGATTGCGCCACGGCACCGGAGCGCCGGACGCGCCGGTATCGAGCGCGGCGAGTTCGGCCTGAAGCGCCAGCCGGCGGTCCTCGTCATCCAGCAAGGCCCCGATCTTGGCGTCGATCAGCCCGCCCATCGCGGCATTATTGACCGCTGCGGCAGCGCCATCCCCGGCCCGGCCGAAGCCGGTCCCGAAACCGGATCCAAGATTGCTGGCGAAGGAATCGACGCCGGTCGCAAGGCCGGTGGTGCGATCGCAGCCGGCCAGCGCCAATGCGCCTAACATCAAAAGCAGTGCCGATGGCTTGATCATAGTGTCCCGTAGCTGTCCCAGCGCAGAGTGAAGATCACACATCATGCTTTAGGTTAACAGACCGAAAAAATCGGGCGGGAACAGGGCGGCGCCTATGGGGAGTTGAATTCGGCCTTGTCCGCAACGACGGGCGGCGGTGATGGCTCGGGAACCGGATTCCCGGGCGCTTCGCGCCGCAAGCTGCCAGGCCACGATGGCATCCCTCGACTCGGCGACCGCCTGTTCCTGAGTTTCGCCGAATGCCGAGCAGCCCGGCAGGTTCGGAGCAAGCGCGATGAAACCCTCGTCCTCGTCACGATAGAACACGTGAGCTGGATACCGTTCTGCGCCGTTCTCGAACCGGCCTCCCCGCTCTCGTCAGGCTTCCAATATTTGTCGATCATCCGCTGCAACTGCAGAACCTGATAGGGTTTTACGGCCTTAGGTAGCAAATGCACCAAGCTAATTGGTGGCTTTAAGCTACCTTCCGCATTGCACAATGGCGGCGCCCGCTTGTTGCGGGTGACAGGGCAACCGCCAGACCGCATATTCCGTCCAATTTTTGCGGTGGGGAAAATATGGCGGGACGCACGTTATACGAACGTATTTTGCGGATTGAGCCAGGGGTATCTCTCAGCAGTTGGACTTACGACCGCATCAGCAACAACTGGGAGCGAATTGCCGCCGCATTCGTCGCGGGTGGCGGCATGACCTATCTATCTCAGATTACAGATTGGGTGTCTGTATGGGGGCCAGCTGGCGTTGGGTTCGTCGGGTTAGTCTCTGCGCTTTCGGTGTGGGTAGCTTTGGCTCTGGCGTCATCGTTGCGAGCAAAGGCTAAATTGCGCATGGCTAACACCGAAGTGATTCAAAAATGGAAGGATCAAGTAACTTCAGCTAACCCACTCGCGCCGGAGTTTCATAGAGAGCGATTGAGAATCGACGATGTCGCCCACCCAATTAGCAAGAGTATAACAGGTAAAAGATTTATTGATTGCGAATTGATTGGTCCGGCAAACTTGTTCATGTCAAGAGTAAACTTGAGCCATGTAGGATTCATCGACTGCGACGTTGTAGTAGCAAGAGAGCGCTCAATAATTCGAAATGCAACATTAATAGATAACGTCCAGATGGTCGGCGGTCAGATATGGAATTGTACATTCATCATCCCGCCTAACCTTGTTGAGACGTTCGCTAGCATGGGCGGGAAATTCGTCACTCTGACGGGAGTGTCAAAGATCGACAACCAACCGCCTCTAGACACTGCAGAAGAAAAGCGGCCGTGAAGCCGCCGCGACTGATCTTGTTGGCAATGTTGCGCTCGGTCTCAGGTGTGCCCATCGCCGTCAGCTTTTCGGCAAGTTCCCGGTAGCCGACGTTCCGCCGCTTCAATTCAGCCTTTAGCACCCCCTTGGCCCGTTTGGCCCAATCTGTAGTGTCCGGCACGGAATACCTCGTATCTGATGATTTTATCATCATATAAGATGTATTTATCATTGAAAATGGGGTGGTACCACATCATCATATCCGCGTAGACACATCGGATATGGCGACAATGGCACGGCATTTCCTTCTCTCGGCAAAAGCCCGCACCCTCTCGCTCAAAGGCGATTTACGCCGCTGGCGAGAATGGGGCTTACGAGACGTTCTGCAAGCTGCGCTGGCCTGCCACGGATGGCGCTCCGGTTTGCCCGTTCTGCGGCGGCTTAGACGCCTGCAGCATCACCACGCGCCGCCGGTTCAAGTGCAAGCCTTGCCTGCGCCAGTTCTCGGTTACGAGCGGGACCATTCTCGCCTCGCGCAAAATGTCGTTTGTCGACTTGCTGGCCGCGATCTGCATCATTGTGAACGGCGCCAAGGGCATCAGCGCGTTGCAGCTCGCGCGCGATATCGACTGCCAGCCCAAGACGGCTTTCGTGCTCTCGCATAAGCTGCGCGAGGCCATGGCCTCAGAAACCAAGGACGCGATGCTGGACGGCGACGTTGAAATCGACGGCATGTATCACAGCGGTTCGATCCGCCCCGCCAATGAGGCTGCAAACCGCGTTGACCGCCGCTTGGCTCAGCACCAGACCGGAACGCGCCGCGTCGTCATCGCACTCCGCCAGCGCAAGGGTCGCACCATGACGTTCGTCCGCAAGACGGAAGGCGAAGGCGTCGAAATAGCCAAGCGGATCATGAAGCGGTCGGCCGTCATGCACGCCGACGAAGCCTCACATTGAGATGTGTTGCCGGCTGGCAGGTTCACCGGATCAACCATTCGCAGGCCTATTGCACTGGCGACGCCTACACCAACCAAGCCGAGTCGTTCTTCTCTCGGCTGCGACCGTCGCCTTGACAACGGCGCGCTGGCGCATCGCGTGGTCGGGCTGGCGATGGCGCACGGGGTGTCGCGGCAGTGGAAGGGGTATTGGCAGAGGGGTCTAAGCCGCTAAGCCGACGCCAGTCGCATATGCGATAATACGCGGGCGTGTATTGTCCGAAGAAAAAAGACCAGCAACGACCTTATGGAAAAGCCCATCAGTCACGTCAGCTTTCGCAACATAGTATCTCTTATCCACCATGTTGCCGATGTGCTTTGCGTTGGGAGTTTCAGCTTGTCGATAAACCACAGAGCTTTTGAGGGTGATAAACTCATGGACGCCCGGCTCCAGTACGCAAGCCGAGTCGTAAGGTTTGTTTTCCTTGATTGATGAGATCATTACGGACAAGCACATACCTTGCCTGCATGGATCGTTCAACAAGATGAAAAGATGCGGAGAACTGTGAAACGGAATCAATAATGAAGCCCGCCTATACGGTACGTAGGCCATGCATACTACCCTGCCAGCAGATCCAATCTAAGTTTTCTCTCTGCGGCTATTTCCTCTGCCATTTCTCCAGGGTCTGACTTTTTCAGCTTCCGAAAAATTGTAGAGAACTCAATTGGAATAGAGGACTCACCTGGATTTTGCCACTCCGGGCAAAATCTGTGGGTCCATTCCGCCAACTCATATTTATCGATATCCTTGAACTGCTCCCATGTATCTTCGAGAATTTTCAGGTCAGAACGGCTAAGCTCGTCCAAAGATCCCAGCGTTACCCCTTTAGCTAAAGGAAGATCGTAACCCGCCCGATTTGATATGAAGGATGACCACTCGTTCTGACGAATGGAGCCTTTTCCGTTCATGTAATCATAGGTATTCGTATTTACCGGCCCAAACGGCATTGAAACATAACTGTCGTTCGTGATCGCATGGTCACGCCGCTCGATACTCAGGCGGTCCGCCAGGTAAACAAGCTTAGTCGCCTTGAGTATGTTAATTTTTGTGCCGAGTTTCAGCGCAAAAAAAGCCACCGCTTGGGCAGCCTTTCGCGTGTCAAACCATTCCGGTGTTTTTGGTCGATACTTTGCCATCTCACTCACGTTGCCGTCGAACCGTGGCACAAACGCACGACCCACCAAAGGCAAAGTGACGAATCGAGAAAACAAAAAGGTACTTGCTAGTTTTACAATGAGCATTTTTGTTTTGTCAAGAGCGATAAGCACGAAAGGAGAACGTATTTAAAATTCTTGTCATCCCATTTGCGATTGGATGGCCAAGCTCTGGTGGTGATCGATAGTCGCCATAGCGCTGCGGACCGATTGCCGGACTTGGTTACAGTCCGGCAATTGCATGTTTCTGGCCGCAATCTTATAGGAGAGGTGGCAATGGCAACCACCGCGTCTATGGATAAGCTGTTCTTGCATATTGAATTGGCGATGCAACATGCGCGCGGGCTCCAGCACAAGCACCTGATCTATCTGCTTTCCATGGCTGTTGTTGAAGCCGCAGAGATATCTGCAGCGTGATCTTGGGCGATCTGACAGTTTCCCGAGAGTCAGGTGTTGGCGCTCGGGGCGAACGCCCATTTAGCGGAGGCGCGGTCACCAGCCTTGCAAACGGCTCCGCGCCTATTGAGCAGGTGGGTTAGGTTCGCCCGCGCGCACCGCGCTAAAGCCGGAAGGCAATCCCCGCCGCCCCCCTTCGCCTCGACAATGGCGCGGGCAATCTCTTGATTCGACATAGGCCGCCCCTCAGCCCGCCTCAGATCGTCCAGAATGAGCCGGTTCAACTCCCCGCCGCCGAACAGCTTGACGTTCCGCAGCCGCTTGGGAGGCACTGTATCGGCCCTGTAATCCGGGTCTAGAATCCATAGGGCCGCGTCTAGGTGGGATAGCTGCTTTTCCCGGTCAGGGATGCCTTGCTTGAATTTCTCGACCTCCCCGGCCAATGTGGCGCGGCGATCCTTTAAGGCGTGGATAGCGTAGCGGTTTCCGTTCTCTGTCATGCGGACAGAGTGGCAAAATCAGCGCAAATCGGCCAGAATCCCCTTGGTGCATTTGCTACCTAAGGCCGGGGTTTTATCAAACCGTCGCGGTTCTGGAAATTCAGCAACTCACGTTCGCCCGCTCGCGCAAATGCATTGTGGTCGCCTTTTTGGCCCTTGGCGGTGAAGCCAAGCCATTCAGCGACCTTGCATGCGTCAGCGTAGCGAGCGTTTTTCGAGTTCTGTAGAATTGATGCGATGAGTTTTTCGCGACTTGCCATCGATTGCAACGTCAACAACAACGCCCTCAAGGTTCAACCGCCGGAGAGAGCCGCCCAGACTCCGCTCATGGCATGAATCTAGTTCGATTTCGGTGCGGACGGAACCAGATCCTCACACCGCCGGCAGCACCAGCTCCGCCCGCAGCCCGCCGATCGGGGCGTCGGCCAGCGTCAGTTCACCGCCATAGAGTGCGGCGAGGTCGACGACGATCGACAGGCCGAGGCCGGAGCCCGGCTTGGTTTCGTCGAGCCGCTGGCCGCGTCGCGCCACCACGGCGCGCTCGGCGGCCGATAGGCCGCGGCCGTCATCGTCGACCTGGATCGTCAGCAGCGGCGCCGGATCAGCGGCAGGACCACGCTTGACCGCGACCGCGACGGCGACCCGGGAATCGGCCCATTTGCAGGCATTGTCGACCAGATTGCCGACCATCTCCTCGAGATCCTGGCGTTCGCCGCGAAACTTGACCCCGGCGGCGACCTGCATGTCGATGGCGATGCCGCGGGCGCGATGGATCTTCTCCATCGTGCGGCACAACGCGGCGACCACCGGCTCGACCTCGGTGACGGTGCCGATGATGCTGACCCGCGCGGCGATCCGCGCCCGCTCCAGATGATGCGCGACCTGGTCGCGCATCACCCCGGTCTGCTCCAGCACCTTGGCGGCGAACGGATCGCCGGGGCGCGCGGTGGCCTCGTTGACCAGCACCGACAGCGGCGTCTTGATGGCATGCGCCAGATTGCCGACATGGGTGCGGGCGCGCTCGACGATCTTGTGATTGGCGTCGATCAGCGCGTTGGTCTCGCGCGCCAGCGGCGCGATCTCCACCGGGAACTCGCCGACCAGCCGTTCGGCGCGGCCGGAGCGGATGTCGGCGATCGAGTCCGAAATCCGCTTCAGCGGCGCCAGGCCAAAGCGGACCTGGAAGATCGTGGTCAGCACCAGGCCGATCGACAGCGCGATGAAGGTGCCGGCGAGATAATAATCGAAGGTGCGGGTTTCCTCGAAAATCTCGGTGGCGTCGCCCGCCACGGTGATGCGGAACTTGCCGTCGGCGCCGAGATCGACCGGCCGCTCGACCATCCGCAGGGTCTGGCCTTCGGGGCCGTCGACATAGCCCTGCCGCACCCCGGCGGCGCTGAGTCCGACGCCCTGATCCGCGAGTTTCGGCAGCTTGCGGTCCCACAGCGACCGCGACGCGCGCGGATCGACCTTGTCGGTGTCGGTGCGGACGATCTGCCAGTACCAGCCCGACAGCGGCAGATCGAACAAGGGTTCGCCGAGCGACTGGAACTGGTCGGATGGAGCATCAGGGGTGGCGACGTCGGCCACGATGGTGCGCAGATAGAGATTGAGCCGGCGGTCGAAGGCGCGCTCGGAGGCCTGGCGATATACCGACGACAGCACGATCCCGGTAATCGCCAGGATGATCACCACCCAGGCGGTCGCCGACAGGAACAGCCGCGTCGCCAGCGAGCTGGCGCGGCGGTTGGCGGCGTCCTGGGCGGATGGCGCGTCCATCAGGCCGGCTTGTGAACCCAAGCCGCGGCGGGCCTATGGTTCATGGCCGCGGCCCTGTTGCGCATCGACCGGCGGGGTCAGCAGATAGCCGAGCCCGCGCACGGTCTGGATGATGTCGACGCCGAGCTTGCGGCGGATGCGGCCGACGAACACCTCGATGGTGTTGCTGTCGCGATCGAAGTCCTGGTCGTAGAGATGCTCGACCAGTTCGGTGCGCGACACCACCCGGCCGGCGTGATGCATCAGATAGGCCAGCAGCCGATATTCGTGCGAGGTCATCTTGATCGGGTTGCCCTCGACGCTGACCCGGCCGGTGCGGGTGTCGAGCACCACCGGACCGCAGGTCAGTTCGGATTGGGCATGACCGGCGGTGCGGCGCAGCAGCGCCCGGATCCGCGCCAGCACTTCCTCGAGATGGAATGGCTTGGCGACGTAATCGTCGGCGCCGGCGTCGAAGCCCTGCACCTTGTCGCTCCAGCGGTCGCGCGCGGTCAGGATCAACACCGGCATCGCGCGTTGATTGCGTCGCCACGCCTCCAGCACCGAAATCCCGTCCATCTTCGGCAGGCCGATATCGAGCACCACCGCGTCATAGGGTTCGGTGTCGCCGAGGAAGTGCCCCTCCTCGCCGTCGAAGGCGCGGTCGACCACATAGCCGGCGTCGGTCAGCGCGGTGGTCAGCTGGCGATTGAGATCGGGATCATCCTCGACGACAAGAAGGCGCAAGATCAACTCCGCAGGCTCGCGCATCGGCGCGGGTTCATCGCAAGCTGAGCCGCCGGGGCGTGAATGCCCGATGAACGACGCTGCCGCGATGGATTACTTTTTCTTCACGACCGCCTTCACCAGCTTCTCGATCACGCCGGGGCTGTCCTGACCGGTGGCGGCGCAGACCTTTTCGCGGGTGCGGCCGCTGATATAGACGCCTAGCACGCCGAATCGGAAGCCCCAATAGCTCACCAAGAGCGCGGTGGCGCCGACCAGCGCGTTGATGGTGGCGACGTCGCCGGTCCAGAATTCATGCACCATGACGCCCCACAGCGCCGCGCATTCCAGCGTCAACTCCCAGGCATAGGCCGGTCGCCACCAGCGCTGCACCGGATCGTTGCTTGCGATCTCGGCGCGGATCGTGGTCTGGGTCTCGCTGATCGCGGTGCGCTGGGTCTCGGCCTCGGTTCGGATCGCCTCGGCCCAGCGCGCTTCGGCTTCGGCCAATTTATCCGGCTCGGCGGCCGGCAGGCTGGCCTGCACCGCCGCCGGCGTCGGCGCCGCGGCGCCGACCACCTCGGACAGGATCTGTCCCGCGGCGCCGCCGAGCGGCCCGCCGAGCGCGGTGCCGAGCAGCGGCGCGCCGAGTTGAATCACTTGTTTGGCCAGATCGCCCCATTCCATGGTCAGCTCCTCTTGAAGGCCGCGACCAGCGCGGCGATGATTGTCTGCAGACGCGACGGTGGCGACGCCGATGCTCCCGGTGCCGGCGTCGGAAGCTCCGGCGCCAGCGGCGGCGACGTCACGTCCGGCACCTCGTCGAGCGCGGCCCGCCATTTCGCCAGCCAGACGCGGCGCTGCTTGAGCCCGATCGTGCCGCCATTCAGCCGGCGCGTGACGCCGACGATGTCGTCGGCCAGGGCGAAAGGCAGGCAGCCGCAATTGATGAAATCGGCGACGCCGCACAGCAGGAAGTGGCGCGGGTCGTTGACGAGGTCCGGATCGTCGACCAGGTCGAGCCCGGTGGCCTTGGCGAGGCGCTGATAGCCTTCGCGCCCGGTGGTCTGCACCGCGCCGCGACCGCGGAAATTCCAGCCGTCGTCGGAGCCGGCACGATTGCCCATCCGGCCGTTATAGACCTTGTTGGCCAGGGCCTTCGGATTATGCGCATAGGGCTGCGCGCTGGCCAGGGTCGGAAACCGCGACGGCCACACCTGCATCATCCGGGCCGCGGTGTAGTTGAGGTTCTCGACCACATCGCGCCCGGCCCCGCATTCGTGGGAAATCTGCGCCATCACATGGGCGGTCAGCAGAGGGGTGGTGATACCATGGTGCGCGAACACCTCCGGCGCCGCGGCGATGATTCCAGCGCGCAGTCCGGAAATCTTCTGGTTCCCATTGGGCCACAGGCGCGTCAAAGCACCATCGAAAGACGTCATGCCGGATTCTCCGATGTTGATGAGCTGAACTATTGCGGATGACGCTCGGAGCGGAACTACTTCAGCTGTCGGACTTCCTCGCCCGGGGACGGCACAGGCCTGAAACTGCGCCCAGCTCCAGCTTGACCATCCCTGCGGTCAGCCCTGAGGCAGACACGCACTGGAGGTGAGAGCTCACCCGCGCGCCCGCTAATTTTTCAAACTGTGGCGGAATTGCGCTTTACACGCGAGGATTGCCTACCTACGAATGGTAGAAATAGTGGAGCGACGCAGGAAACAATGAGCAATCACCACCCGAGAATTGCGGTGCTCGTGCCCTGCTTCAACGAAGCGGCCACCGTTGCGGATGTCGTCTCGGCATTCTCGAGAACACTCCCCACTGCAACCATCTATGTTTACGATAACAACTCGACAGATGAGACCGCGGCCGCTGCCAGAGCTGCCGGCGCGATCGTCCGATCCGAAACCAGGCAGGGAAAAGGTTTCGTTGTTTCCAGAATGTTTTCCGACATCGAAGCAGATATTTATGTGATGATCGATGGCGACAACACATACGATGCGAGCGCAGCGCCCAAGCTGGTCGACTATATGGTCGAACATCGGCTCGACTTCGTGAATGGTCTGCGCCAGTCCGAGGCGGAAGACGCCTATCGAAAAGGCCACCGCTTCGGCAATTGGGCCTTGAGCCGGTTGGTCCAGGCTTTTTTCGGCCGTCAATTCGACGATATGCTGTCGGGCTATAAAGTTCTGTCTCGCCGCTTCGTCAAAACTTTCCCGGCAATTTCGCGCGGCTTCGAGACAGAAACCGAATTGGCAATCCACTCGCTGCGACTGCGCATGCCATGCGCGGAGCTGCCGACGCAGTACCGAGAGCGTCCCGCAGGATCGGAAAGCAAACTAAACACCTACCGGGATGGATTTCGAATCCTCATGTTCATCGCCCAGTTGGTGAAGGACGAGCGCCCGCTGATGTTCTTCGGCATGACCGGGATCTTGCTCATGACCATCGGCTTCCTTTTGGGAATCCCGGTGGTGATCGATTATGCCGAGATCGGCCTTGTGCCCCGGCTCCCCACGGCGATTTTAAGCGTCGGCGTCGTGATTATCGGTGTGCTTAGCCTGTTCATGGGGCTGTTGCTCGACATGATGACCCGGTCACGCGTCGAAGCCAAACGGCTCGCCTATTTGGCAATCCCTGCCTTTGCGACTCCACCCAATTCCAAATCCGAACAGAAAGCCGCTTAGTGACGCGCGGGCACAGGACGCTGGGCCCATGACGCCAAATGATTGAACGCAATCATTGGTGGCACGTCGGACGCATCCGCCAACCCGGCGCGATATACGGAACATCTTCAACTGAGGAGCCCGGGCCAAAGAGCATAAAGCGATTAACCATCGCGGCTTTTCCAGGACTTCGACTTGGCCCGTCTCCATCGTCCCCGCTCTTCAGCTTCAGCCGAGATCATCCATGTCATTCCACGCATCTGTAGACTCATCTGCGAATCCAGAAACGGGCGGCGCGCAGGCATCACACCTTCGCACGTCAGCGTCTCGCCAGATCGCCATTGCGACCGGCCTGATCTGTGCGCTGATATTTTTAATACAATATGCCTTCAACGCGGCGACGCCCCATGCTGGCATTCCCGGCTGGACAGGGTGGGCCGATCAGGGGGCGTACCTCAAAAGCACCATCGATTTCGCCAAGCTCGGGTTCAATCCCGCGGAGCACCGATATCCGCCGCTTTATTCCCTGCTGGCGCTGCCGTTCCTCCGACTCTACCCCACCGATCCATTCCTGTTTGTGAACATCGCTTGCGTGGCTGCCTCAGCCTATCTGCTGGTCCGGATTTTTGCGAAAGTCGCACATCCGATCGCCGCGGCGGTTCTCGCCACACTCCTTCTGGTGGTCGAACCTCGGATCGCGTCGGCCTACGTCATACCGTGGACGTCCACCATCGTCAGCCCGTTGGCATTCGGCTGCATCTATATGCTGCAGCAATCCGAGCAACGACAGCCGAGCTACCGGCACTCGTTCTTCTTCGCCCTGCTGATCGGATTGGCATTCCTGGCCAGGCCGCTTGACGGCGTCATCCTTGGCGCCGCGCTGCTTCCGTTCTGGTGCTGGCCCTTCCGCCGATCCTGGCGGGAAGCGATACGTCACGCCAGCGTCCTGGCCGCAGGTGGCTTGATCGGTCCCTTCCTGCTGCTCCTGAATAATTTGATCATTTTCCGATCGCCGATCTCGCCCTACATGGTGGAATCCAACGACCGCCTCAGACTTATGGACATTCCGGAAAAGTTCGTTTCGCTCTTCCTGGATAGCGCACCGCTTTACTTCGACGGCGGCCAGACCGTCCTCAATGCGTTTCCATGGTTCGTGATTTCGATGGCGATCATCGCCAGCCTGCTTGTGTTCGGCAGCCGGTGGGTTCGGGCAACGGCAATTCTCGTCGTCCTGATGTCTGCGATCTACCTGTCCTATGACGACCTTTTTCCATCTGGACTGTTTCACTTCGGAAACTACCACTACTTGAAATGGCCGCTGGTGCTCGGCGGAATGCTGGTGCTTCCGTTCCTCGCCGCGATGCGCAGGGCCTCCGCCCTGCGGATAATCGCCACCCTGGCAATTTTCGCCGGGGTCGCAGTCACCGCCTGTCTCCACCTTGAAACGGCCAACACCCCGGTTGCATTCAATCGCAGCGGCGGCGACATCAGCGTCGACATATCGCAGATGGGGAATATCGACTATGTCGACATTTCCCACGTTCGAGGCGATTGGCTCCAGAATTACTTTTTCGGAGACCGCGCGGCGATCGACGGCAGAGCGCTGCTATATAGTCGCGAAATGAAGACAATGCCCGCGACCCCGTTCCTGCAGCCGCTCGACGGCGGGCCGCAATCGACAGCCCGCATTCTCTTCATCCGCCCCAAACACGGAAACCACCTGGTCCTGAACCTGGAGAGGCTGCAACTGACCGACAGCTCTCAAATAAGCGTTGGGCACTACAGCTTCGGCCTCGGTTTCCCGAGGTGGCTGCAGCGACCTGGGCCCCCTTGAGGCATAGCCCGGCACCGAACTACCGCGCATCACGGAATTTGGAACCGATCGTCCGAAGTACCAGCGCTACGCTATTTCTCCCCGCTCCTGACGTCTAGCTTTACTCCAATAGGTTGTGAAGCTAGAAATGCCCCCTGGCACCTAAAGTCCCAGGACAATTAGAAATGCCCACTGTGGATCGGCAATATTATCAAGTTGTTCGGCCAGGTGGGCTCATCGAAGCCACCCTTGTTGCAGCTCGCGACAAGATCTTCGCTGATTTCATGACCTTTATGAACCCCAGTGCCGACACCACACTCATCGATGTTGGCGTGTCGGACGTCGTCTCCGAGGCGGCAAACGTTCTCGAACGTAAATATCCATGGCAGAACATGATAACCGCCTGCGGACTGGGAGAAGGCGTCGATTTCAGCGAGGCGTTCCCGGCGGTGAGGTATAGGCAAATCGAGCCGAATATCCGCCTCCCCTTTGACGATCTATCTTTCGATATCGCCACGTCGAATGCCGTTCTCGAGCACGTCGGCAGCAGTGACAATCAGAAAAACTTTGTGAGAGAGCTTCGCCGCGTGGCAAGGCGCGTTTTCATTACTGTTCCAAACCGTTTTTTCCCCATCGAACACCACACCTCCATTCCGATTGTCCACTATACAAATTCGGGGTTCCGCCTGGCCTGTGCGGCATTGGGGAAAACTGCCTGGACCGATCCCGCCAACCTGATCCTCATGAGCAAGTCACGGCTTCAGGACATCTCCAAATCCGTCGATGGCAAAAAGTCGATCGGATACACCGGCTTGAGGATTGGCCCTCTGTCGTCGAATCTCTTTCTGGCGATCACCTGAGAGGCTGAAGCGCTCATCACCTCAAACAATGCCTGCGTGCTCATCCGCTCAAGATGAAGTTTCTCGCATAGCCGCGAACCATCAGAAAGCGGCGCAATCCCCCGCGGGATTGACAGGATCACTAACTCAACATTTTCTGAAATCCGCCTAGGGGCCGCACGCATGGTTTCAAGAACCGCCTACTCCATTGACCGGACTATTTCTCCGGAAATTAGTCCTCGCATTCTCTTCTGCGCAGGATTTTTGTCCACCATGCTGGTCTATTATTTCCGCAGTCGGCTGGGCGTTGACTATAATTGGGATCTGCAAAACTATCACCTGTCCTCGTGGACGCTTCTGTGGCGAGGGGGATATTTTGAAAATATATCCCCCGGCGGACTGCAATCTTTCCTGAGCCCTTTCGTCAATGGCTTCGCGGTGGCTCCCTATACCGCTTTTGGCTTAACGGCGGGCGGCTGGGTCATTGCTATGATCCACGCGGTCGGCTTCGCAATCTCCGTCAGCCTGCTAACTTTCTTGCCTATCAGGGGAACGCCGGTCGAGAGATTTCTGACGGTAGTCGTTGCCATTTACCTCACTGTCACGGCCGCAATGCCCGCCGGCATTCTGGGAACCAGCTTCGAGGACAATACGATCGCTGTCCTACTCGCCTTGGCGGCATGGATAGCGCTGCACGGAGGCTTCCGGCAGAATTTTCGGCGCGGAATTCTTGTCGCTTTCGTTCTGTCATTGGCGGTGTCCTTCAAGGCCACCGCCTGCTTCTTTGCGCTCGCCCACGGCCTGGCCTTCTACATGGTCCTGATCTCCACAACAGAAAATCGGGGCGGCGCTATCCGAGAATTCCTGCTGTTCGGACTCTGTTCCGTCTTTTTCACTTTGGCGTTGTCAGCACCTTGGATGATTGAGGTCTATTCCCAGACCGGCAATCCCCTGTTTCCGTTCGCAAACAATCTTTTCAGGTCGCCATTCTATTACTTCAGCTCCTTCATGGATACGCAGATGTTACCGAAGACATTTGCTGATTTCATCGCATATCCATGGACGATGGCTATTGGAACGGCGCACACATCCGAGGCGCCACAGACCGACTCGCGATACCTGATCGCCTGCATCATGCTCGTCGTCGCCGGCACGTGGTGCACTCGCAGTTGGATGAGAGGCAGTCTTGAAAAAATCGATCAGGCGACGCTGTTCCTGGCGATCTATTTCCTGATTGCCTTCCTGCTATGGCGCACGTTCTCATCGGTTCAGCGCTATTTTGTTTTTGGCGACCTCCTGCTAGCGGTCCTGATCGTCCGCGTTGCCGCGGAACTGCCTTGGCGGCTGATGACGCCTGCTTTGCTGCTGGTCGCGGGCGTCCATGCAATGACTGTTCACTTCCCGGAGTACGGTCGCCGCATCCCCCCTGGGGGCATAGATCAGGTCCTCGCCGAGCCGCCCATCGTCGACGACGCATTCGTCATCTTGTCGGAAAAGCCGATGGGCTACGCCGTCGGCCTGTTTGGTGCCTCCAGCCGCTTCACTGTCATTCAGCCCGGCGCACCTGGCGTAGATCTCGATCTTTCGGCGACGGGTCCGTTTTCCGGCCGCGTCAGCAAACTTATCCATGCCAAATTCAAGGATGGCGTCTGGATCGTGCTTCGTCGCGCCCCCACCGACTATGTCTTGGGGTATTTACGGA
Source organism: Rhodopseudomonas sp. BAL398 (assembly GCF_033001325.1). Classification (NCBI taxonomy): domain Bacteria; kingdom Pseudomonadati; phylum Pseudomonadota; class Alphaproteobacteria; order Hyphomicrobiales; family Nitrobacteraceae; genus Rhodopseudomonas; species Rhodopseudomonas sp. BAL398. The sequence continues at coordinate 2,249,636 of NZ_CP133111.1, forward strand.
AATTCGACCTAAGTATTAGCTCTGATTGCCGCGACGTCGAGACATTTGCCGAAACACTAAAGTTGTGTCGCCTGGCAACGCGATCCGGCTAGAGTGGCTCTTAACTCTGGATGGCAAACGCTGCATCAGCGGCTAAAGAGGGAACTCAAATGAAACTCCATGAGATCAGCTAATAGGGAATTAAGATGTCCACTAAGCAGATTCAAATTGATGCAATCAACCTGAACCTAGAGGGAGTAACCGATAACGACCCTTATTTTTCTGAACTGGCTGACGACTTTGGCGGGGACTATTACCGCCTTTGCAGCAAAGTATTCAAAGATAATTTCATTTCCCTTGACATCGGTGCAAACATCGGAGTCACATCACTGATCGCAAGCCGCTTACAAACGAAGGGCATTGTGCACGCGTTTGAGCCGGCTCAGAGCGTCTATTCGGTCCTCAAGCGCAACATCGAACGCAACAAGGCGTCGAATGTTGTACCTCACAACATAGCCCTGTCCGATCGGGAGGGTAGCGCCAAGTTCATTGACGCATCAGCCTACGGGCACGTTTCAGAAACCGAAGGGCACGACGTTCAACTTACTACGGTAGATAATATTGTTTCTTCGCTCGACCTGCCGCACGTCGATTTCATCAAAGTCGACGTTGAGGGCCATGAGCCCTTGGTATTAAAAGGCGCAGCAAACACGATACTTCGCCATTCACCACTCATCTATATGGAATTCAATTCATGGTGCCTGACAGCTTATGGCAAGACAAACTCGCTGGAATTCGCTGAATCCATCTTGCGAGACTTTGCCTTTGTTGGCATCGCGACAAGTGGCGGCATCAGAAAACTGAACCAGAACGGCGCGTTCGACTTTGCCAAGGAGAACATGGTGCTTCACGGTTGCGTCGACGACCTCCTGATCACTAACGATCCCCAGAAGTTTGGGCTATAGTATTATTGCCAAAAATTAATTCGTAAGATTAGAATTGGAACTACTTCAAACCATTCGCTACTGAATCAGCGTTGCAGAAGCACTTCGCTACCTATCCTAAGGTAAGCAGCATTTAATTACCTGTCCTAAGGAATGACGAGCCTTTTAATTTCTTCTTTCTGATAGCGATTCCTCATTCGTGTGCCCCTAAGGACCGTCATCGCGATGAGCTTTTTAAAGTCCGCGACCTTTGATCAAGCCTCCGAACGGCGTGAGCCAATGGTGGCATAGCCTCCCAACGCCGGATGGCAGCCGTATCGAAGGGATGAACCAGGATAAAGAACTCCAGTCAAAATTATGGAATGCGCTCAAGATAGAGCGAGGTTCATTGGCTGGAAAGGCCGTTTTGGATATTGGCGCGAACGATGGATATTTCACAGTTGCGGCGTCGCTGAGTGGGGCAGCAAGCGTCACGGCGATTAATTCGGCGGATTGGCCGACCTTCCCTCAGAATATTGAATTTTCCTGTGACCTTTGGAATGTTGAGGCAGAAATCATCACTGCCGATTTTCGGAGTTACGAGTTTGGACAAAAGTTCGATGTGATATTATTTCTTGGAGTACTATATCACCTGGAGAACGTTTTTGATTGTATCAGAGATCTTCGTAAATTGCTTAATCCAGGTGGAAGTATCTACATCGAAACTCAGATGGCAAAATCGACCTCGGATCTTCCTATTTTTGAGTATGCGAGCGACATCTATCCTACCTCCGCAATTGCCGGAAAATCATCAACAGGGAAAGTAGGGATTTCGAATTACCTGTTTCCGAATGTTCCGGCGATTCTGAATCTTGCCAATTGCTATGACTTCAAATGCACCGATATTGGCGAAGGCAGCGTCTATGTAAAAGAAAATCCGTACCGAAGTGTATTTTTGTTTTCAATTTGACTTGTACTTTCCATCACGGTGCCAAACGGAGACGTGACGTTGTGTGCGAAGTGAACGTACTCCCGCCCGAGCCGGGCGTTTGCTGATCAATGATGCCACGCCCGCTCGCACTCTTGCCGACTGTCACATTTCTCCAATCGGCACAAATTCAGGCGCTCGGCGAATGGCTCGAGTTGTCGACAATCCGAACTGATTGCGAGTTTGAAAGTCCTGAGATAATTCAAGGAACGGACGTCAACTTGACCCCAGCCTAAGTGTAAAACGTCCCCGCAGCCAAAATCACATACCCGTTCCCTCCCAGAAATCCCCCGTCATACCGCTGCACCAAACCTCCGCCGGGATTGATCGCCACGCTCGCCCCGTGCCCCGTCACCGCGGCTTCGCGGCCGCAGCCGGTGTAGGAGCCGTTCGGGGTGGCGGGCAACGAGAAGGTGAGCGCGATGGCGGCGCTACCGACATTGGCGACGTTGATCGTGACGGTCCAATCGACCTTGTTGCCGGTGATGGTATAGTTGCCGGTCGCCGACGCCGCGCCGAGCGAGCCCGCCAATGCGCCGAGGGTCGGGGTCCAGCTGCCGTGAACCGGTCGCGGGCCGGCCGCGATCGCGAACCAGCGCTGCGCGGTGCCATCATAGCGCAGCACCGCGGCCTGCCTGGCGGGCAGCGCCAAATTGCCGCCGAGCGCGAAGCGGTTCGCCGCCAGCGACGCCGCGCTGTCGTCGCGCAGCGTCAGCGTTTGACCGCCGACATTGATCACGGTGATTATGCGCCCCTCGGCGCCGCCGGCCAGCCCGGTGATGTCGCGCGCCGCGGCGGACGAGATCTGTAGCAGCGACGCCGCGCCGAGCCCGGCCGGCGCGTAGTCGTTCTGGTCCGCGCTCAGCGGCGGCGGCGCGACCACGCCGGTCAGCGACAGGCCGCGCGGCAACGCGAGGTTGCCGCTGGCCTGATCGATCACCAGCGCCTCCGCCCAGCCCGCGCCGTCGGCCGAGACCTTGAGCTTGAACGCGTCGGAGCCGACCAGGCCGAATTCGGCGCGCCCCGAATAGGCGTCCGAGAACACCACCGACGCGGTGTTCGCCATGCTCTCCTTGGACAGCTGCACGCGAATGTCACCGCTGCCGTCAGCGCCGGCCCCGATCGCGGCGAACAGCGCGGCGTTGGATTTGACGCTCAGCAGATTGGCGGCGTCGGCGGTGGTGTTGACGCCGAGAAACGGCGCGTTGGCGAGCGATACCCGCAGGTCGCGCAGATCGCGCCAGCTCGCCCCGTCGAACACCAGCAATACGTCGTCGGCCACCGACCAGATGCACCAGCCGGCGCGCGGGGCCAGAAACGACCAGGCGCCGTCCTGCCAGGTCGCGATCGCCTGCGCCTGCCCGGCCCAGGCCCCGGTCGCGGCGCTGGCCACGACATGGCGGTCGCCTTGCGCAGGGGCCGGGGGCGGCGCGGTGCGATCGCGGTCGGCGACAGCGATCTGGATCGCGGCGTCGAGAATCCGCAGCGCCTCGTTATGGGTGACGTGCTTCTGCGCCTGGCTGGCTTCGATCAAAGGCAGGCCGAGATTGGCTGTGTCGGTCATGGCGTCTCACAGGGTGACAGTGATGTCGGCGGGGAATCCGGCGCCGACCGTGGCGGAGATTTGCGAAACCCGCAGGCGCAGGCTGGGCTGCGGCGCGCCGAAATCGGCGATCTCGTCGGCGGCCGCATAGAGCGCCTGCGGCGCCGCGCAGGCGATGGCGCGCGACACGCCGCCGCCGCCGGACAGGATCTCGAGCCGATAGGCTTCGATTTCCTCGCCGAGCGGCACCTCGACGCCCCAGCCGTCGCCGTCGATCCGAGAGCGGCGGATCCATGAAATATGAACGCCGTCGGCTTTGCGGATCGCCGCCAGATGCACCGGCGCCAGCGGCATCAGCGCGGTCGCCCCCGGCGTCACCGTGATGGCGACCGCCGAGGCATCGTCATGGCTGCGGTTCGAGGCTGCGATCCGCAGCTGCATGGTCCGGCCCAGCGCATCCAGCCCCTGCGCCAGCGTCACCAGATTGCGGTCGAGCAGCACGAACGTCGCTCCGGCCGGCAACGGATCGCCGATCGCCGCCTCGCTGCCGGCCTGGCCGCGCAGCAGCCGCGACAGCCGATAGGTGTGACCATCGACCAGTTCGGCATGAGCGAATTGCACGATCTCCCACGCACCTTCGGCATTGCGCAGCGCCGCCGCGTTGCCGCCGGCCAGCACGTTGGCATCCGGCAGCGACGCCAGCGCTCCGCCGAACAGCCGCACCCGAAATGCGTTGCCGCGATCCCACAGCGCGGTCGGCCCACGCGGCAAGGCATCGAGGGTCTCACCGATAGTGGCGCGCGCCGCCGCAATCGCCACCGGCTGATAGCTCGCGCCATCAGCGGAATTCCACACCGTCACCGAACCCGGCCACGGATTGGCGAAGATCGCCAGCCGGGTCAGCACCGACGGCGCCGCCGCATCGATCACCGGCAGATCGAGCCATAGCGCCTGCACCGGGCCAAGCGCCGGCGGAATCCGCGCCACCGCCCGCTGTGGCGCGCGCTGCGGCGTCGCGAACACGTCCAGATCGATGCTGCGCGCGGTGACCTGGCGCGCCGTGGTGTCGACCAGGCCCTCGATCTCGAACAGCCGCCGCCGCTGATTGAGCGTGAGCGCCACGACATCGCCGGGCGCCAGCGCCAGCCGGTCGAGCCCGAGCGCGAAGCTGGCGCGCTCGCGGCCGGCCCACAGATCCTGCAACAGAATGTCAGCGCGCCGCGCCGCCGCGCCGTCATGGGTCACCACCGTGAGGTCGGAACGCAAGGTGCGATTGGCGCCGCCGACCAGCCGGCGCGAGGTCGCAGCCGAGCGGCGGTAGTCCATCAGCGCATCGGTGAAGCCGAAGGCGATCTCGTGCGGCAATTCGGTTTCCTGGGCGCGCGTCAGCCGCGACGGGGCACCCTCGTCGGGCGCCACCAGCTCCTCCTCGGCGATCTCCATCACCAACGTGCCGCCGCGCTGGATGAAGCGCAGCGTGCCATCCGCCGCCGTGGCGTTGAAGGCATAGGCCAGCGCCAGCGGCTCGATCATCGCCCGCGGCGACATCGCGCGGTCGACCACATAGCCGTCGCAGCCGTCGCGCAATGCGCTGGTGTCGACGCCGCCGACGCCGGCATCTTGCAGCAGCCTTCCAACCAAGGCGTCGAGCGGCGCGCCGCCGAGCCGGCCGGTGAGCCAATGGCCGGTCTGCCAATTCGGCGCGTCGCTCCAGACCTCATCGGCGGCGGGAAACACCGGATAGGGCCGCGCGTCCCAGGTCCATAGATGGATCGCCGAGACCTCGATCATCCGCCCGCCATAGACCGGCGATACCGGATTGCGCGCCTCGGCGGCGCCGAACGCCGGATCGAACGCCGCGATCAGGGCTTCGAGATAGCGCCGCTGCATCAGATCATCGCGCTCGCCGCTGGAAAAATACGGCGCGAAATTCTCGCTGGATTTCGGATCGGGAAACACGCTGGGCTGGTTGGCGCCCTTGTCGACCGCCGGACACCCCACTTCTGTCAGCCAGATCGGCTTGCTCATCGGGCTCCAGGCGGTCGGCGGCAATTCGGCGCCGCCGACGCGCTCGTGATGCGGCTGCGACCACCAATTCCAGATGTCCTTGACCCGCCAGACCCACGGCTTGCCGAGCCCGTCGGTGATGGCGGAGCGATGTTGCGCGGCGCGCGCCGAATCATCGGCGTAGTACCAATCATAGCCCTCGCCGGCGGCGACATTGCCGGCCAGATAAGCGCGGTCATAGGTCGAAGCCGCCAAGGCCTGGTCGAGATGGCCGGCATCGTCGCGCCAATCCGCCAAAGGCGCGTAGTAATCGATCCCGACCGCGCCGATCGCGCTCGAGGCCCATAAGGGATCGAGCGGAAACCGCAGCTCGGAGCCGTCGGGCGTCACCGCGTCGGCGCCATATTCGGTCCAGTCCGCGCCGTAAGTGACCAGCGTGCCGCCGACGATGGCTTTCACCTCGGCGGCAAGCGCCACCAGCGCGTCAACCGCCGGATAGGTGCCGGGCCCGGAGCGCACCCGCGTCAGCGCCTTCAATTCCGAGCCGATCAAAAACGCATCGACGCCGCCGGCGGAGGCGCATAGCCGGGCATAATGCAGGATCATGCGGCGATAATTCCACGCCCCGCCGTTGAAGAAATTGGCCACCTGCGCGGCCGCCGTCGCGGTGCCCTGCGGCGAGCCGCCCTGCCCCGGCGCCGGATCGCAGGTGATGCGGCCGCGCCATGGGTAAGGTGGCTGCGAAGGCGCGCCGGTCCAGGGATTGGGCAGCGCATTGCCGGCGGGCACGTCCATCATCACGAAGGGATAGAACGTCACCTTGAGGCCGCGCGCCTTCAATTCGCCGATCAGATGCACGACGCTGTCGTCCGACGGGGTGCCGCCAAAGGCCGGCCGACCGCCGACCTGCGACACCAGCCAGGCGTCGGCGCGGCTGGTGCCATCGACCGCCCAGACCGTGCGGCTCACCAGCTTGTCGCGGTTCTCGACGCCGGGCCGCACCGTGCAATGTTGCGCCCGCAGATCGGAGCCGAACCACGCCACCACGACGGCGACGCGCTGCAGCCCCGGGCAGATGCCCTGCAGATCGTCGAGCGATTCGATGAGATCCGAGGCCGCATTGGCGACGTGGCGGTTCTCCGGCGCCGAATGTCCCGGATCGAGCCATCGCACCCGTGTCGCCGGCTCATAGCCGAATTCGGTGGTGCCGGGGATCAGCGTCACCGCCCGCACCATCTGTTCGAGCTGCCCGACCGGCCGGATGATCTCGAACGACAATTGCGGAATCCGGTTGCCGTAATCGGCCAGCGGCAGCCGCTCGAACACCACATAGGCCGTGCCGCGATAGGCCGGCGCGTTGGCGGCGCCTTCCTTGGCGACGATCAGCTCATCGGCGCCCTGATCCTCTGTGCCGCGATGGACCCGATGATTGACGCCGGACAGATCCAGCGGCTTGCCGTCGGCCCAGATCCGCGCCACCCGCCCGATCGCCCCCTCGCACAGCGCCACGGCGAAATTGGCGAAGTAGCTGTAGGTCGTGGTGGTGGTGGTCGGGCCGCTGCCGCCGCCCTTGCCGCCCGACGACGTGGTCTCGGTCGAGATCACTTCCTCGAGCTCGGTCGCCCAGATCACCTGGCCGCTCAACCGCGCCCGGCCATAGACCCGCGGGATCGGCGCGCCCTCGGTCGAGGCCATCACGTCGAGATCGGCCAGCCGCGGCCCCTCGACGCTGCGATTGCCCGAGCCGCCGAATAATTGCTGATCCAGCGCATTGCCGATCAGCGCGCCGGCGAGCCGGCCGGCCAGCGCGCCGACCGGGCCGAACAGCGCGCCGACCGCGCCGCCGGCGACGGACAAGACCAGGGCTGCCATCAGCTCACTCCGGGAAACGAAAACGCATAGGCCAGCCGCCGCCGCCACCACGGCGCCAATTCAACCTCGCAGACCGCGGCGCCGTCATGCGCGTGGATCATGCTGGCGGCGCCACTGGCGATCGCCACATGCTTGGCGACGCAGCCGTCGCGCCAGCGAAACAGCAGCACGTCGCCGGCGCCGAACGCGTCGGGTCGGATCGGCACCAGATGCCGCATCGCCGCCTGCGCCAGCGTCTCCTGCCCGCGCGCCTCGGCCCAGTCCGGCGCATAGGCCGGCGGCCTCTCCGGCTCGTCGCCGATGCAATTGCGCCAGACCCCGCGCACCAGCCCGAGACAATCGCAGCCGACGCCTTTGAGCGAGGCCTGATGCCGATAGCGCGTGCCGATCCAGCTCCGCGCCTCGGCGACGAGCACGGCACGGGTGAGCGGTGTGGTCATGGGATTCTCCTTCACCCTCCCCTGGAGGGGGAGGGTCGGCGAGCAACGCGCGAAGCGCGATGCGAGACGGGGTGGGGTGAGCCGCGAGCACAGCGGAAAACTCTTCTCCACCCCACCCCGCTCGCTGCGCGAGCGACCCTCCCCCTCCAGGGGAGGGTGAAAAAGCCGTCGACTGAGAGACTGTCGCAGCGTGATTGAACGACATCGACGCTCATTCATCCCACAGCGCGAGCGGGTTGCCGTCATGGCCGGGCGTGCCGGCGACCGGATAGCTGATGACGAAATCATTGCCGGGGATCTGCGGAAAGCCACGGAAATTCGCGCCATTGCCGAAGCGGTCGCGGCAGGTGGCAAAGCGCTTGTCGCAGCCGGCCGTCACCACGAACTGATCGCCGGCGGCGATCGGCTCGGCCATCGCCTGCCACAGCGACAGCCGCACCTCGCCGCCGACGATGGCGTGCTGCTTGATCTCGATGGCGCTGCCGGCATTGGGGCCACCCGTCCAGCTCAGCCGGCCGCCGCTGAACAAATCCGCCGCAAAGCCGCCGAGACCGGACACCGCGACGCGCGAGGCGCCGAGCGCCGTAGTGACGACGCCGCTGCCGCGCCACGCCGGATTAGCGAGATTGACCCGGCAACTGCCGTCGCCGAGATCGGCGCCGCAGCTCGCCGTGTAGTACCGGCCGCTTTCCTGCGACAGCAGATCGGCCAGCCCGCGCAGCTCCGCGGTGAAGGCCTGGCCCTCGCGCCTGACCTCGCCGAGCGTGCCGCGCGCGGTCAGCACCTGCAGCGCCGGTTCGCTCCAATCCACCAGCCAGGTCTCGACCATGGCGGCGTCATAGCGTCCGGCGGCGAGGTCGACCTCGTTGAGGGCGGCGTCGCTCAAGGCGCCGGAGATCTCGCTGCCGTCGACCGACAGGTCGAAGCGCTGTGCGCCCTCCGACGCCGTCAGCCCGGTGCCGGCGCGGCACGGCACGCCGCCGATCGCCAGATCGCGATCATGATCGGTGAAGCCCAGCACCGCGCCGTCGCGCCGCCGCAGCACCCAGCATTGCGCCAGCGTGGTCACACCGGAATCGAGTTTGGCCTGCAGCGCAGCGGGAATCGAGCGCATGACATTTCCTTTCTGACCCTCCCCTGGAGGGTGAAGATCACAGCCTGATCTCCACCAGCGGAATCTTCGGGATCGCGCCGGCCGCAAACGCCGACAGGTCGACTTCGAGGTAATCGGTGTCGAACCGCACCGGCACGTCGAACCAGAACCCCGCGGTGACCGCGGCGCCCGGCGGCGGGATATGGCCGGCGGCGAAACTGACCACGCCGGTCGCCGGATCGCAGCCGAAGCTGCCCGCCGCCTCGACGCCGCCGACCGCGACCCGCACCGTGCCGCCGACCGGCTTGACGATCGGCCGCGCATAGGGCGCCAGACCCGCGCCATAAGTCTTCTGCAATTGAAACGTCGCAGTGACGCCGTCGCCGATGCCGATGCCCTGATCGAGCGGCGACACGCTCTGCCCCGGTGGATGCGAGGCATGATCGAGCCGGTCGCGCCAGCGAAAGCCATAAAGCCTTCCGCGCCGCTCCTCGAAAAACGCCACCACCGCCTGCAGCGCCTCCAGCGTCTTGACGCCATAGCCGGCGTCAAAGCGCCGCCGCGACTGCGCCCAGCGCGCATTGCGCTGCTCGCGGCCGGAGCCGAACGAAACGATGTCAGTGCGCCGCTCCGGCCCGCCGGCGCTACGCAGCGCGATGTCGAGCGGAAACAGGATCTCGTGAAATGCGGTCATTGATGGGGGTCCCATAGCTCGTCCCGCCAGCCTGCGCATCGGCGTTTCGTCATTGCGAGCCGAGGCGGCGCGCAGCGCCGTCCGAAGGCGAAGCAATCCAGGAGCGCCAAGCAAGGACTGGATTGCTTCGTCGCAACAGCTCCTCGCAATGACGGCTCAAACGCGGGCGCGCCGGCCGCTCACCCTCACAGCCCGCGCTGGCCGCGCGACACCGCGCGCGCGATCTGGCCGGTGATGTAGCTTTCGGAGCGGCGGAAACTGTCGGGATCGGGCGTCGCGATCTGGATGTTGATAGTGGCGCCGCCGCCTGCGCCTGCGACGCCGAGCCTTCCGTCGGCGCCGCGCTGAAGCGGCATGATCGCCTCGGGCCCGGCCTCGCCGGCGAGCCCGACGCCGCCCTCCAGCATCGGGAAGTAAGTCGGCGTGCCGATCACGCCGCCGGAGGCGAACGGCTTGATCATGCCGAGCGCGCCGGCCTGCACGCCGCCGCTGCCGCCGAGCAATCCCGACAACAGGCTGCTGATGCCGCCGGACAGGCTTTGCTCCAGCGGCTTGAAGGCCAGCCGCACCGCCAGATCCGAGATCCGCAACGCCAGCGATTTCAGCACGTCGTCGAATTGCTTGCCGCCGCTGATCGAGGACGAGAACGCGCTGGTCATCGCCCGGGCGAAGCCATTGGCGGAGCTCGCCAGATCGCGGGTCTTCAGATTGAGGCTGTCGAGCGTGGTCGCGCTGTCGAGCAGGCTACTGTCGTCAGTCATGGGGGGGCGCCTTCCGGTCGGGGAATTGTTGCATCAGTTGGTCGAGCGCATTGCGTTCGAGCGGCGCCGCCTGCCCGCCACGCCGGGCCATGATCGCCGCCGCCAATTCGCGCGGCGTCATCCGCCAGAACGCATCGGACGACAGCTGCAACACGCCGAAACCGAACTGCATCGCCTCGGCGAAGGGAAACGGTTTGGCGAGCGGTTTGGCGGCTAACGGACTCATTCGGCGCGCTCCTCGAAACTGGCGGCGATCAGTTCGGCGGCGATCCGCACATAGCCGGCCGCGCCGCCGTCGACCGTCATCGCCGCGACCTCGTCATCGCCGACCGCCTCGCCGGCGCCGCGCAGGCCGGCGCCGATGATCCGGATCAGATCGCGCGCACTCAGCCGCCCGCTGCCAAAGCGCTCCGCCAGCGCCACCAGATCGGTGGCCTGCAGCGCGGATTCCAATTCGGCCAGCGCCCCCAGCGTCAGCACCAGCACACGGCGCCGCCCGCCGATCTCCGCCTCGATCTCGCCGCGATATTTGTTGGGCATGACTGCTCCTCTTTCTTCTCCCTCCCCCTTGTGGGGAGGGTGGCCCGGCGAAGCACCCGGATCGTCGCTCCGCGACGTCCGAGCACAGGCTCCGCGAAGCCGGGTCGGGTGGGGGTCGCGACAAGCGCCGTGCTCGCCGCCCCCCACCCGGCTGGCCTGCGGCCATCCACCCTCCCCACAAGGGGGAGGGACGGACTCGCGGCTGCCGCCGATCCTGTGTCGATCATCAATGCACGTGTCCCGGGCGCGATGCGGCACGCAGTGCCGCTTCGCAGAACCGGGACCCCGGTTCACGCGCCAAGATCAGCGGGGCCCCGGCTCTGCAGCACACCCCGCCGCGAAGGGCGGCGCGCTGCGCTGCGTCCGGGGCACGTTCGTCACATCGCCGTAAAGCTCAGCGCGCCGGCGCTTTCCAGCGCCAGGTCGAAACTGACCTCGCCATTGTGCTCGCCGGAAAATTCCAGGCTGGCGATCTGGAACGCGCCCTCGATGGTACCGAAGTCCGGCACGATCACTTGCGCCCGGTTGATCGCGCCGTCGAAAAATGCCTGCCGCACCAGCGCGTCGCTTGCGGCGTCCTTGAACAATCCGCGGCCGGAAATCGAGGCGCGGCGCACCCCGGCGCCGGCCAGCAATTCGCGCCAGCGCTCGGCGGATTCGGCGTGGGTGATATCGACCAGCTCGGCGTTGAAGGCGATCTTGCGGCTGCGCAGCCCCGCCACGGTGACGAAGCCCGCGCCATTGTCGATCTTGACCAGCAGGTCCTTGCCCTTCTGTGCACCCATGAAAATCTCCAATCAGTCTGCGGGTTCGGTCACGGCGCGAAACCGCACCAGTGCGTGATAGGTGCGGCCATCGGCCTCGCGGCGGATATCGGCGATGGCAAAACGTAGATTGACCAGGCGATGACCATTGGGCGTCAGCGCCGCGTCGTCGAGCGCCGACAGCAGCGCGCCGGTGATCACATGGGCCTGCCTGTGGCCGCCCTGCCGCGACCAGGCGTGCAGCGTCAGCTGATGCTCCTGGGTCGGGCCGTCATCGGCGGAAGCGTCGATGATGCGCGCCTCGCCCAGCGTCACATAGGGAAACGCCGCATCGCGCGGCGGCTCGTCATAGACCCGCGCGCCGCCAAGCGCGGCGATCAGCGCGCCATCGCCGATCAACGCATGATGAATCGCAGCGCGCAGCGCCGCCGGTGCGGTGGTCATGAGGATGTCCTTCTTGATGCCAGCACGATGCGCCGCGGGAATCCCTCCCCCTTGCGGGGAGGGTCGGCCGAGCGAAGGCAGCGATGCGCAGCATCGCCGCCGCAGCGGAGGCCGGGGTGGGGGTGCCGCGGGCACGGCGGCTACCCCCACCCGACCCGGCTTCGCCGGGCCACCCTCCCCGCAAGGGGGAGGGAAAGAGCAGCGCTCACTCCAATCGCAACTCAGCCTCGATCGCGATGAAGCGGCGGTCGTCGATCTCGCGGAAGGCGACGATGCGGTAGACCGCCGTGCCATCGACCAGGCGATGCCGCAGCGTCAGCGCCACGCCGCGGCGGATCACGATCCGGACCCGCAGCGCGGCGCCGGCGGCATCGGCCTCGACGCTGTCGCGCGCCGCCAGCGGCGTCACCGCGGCCCACACCACCGCCTGCGTCGCATAGCTGCGCGTCACCCCGCCCTGGCCGTCATCGGCCTCGACCGGCGCCTCGATCGCCAGCCTTGATTTCAACCGCCCCGGATCGATCATAGCGACAACACCCGAAACGACGCGATCATCGCGTTGACGCTGCCCGGCAGCATCGCCACGCTGGAGCCGATCGCCGCCAACCCGCGATTTTCGTACCAATGCGCCACCAGCACGCGAACCGCATGGCGCAGCAGATCGGGCACCTCGGTCGGCTGCGCGCCATAGCCCAGTTCGAGATCGAGTTCGATCCCCGCCACCGCGCGGCCGGGCGCCGGCAGCGCCGGCGCCGCGATGACATCGGCGGCCGCGTCGATCACGAAGCGCCCGGTGTCGATCGCGCTGGCATTGCCGGCGGCGTCGAACAGCCGCGCCGCGCTGACCGCGCGCAGCGGACCGATCCGGCAGCGGATCCGGCCGTCGGGAGGCCAGCGATCCAGCACCAGCCGCCAGCTCTGCGTCAGCAGCGCGCGGCGGGTCATCGCCTCGATCTGGCTGCGCGCCGCCGCGATCAAAGCGGCGATCACGGTGTCGTCGTCGTCATGCGTGACCCGCAGATAGGCCTTCAGCTCGGCAATGGTCCACGGCTCGGCGCCGGGCCCGTTCAGAAGCATGGCAGACATCGATCATCCTCGATCTTGCTGTGGTGTTGACAGCGCGGCCCGGGACGGGCTGATGCTGGGCGATGTCCTGCCCGCACCGCATCCTGTTGCCGCTCATTGTCGCTCTGTCGGCGATGCCTGCCGCCGCGATGGTCGGCGGCGCCGCGCCCGACGCGGGCGGCCTCGGCCGCAGCGTGGTGACGATCGTCGGCTCGCGCGGCAATTTCTGTTCCGGCACGGTGATCGCGCCCGCTTTGGTGCTGAGCGCGGCGCATTGCGTGACGCCCGGCGCCGACTACAAGATCGTGCTGTATGACGCTCAGCGCCAGCCGACGCTGCGCGACGTGGCGCGGGTCGCCGCGCATCCCGACTTCCATCCCCAGGGCATCCGGGCGCATCGCGCCAGCGCCGATGTGGCGCTGCTGCAGCTCGCCGAGCCGCTGCCGCGATCGCATCCGCCGGCGCCGCTCGGCGTGCCGGACGAGCCGCTCGCCGCCGGGCAGAGTTTTCGCGTCGCCGGCATCGGCGTCGCCCAACGCGGCGACGGCAAGAGCGGCGGCGTGGTCCGCGCCGCAACGCTGATCTCGATCAGCCATCCCGGCCGGCTGCAGATCCGCCTGGTCGACCCGGCCAGCCAAAATCGCCACCCCGGGCTCGGCGCCTGCACCGGTGATTCCGGTGCGCCGGTGTTTCAAGACCAGTCCGGCGGCTCGGTGGTGATCGGCGTGGTGTCATGGTCGACCGCCGCCAAAAATGCCGCCGGCTGCGGCGGCCTCACCGGCGTCACCCCGCTGACGCTGTATCGCGACTGGATCCGGCGCACCGCCAAGGCCTGGGGCGCGGCGTTGTGACCCGCCGCGGGCGCTGACGCCACGGCCCATCGCCACAAACATCCGACCGCGGCGGAACCTTTCGCCCGGCTCGCGACTTCGTTTGACGAGACCATTGGGCCTTTCGGGGTATTCGCGCGTCGTCTGCTGTCCCATTCCGTCATTCCCAAACAAGGAGAACTCCATGCGCAAAGCATTGATTCTGCTGGCGACCACCGCCCTGATCAGCACCAGCACGCTGGCCTATGCCCGCGATCGCGACCGCGATCGTGACGATCGCCCCGCGCAGACCACCAACCAGATGATCAACGAGGCCGCCGCGCGCACCGCGCGGATGAAGGTCGAGCTGCGTCTGACCACCGACCAGGAAAAGAACTGGCCGGCTTTCGAGTCCGCGATGCGCGACCTCAACAAGAATCGCATCGATCGCTTCATGACCTTGCGCGGCGACGGCAAGGATGCCGACGACAGCGACAAGACCGCCGCCAAATCCGACGATAACAAGTCCAGCGAGAACACGTCCGTCGACAACAAATCCGCCGAGACCAAGACCGATGACAACAAGACCGACGACAAGACCACCACCGGCATGGCGTCCGGCAAGTTCGATCTGCTCGACCGCGTCAACCGCGAAGCCGACATGCGGATCGCCCGCGCCAATGACTGGAAGAAGCTGAGCAACGCCGCCAAGCCGCTTTACGACAGCCTCGACAAGGATCAGAAGCGCCGCTTTGCCGAGATCCTGTTTCATGGCGCCGGCGAACGTCATCACGGCCGCAAATACAACAGCGAGCGCCGCTACGATCGCAACCAGGACCGGGACCACGATCGTGACAGCTATCGCGATCAGTGGGACTATTGAGCCACCAGCCTAAGCAACACGACGGCACCTGAGCAACACGACGGCAATGGATCGCGCGGCGCCTCGACGGGCGCCCCGCGCGCCCAGCCAAATGGCGCCCGCGCGCCCAGCCAAGGCCTGTCATTCCGGGGCGCGAGCGGCGCCAGCCGTGCAAGCACCCTGTCATTCCGGGACGCGAGCAGCATCGCTGCGAGCGAACCCGGAATCTCGCGGTCGCGCCCTGCCTTGCCGCAAGTTTCCGGGTTCGCTCGCCACAGGGCCCAGTCATTCCGGGGCGCGCGCAGCACAGCTGCAAGCGAACCCGGAATCTCGCCGAAACGCTCTACCTTGCCGCAAGATTCCGGGTTCGCTCGTCCTCGCGCGAAATCGCGCGACGGGCGAACGCCCCGGAATGACCACAGCGGAGAAGCCGCGGCCGCAATCCTCCAAGGTTAACCTTTGTTAACCATGTTGCGGCAGGATGCCGGATCAACCGGAGCCTCGCCATGCCGCGCCTTGCGATCCTGTTCATGCTCGCCTTGGCGTTCGCCGCGACGGAATTCGCCGCGCCGACGCAGGCCGCCGACCTGGCGGCCCGTCACGCCCGCCCTCGCCCCAGCAGCATCGGCATGATCTTCGCCGACCCGGTCGTGGTGGTGGCCGAGCCCGCCGGCACGCCCTTCGTCTACGCGCCGCTGGTCGACATTCCGCCGCTGGTCAATGGCTATTACGGCAAGGTCAATTCCTATTACTACAGCTCGTATTACGGCACCCCGTCGCAGGCGATCTATGGCCGCCTGCCCTATGCCTGCGGTCTCTACGGCTATTGCTGAGCGCCACGCTCAATGGCGGCGGTGACGGCGGTCCTTGGCGCGGTGCGGCTTGCGATGCCCAACGGCGTCGCGCGGGGCCGCCTGCGGCCGCAACGCCTGGTCGCGCAGCTGCTGCCGCGATTCCTGCAGCCGGCGCTGATAGCCCGGCGAATTCATCAGATTTTCCGCGCCGCCACGCGCCGAGGCGGCGTCGATGGCGGCGCATGTGAACGCACTGGCACACATCACCAGGGCAGCAATCAGTGTCGCGATGCGTGGCATGATCTCGGACTCGCCTGTGGTGGATCTCACAGCCTGACGGAAAACAAACCGATCAAACCAAACATGATTTCGTCATTGCGAGCCGAGGACGGCGCATCGCGCCGTCCGACCGCGAAGCAATCCAGGGGGCATCAAGCAAGACCTGGATTGCTTCGTCGCAACTGCTCCTCGCAATGACGACCTGAAGGCCTGACTTGTTGATCCCATTTCAAGTCTGACTGTCAGTCGATCCTGCCCGATCCGCAACGACAAGTCGATGGCGGGGCGCGCAGTTCCGCCGCTGTCAGCCGCCGTCGTCCTGTTCCGCTCCTGCGGCTCAGTTCGGCTTGAACACGCCGCGATCGAGATTCCACAGGCACATGCCGGCTTCACCAGCCTGCGGATACCATCGGCTCGACGCGATCGCTTCGAGTTGCTGGCGCGCTTCGACCGGCGCGACGGCCAATGTGTGTTTCGCGGCCTTCAGCCGAACCTGCATATTGGGATGATCATACAGCGCCATCAAAGCCCGCCGCTGATCGCCGTCGCGACGCTTCAGCTCTGTCGCAACGCCGCCCATCTCGCCGAACAGCCGGTTGAATTTCGCTATTTCTCCCCCGAGCAACGCATCGTCTTGTGCCAGGCAGATCTCGGCGAACCGTGCGACGAGATCAGCAACCGTCATATCCTCGAGACCGCGCCTGCGCATGGCTTCATCGCCCCGCCCGTCTCATCACCGTTCATGTCAGAACAAATGTACCATCGTCCAGCGCGGCCAGCATCCCCCTGGCGTCAGCCGCTTGCGGAAAATAACCATCGTCGCGCACGCTTTCCAGCGCCTGCCTGGCAGCCTCCGGCGATACAGATAGCACAGTGATCGCGGCCTTCAGTCGGACCTGCATGTTCTCCGACTGCAGCAGCGGAATCAACGCCCGCCGTTGATCCCCCTCGCGCGACCTCAATTCGTTCCGGATTTCATCCATCTGCTCGTAAAGCCGATTGTATCGCGCGGTCCGATCCTTCCAGATCGCTTCGTCCTGCGCCAATGCAATCCTCTCGAAACGCTCGACCAACTCCTGGGTGCTGGCTGTCTGATTTCGAGGCTGGACGATCATGTCAGCACCTTGTCTCGCGCGGATCGCCTGTTCAATTCGGCACAAATACGCCGCGCTCGAGATTCCACAGGCACATGCCGGCGTCGAGGGATTGCACAAGCCATTTGGCATCGGCAATTTCGCGAAGCAGAATGCGAGCATCGATCGGCGCAATGGCAAGTGTCGTCTTCGCTGCCATCAACCGGACTTGCATGTTGTCGAATGCATAGAGCCGATGCAGCGCGCGGCGCTGATCGCCGGGCCGCTGTTTCAGTTCCTCAGCGACCGCCCGCATCTTCCTGAACAGCCGGTTGTATTTGGTTGTATCGCCTTCCAGACAGGCGTCGTCCTGGGCGACACCGATTGCAGCGAACAGATCGACGAGATCGTCGACGCTCATTTTTTGCAAGCTGCTGCGGCGCATGGTTTGAGAACCCGACATCAATCAAGGCGCGAAGGCCGACCCATCTTCTCTCGGCCCAGCTCTTGTCACTAAGATACTTCCTAGGCGACAGACCGCCGAAATCCGGATTTTCCTTCATGTACCAAGCATTAATATCCCAATGCTTCATCCGTGGAATACTCACCAGATTCGACGGGTCATTAATGTCGGCGCGAGCAAATCCGAACCGCTCTGCAAGCGTCTTCTCGACAATATGATGATCGTCGTATCCCGGTCTGCCCAGACCGACATCCGCCTGCAATTCCTTTAGCGTTCTTGGCGGATCCTGATAAGTTTTAATGACAGCGTGATAGTCGTCAAGCCATTGCCTGCTGTTCATGGCGCCGAGATAGATGTCGACCGGCAGACCGAGGCCGGTGATTCGCCCGAGCCATGACGCAACTGCTCTCACATAGCGCATCCGGACCGCACGACGTTTGGGACGATTTTCCGGGACTTGCGGCAGGCTGTCGCGCGGCGTTCCAGGTCTCGGATCGCTTCCGTCGGGCAAGTCGCCCGCGAGTTGAACGCCGGCGGTAAACTCCTCCTCCGGAGTAACCTCGATTTCCGGTAACTCTGCGTCATCGGCGATTTCGGGCTGCCCCATCGGGAGCGCCAGACCCCCGCCCCCGTCGGTCCACTGTCCGCCGTCCGGATTGCCCGCCGGCACCCGCGGCTGGTCCGGGCTGTATTTGAATGCAAGCGCAGGAAACGCTGCGATCGGATCCTACCGGGAACGAGAAAGCGCGCGACGTCCGGGCGCACCCAGCGGTCGCCGTCCGGCCGCAGCCATCGCGTCTGCTGATGGCGCAGCCAGGCATCGTCACGTTGCGACATGCGACGTGGCTCCGGTGATATGGCTTAGTGATGATGTGATTGGCGGCGCGGCCGCCTGGTCATGCAGCTACTGGGGACCCTGGATGCCGCGCAGCGCGGCGGGTTTGGCGGCGTGCTACGCTGCTGATCCGGCTCCGTCACACCGGCCGCATCTCGTCACGGGTTCTGCGGCGCAGCGTTGCCCGCTGCACCGCGCCCCGGGACACGCGCTCGGCTTTCTCAGCTCGCCGCGAATTTCAGCAGCTTGATCGCGTCGAAATCCTGCACCCCGCCGCCGACCCGCTTGGTGGTGTAGAACAGCACGTAGGGCTTGGACGAATAGGGGTCGCGCAGCACCCGGACGCCGAGACGGTCGACCACCAGATAGCCGCGGCGGAAATCGCCGAAGGCAACGCTGAGCGAATTGGCGGCGACGTCCGGCATGTCCTCGGCCTCGATCAGCGGGAACGTCATCAGCGAGGCGCGGCCGCCGGCCTGTGCGGGCGGCTGCCACAGATAGCTGCCCGAGGCATCCTTGAACTTGCGGATCTGGGCCTGGGTCTTGCGGTTCATCACGAACACGCCGTTCTGCCGGTAGCCCGCCTTCAGCGCGTAGATCAGGTCGACCAGCACGTCGGACGGATCGTCGGCCGGAAAGGCGCCGGCGGCGCCGGTGGCGAGATAGCCGAGATTGCCCCAGCTCCACGCCGCGTTGGCGGCCGTGGGATAGCTGAGAAAACCCTTCGGCTTATTGACGCCGTCGCCATTGACGAAGGCCGCGCCCTCCTGCACCGCGAAGGTGAGCTCGACCTCCGAGGCGATCCACTCGTCGATATTCACCGCCGAGTCGTCGAGCAGCGTCGCGGTCGCCGCCGGCATCGCGTAGAGCTCCATCGCCGGAAACGACAACGCGTCGAGCGTCGGCGATGTGGTCTGGGTCCGCGCGTCGGTCTCGCCGACCCAGCCGGTGGCGGGGCCCGCGGTCATGAACGGCTTCTTGTAGACGCTGCCGGAAATCTCCCGCACTGAGGCGATGGCGCGGATCGGCGAGATCGCCGTCAGCCGCGCGCTGATGCTGTGCTCGAGTTCGACCGGCACCAGATAGCCGCCGTCGGGGTTGGAGCCGACCGACAGCGCCTTGCTCTCGAGCGCGCGCAGACTCGCTACGTCGCCGCTACGCACATAGGCATCGAACGCGCTCTTGTGCTCGCGCGCGGCGGAATCCGCGACGATCCGCGCCCGGCCCTCGAGCGCCGGCCGCGCCTGCTTCAGCGCGAATTCCTCGATCCGCCGCAACCGCGCATCGATCGCGCCGTTGATGCGATCGACCTTCTCCTCCAGCAGCACGTCGGCCTGGCGGCGCTCCAGGGCATTGAGTCGCTCGTCATTGGCGGCTTTGAATTCGTCATGGGTGCGCAGCAGGTCGTCATGCGCGTTCACGGATGCAAAGCCGGCCTTGTGCTCCGGCGCGGTATCGTTGATGTCGTAGTCCATCAAGTTCTCCTGGGTGAGAGGTCTGTCAATGCGGCAAACAAAAACGCCGCGGCGGACGGCCACGGCGGGTGGGAGATGCGGAGATGGCAGTTAGATCAGCTGAGCACAGCGTGGGGTGCCGTCAGCGTCAGCCGAATACAACTTGAATGTGCTCGGGCTCTGTCGGATGGTCCGTCCAGACGCGAACGCGCGTGAAGTGCGTGCCTACCTCACATCGTAACAGCACCTCCCGCTCCGACGTTGAGACTTCGACGGTGCCGGTCGGCGTATCGAGAATGCCCTCAAAAGCAACTGGGGCGGACGGCGCGTCCGCGGCCGAGGTCGACGCGACGAGCTCTGTCTCGCCGTCGACAAAACACAGACAGGCCACGATGATGCACGAGCGCGTCGACCAAATTCTCACCGGCCGGGTGTCGACCTCGACCTCTGGCGACTTGCCGCCGGCGGGGTCCTCCAGAAAGAACAGCGAATTCGGAGGCGCGATACGAACTGACTGCTTCATCTGCCACCCTTGAGATCTCTGACGAATGGTCCTTGTCTCGCGCTGCAACTGATGCAATGGGGAAAGAGCCGCTGCGCGCGCCCGGAAGGATTGATCGCATTCGGAAATTGATGGTCGATATAGAAATTTCCTGTTGTCGTTCCGGGATCACGTGTACCACAACTATGGCATCCAGTCTCGGCACCGATGCGGTTGATCTCGCGTCTCTCGGCGGCGGTAAAATTCCGCCCAGGCCCTCGCGCTGGAATCGACTCTCCAGAGTACGGCCCAGGCAGCGCACGCCCCGCCGCCAATTCGCTCGCGCGCATTTCTGCCGCAAGCGCAACGGCTTCGTTTTTCTGTATCATTCCCTCTGGCGTGCGGTATGCGCTTTCGGGCGGCTTCCAATTCGGATCGACTTCGCGAATGCGGGCGATTGCAGAATCGGCGCGTGCCTCTGCGGCGGTCAGACGCGCCCCCTGTGCGGGCGTCAGTTCGAACCGCTGTCCATTGATAAGTACGGTGCCAACACCGGAGCGACCGCGCGCCTGGGCATATTGTTCATGGGGCTTGACGCCTTCAGGGTCAGCGTCCGACAGGACGCGAGGATCGTTGCGTCCGGTTCGGGCGGACAGGACACGAGAATCGTTGCGTCCGGTTCGCGCGCTGGGACCACCGCCTCCCCCATCCGTCCATTGCCCGCCGTCCGGATTGCCAGCCGGTACGCGCGGTTGAGTTGGGCTGTATTTGCGATCCAGTGCCGGAAATACCTCCGCGGGATCGGTGCCCGGGATCAGGAACCGCGCGACATCGGGCCGGATCCAGCGCGCCGCATCCGGGCGCATCCAACGCGCGGCATCGGGGTGCATGAAACGCGCGCGCTGCTTCGCGGCGTCAGCCTCGGCGGAACTACGCATCGACGGGCCTGCGATGTTTGGATTGCGATCGGTGTCCGCGGCGCTAGGAGCGCCGGCGTGCCGGGTTCAAAGTCCGCAGCGCGCGACACCCGCCAACGCCAGCTTGCGACCGGCGCGGGAGGCCAGCGTCACCGCCGCCCTCCCGCGCCGCGCAGGCGGCGCCGGTGCGTCCGCGGCGCTGCCCGATGGCTGCGGGCCTGGGCCCTGCAGATTGCGCCATTGGCGCTCGGCGGCCGCGCGCAGCCGGGCCTGTGGCGTCTGCTTCACTGCATTGACCCGCGCGCCATTGAGCAGCGGAAAGGTGACGATCGAGATCTCCCACAGATCGACCTGATACAGCCGCCGCACCCGGCTCTTCGGATCGATCTGCCCGCGCACGGTGCGATAGCCGATCGACAGTCCGTCGACCGCGCCGGCGCGCAGCAGCGCCAGCAATTCGCGGCCGCGCGCCACGTCAGGGATGAGCCGGCCGCGGGCCCGCAAACCGCGAAAATCCTCGGTGAGTTCGAGCCAGACGCCGACCGGCTCGGCCGGATCGTGCTGGAACAGCATCGGGATCTTGCGTAAGCCGCGCTGCTGCAGCGTCCTGGTAAACGCCCCCGGCATCACCATGTCGCGGGCCTGGTCGATCTCGCCGAACAGGCTGGCATAGCCTTCGATCGACCCGTCGACGCTCAGCGACAGCCGCGATTGAGTTGGCAAAGGAGCATGCATCGGCGGCCTCGCAATGGCGGGGGTGACGGATCCGAATGAATGACTTGGTGTTCGGCCGCGGCGCGCTCCTCACCCTCCCCTCGAGGGGGAGGGTCGGCGGGACACGCGCGAAGCGCGGGGCACGCCGGGGTGGGGTGAGCCGCGCGCACGGCGGGTGACCTGTTCGCCACCCCACCCCGCTCGCTGCGCGAGCGACCCTCCCCCTCCAGGGGAGGGTGAAGGTCGCCGCGACCGCCAACGTCCCAGGCAATGGCAATGCACGCGCGGGAAGACCAGCAACGAGTTACTTCGCCCGCTTGCTGACTCTTCGGCGATGCGGCTTGGCGCGCGGGCGCGGCGGCTTGCGCTGCGCCTGATCGAGATGGGCGAGGAATTCGCGGAACACGTTGAGCGGTTTGCTGCCCGATTTGGTTTCGGTGCGGATCGCGCGCAGCACCTGATGCAAGCTCTCCATCGTCATCTCCTCAATCCGCCCGGTTGTCGGCGCCGCGGTGATCGGCCGAGCGCCGGGCGCGGCGGTTGAAGGCTTGCAGCTCGCGGACGAAATCGTCGAACCGCCGCGCCGCCGCGGCCCATTCGCGCAGCACGAACCACAGCGCCGCCGACGCCGCACCAGCCCACAAGAGCAGCGCCAGATGCGCCAGATCACCGCGCTCGGTGAATGTCTTGACCAGATCGGACATCGCTCACTCCCGTTCAGCCGAAGCGCCGGCGGCCTCCCCCCTGCGGGGAGGGTCGGCCGAGCGAAGCGATGCGTCGCCGAAGCGGAGGCCGGGGCTTGCCCCGGCGAAGCGCAGCGAAGCCGGGTGGGGGTGCCACGAGTCGCAGTGCCGGTGGCCCCCCACCCGACCCGGCTTCGCTCCGCTACACCGGGCCACCCTCCCCGCAAGGGGGAGGGAAAAGACGCCGCCTCGCTCGCGGTCACTTGATCGCGCGCCCTACCCCTCGGTCGATGCTCGGCCAGGTGCCCGATCGGTTCAGCGCGACAGATGTTGGTAGCAGGCACCCCGGGGCTGCGAGGGGCGCGGCACATTCATGCGCCGCGCCGGCTTCTCTCTTCAGCCTAACCCCACCGTGACAACGTCCGGCCAGCGCGGGTGGCTGTGCCAAATCCTGATCGGGGTCATCGCGCCGGGCACGTCGTGGGATAGCAGCGGACGATCATCTGCGACGGCGGTGATCGTCACAATCTTGTGCGGCGTCTCCAGCGTGCCCACGAAAGCCGGTGCGCCGCCGGGATCGACCTCGGCGGCCAGCCCCAGGATGATCTTGGTCGGCCCCTCCACCTCTGGAAAGCAGGCCGTCGCGACACAGCTCGCCGTCGACCAGATCAGTTGCCCATCGACCGGCAACGGCGACTGCCAGCCGCGCGGCCCGTGAATGAAGACCAGCGAATTGACGGGTGAAATAATCGTGGAGACAGCCATCCTAACGGCGTCCTTTCAACGCATTGACATACCCACCTTGCTTCAGGCTACACGACAGGCACTGCGGGTAAAGTCGTTGAGCAAGGCCTGCATTATTTAGGGCCGTTGGAGGCTGATGGTCGATCACGAAATTTCCGCGCAGGGTACCGGGTTCGCGGCTGCGGCATGTTGAATTGTCGCTTTTTCAGGACAGCAACGACCCGCAGTCACGCGCTGTTCGAGCGCGCGCAGCGCCTCGGATTGGTAGAGCAGGAGCGCCGCCCTACTCCAGCCGGTCGCCGCCCTCGATCGGGGCGTAGCCGGTGGCTTCGCGCTTTTCGTTCAGCGTCAGGAACGGCGCGGCGCTGACGCGCTCCCACAGCGCGGCGCGGTCGGCGGCCAGCGCGTCGATGCGGTCGGCGTCGATCACCGCGCGGAGCTGATCGCCGAATTGCGGCGCCAGCCATTGCGCCACCGCATTGCCGACCCGCGTCGCCAGCGGCAGCACGGTCTGGCGGATGAAGCTGCGATTGGCTTCCTGGTAGTTGGCGAAAGTGTTGTCGCCGGGAATCCCGAGCAGCATCGGCGGCACGCCGAAGGCCAGCGCGATCTCGCGCGCCGCGGTGTGCTTGGCCTCGAGAAAATCCATCTCCTTGGGCGACAGCGACATCGGCTTCCAGTCGAGCCCGCCCTCCAGCAGCAGCGGCCGGCCGGCATTGAGCGCGCCCTGATAGGTGGCTTCGAGCTCGCGCTTGAGGCGGTCGAATTGCCCGTCATTGAGCACCGCGCCTTCCGGCCCGGCATAGACCAGCGCGCCGGAGGGCCGCGCCGAATTGTCCAAGAGCGCCTTGTTCCAGCGCGCCGCGGCATTGTGGGTGTCGACCGCCACCGCCGCGGCCTCGATCGGCGCCAGCCCGTAATGATCGTCGAGCGGATGAAAGAACGTCAGATGCAGGATCGGCGGCACCGCGCCATGCTGATCGAACCGCACGCTGCGCGCGCCGACGCTGTACTCATAGGCCTCGGCCCAGCCATCGGCGCCGGGCACGACTTTCATCCGGTCCGGGCGCAGCGCGTAGAGTTCGCGCAGCTGATCGCCGAGCGCCACCGCCTCCACATAGGCGTTGCCGGCGAGCAGCAGATGCGCATAGAGCATCTCGAAAAACACCCCGCCATCCTGGCGCGGATTGGGCCGCGTCAGCAGCTGCGCCAGCGGATGGCCGTCGCGCTCCTGCGCGCCGTCGAAGATCAGATAGTGGCACGCCGCCGCGTTCTCGGCGATCAGCCGGACGCAGCGATGCACGATGGCGTTGCCGACATAACCCTCGCGCGCCAGACCCGTGTAGTCCCGCGGCGTCCACCGCGCCCGCCCCCCGGATTCCAACGCCAGCAATCGCGCGGTGCGGCTGGATTTGATCTCGGGCGGAGTGAGGAAATGTTTGAGGCGATCGAACATGATGAGATTTCCAATGGGTTCGTGTCCCGGGCGCGGTGCGGCGGGATCGCCGCAGGCGATGCTGCCGCACCGCAGAACCGGGACCCCGCTTTGCTATGACCGGCGGCTTGCGCAGCGCGTCCGGCTTAAGATACCGGGGTCCCGGTTCTGCGAAGCGGCATAAGAATGCCGCATCGCGCCCGGGAAACCGGGGCTTTGACTCATTCGAACTCGGCGATATTCTCTTCCGTGTCCCGGGCGCGGCGGGATCGCCGTAGGCGACGCTGCCGCGCCGCAGACCCGGAACCCCGCTTTGTTCGAGTAAACGATGAGCAGACGGTTCTTTGTCTACATTCTGGCGAGCCGTTACCGTGGCACGCTTTATGTCGGCGTCACCAACGATCTGGTCCGCCGCCTCGGCGAACACAAAGCCGGCCTTGTTGAGGGTTTCACCAAGACCTACAAGATCGACATCCTGGTTCACGTCGAACAATTCGGCTCGCTCATCGAAGCCCGTGCCCGCGAGCATTCGCTCAAGCGATGGCGGCGCAGCTGGAAATTCCAGCTGATCGAGCAGCTCAATCCGGACTGGCGCGACCTGTCGCAGGATCTGTCGCCTGCGTGAACGAAGTTGAACTGAGCGATAGTCTCCGGTGTCCCGGGCGCGGTGCGGCGCCATCGCCGTAGGCGATGCTGCCGCGCCGCAGACCCGGGACCCCGCTCTGCTATGACATGCAGCTTAGTCAGCGCATTGCGGCCCAAGGCAGCGGGGTCCCGGTTCTGCGATGCGGCATCAAGAATGCCGCATCGCGCCCGGGACACGGGGCGGTTTTGACGAAGTTGAACTGAGCGATAATCTCTCGGTGTCCCGGGCGCGGTGCGGCGGAATCGCCGTAGGCGATGCTGCCGCGGCGCAGAACCGGGACCCCGCTTTGTGATGACATGCGGCTTAAGCAGCGCAGTGCGGCCCAAGGCAGCGGGGTCCCGGTTCTGCGAAGCGGCATAAGAATGCCGCATCGCGCCCGGGACACGGGCGGCTGTCGCATCGGGACACGGGCGAATGACACCCAGCGCAAACGCCCCCGCGCAAACGCGCCCCCTCACAAACTCCTGATCCGCGGCCCGTCGCCGCGCGGGGCGAGTGCCAGGGATGCGACTGCCCAGACCAGGGCGTCGAGGCGGTCGGGCGAGCGGCCGCCGGACAGGCCGGTGCTGGCGAAGTCGCACATTTCGTCTTCGAGCGCGGCGAACAGGCCGGCATGTTTGACGCGGCCCTGCTCGTACAGCATCGCCACCGGCTCGGCGCGCAGCCATTTGCCGCGATGCGCCCGCACCGGCGTCACCGGCACCGCCTGGTCAACCTCGCCGATCACCGCGCGCACCATCTCGCCGCCCTGGTTCACTTCGACCACCAGCGCGTCGGCCTCCAGCCGTCGCCATAGCGCGATCGCCTTATTGGCCCAGAGCGACGGCGTCGCCGCCGCCACGCTGTCATCGGCCAACACATAGACGATGCCGGCGGCGCAAATCCCCGCCGCCACGATGCCGCAGCAATCGGCGCGCTTGCCGCTCGACACCGGCGGATCGACCGCCACCACGATCCGTCGCAGCGCCGGCGCCGCCTCCACCCGGCATTGCTCGAGCAAAGCGCGCGACCACAGCGCGTCGGGGCGGTCCTCGATGATTTCGCCGTCGAGTTCCTGGCGTCCCAGCCGCGTGCCCTGATAGCGCGCCATCACGCCTTGCAGAAAGGTCGGCGCCAGATTGAGCGCATTGGCCCGGGTCGAGGCCCGCGTCGTCACCGAGGTCGGATCATCGATCAGCCGCTTGAGCAGCGCCGTCGAACGCGGCGTCGTGGTGATCAATTGGCGCGGCTGCGGCCCCAGCCGCAGGCCGAATTGCAACATGTCGAACGCCGCCTCGGCATAGCGCCATTTCGCCATCTCGTCGGACCAGGCGCAGCCGAATTGCGGCCCGCGCAGGCTTTCCGGATCGTCGGCCGAGAACGCCTGCGCCACCGCGCCATTGGGCCATTCCAGCCGCTTGCGCGACGGCAGCCACGCCGGCCGCTCCTGCGCCATATGCACTGCCAGCAGTCCGGAGACGCCCTCGATCATCACCTCGCGAACGTCGTGCTCGCTCTCGCCGACCAGCGCGATGCGCTCCACCGGCTGTGTGGCGAAGGGCGGCAGCCCCAGCGCCTGGCAGCGGATCCATTCGGCGCCGGCGCGGGTCTTGCCGGCGCCGCGGCCGCCGATCAGCAGCCAGGTCAGCCAGGGCTCGCCATTCGGCGCCAGCTCCGGCGGGCGCTGGTGATCATGCGCGAAGATGTCCCATTGGGCGTCGAGGAAGGCCAGCTCGGCCTCACTCATCCCCTGCAGCAGATAGCTGCGTTGCGCCCTCGACCATCTGCTCCAGTCGTCGCGAAAGCGCGCGCCGCAGCTCGTCGAGATCGCGGGGGATGGCGTCGACATCGGGCGACCTCTTGGGAGCTTCCTCGGCGCGCAGCTTGCGCACCGCGCCGAGCGTGCGCGCCAGCGAGGCCAGCGTGCGGGCGCGGCGCTCGGCCTCGCTGCGCTGATCCTTGGCCACGTGACCGCCGCCGACGATCCGGTCGATCTGGCTCAACTCGCGCTCGATCGAATTCAGCACGCTGTCGATCAGCGGCAAGCCTGAGGCCGGCGGCGGATCGTCGAGCCGTTCGACGGCGCTGCGGATCCTGGGCCGCGATGTGGTCTTGGTATTCGTCTTCTTGGTATTTTTGGCTTTCTTGGCGATCGCCGCCTGCGCCGCCGCGTCGTCCGGCGCGGCCACCGCATCGATGTCGCCGCAGATCAGGGTTTTGTCCTTCGTCGCCCGGGCCGCCGCGCGCGACGCCACGGCTCTATCCCGCTCGGCCTTCAGTGCCCGGCGCTCGGCCATTGTGAGGTTTGGCGCGGCACTGGTCTTGCTACCCGTCGCCTTGGCGACAGGCTTCTCGCTGACAGATTTCTTGCTGACAGATTTTTTGGCGGCGGGTTTCTTGGCAGCGGGTTTCTTCGAAGAAGATTTTTCAGCAACCGCTGTCTCGGCTGACCCCGCGGATTTTGTCCGCGTCGCGGAGCTGGCTGAGGACACAACGCGCCTCCCCGCCGGGAGACGCGCCGGCCGGGTTGTCCGCGCTGTGGCCATCTGAATCGCAAGTCCTGTGCCAGAGCGTTTTCGAGCGAAGTGCGTACCGCTTCGCGTCAAGAAAATGCGTCAAATGAGTTCCGCATCGGGCGGCGCCGCTGGCGCCGGCCCCGGCTTGATGCGGGCAATTTTGCTTCGAGCACCGTCACTGGACCGGCCGCATCGATCACGGTCCGTAATACCCGCGATGCTCAGACCCGGAACCAGACGAACCAGATCACTCCGAGGATCACCACCGCCAGCCCGGTACTCGCCATCAGCAGCGCCAAGACCGACAGACCGGGTTCGGCTTGCCTTGCCTCGGTCGGAGTTTCGACGATTCGACCGTTTTCCTCGACTGGCATGCTGCACCTCTCATTTCGGTTCGGGCCTTGCGGCACCCTGGCAAACGCAACGCATGATTTCATGCGGGGTTCCGGTTCCGCGCTACCTCAGCGGGCACCGCTCAGCCTCAACCCGCCGCGCTGGGCCGGCTTGTCTCGAACCCAATTGTGGAGCATGCCGTCACCCTACCCCGGCAGCGTCCCGCTGTCAAGGCATAAAATCCTATTTTTGGCCAGCTGCGTCGGGCCTGCCATCCTTCGCCGCGATCGAGGAGCCACCATGAGCGAGACGCCAGTGCCGGACAACAGCTTCCAGGCGATCCACGACCTGCCGAGCGCACCGATCATCTTTTTCGAATTCTGTCCGACGCTCGGCAACAATAACGGCCTGATCAACATCATGCTGGCCGCCGGCATCGTGCTGCCGACCGCCAGCACCGCGACCAATGTGGTGCCGGTCGCGGTGGCGCATCTGCGCTGCAGCAGCATCGCCGCCAAGCAATTGCGCGACGCGCTCGACAAGGCGCTGCTGATGGGCCAGCTGGTCGATAACCCGCAGGGCAAATCAA
Source organism: Rhodopseudomonas sp. BAL398 (assembly GCF_033001325.1). Lineage (NCBI taxonomy): Bacteria > Pseudomonadati > Pseudomonadota > Alphaproteobacteria > Hyphomicrobiales > Nitrobacteraceae > Rhodopseudomonas > Rhodopseudomonas sp. BAL398. The sequence goes on from NZ_CP133111.1 coordinate 2,278,355, forward strand.
ACTGAGGGATACGTCGTCATTGCCAGCGGAGGGCGGCGCGCAGCGCCCCCCGAACAGCAACGCAATCCAGGGGCGTCATATTCGGTCCTCGCGAGCAGCCCTGGATTGCTTCGTCGCAAGAGCTCGTCGCAATGACGAATTCAAACGTCGGATTCAATCGCCAAGTGAGCGATGCCCGATGGGTGCCCTTGCCTCAGCCGACCAGCAGCATCACAAATCCGACCACCGGCATGAGCAACAATGCCACCGCGGTCAGCGCCAAGGCATCCACGATGTCGGCGCCTGTAAGCGCGCCCGCCCGCTTGCGCGGTTCGAATTCCATCAATGCCATCGTGTCCCCGCCTGGTGATCGCTCCGGTGGGACAGTGATAGCGCGCGCACACTAACAAGCCGGTCACGAATCCGCTTGGATCCGACCACAGCCGTTACCACGGATTAACCATCCGTGACCGATGCGTCGTTGTTACTTGATCTGGGTTTTGACCGAGGCGAATGTGCCGTCGAGCGTGCTGCCGATACTATTCACCGCCACGAGAATCACGATGCTGAGGCCGACCGCGATCAGCGCGTATTCGATCGCGGTGGCGCCGGTCTGATCGGCGCGGAATCGGGAAAGCAGGCGTCGCACCGCATCCTCCTGGCACAGGCTCGCGGTTTCTTCCGCTTTGAAGCAATGCCAAGTTAGAGCCGAATGGTTTCCGGATCGTTGACCGGCGCGATAAAGCATCTGTCAGGGGAGTTGACCCGCCTGATTAGTTTATCGGTCATTCCGGGGCGCGAGCCCCGCAGCGCGTTTACGCGTGCTTCGACGCACAATGGGGCGAGCGAACCCGGAATCTTGCGGCAAGAACTTGGCAAGGCACGGCGCTTCAGCGAGAATCGGGTTCACTCGCAGCGGAGCTGCTCGCGCCCGGAATGACGGCATTTTTCCAATGAATCAACTGACCTGACAGATGCGCCAAACGACATCCGACGCCGCCTCAAGCTTCGGCCGGCGACGACGCGCCGCCCTGTTGCAGCGTCGCCCGGCGCTCGGCCACCGCCTGCTGAAACTGCTCGAGCACCAGGCCGAAGGCCGACAGATCGTCGATCGCGCCGTCGTCGAAACAGGCCAGCGTGTCGCGCAGGATGCTATCGACCTCGCGCTGCATGCGGTCGAGGTCGTCCACCGAGGCGGCCTGCCGCGCCTGCCCGATCAGCTCCAGCGCCCGGTCCCGCAAGGCCGTGCCGCTACTCGTCTCGTCGCGATTGAGATAGCCGCGCAGCCAGGCGCCGACCGAGCCGAGGCCGGACAGCAGCAACACCACGCCCCAGATGTAATCGCTGTAGCGCTCCAGAAAGGTGCGCTCGGTGCCGTCGATGAAGGCCGCCGCGCCGCGATGCGCCGGCACCGCGGCGTCCTTGTCGGTGTCGGGTGCCTCGATCTTGGTGACGCCGGGCGCCTCATGGGCCAAAGATTGCCGCGCCGCGAACAATTGCCGGGTCAGATTGGCGACGGTGACCTCCGATAGGGACTTTCGCGCCATGATCAGATGGTTGACCGCGACGGTGTCGACCTTGTCGTCAGGCCGCGCCGGCTTGGCGCTGAAAATGCTGCCGGGAATTTCTTCGGACTCGTATAGCGGAAACTTCTTGGCGATCGCATCGCCGACATCGATCGGCAGAAATGTCGGCTCGCCCCTGGCGCGCACCGTGGCGGCGATCGCCTCGATGGTGATCTTGCTGTCGAGCGGCCCCACCGCCATGAAGGCGTCGAGGCTCGGGTCGCGCGCCATCTCGGCCAATTGGGCGGTGCCGAACTGCGCGATCGTGACCTTGTCGGGCGCCACGCCGGATTCGGCCAGGATCACCTTGAGCAGCTTGATATTGGCGCTGGTGCGCCCGACCACGCCGATCTTGCGCCCGGCCAGATCGGCGATCGTCTTGACCCGGCCGGCCGGCTTCTTGTCGCCCTTGTTGGCGCCTTTGGGCGGCGACGCCGGCACCCATAGCACGGCGACGTTCTTGCGCAGGATCGCCACCGATTGCGCGTCGGCGGGCAGATCGAGATCGCCGCGGCCGACCGCGAGGTCGGTCTGGCCGGCGGCCAGCAGCGCGATGCTCTCATTGGCGCCCTTGGTCTGGATCGGCGCCAGCCGCACCGCGCTGCGCTCGCGCGCAAAACCCTGCGCCAAGGCCTGGATCAGCCGCTGGTCGTCGCTGCCGGGCGGGCCGACCGCGATCCGCAGCGTCACCGGTTGCAGCGCGTACCACACCGCCGCCGCGGCCGCGATGATGGTCATCACCGCGCCCAGCACCAGCAGCAGCGTCAGCCAGCCATGGCGGCGCGGTTTTCGGGCGGTTGGGACCGAGCCGTCGGAGTGCACCATCTGACTTGACCGCGCCCGTTGTGGCCGCTGGGGCCAGCTTCCTTAATTTCGCCTGGCGGTGTTAGCACGCCGTCGCTACGGCTTGAAGAACGCCGGATTGTTCAGCGCCTTGATCATCGTATCGACCATGTCGGCGGCGCCGTGGTCGTCGCGGGCTTCCAACAGCTCCCACATCGTGCGCAGATTGGCGCGCATCGGCGCCTTCAGCGAGGGGTCGCGCTCGATCAGGGTGCGGGCGATGCAGAAGGCGACCGCTTCGGTCCCCATTTTGGTCTGCTCGATGGTCGGCTTGCTCATGGACTGTCCTGTCTGAGGGATGCGGCCGGCGCGGGCGCGCGCTTGGGCGGCGCGGGGCGAGGCCGCTCGGGTGATGCCGCGCTTTAGACCACCTCGCTGCGCATTGACAGCATGGCGACAGCCCTATTCGGCCAGTTCCACCGGCAGCGCCGGCCCCGCCAGCGGGCGTTCTTCCATCACCACCAGGCAGGCGGCGGAGGTCGCCAGCATCAGCGCCGCGGCGCCGAACACGTAGCGGAACGCCATCACCAGGTCGGCCGCCGGGATCGCGCCGACGACATGGCTGTGCTCGCCGGCGAGCGAGACATTGCCGGGCAGCGTCAGCAACAGGATCGTGGCGAAGGCCGCCACCGTGAACGAGGCCATCAGCGCGCGAAAGAAATTCATCGCCCCGGTGGCGGTGCCGATCTGCGGCCGCGCCACCGCGTTCTGGATCGACACCACGCTGACCGGAAACACCGTGCCGAGCCCGATCGAGAACGCCGACAGCAGCGTCAGCAGCGCCCACAGCGGCAGCGGCGCCAGCACCGCCAGCGCGCAGGCCATCAGCGCCGAAAACGACGTGCCGAGCAGCGCGATCCGCTTGTAATGCACCATATGGGTCATGGCGCGGCCGGCGAAGGCGGCGCCGCCGACCGAGACCGCGGCGATCGGGATCAGCGCCAGGCCGGATTCGCTGGCGCTGAGATGGTAGACCACCTCGTAATACAGCGGCATGTGTACGGTGAGCCCGATCATCGCCCCCATCGCCAGGCCGCCGGCCACCATCGCGTAGCCCACCACCGAGCCGCCGAGCAATGGCAGCGGCAGGAACGGCTCGGCGGTATGCAGCGCATGCCAGACGAAGCTGACGCCGAGCACAATGGCCGCGCCGGCCAGCGCCAGGATGGTCGGCGACAGCCAGGAAAACCGATTGCCGCCCCAGGTCAGCACCAGCATCAGGGCCAGCGCCGAGGCCATCAGCAGCAAGCCGCCGGCCCAGTCGACCTTGCGGCGGCGGTGGAACAGCGGGATCTTCTTCATCTTCGGCAGCAGTAGCGACAAGGCGCCGATCGCCAGCGGCACGTTGATCCAGAAGATCATCGACCAGTGCAGATGCTCGGCGAACAACCCGCCGAGGATCGGCCCGCCGATCCCGGCCGAGACCCACACGGCGGAGAAATAGGCCTGGTACTGGCCGCGCTCGCGCGGCGTCACCACGTCGGAAATCACGGTCTGGACGATCGGCATGATGCCGCCGCCGCCCAGCCCCTGCAGGGCGCGGCCGAGGATCAGCACCGTCATGCTCGGCGCCAGCGCGCACATGATCGAGCCGGCGACGAACAGGCTGAGCGACAGGATGATCATGGCACGGCGGCCATAGATGTCGCTGAGCGTGCCGAACACCGGCGCCACCGCGGTCGAGGCCAAGAGATAAGCGGTAATCACCCAGGACAGGCTGGTGACGTCGTTGAACTGGCGGCCGATGGTCGGCAGCGCGGTGGCGACGATGGTCTGGTCCAGCGCGGCCAGGAACATGGTCAGCAGCAGGCTCATCAGGATGGCGCGGACGTCGCTCTTGGACAGCGCCGCCGGCGCCAGCGGCGGCGCGTCGCCGATATCGATCACCTCGGTCGGGATCAGAGTGAGTTCGGCCGCGGCCTCATCGGACAACAAGGGCTCGCTGGCCGGTTCGCGGCGGTGACTCTCGGACGTGCTCATGCGGCGCGGAAGACTCGTCGGGCTGAATCGGGGAAATGTCGGTGGCCAACGCATAGCCTGCGAATGATTGGCAGCCCAGCCATGTTGATGCATGGGAGGGGCGCGTCGATCACGGATCGGGCGGGAACAAGAAGGAGAGGCTGAGAGGCTTTGGAACGAGGCAAGGAAACGGGGCAAGAAAAAGGCCCGGTCGCTGAGCGGCCCGGGCCAAGTCTAGGGAGGAAACGCCCCAAGGAGGGGGCCCACGGCGCAACGCGCCGCGACCACCTTGTGTCGCAGATTCGTCGCTCCTCGGCTACAGCGTGCGATCCCGAGGGGGACAACTACGTAGGTGAGAACCCGACACCGATCATCCTACTTATCCGTTACCAGCGCCGCCAGCCGCGATGCCAATCGCGATGCCAGCGCGGCGGACCGTAGAATCGCGGGCGCGGATAGTAGCCATAGGCGCCATAGACGCGATAATGATTGGGGCGCCACCAGCACCGCCCGAGATCGTTGCAGACATAGCGCACCTGCTCGATGGTCGCGGCCTGATCGGCGGCCGCCAATCCGATCGGCATCGCCGACGCCGCACCGGACGTCAGCGCCACGCCGCCAACAGCCGCGATGCCGAGAAGCGCAATTTTCAATTTCATCAGATGATCCTCCTGAGAATCCCAAGCCCCGCGGATTCATAGGACCTTGCGTCTGAACGGAAACTGACAACGCGGTTCATCTCGATGAATGGCGCGCGTTCGAAGGTGGAATTCCCTTTTCGGGAGCCTCGCGCGCTTCATCGATTGATAGAAGCGGATTTGATCGTTCCCAAGGGTACTCCGTCCTCATCCTGAGAGTCTGACTGAAAAAACGATCAATAGAACCAAGACTTCAAGGTCGTCATTGCGAGGAGCACTTGCGACGAAGCATTCCAGTCCTTGCTTGGCGCCCCTGGATTGCTTCGCTCTCGGACGGCGCTGCGCGCCGGCCTCGGCTCGCAATGACGAATCAAGCCTTGTTTCAATGGTTTCTTTTTCAGTCAGACTCTGAGGAGCCCGGCAAAGCCGGGCGTCTCGAAGGATGAGGAGCCGCATGGTCTGCGGCGCATGGTTCGAGACGGCGCTTCGCGCCTCCTCACCATGAGGCCGCGCCTGTTGTCAGCGCTCCGAAGCGCAGTCCTGATTCCATCAAAAACAGAGCTGCTCTAGCCGCCCACCGCCATGCCGAGGCGGCCGATGCCCGGCAATTTCAGCGCCGGCCGGCGCAGATCGAAACCCAGCACCGCGCCGAAGAAATTGATCTCGAAGCCTTCCACCCAGCCGATGGTGAGGCCGAGATAGCCGCCGAGCGAGGCGAACACGCCGCTGCGCGACGGCGTCAGGCCGAACCAATGGCCCTGATACGGATAGTCCTTGCCGATCGCGGTCGGCGGCAGCACCGCCTTGATCTCGGGAATCGCCGCCAGCACCGCTTGCACGAAGGTATTGGAATTGGGGCCCGGCCAGGCGCTGTAATCGCCATAGGTGCGGAATTTGTAGTTGGCGATGACGTCGCGGACCACGGGGATCAGCCGGCTCGCGGCTTCGCCATCAACCGCGACGATCGGTTCCGGGGTTGCGCCGAACCAGCGGGCGTCGGCCGCGAAGCCGTTGCTGCGGATCGGTTCGCCCCAGGCGGTGTAGTCATAACGGCTGTAACTCTTGGCGCCGCGCTCCTTGATGACGATCCAGCTGTGAACTGCGAAAATGCTGCGCCAGCGCACCGTCCGCGCCGCATAGACCCGGATCAGCGCCTCGGGATGCGCGGCCGGCGCCGGCAGCAATCCGGCGCTGGAGCGATCCGCCGTCTGCCAATTGCCCCGCGCCTCCCCGCTCCAGAAATAGCGCGCGGCCGATGCGCCGAGCGGCACGAAAATAAACAGCAGGAAGATGATCACGAGTTTTCTCAAGGTGGCGCGGAACGGCTCTGAGGGAGGCGGTAACGATAATTATATAGTCGCGGCCACGCCCAATGCCAGTTGATCGCGCAAATGTGCGCGTGGAACCGGCCGACGGCGATGCGTCAACGATCATCAGATCGCGACACGGCCGCAGCCCCTCGCCTCGTTCCAATCCTGTTACATCGGGTCGAGCAGCTCGATGAGATGAGGCGCGCCGTCGTCGACGATCGCCACTTTCGCTTTGAAATCCGGATTGGCCGCAAAGAACGCCATCAGGCCATGGTCCTCGGGCGACCAGTCCGGCCTCACTTTCTTGGCGCCCCGTTTCTTTTCCTTGGCCTGCTGCTTGATCCAGTCGGCTTCGCGCTCGCGGTCGATCTGGTCGATCGGATAGGTCAGGTGAATGGTGTAGTCGGGCTCGGTCCCGCGCGCGTCCAGCAGCATCTGCAGCGTCTTGCGCTCCGGATTGCCATGCTCGCCATCGCCGGAGAACACGTAGTGATCGGCGGTGACCCGCTCGAAGAACACGGTTTCCATATTGTTGTCGCTGCCGTGATGCGGCACCTTGAGGATGTCGACATGGATCTTGCCGTCCGGCTTGTCGAGCCGGCCGACCAGTTCGAGCCCCTCCAGGATCTTGTCGCCGCGGGCGTCGCCGGTGAGCAGAATGCTCGTCTTCCCACATTCGACCAGCACCACGATGCTGGACAGGTTCGGCACCGACTGATCGGTGAACGCCGCCAGCATCGCTTCCGGCGACATTTTGCCTTGCGCCTGCTGCTCGGCGATCCATCTGTCGTGGGCTTCCTGCAACGCCAGCAGTTCCGGCTGCATCGGCCCGACCACCGTCACCAACAAGCCGTCGAGCTTGACCGGCTTGCTGTCGGCGCTGGCCAGGATCAGCTTGCCCTTGAACTTGTGGTTGGGTTTCCAGCCCAGCGCCTGCGCGTCGTCGCGCAAGGTGCGGCCCTGCGGAATGCTGGCCAGCACCTCGACGGTCTGGTGTTGATCCTCGCAGTCTGGATCGAGCTGATTGAAGGCCTGCGCCGGATCGAGTCCGGCCAGCACCGAGGCGGCGCCGGATCCCGCCATCAATTCGTCGGGCCTGGTCGACAGCAGATCGTCGAAGCTATTGTGCCACAGGCTGGTAACGTCGAGCCGAAAATCCGCTGCTTTGCGGCGCTGTTCCTTGGTGAGGTCGAGAATGCCCTTGATATGGTCGTCGTCGACATGGCTGACCATGACCACGTCGACCGGCAGCGGATCGGCCTGGTCGAGTCCACGGTCGGCGCGGACCGCGAGAATGGCGGGCTTCAGTTGCGGATCGTAGACGCCGGACGGCCCGCCGTCGATCAGCATCAGATGCGGGTCGTCATCGGACCCGTAGTGCAACATCAGGCAATCGCCCTTGCGCGCGCGCAACACAGCCAGGCTGAAGAACATCCGCACCCTCCTCGAAATGACAGCTTCGTGAAATGACCGCTTCGTTCAAATCGACTGAAAGGCGCGCAGCACGTCGAGCATGCCGTGGCCCTGAAAACTCCGCTCGCGACCGAGATCGGTGGCGCTGTCGCACAGGATCTGCTTCACCCGCCGCGGCTGCCCGACCAACTCGTCATAGCGCGCCAGCAGCATCGCGGCGGCGCCGCTGACATGCGGCGCCGCCATGCTGGTGCCAGATTCCGGCGCCCAGTCGTGGCCCAGCACCGTCGATTGCACCCGCTCTCCGGGCGCCACCAAATCGGGTTTGAGCCGGCCGTCGCCGGTCGGCCCGCGGCTGGAAAAGAAGCTGACGCCATAAGTCTGCGGCCAATTGCCATGGGTCGAGCCCACCGTGATCACGCCGTCGCTGTTGCCGGGATCGGTGATGCTGAAGGCGGCGTAGTTCTCGAACGGACCGTCCTTGGTCTCGAATTTCTGATAGCCGCGATTTCCCGCCGCTGCGACCACCACCACCCCGCTCTCGATCAGCCGTTCGCACTCATTGCAGACCGGGGTGCGTCCGCAGGCGAAGTTGCGGACATTGTGCAGGATCGACAGGCTGAGATTGGCGCCGTGGATGGTGATGAAATTGTGCCGCTCGTTGACATAGCGGATGTATTGCAGCGCGGCGATCACCGCGAATTCGGTTTCCTGCAAGGTCTTGCCCAACACGCGAAAATCATACAGCCGGATGTCGGGACACATGCCGTCGAGGTATTTTCTGTTGTGGTCGATTTCACCATCGCTGTCCGCCGCGATGATCTCGGCGACATGGGTCTTGTCCGCGCCGATGATGCCGGCGACGTGGGTGCCGTGCGGATTGCTCGGCGGCGACGGATTCTTCAGGGTGATGAGTTTCTCCACCAGCGCCCAGTTGATCGGGCGTTTTGCCTGCGCGTCTGCTGCGATAGCTGCGAGATGATCTCTTACCTTGGGCTCGGGCACACCGGTCACGCTGGCGAGCTGAGCGATATCCCGGTCGTCGACGTCGTCCGGATCGTTGCTGACGATTTCGCGGATATTGGTGAAATCGAACGTCTTGCGGACCCGCGAGACGAATTGCCGGCCTCGTTTCGGATCGGTCGGTTCAACCAGCATCTTGAATGCCGGGTGCTGGTCGTCGATCCCGGAATCCAGCACCGCCCAGATGATATTCTTGCAGTTCACCTTGAACAGCGAATGGGCGGCGTCGGCTTTCACCGCCGGCACCGAACGATCGAGCGCGGCGGACGCTGTCCTGTTCAACGAAATCTGGAAGATGTAGCCTTCGGCCTTGGCGTCGGCCTCGTCATCGCCATCGTCGCGATCGGCCGACATCAGCTCGGCGAGATTGCCGCAGACCTTGGGATACAGCGCCAGCATCCCGCCGACGATCTCGTCGACATAAGGCTGATACAGATCGAATGCCTGTCGGGGGCTGATCGGCGGCAGCGGTGGCAGCGTCGGCAACCGCATGCCGGGCGCGGTCCGCGGTCGGCGGAATTTGTCGGGACGCTGCAATTTGCCGACCCAATAGATCAGACCGGCCAGCGCGATGTATCGCTCCAACGACGAAAAATTGTCGTCCGTCGCGGCGGCCGGCGTGGCGGCCGTGTCCGGCGTCGACCAAGCTTGATTGCCGGTGTGCCGTTGCAGCAGCCTTTTCAGCTTGCCGGGATCCATTTTCTCGATCCGGTCGGCGACCTGCGGTTGCCGCCACCATTGCGTCAGCGGCACCAGCACGCAGAGCACCTCATCGAACAGCAACCTTGCTCCCACCAGCCCTTGCAGGTAGGCGATCTTGGCGTGATCCGGCCGATCCTTCTCCCTCCTCGGCGGATGATCTTCGGCATCGAGATCCCGCTTTCGCTGCTCCAGGCCTTTGGGAATGATGCTTGCGACTCCGGCCGCGGTGGCCTTTCGGTGCGGCGTGATCAACACGTCCTGGACCACGCCGGGGTCGAGCGCGTAAGCCGCCCAGACGTCGCCAAGCAAAGGAGAATCCTGCAGCACGCGGCGATCGTCGGCGGGGCCGAGCAAGAGGAATTCGACCAGATCGGCGGGCAGCGAGAATTGCATCGGCCGTCCGTCTTCGGATCTCGGCCAATCGGGCTTCGCCGGCCCGGATGTCGTATCGTCCGCCATCGTCGCTGCTCCTCCGGCCGCCGGCGTCTTATGCGCCGTCCGCTGTGCTGACCGCGCCTACACCGCCGCCGCCGGATAGGGAAATGCGGGCCTTGGCGTCAGCTTTGCATCACCCATTTGCGCAAGGCTGCGTCGCAGACCGCGTAACCCCAGTTGATCAGCCGGTCGAGGGTCTGGTCGTCGAGCCGCTTCAGCCGGGTGGCGATGTCGGCGAGTTGCAGCGTCTTGTCGAACGGGCACGGCAGCGCATCGGGCAAGTGATAGTCGGCGATGTCGGTGCGGATGCCCCAATAGGCGCCCGCGCGCGCGCCCTGCTCGAATGAGTCGATGACCTGGCGCTTGCGCAGCGACCGCACCTGATTGTCGACCAGACTCAGCACCCGATAGGAATGCCGCGCCCAATCGGTCTTCGGCTCTTCCTCCGGCGCCATCTTGCCGCCGGCGTCGCTGACCAGAATGGTCTTATAGCGCTTCCACGCCGTCTCCAGCCCGAGATTGTCGTAGACGCCGCCGTCGGTCAGCACCACCTTGCTGGTGTAGGGCGGCTTTTGCAGATCGGTCCCGGAATTCGGCGTGAAGCTCGCGGGGTCGAGCCGCAGCTGGCATGGCGACAGCACCGGCGGAAACGCCGACGACGCCGCCACCGCCTGCGCCAGCGGCAGTTTCGGATCGACCACCTCGCCGACGCGGTAGTCGCGCATATAGCGCTTGGAGAACCGCCACAGCGCGCCGGACTGCACATTGGTGGCGTTGATAATGAAACGCGGCGCATCGGTCAGGTCTTGCAGCGTGGCGCCCTTGAACAGCGCCTTGTCATAGGCGGCGGCGATCCGGTCGGCGATGGTGCCGGGCATCAGCACCCCGAAGATCACCGATTCCGCGTCGATGGTTTCGCCCGCCAGCGCGCGCAGCGGCGCGACGATCCGGGGCACGAATTCGGTCGTGGTGCTGTTCGGCTTGAAGCTGAGGTCATGCCATTTCAGCGCGAGAAAACCCGCGGTGATCGAGCCGCCCGAGACGCTGGAAACGCGTTTGAGCTGATGCAACAACCCAGTTTCATGCAGCCGCCACAGCACGCCGATATGAAACACCATGGCGCGATAGCCGCCGCCCGACAGGCACAGTGCCATGCCGTCTTCGGGCTGCCTGGTGGCGAGATCAGTGGGAATCGATTCAACAGGTGAGCTGGTCATAATGTGACCCCCGGCAAATCTTTGCGCCGCATAATCTGCGGCCTAAAAGCGCCAGACTAACTCCTCAACCCTGCGTTGTGAAGCAAGAAATGCCGGAGACGCTGATCAGGCCGGCCGCTTCTTCAGCTTGGCCCGCTTCGGCAGCAGCATCGGCCACGACACGATGTGGTCTTCGAGCTCATGGTCGGGAATGTCAGTCTCGCTGCCCTGCACCCGGCCGCGCACCGAGACCCCGGCCTCATGCACGGTGTTGGGATTGCCGGAGATCAGCGGGTGCCACCAATACAGATCGCGCCCCTCGGCCACCAGCTTGTAGCCGCAGCTCGGCGGCAGCCAGTTCAGGGTCCGGACATTGGCCGGCGTCAGCCGCACGCAATCCGGAACCTGCTTGGAGCGATTCGGATAGTCCTTGCAGCCGCAGGTTCCGGCATCGAGCAGCCGGCAGGAGACATGGGTGAAATAGATCCGGCCGGAATCCTCATCCTCGAGCTTTTCCAGACAGCAGCGCGCGCAGCCGTCGCACAGGCTTTCCCATTCGGACTTCGACATCTCTTCCAATGTCTTGGTTTTCCAGAAGAAACCCTCTTGTTCCGAGGGCCGTTTGCGAGGCGCTGTCATAGGGTGGGTGCTGTCCGGGGGCTGGGCCAAGCCCTTCTAGGGGCAGGAATGCCGATGGCGCAAGCGGTTCGCCCCGCTGGCGCCGCCGCGGGATCCGCCGGGATTCACCGTCCCGATCAAAATCCCTTTACGACCATTGGTTTATCGACGGCGCTCGGCTAGAACAAGACAGATTCCCCGAGGTCGCGATCGGCGCCTTGGGTTTGCCGCAACATTGCCGCAAGACGTTCCATCGGCGCCGTTCCGGCTCCCGAACGCTGCAAAATGATCAAGGGCCCCGGTGCGCAAGATCGTGCCAACCGCATGGACGACAAAGATCCGGCACTGGCTGCTGGATCTCGATGCGCGCATCGATTCCACGCTGTTCTCCTCGGCGGTCGGTCTGCGCGAATTATACGAGCGCTTCTCCACCTTCATGGACCGGTTCTATGTCGGCCGCTGGAAGCGCTGGGTGTTCATCGAACCGTTGTCGGAAGCCGCCACCATCGGGCTGTGCGGCTTGATCCTGATGCTGGCGCTGGCCGTGCCGGCGTTTCGCGAAACCGCCAATGACGACTGGCTGAAGAAATCCGATCTGGCGGTGACGTTCCTCGATCGCTACGGCAATCCGATCGGCAACCGCGGCATCAAGCACAATGACTCGATTCCGCTGGAAGAATTTCCCGACAACCTGATCAAGGCGACGCTCGCCACCGAAGACCGCCGCTTCTACGATCATTTCGGCATCGACGTGCCCGGTACGCTGCGCGCGCTGATCACCAATGCCCAGGCCGGCGGCGTCCGCCAGGGCGGATCGTCGATCACCCAGCAATTGGCCAAAAACCTGTTCCTGTCCAACGAACGCACCATCGAGCGCAAGGTCAACGAAGCCTTCCTGGCGATCTGGCTGGAAACAAGGCTGACCAAGAACGAGATTTTGAAGCTCTACCTCGACCGCGCCTATATGGGCGGCGGCACCTTCGGCGTCGACGGCGCGGCGCATTTCTACTTCAACAAATCGGTGCGCGACCTCAACCTCGCGGAATCCGCGATGCTGGCCGGGCTGTTCAAGGCGCCGACCAAATACGCCCCGCACATCAACCTGCCGGCGGCGCGCGCCCGCGCCAACCAGGTGCTGGACAATCTGGTCGAGGCCGGATTCATGACCGAGGGTCAGGTGTTCGGCGCACGGCGCAATCCCGCCACCGCGGTCGATCGTCGTGACGAGAATTCGCCGAACTACTATCTCGACTGGGCGTTCGACGAGATGCGCAAGCTGGTCGATACCTTTCCGAAATCCTATTCCGAGCGGGTGTTCGTTGTCCGCACCGCGATCGACATGAACGTGCAGCACGCCGCCGAAGACGCGATCGAAAACCAGCTGCGCCAGTTCGGCCGCGACTATCACGCCACCCAGGCCGCGACCGTGGTGGCGGATCTCGACGGCGGCGTGCGGGCAATGGTCGGCGGCCGCGACTACGGCTCCAGCCAGTTCAACCGCGCGGTCGACGCCTATCGCCAACCCGGTTCGTCATTCAAGCCCTACGTCTACACCACCGCGCTGCTCAACGGCTTCAAGCCGGATTCGATCGTGGTCGACGGTCCGGTCTGCATCGGCAATTGGTGTCCGCAGAATTACGGTCACTCTTATGCCGGCCGGGTGACCCTGACCCAGGCGATCACCCGTTCGATCAATGTGGTGCCGGTGAAGCTCTCGATCATGCTGGGCGGCAAGAACAAGAATCCCGCCAAGGTCGGCCGCGCCATGATCGTCAAGGTCGCGCGCCGCTTCGGCATCACGGCGCCGCTGCCCGACACCCCCTCGCTGCCGATCGGCGCCGACGAAGTCACCGTGCTCGAGCACGCCGTCGCCTTTGCGACCTTCCCGAACAAGGGCAAGTCGGTGACGCCGCACGCGATCCTGGAAGTCCGCACCGGCGCCGGCGACCTGGTCTGGCGCTTCGACCGCGACGGCAAAAAGCCGATGCAGGCGATCCCGGCGCCGATCGCCGCAGAGATGGCCGGGATGATGAGTCACGTCGTCTCCGAAGGCACCGCACGCCGCGCCCGGCTGGACGGCATCCCGACCGCCGGCAAGACCGGCACCACCAATAATTATCGCGATGCCTGGTTCGTCGGTTACACCGGCAACTTCACCTGCGCGGTGTGGTACGGCAACGACGATTACTCCCCGACCAACCGCGTCACCGGCGGCTCGCTGCCGGCACAGACCTGGCACGACATCATGGTGACGGCGCATCGGGGCGTCGAGGTCAAGGAGATCGCCGGCATCGGCGCCGGAACCAAGCTGCCGCCCGACGCCGCCGCGGCCGCCCGTCAGGCGGCGAACGACCCCGACAGCAAGCCCGGTCCGCCGCCGATCCTCACCAACCGCGGCGCCGACATTCTGGTGCGCGTGGAAAAAATGCTCGACGAAGCCAGCAAGTCGCTTCCATCCGTGTCCGAACCGATTAAGCCGGTGTCGTCAAATCCGGCCGTATTCCCGGGCAGCTTCGCCGCCGCCGCGCCCGGCGATGCGGCTGCCGCCTCGCCGCGCAAGAATTGAGTCTTGCGGTGAGCATCAGGACGGGTCGAACGTGCGCTTGATCTTCTTCACATTGTTGGCGCTGGTGATCGCCGCCGGCATCGGCGTCGGTGCGACCTGGATGACGGCGACGCGCGGCGTCGATCTCGACACCCTGACGATCGGCGCCTGGACCGCGCGTCCGGAAAACGGCACCGCCGATATCGATCCCTATGCGCGCGCCTCGATCGCCCGCAGCGGCGAACTGCCGATCGGCACCGGCGACGGCATCGCCTTTACGGCGACGATGGACGACAACAACCGCCCGCTCGACGGCCGCTGCGACGTCGCCGTCAGCGGCGTGACGCCACCGGCGCGGTTCTGGACGCTGACAATGTACGATCCCAAGGGCTATCTGGTGGCCAATTCGCTGCAACGCTACGGCTTCACCAGCCAGGAGATCGTGCGCGTATCGGACGGCGCCTTCGACGTCCGGCTGGCGCCGCGCGCCCGATCCGGCAATTGGCTGCCGACCGGCGGAGTCGATCGCTATATCCTGGTGCTTCGGCTCTACGATACGCCGGTCGGCGTCGCCACCCGCTCCAGGCGCGAAGCCCCGATGCCGGCGATTACCACGGTGGGCTGCCCATGATCCGGCTATTGTTCGCGATCATCGCGGGGATTGTGCTGGGTGGGGTGGTCCATCTCGTCAGCGTGCTGGCGCTGCCGCAAATCGCAACCCAGGACGCCTATGCGCGGCTGACGCCGCTGACCAAGCTCAATACGGTGACGCCCTTGCCGCAGGTCGACCCCGGCAATGCGCCGATGCCGTTCCTCGATCCGGCTTTCGCGATGGCAGTGTGCCGCTACGACCTGTCGGGCGGTCCGATCAAGCTCAGGGTGCCGGTGAGCCAGGCCTATACTTCGGTGTCGTTCTACACCCGCAGCGAAGTCGCCTACTACGCCATCAACGATCGCTCGGCGGGCCGCAAGGTGATCGAACTCGACCTGATGACCGCGGCCCAGCATGGCGAGCTGCCGGAAGACGAAGACGTCACGGCGGCCGATCGACTGATCATCGATTCCCCAAGCGCGACCGGGCTGATCGTCTTGAAGGCGCTGGCGTCGGAGCCCGGGCTGATGCCGCAAGCCCGCGCCGCGCTGGCCGCTTCGACCTGCCAGATCCAGACCGAACCGGCGACGAAAAGCTGATCGCAGCGATCGACGTGGAGTTTAGCCGCGCACGCTAAGCACGTGGCCACGCCGGGATTGGGCCGCAAGCGAGGCACTGTTGGCACGGGCTTCAAGCTCGGCGATCAGACGGTCGGCGTCGGCCGCAATGTTGTCGGGGGCCTGAATCACCAGTCGCTGCAGCGCCCAGCGATAGGAGGCCACCCGCCGCTGCAGGCACTGTTCGACCCATTGCACGATCAGGGCATTTTCCTGCATCCGCGCCACCGCGTCGGCGCGTTCGCGCGGCGACAGATCGGAAATGAATTTCAGACTGGCGTTACGCTTGGCGTCGAGTTCGACCACCCGCGCGGCATTGGCGTAGAACGGATCGAACCGGGTGAGGTCGTCGCGGACATCGTCCATCAGCACGGCGTAACGCGAGGTATGCGATCGGTGCGGCTCGTCGATCAGCATCCGGCCATAGGCGGTGCGATCGAACGGCGGCGCCTGCCGCCACGGCGCCGCGATCAACTGATAGTCGCCGAACACGCTCTTCCAGGCCGGCCGCGAATGCGGCGGCTCGATCAGCGGATAGGCCAGATCGCGCAGGCTGCGTTCGTTGTCGGTCAGCTGAAATTGCGATGCGTGCAGCCCGACGCTGCCGGTCGCCTCGGCGCCGATCCAGCGATGCATGTCGTCATTGACGAAATTCTGCCGGGTGCGACCGAAATCGCCGCCGCTGCAACCGCCAAGGGTCGCGCTCGCCAGCAGCGCCACGGCCAGCTGCCAGACAGCCCCGCGATCTGTGTTGATCGGGGCCGGATAAGTATTCGCCGGCATCGAGGCGTTTCCCGCAATCAGGAACGGGCCCTGCGACGTCGACCGCGGCGCGGCGCAGTCCCCTGCTCGGGTCCGCCCTCGCCATCGGATTCCGAATGGCGTTCGATCCGGACCACCGGCAGGATCACCACCGTGCCCCCGCCCTGGCGCGGCGCAACCATGGTTGACCCCGAGCGACGCGACGCCGCATCCGCTGGAAATTCAATGATGGTGCCCATTTCAGTTCTCTCCGCGCCTATCGCCTCGGTCCGGCCGGCGCAGCCTCATTAAGGACAAGCATGGTTAATGGCATGTTAATGGTGGACAGCTTGCTCACCCGTTGCTCACCCGATCGGCGGCGCTGTTACCCGGTCGCGGTCCGCGTCTTGCAAGGAACTTTCCGCAGCGTTAATGTTTTGGCTACCATGGCGGATTTTCGGTTCACCAGTCCAGGCAACGCCGCCCCGCGCATCGGCTCACACCCGATTGCCATCGCGGCGGCAACGCTGATCCTGATCATCGTTGGGATCGTCGCGGTCATGGTGTGGCGCAACGCCAACGGCGGCCTGCCCGAGCAGGAGCGGATCACCAAGGCCCAGCTGATCCAGGCCCGGGTGGTCCAGGTCTCCGAAGAGATGCGGGCCAAGGCCAAGGGGCTCGAACAAGCCCAACAGCAGTCGATTGATCAGCTCCAGGTG
Source organism: Rhodopseudomonas sp. BAL398 (assembly GCF_033001325.1). Classification (NCBI taxonomy): domain Bacteria; kingdom Pseudomonadati; phylum Pseudomonadota; class Alphaproteobacteria; order Hyphomicrobiales; family Nitrobacteraceae; genus Rhodopseudomonas; species Rhodopseudomonas sp. BAL398. The sequence continues at coordinate 2,295,250 of NZ_CP133111.1, forward strand.
ATGCAGGATCAGCTCAAAGAGCTCCGCCAAGCGCTGGCGGCGGAACGGACCAAGACCAAGCAACTGTCGGACGAAGTCGTCAGCCTCACCGAAACGCTGGATGGACTGCGGCAATCCTTTGCCAGCACCCAAGCTTCCGAAGCCAAGCCAGCGCTACGCCGCAAGCCCGCGGCGCGGCAGAGCCGCAGCCATGGCACGAAATCACGCAGCGGCGCGGCGGCGCAAAAGCGCGGGAAGCCGCGCAGTTAGCCGAGCAGCGCCCCCTCCGGCCAGCAGAGCGTCTGGCGAAGCGAACTTTCTTGCCAAAAGAACTTAGGCTTAACCAATTCCGAGGATCGTCGCTCGCATTGCGGTGATCATTTTCAGGAGTTGGTAATGCGTAAAGGTGTGGTTCTGGTTGCGGGCTGCAGCGTGCTGGCGGTCCTGATCGGACTGGGCGCAGGCCGTTCCTATTTCAGCAGCAGACCGGTTGCGGTCGACACGCGGGCGACAGCCGGCCAGGCCGAATTGAGCACCGGGACGATCGCGTCGCGATGGCCTGGTGCGCCCGAAGCCGGTGACACGGCCACGGCGGCACCCAGCATCCAGCCCGTGGCCGCTACTGCCGCGCCCGCCAGGACTGACGTCGCCGCCACCGCTTGCGCCAATCCCGATGCGCTCGGCATTTCCAGGACCGTCGAGATCGACACCACCGGCGGACCGGGACTCGGCCTGTCGCAGTACAAGGATTACGATTTCCTGCAGCCCGGCGAAGTCGCCCTCACCTTCGACGACGGTCCGTGGCCGGTCAATACGCCGGCCGTGCTCGCAGCTCTGGCCCATCAATGCGTCAAGGCGGTGTTCTTCCCGATCGGCAAGCACGCCTCCTGGCATCCCGAGATCCTCAAGCAGGTGGTGGCCCAGGGCCACACCATCGGCTCGCACACCTGGTCGCATCTCAATCTGGCGATCAAGCCGCTGGCCGAGGCCAAGGCCGAGATCGAGAAGGGCATCAGTTCGGTGGTGCGGGCCGCCGGTCGACCGACGGCGCCGTTCTTCCGCTTCCCGCAGCTGCGCCAGAATGCCGAGCTGAAAGCCTATCTGCGCGAGCGCAACATCTCGGCGTTCTCGATCGATGTCGATTCCGAAGATTTCCGGATCAAGAAGCCCGAGCAGCTCGTCGCCTCGACCATGGCAAAGCTGAAGAAGACCGGAAAAGGCATCATCCTGATGCACGACTTCCAGCATTCCACCGCATTGGCGCTGCCGGAGCTGCTGCTGCAGCTGAAAGCCGGCGGCTACAAAGTGGTGTTCATCACCGCCAAGGACCCGATCGTGACGCTACCGGAATACGACGTCGCGGTCGCCGCCGCGGCGCAGCCGGCGCGCGCCAGTAATACACGCCCAATCAGCAGCGTGATCCGCACCGTCGGCGGCGCTACCAACTAATCCACCAGGACGATCAGTACGGCGGGGTTCGGGCCATATTGGCCCGAACCCATTTACCAAGTATTTCCCTTAACGGCCTGTTAAATCGACCGCGCTAGATTCTGGCGATAGTTCCTCAATCGCGCATCGCCCCCATGACCGCACCACCGATGTTTCCGGGTTTCGACGGCTTGATGACGCTCTCGCGCCGCGAGGGCGTCGACATTCGTCCGACGCTGCTTCGCGTGCTGACCGATCTGTATGTCCAAAGCAGCGTCCATAGCATCGACGAGGAAAAGCAATTCGTCGAACTGACCTCGCGGCTGATCGACCAGGTCGACGATGCGACCCGCGCCGCCGTGCGAGCCAGGCTCTCGATCTATCCGAACACCCCGAACGCGATCGCCCAGAGATTGTCGCTGCGCACCACCGCTCCCGGACAGCGCGTCCCGCAGGCCGAGCGGATCGAAGCGGCTGAACCAGCCGCCTCCCCGGCGAAGCCGCAATCCGACGCGCAGTTGCGCTCGTCGAACCTGACGATGCAGCCGGACGACGCCGCACAGATCAACGAGATGTTCTTTGCCGCCAGTTCCAGCGAGCGCACGACGATCCTGCACAATCTCGATGCCACACCGCTGAAGCCGGCGGCGCGGATCTATCCGCCGCGCGCGGCGCGCGCGATCGAGACCCTGCAAATGGCGGCGTTCGCGGCCGATGCGGAGAATTTCGTCCGCGAACTCGGCGACGCGCTGATCCTGCCGGCCAAGGTCGCCGAGCGGGTGGCCAGCGATCCCGGCGGCGAACCGCTGGCCTGCGCGGCGAAAGCCCTCGGCATGGACGGCGAGTTGTTCGAGCGCGTGCTGATGTTCCTCGACCCCGCGCTCGGCGCGTCGGTCGATCGGGTATACCGGCTGTCGCGGCTCTACGACAATCTGAGCGAGCGCTCAGCTTTGATCATGCTGGCGGCATGGCGTGGCGCCACCGTGGCGGCGACCCGCGCCAAATATCGCTCGACCCTGCATGACGACGAGCGGCATCGCGCCCGCGCTTCGCAACCGCTGAGCCGGCCGACCGTACAGCCCGGCGCAAGCATTTTGCCGCGCACCGGCACCGGGCAGAAATCCGGAAGCTAGTTTTTCGCCAGATCGAGAAAGTGCCGGCCGGCTCTGTCCTCGATCTCGACGATCCAGACATCGGGATCGAAGCGGATTTCCTTGGCCAGTCGCTCCTCGATCGCCTGGTCGGCGACCGGCGTCGCCGAGACGGGCGTGAACACCCGCTCGAGCGGGCGTTCGTCATCGTAAGCGGTTTGCGGCGCCGGCATGTAGAGCATGGCAGTGCCGTCGAGCAGCGCGACTTTGATGAACACCGCGCCGGCGTCCTCGGCCCCGCGTCGGCAGACCGCGCCGAACACGCCTTCGGTCTGGCACCGTCGCAGATAGGCGGCGACCCAGATGCTACTTTTCAATCTCATGGATTCGACATTAGGCCAGCTGGGAAATCGATTCTAGTCGATCGGACGGCCGGTCATCGCGCTGAGCTCGCGCACCAGCCGGTCCGACATCTTGCCGGTCACCGGAATCCGGCGCGCGCGTTCGAACCGCTGGATTGCCGCCTGGGTATCGGAGCCGATCGTGCCGGTCGGCTTCAGCTGTCCGTAGCCGTAATCGGTCAAGGTGCGCTGCACCGCGGCGATCCGGCGCGACGATTGGATCATGTCGCCGAGTGGATCGTGCTGGGCTGACGGGATCGGCGCCGGCGGCCGCGCCACCGGAATCGGCGCTGCCGGGGCGGCATTTGTCCGCATCAGAGCGGCGAGCGGATCGGCTTTGCGCGGCTCCGCCGCATGATGAATCTCGACGCTGCGCGGCTCGGCGGCGCTCGGCTGGGCCGCGGTCGGCTCGGGCCTTGTCGCCGCCACGGTCGGGCGCGGTCGCGGCAGCGGGCTTTCGGCCTCGGCCGCCAGCGGCAGCATGATGGTGGTGGTGCCGAACATCGGCGACGGATGGCGACCGGCCTGCATGAATATCGCGTTGGAGATGATGGCCACCACGGCAGCCGACGCGATCATCGCCGCCACCAGATCCTTCGGGCTGCGCAGCAGCAGCCGCGCCACGATCCCGCGCTCGCTTTCGTCCATGATCGCGACCGGGCCGCCGCGGCGCGATCCGTCGGCTTTCTTGGTCTTGGTCTTAGGCACTCTTCTTCACCTGATAATCTTGAACCTGGGCCGCTGACGACGCCGGCGGATTGAGCGTCGCGATGTTGTTGTTCGGGGCCGGCCTGACGGCTGCCAGAGGCAACGTGACCGTGACGGTGGTGCCCTCGTCGATCTTGCTCTGGACGTTGATCTCGCCGCCATGCAACGCGACCAGGCTCTTGACGATCGACAGGCCGAGCCCGGTGCCCTCGTGGCGGCGTTGATAGGTCTTGCCGGCCTGGAAGAACGGATTGCCGAGCCGCTTGAGATCATCCTCCGAAATGCCGACGCCGGTGTCGGTGACGCGCAGCGCCAGCCGCGTGCCGTCGACCGCGGCCGACACCGTGACGGTGCCGCCGCGCTCGGTGAACTTGATCGCATTCGACACCAGATTGAGCACGATCTGCCGGAACGCGCGCGGATCGCCATTGATCTGCGGCAGGTCCTCCGGCGCGCGGGTGACGAGCTCGATGTCGTTCTCGCGCGCCTTCAGCGCCAGCAGGTTGCAGCAATTCATCAATGCCGGGCGCGGCGCGAACGGCTCGGGCGCAATCTCGAAATTGCCCGACTCCATCTTCGACATGTCGAGAATGCCGTTCACCACGCTGAGCAGGTGCTGACCCGAATCATTGATCAGCTGCGCATATTCCTTGCGGCGCTCCGCGGTGATCATCAGCGAGTCTTCCTGAACGATCATTTCCGAAAAGCCGATGATGGCGTTCAGCGGCGTGCGCAATTCATGGCTCATGGTGGCGAGGAAGCGGCTCTTCGCCGCGTCGGCGCGCGCGGCTTCGCCGCGGGCATCGGCCAGCGCCTGTTCCTGGTTCTTGCGGTCGGTGACGTCACGCATCACCGCCACCACTTCGGCTTCGCCGGCGGCGACCTGATGGTTGGCCTGTTCGAGCGGTCGGCAACGCATTTCCAGCCAGATGAATTCCATCGGCGCGCCACGTCCGCGCTCGCCGCGGGGCAATTCGCGGCGCACCCGGAATTCGACGCTGCCGGCCTGACCACGCCCGGCGTCCGACAGCGCGGTCAGAAACGCCGGCCGGTCGGCAACATGGACGCGGTCGAACAGGCCATGCCCGATCAGCCGCGACGCGCTGGTGCCGAGCAGCGGCTCGACCGCGGGCGAGATGAACTGCACCGCGCCGTTGCGGCTGTGCCGCGAAATCACGTCGCTCATATTGCGCGCCAGCAGGCGGTAACGGCCCTCCTCGTCAGAGAGCAACGCCACGCTGATACGCCCCAGCGATTCCGCGCCGAATGCAAGCACCGCCGCATAGAGCGTCGCCGTGGTGACGCCCAGCGCCATCAGCAGATTATGCTGGTCGACGTCAGCCATCGACGCCGGCAGCATTCCAAAGTGATTGATTGCCATCAGCGCGACGATGCAGCTCAGCGACAGCGCCAACGCGAAGGCCACGACGCGACGCGACGCCGATAGCGCGGCTTCGAGCGGCACCACGATCAGCCACACCACCGCGAACGATCCGATGCCGCCGGTGGTCACCGACACCACCATGATCAGACTGGTCAGCGCCAGCGACGACAACAGATGCGCGCTCTCGTAGCGGCCTGTTCGCGACAGGAAGTACGCCAGCAGGATCGGCGCGATCAGCCAGGCGAAGATGGCGACCTCGATCGCGCTGGGAGCGCCGCGTAGCGCCAGATAGATAGGGAATGCCGCGAAGGCCGCGAGGCTTCCGATCAGCCGCGGTGCGATGAAGGCGCGATGCCGCGCGCTGGCCAGCGCATCGGACCGCGCCGACGGATGGAGTAGCGCATCAAGACATTCGTTGATGATTTTCGACACGGCCAATTTTTCTGCGCTCGCTCGTCACAATCGACGGGACGGAACGCCCCCTTATCGTCGAGTCACCGTGTCAGAGCCGAATTAAGCGAACGCTAAGGCCCACGCGGCGCCGGCTGATCCCGGTGCATTCGGGCTGTTTTGACGCTTTACGGCCCGGCTATTCGATACTGATGGTGAACGTAAGGTTTCAAAGTCCGGGGATATTATGGTTTCGAAATGGTGGCCACGCCAAAGCGTCGCTTCAAATTGCGCGAGCTGCATCAATCGAAAATTTACGGCGAATCGCATCGTTCGGCTTTTCCGCAAATCTTGCGTGAATTGAACCCGGCACGAAAAGGTCGCGTTTATCGACCGCTGCTAAGACCCGGTCGGATTGCGAGAGATCAATCGCAACGGGATAAAGGACGGACGGGGTCGCGAGATGTTTTTTCTGCTTCGCATGGTGTTCTGGCTCGGGCTGGTGTTGGTGTTACTGCCGCGAGAGAAGTCGCCCGACACGGATAAACGTCCTCAGCTCGACGCGTCGGAGGCGGTCTCCGCGGCGACCGCGGCGGTGTTCGATATGAGCCAATTCTGCACCCGCCAGCCCGCGGCCTGCGAGGTCGGCGGCCAGGCCGCCAGCGCGATCGGTCATCGCGCCCAGGAGGGCGCGCGGAGATTGTACCAGATCATCACCGACAAGAAGTCGAACGATCACACCGGCTCGATCGGTCAGGTCGACCATGGCGACGAGGCCTCGAGCGGTCTGGCGCCGCATGACACTTTGCTGCCCGAGGATTTGAAGGCGGAATGGCAGATGCCGATCGAGCATGCGGACGCCGCGAACTAGATCGCGAGTGGAACTGACGAGTTTAGACCAATCGCCCAATTTCTGCGCTTTCGAGCCAGCGCGATCCCCTATATCTGTGGGGCTTGGTTCCGCCGCGGTGGAACCGCAGCGAACAGATGCGGATCACGATGACGATTGACGAGATCAAGGACAATTTCGCGCTGCTGGAGGACTGGGACGATCGCTACCGTTATGTGATCGAACTCGGCCGTACGCTCGATCCGATGCCGGAGGATGAGCATTCGGCGGCCAACAAGGTGCAGGGCTGCGCCAGCCAAGTCTGGCTGTCGCGTCAGCTGACGCGCAACGACAAGGGCGAGCCGGTGCTCAGCTATCTGGGCGACAGCGACGCCCATATCGTGCGCGGGCTGATCGCCATCCTGCTGACGCTGTGCTCGGGCCGCACCCCGACCGACATTCTCGCCACCGAGCCCGCCGCCTTGTTCGACGAGCTCGGATTTGGCGAACATCTGACGCCGCAGCGCTCCAATGGATTGCGCGCGATGGTCGAGCGGATTCGCAACGACGCCCGCGAGACGCTGGCGGCCTCGACCTGAGCCAAGCTCAGCGCGCGGCGACCTCGGCATCTTCGGCCATCCAGCTGCGCATCCGCGATTGCCCCTCGCCGCTCGGCTGTGCGATCCCGTAATGCCGCGCCAGCCGGTCGAGCGCCAATTGCAGCACGATCTTGCCCGACCGCGCCGGCCAGCCGCGCTCTCGTTCGACATCCTCGAGCCCGCGCAAGAAGCAGCAGACGTCGAGCAGGATCCCGGAGAATTCCGGACCGCAAGCCTGCAACGCCAGCTGAACCCGCTGGCGCGAGGCCACCACCCAATCGGTCATCTCCCCGGCACCGGCGCCCGACCGTCCGGTCGGCGCGCCCCAGTTCGAGGTGACGCGCGGCGACAGGTTGCCGCGGGTGAAGTCGGCGCGCAGCCGTTCGCCGGCCGCGAACTGGTTCGGGGTGATCAGGCTGCGCCCGTCGCGACCCTTGCGCCGCGCCAGCCACGCCAGCGGACTCTCGCTGTCATTGACGGTGACACGGGCGACGCCATCGGCGGTCATGATCTCGCGCGTCGCCAGATCGAGGTGCCGCGCGCGAAAGCCGTCGATCTCCGCGGCGGGGTCGGCCTTGACGCGGCGCCGCGCGGTCTCCTTGCGGTCCTGACGTTTCATCGCGCCGCCCTCCGCGAACAGGCGGATTGACCGGCATCGGCGCGGCACACCTGTTCCAGGGTCGCCAGCCGGCAATCGAGCCAGATGTCGTCGCGGCTATCCTCGACGACGCGGCAGGCATGGGCGACGGTGGTGCGATCGCGCCCGAAACAGCGGCCGATCGCCTCGAAGCCGAGCGCGAAGCCGACATGCGCGAGATACATCGCCACCTGCCGGGCGAATGCCACCCGTGGCGGTCCTCTTGTGGCGGCGGTTAGGGCGCCAGCGTCGAGATTGAAATCGGCGGCGACGCAGGCCACGACGAATTGGCAGATCAGCTCCGGCGTGGCCTGCAGCTCGCAAGCCTGCCGGGAACCAGACAGCTGGGAAGTCGAAGCGGTGATGGCAGCGGATTGGAACATTGCGGGCCTCTCTAGGAATATTTTCACATATCCTAGACGGCATTCCAACCCCGGGGATAAGCATCCGCAGGAATTTTTTCAGGCCCCGGCGTCGGACCGGTCAGGCGCCATGGGTGATTATTTCCGACGGCGACGCTGCTGTCCAAGTCCCATTTTCTTGGCGAGGTTGGACCGGGCCGCCGCGTAATTCGGTGCCACCATCGGGTAATCGGCCGGCAAACCCCATTTTTCGCGATATTGCTCCGGGGTCATCTTATACTGCGTCCGCAAATGCCGTTTCAGCGATTTGAAACGTTTGCCGTCTTCCAAACAGATCAGATATTCGGGCGTCATCGACTTTTTCAGCGGCACCGCCGGCTTGACCGGCTCCACAGCGGGTTCGGCACTGCCGTTGGACACCCGCAGCAGCGCAGCATGAACTTGGCCGATCAATCCGGAAATGTCGGACGCCGGAACCGGATTATTGCTGACATAGGCCGACACAATATTGGCGGTCAATTCGATGAAACTTTTGCCTGAAACATCACTCATCAAACGGGTCTTTCGAGACTCCGACCAGCCCACGTCATGGCTTTGCCACGCGACACCGATCGAAATCCAGCTTGTTGCTAAAAAATGGCGGATCCATTGCGGGCGGATGACTCAGTCGACCACGCATTTACCCATACTATTTCAAATTTTACAGTCGCAGCAAGCTAGACCAACAGACTATGGGCGCTGATCGAGATGCGCGCGCAATTCTTCGATCGATGCGAAGCGCATCATTCCTTCCGGCATCTGCGCCTCGATCGATCCATCGGAGTACAGCGAATAGGCCATGCCATCGACCACGCCGGATTTCAGCACGGTGACCTGGTCGATGTCCTCGTTCGCGGCCTGATCGAGCGGGGGAGCGGTTTCGCTCGCGGGCTCGGCGGGCGGCGCAAGTCCCCGGCGGTGCCCGGGATCGGCGCGCGGCCGCTCGATTTCCGGCCATGCCTCCTGGAATGTCAGCGGCAGCGTTCCGGCAGCCAAGGCAGGCGCGGGCTCGGCCGTATCGGATTTGCGATCACGCTCCTTGCGCGAGGTCGAGGCGAACAACAGGTTGCGCCGCGCCTTGGCCGGGGGCTCGGGCGCCGGTTCAACCGGCGGCTCCGGTTCAGGCGGCCGGGCGATCTCGCGCTGACGACCTCGATCGCGCGCGGCGGCCTCCTGCTGCCAGGGCGGCAGCGACGGTCCTGGACCGGACGGAGCCGGAGATGCGACGTCGACGCGCGGCTCGACCGCGCGATCCCGAGCAAACAACACGCTGTCATTGCCGGCTGCCGGCGCCGGCATCTCCTCGGGAACCGCAAGCCGTGGCGCCAAAGGCATCCGTTCGGCCGATTCCACGACTTCGGCGGCGATCCCGGCGGCAATCAGCTTCAATTCGCGCAGCACGGCGGCCAGCGCGAGCAGGATGGCGCCGGTACCGATGGCGAACACGCCCGATATGATCAGGGTGTTGCCGAAGCTGAATTCCTTGACCGGAACGCCAAATGCGATCGCAACGACGCCAGCCAACAGAAAGGCTATTCCCGCCAGCAACAGCAACATCATTCTCTACTCCACTCTCCGTAGCTTGGACTACGGCCGTCATTGCAACGATAACGTCATCTTGTCCGGATCGGCAATTGCCATTCCGGATTGCAAACAACTTGTTCTTGCAGCCTTCCGCCGCTCGCTCAGCACGAAAGGCAGGCCGCGCGGCAGGGTAGTCGCATTTGCGTGATGCCGCCACGCTGCTGCGGGCTTATCCCGCGTCGTCGTGACCGCGCATTGTTCCGCGCTGCGGCATCAGGCCCTGGACAAGACGGCGCCGCGGGACAGCAAGACGTCCGGCTGAGCCCGGTTTGGCAAACATGACTGCCCCGCCGCTGCGGCGGCTTGCTGCGAAGCAATCGCAGGACTAGGCTATAATGTGAAAATAACACCATCAGGGAAGGAAACGACAATGTCGCCAGCCGAAGCGCGGTTGAAGGAAGTGCCGTCGGAGATGACCGAGGCCGAATGGGCCCAGCGGGTCAATCTCGCCGCCTGTTACCGGCTGGTCGCCTATTACGGCTGGGACGATCTGGTCGACACCCATATTTCCGCGCGCGTCCCCGGACCGGACCATCACTTCCTGATCAATCCCTACGGGCTGATGTTCGACGAGATCACCGCCTCGAGCCTGGTCAAGGTCGACCTCGACGGCAATCAGCTGACCCAGAGCGATTACAAGATCAACCCCGCCGGCTTCACCATCCATTCCGCGGTCCACGAGGTCCGCGAGGACGCCGGCTGCGTGATGCATCTGCACACCCCGGACGGCACCGCGGTGGCGAGCTGTATGGAAGGTCTGCTGCCGCTGAACCAGACCGCGCATTTCGTCACCGGCGACCTCGCCTATCACGATTATGAAGGCGTCGCGCTCGATCATGATGAGCGGCCGCGGCTGCAGCGCGACCTCGGCACCCACAACCACATGCTGCTGCGCAATCACGGCACGCTGACGGTCGGCCGCTCGGTGGCCTCGGCATTCGAGCGGATGTATCATCTGGAGCGCGCCTGCACGATGCAGGTTCGCACCCGGATGCTGGGCCCGACCGCCTATCCGATCGAGAATATCGTGGTCGACAAGAACCACAATCTGATCGCCAATCAGGACGCGATGGATCTGCGCTCGACCAAGCTGGTATGGCCGCCGCTGCTACGCAAGCTCGACCGGATCGATCCGAGCTATCGGAATTGATTTTCGCGCGGATCTGATTTAGCTTCGCGCTACATACCTCTACACGCCGATTCAAAACGCCGCCCAATTCCGGGCGGCGTTTTTGCGGGTCGGTGCTACGGCGGCGGCCACCCTATCGCTACCGCGGCTCTCGGGCGCCGAACCGAGCGTAGCCGATCAGCGCGCAATACACGACGCTGGCGGCCAGCGTGGTGAGCCCGCTGAACATGACCAGGCCAAGGCCCCAGCCCTGCCGGCCGACGAGCAGGCCGAGCACGATCAGCAGCGCGGCTCCGCCGGCGGCGCGCAGCAGACGGGTCGCGGCCGGCGCCAGCGGCCGGCCGACCAGTTCGCGCTGCTGGCGGCGCGTGGCCAGCACCAAGGCGGCGAATCCGACAAGGCAAAGCGCGAAGGCGAGCGCCTGGTTCATCGCGCGCCCTCCCCGGAAGCCAGCGCAACCGTCGGGGATCGCTGCGTGCTGGATCGAACCCCGGCGCCGTGCCGGGCGGTGCGCAGCGCCAGCACGGCGTGCAGCAATGCGAGCGCCCAGCACATTAGATCGACCCCCGCAAACACCCAGTCGCCGTCAGCCAGGCTGCGCCACAGTGGACGCGCTGTGGTGAGCGCATTCAGAATCGGCAGCAAGCCCAGCAACACGGCGGCGCCCCAGAGTTGCTCGACCCAGGCCGACCTCGCCGGGCGCAGCAGCGCGTGCAGCAGCGTCGCCGCCCAGACGATGAAGAACGCGTTGATCTCCCAACCGGCGCGCGCCGGCAACGCCACCGGCAGCAGCCGGTTCGCCCATAGGAACCCGGTCATGGCCACCGACAGGCCGGCGATGGTGGCGATATTCAGCCGCTCGACCAGACGGAACCCGATATGCGGCCGATGCGGATCGGGCAGCTTCTGCCGGCGCTTCACCGTCCACATCACCAGCCCGGTACCGACCATCGCGGTGCCCATCAGGCTGACCAGGAAATACAGCCATCGCATGACGGTGTCGCTGAAGCGGCCGAGATGCAGCCCGTACAGCACGCCGCGGGTCTCGGCGGCTGCCCCGACGTGATCATGCACCGCCAGCAACTCGCCGGTGGTGCCGTCGAATTCCATGGATTGGGGACTCATCGACACGCGGCTTGCATCCGCCCGCGTTACCGCCACGCGTGCGGCGGCGTCGCCAGGGTGAACGGCGTTGACCCGGCCGATCGCATCGTGGCCCCAGCGCTGCTGCGCCTGCCGCACCATCGCCTCGACCGATGCCAGCGGTACCGGCTGGCCGCTCGGCTTGCCCGGCTGGAGGAAAGCGCTGAGCTCGGCGGCGAGCTGCTGGCGCTCGGCCGGCGTCTTGAACGCCGCGCGCTCGCCCCACGGCATGTACAACGCCATCAGGGTCACCAGGCCGGTATAGGTGATCATCGCATGAAACGGCAGCCCGAACACCGACAATGCGTTATGCGCATCGAGCCAGGAGCGTTGCCCCTTGCCCCAGCGGAAGGTGAAGAAGTCGACAAAGATCTTCTTGTGAGTGATCACGCCGGCGACGATGGCAACAAGCATGAACATCGCGGCAACTCCCGCGAGCAACCGGCCCCACAGCACCGGCATGTAGTAGAACTGAAAATGGAAGCGATAGAAGAAATCCCCACCCAGCGTGTCGCGCGACGACACGCTGTGGCCGGTCGCGGGATCGAAGTGGCCCTCGGCAAAGCCGCGGCGACCGGGGCCACGGGTGGCGCCGAGCCAAAACGCGTAGACGCTGTTGTTCCGCGCGTCGGGCAGCCGCAGGCTCCATTGCGAGGCACCGGGCGCGATAATGCCGAGTTCGTCCGCAACGCGCTGCGCCACCACCGCCTGATCGGGAAGCTGCTGCAGGCGCGGCAGCTCCGGCCGCATCCATTGCGACAGCTCGTCCTTGAAATACGACACCGTGCCGGTGAGGAACATGGCATAGAGGATCCAGCCGAGCAGCAGGCCCGCCCAGGTATGCAGGCCGGACATGCTCTGGCGGATGCCACGGCCGGCACCGCGCGGATCGTCTTCCACCTCGACGCCTCGGCCGGTCATCGCGCGCCCCACCAAGCCAGCGGCAACAGCGCGAGCACCACGACGACGAGCCCCGTCCAGGCCTTTGCAGCGCTACGCACAGCGAACACCCAGATCACCGCGCCGGCATAGACCGCGAAGCTCGCGAGTTGGCCGACTAGCACGGCTTGCGGTCGGCCGATCGGCAATGCCAGCACGGCCACGCTGACCAACGCAGCCAGCGCGTAGCCGCCGACCAGGGCGGCGACGATGCGCGAGATCAGCGGGACCGTCGAGCGCGCCCGGTGGACGAGCGAGGTCATCGACCGGGCGTTGCCGCCGGACCCGGCGGAATCGGCGGCAAGCCGTCGGGCTTCACATAGGTGACGGTCGTGGCATAGCTCACGGCGTCGTACTTCTCTCCCGCCCGCTCGCCCGCGGTGCGATCGTTGACGCTGACTTCGGCGACATAGAGCCCCTTCCACGGCATCTCGAAACTGACGAGACCCTGCTCGTCGGTATGCGCCTCCTTGGTCCAGCCCGATTGCGTCGTCAGTGCCACCTTGGTCTTCGGCTTGGGCTGATCCTTGAACACCAGCTTGAATTGCCCCGCCTTGCCGGTCGGTACCAGGTCGAGTGTCAGTTTCGGCTGCTGGGCGGAGAAATCCGTGATCAGGCGCGCGGCCGGATGGAACCAGTTGCGAACCTCCTTGTCCTGCTGCTTCCAGGTGTAGAGCGGGTAGTTCGCATCCTCGGCGACGATGCTGTCGCCCGCCTTGGCGGCGAACGGCAGCGTGAAGCCGGTCGCGGTCTTGGCAGCGTCGGCCGACTGCTCGCCTTTCGCGGCGATCAGCGTGGCGGTCGGCTTGCCGAATTTGTCGAGCAGGCCCGGCGAGGCTTCGCGCAAATTCTCGCCGAACTCGCCGAACCGCACCACTGCGCTCTGCCCGTCCGCCTGCTCGATCCAGATCTGATGCGCCTGCGCGGACGTCGCCACGCCGAACAACGCGATCAGTGCGAGAGAGAGTTTTTTCATGTCGGCACCTCGTTAGCGTCCTATTGAAACATGCTCATGCCCGGCGCGAGGCCGGGCATGACGCGTCGATGGTCGCAACGATCAGAAATCGAACGCTGCAGAAAGAACGTAGGTGCGTGGCGCCCCCACGGTGACGTAGGTGCCAGTGGTCAGCCAATAATTCTCGCCGGTGACATTCTCGATATTGGCGCGGAACGTGACCGGCTTGCCGGTGAGCGCGGTCGTGGTGTAGCGCGCGCCGATGTCGAGCCGGGTCCAGGCCGGAAACTTTACCGTGTTGGCGGTGGTGAGATAGGAGCTTCCGGTGTGGATCACCCGACCGTTGAGCGAGAGACCCCGGACCCACGGCGTATCCCAGTCGAGGCTGGCGGAGAGCGTCGTCCCCGGTACGCCGGCGGCATCGTTGCCGCGTTGCGACGCGATGCTCGGGTTGGTCAGTTCGGGCTTGATGAAGGTCGCACTGACCATGCCGCGCAGGCCCGGCAGCAACAGGCCGTAGGCGTTCAGTTCCACGCCGCGGTTGCGCTGCTCGCCGTCATAGGCCAGCGAACCAAGGGTTCCGCCCGACGTCCGGATCGAGTTCGGCCGCATGATCTGAAACACTGCCGCGGTGGTGGTGATCATACCCCAATCGACCTTGACGCCCGCTTCCTGCTGCTTCGACTTGTAGGGCGCGAGCACCTCGCCGACGTTGTCGTAACCGGCACCGACGATGGTGCCGCGGGTGAGGCCTTCGGCGTAGTTCGCATACAGCGAGACGTTGCGCCAGGGCTTGACGACGATGCCGGCCAGCGGCGTCGTCGCGCTGGTGTCGTAGCCACTGGTGAACGCACCGGTGCTGGTGCTGAAGCTGTCCACCTTCACGTTCTGCTGGCGGACGCCGAGCGTGAGCAGCACCGACTCGTTCAGAAACGACATCGTGTCGACGACCGCGGCGCTGGTCAGGGTCGATTCGGACGCGAGCTGCGGGTCTGTCCGCGCCGCCGTGATCGCAGGAAGCGGCGACGGGTTGTAGATGTTCGACGCCGCCCTGTTGCCTGTAATGTAAGCATTGCCGGCCTCCTGATAGAAGCCGGTATAGGCGACGTTCACCTTGTGGTTGATGAAGCCGGTGTCGAACTGCGAGCGGAAGCCGGCATTGCCGCTGACGGTCTTGGTGTAGGAGTCGTAGTAGTTGTTCTGCACCGTGAAGTTGCCGAGCGCGTCGACGGCGACGGCCGACGACGGGAAGGTCTGATCGTTGGTGCCGTCGCGATAGCCGACGCCGGCATAGGCCGTCAGCCAGCTGGTCAGGTCGTATTCGAAACCCGTCGCGATGGTATTATCCTTCTGGCGAAGTTTCGTGCCGGGATACCAGTTGCTACGCGCATCGGGCGCGGCCGGAATCGAGGTCAGTGTCGACAGCAGGCTGATCTGCGGACGGAAATTGTCGGTGTTGTCGTTCTGCGAGATCGCATCGAGCGTCCAACGCAGCCGGTCGCCGCGATAGTCGATCGCCAGCGCGCCCAGGCCGGACCGGAAATTCCCGTCCTCGATCGAGGCCTCGCCGTTGCGGCCGACGCCGTTGAAGCGGACGCCCCACTCCTTGTTGGCGCCGAAGCGCCGGCTGGTCTCCAAATGCAGGCCGTAATTGGCCCCGCTCATGAAGAACGGCGTCAGGCGCGAGAAATCGGTCTCGGTGGCGCGCTTGGTGACGATGTTGATGCCGCCGCCGACGGTGCCGCTCGGCGCGATGCCGTTGATCAACGCGCCGGGGCCCTTGAGCAGTTCGATCCGCTCGATGATCTGCGCCGGGATGCGCTGCGACGACGACAGCCCGTAGAGGCCGTTGAGGCCGACGTCGGTGGCATTCACGGGGAAGCCGCGAATGACGAAGGTGTCGTCGAAGCCGTTGCTGCCGGTGCTGGTCCGCACCGACGCATCGTTGATCAGCGTGTCGGCCGCGGTGCGCGCCTGCTGGTCCTCGATCAATTGCGAGGTGTAGTTCACCGTCGAGAACGGCGTATCCATCACGCTGGTGGAGCCGAGTAGGCCGAGCGTTCCGCCCTGCGCCACCTGACCGCCCGCATAGGCCGGCGCGGGAATTCCGATCGTTCGCGTCGTCCCCAAAGTGGTCGCCGGCGCGACCGGCTCGGGAGGCCGCTCGTTCCGCCGCGGCGCGACGCGGGCGGAACGCCGCGGGGTACCGCGAGGCCGAACGGCGCGCGTCGTCCGCGCTCTCTGCTGCGGCGCATCGACGGACACCGGCGGCAACACGCGTGGCTCTGTGCTCTGCGCCGCGCTCGGCGACGCCGTCATTGCAGTCAGGCACATCGACACGACGCTCGTCGCGACGCCGAAGCACCAACGGTTTTTGTTGTTCTTGAAATTTTTCACTCAACGTCCCCAGTTCATTCACGACGCGTGACTAGGGGATCGAAATTGAGGGGGCAACGGACCCAGTTTAGAATCCGTTGACGCAATCGCCATCTGCTGCATCACGCCAACGACGACAGCCGCGACGATTAGAACGACTCCAATCGCGCCGGCGGCAAGATCGTTCGACGCGATCGGCGCAGCGCGATCTGCAAAAGGACTGAAAACTCTTGCGCGCCCGCGCGTTCTAAGCCGCGCAGCGCGAAGCAATCAGATTGCCTCGCACCGTGGTCGGACTTAGAACGATTCCGCATTTACGCGGTTATGGGGTACCGCGAAAACGGCTCGCGTCGTGCGAGGTGACGCTATGACGCGGCCAGCTCACCGCGGCGCGACCGCCAAGGCATCGATAATCCGCGCCCACGACCTGATGCCCTTGTGGAAGCTTTGCAGGTCGTATTTTTCGTTGGGCGAATGGATATTGTCGTCATCCAGCCCGAAGCCGACCAGCAGCGTATCGACGCCGAGCGTGCGCTTGAAATCGGCGACGATCGGGATCGAGGCGCCGGAGCCGATCAGCAGCGCGTCCTTGCCCCATTCGTCGGTCAGCGCGCGCTTGGCCGCCGCCAGCGGCTTCATGTTCCAGTCGAGCGCGATCGCCGGCGCGTTGGAGTGATCGAGGAATTCGGCGCTGCAGTCGCCCGGTAGCTGCGCGGTGACAAAGGCGCGGAAGGCGTCGCGGATCTTCGCTGGGTCCTGCCCCTCGACAATGCGGAACGAGACTTTCGCCGAGGCTTCCGCGGCTATCACCGTCTTGGAGCCCTCACCGATATAGCCGCCGACGATGCCGTTGATGTCGCAAGTGGGGCGCGACGAGATCTGCTCGATCAGCAGCCGGTCATCCTCGCCGGCCGGAATCGACAGCCCGATCGGCTTGAGAAAACTCTCGGCCGTGAGATTCAGCTTTTTCCACTGCTCCAGGATTTCGGGCGGCAGATCCTTCACGCCGTCGTAGAAGCCCGGGATGGTGATGCGGCCATGCGCGTCATGCAGCCCGCCGAGAATCCGCGTCAGCACCCGGATCGGATTCTGCGCGCCGCCGCCGAAAATGCCGGAATGCAGATCGCGGTTGGCGGCCTTGATCTTGACTTCCTCATAGACCAGCCCGCGCAGCGAGGTGGTAATCGCCGGCGTGTTCGGGTCCCACATTCCGGTGTCGCAGACCAGTGCGAAGTCGGCGGCGAGATCGGTCTTGTTGGCCTCGAGGAACGCCACGAAGTTCTTCGAGCCGACCTCCTCCTCGCCCTCGATGACGATGGTGAGATCGAACGGCAGCGAACCGGTCACCGCCACCCAGGCGCGGCAGGCCTCGACGAAGGTCGAGAGCTGACCCTTGTCGTCCTGCGCGCCGCGCGCGACGATGATCTTGCGGCCATCGGCATGGTCGGTCACCACCGGCTCGAATGGCGGCCTATTCCACAGCTCCAGCGGATCGACCGGCTGCACGTCGTAATGACCATAGAACAGCGCGTGCGGCCGCTTTCCAGTGTTGCCCTTGGCCTTGGCGACGATCGCCGGATGGCCGGCGGTCGGCTTCACCTCGGCGGCGAAATCCAACGATGTAAAGTCGGCGGCCAGATGCGCGGCGGCGGCCTTGCAGTCGGCGGCGAAGGCCGGATCGGCCGAGATCGACTTGATCCGCAGCAGCGTGAACAGCCGCTGCAGCGAATGATCGAAATCGGCGTCGACGCGGTCGAGCACCGCTTGCAGTGGCGAGGTCGTGGACATTGGAGTTTCCTTGCGTGAGCTGGTTACAGCATGATCCCGAAAAGTGGATCCCGGTTTTCGGAAGAGATCATGCTCAAACAACAAGCTAGAGCGGGATGACGATTCGAGGATAAGTCATCCTGCTCTAGCGACGTAGCAAGCCGCCGAGCGCGCCGCGCACGATGGCGCGGCCGACCGAGCCGCCGAGCGCGCCGCCCATTGATTTTCCCAGATCGGCGACGATGCCGCCGACCACTTTGTTGGTGACCGTGCGGGTGACATCGCGCGCGATCACCTGCCCGGTCGAGAGCTTGCCGCGCGGCGTGTTGGTGCCGAAGATGGTGCCGACGATCGAGCCGATCTGCCCGAGAATGCCGCCTTCGGCGGGCGCGTTGCCGCCGGTCGCCGCGTTCTGATCGATGCGGGCCAGCAGTTTTTCGTAGGCGGATTCGGAATCGATGGCGGTATCGTATTTGCCCTTTACCGGGCTCGCATTGATGATCGCCTGGCGCTCGTCCGGCGTGACCGGCCCGATCCGTGCCGACGGCGGCCGGATCATGACGCGCTCGACCATCGCCGGCGTGCCATTGCCTTCCAGAAACGACACCAGCGCTTCGCCGGTGCCGAGCTCGGTGATGACTGTCGCGGTATCGAGCTTGGGGTTCGGCCGGAAGGTCTGCGCCGCGGCGGCGACCGCCTTCTGGTCGCGCGGCGTGAACGCCCGCAGCGCGTGCTGCACGCGGTTGCCGAGCTGGGCCAGCACCTTGTCCGGCACGTCGATCGGATTTTGCGTCACGAAATAGACCCCGACGCCCTTGGAGCGGATCAGCCGCACCACCTGTTCGATCTTGTCGAGCAGCGGTTTCGGCGCATCATTGAACAACAGGTGCGCCTCGTCGAAAAAGAACACCAGCTTGGGCTTGGCCGGATCGCCAACCTCGGGCAGTTCCTCGAACAGTTCCGACAGCATCCACAGCAAGAAAGTCGCGTAAAGCCGCGGGTTCGACATCAGCTTGTCGGCGACCAGGATATTGACGATTCCGCGCCCGTCGCGGTCGGTGCGCATGAAGTCCTGCAATTGCAGCGCCGGCTCGCCGAAGAATTTGGCGCCGCCCTGATTTTCCAGAACCAGCAGCTGGCGCTGGATGGTGCCGACGGTCTGCTTGGTGACGTTGCCGAGCGCTTGCGCGGCCTGACGAATGTCGGCGTTGACGTCGCCATTTTCGGCTACCTTCTGCGCGATCGGCACGATGGCGTCGAGCACCGCGCGCAGATCCTTCATGTCGATCAACGGCAGGCCCATGTCGTCGGCGACCCGGAAGGCGACATTGAGCACGCCTTCCTGCACGTCGTTGAGATCGAGCATCCGCGACAGCAGCAGCGGTCCCATCTCGGTGGCGGTGGCGCGCACCGGATGGCCCTGCTCGCCGAACACGTCCCAGAACACCGTGGAGAATTGGTCAGGTTGAAATGTCAGCCCCATCGACTTAGCGCGCTTGAGGATGAAGTCCTTGGCGACGCCGACCTCGGCGATGCCCGAAAGGTCGCCCTTGATGTCGGCGGCGAACACCGGCACGCCGGCGCGCGCGAAGCCTTCCGCCATCACCTGCAGCGACACCGTCTTTCCCGTGCCGGTCGCGCCGGTCACCAGACCGTGGCGATTGGCGAGACCCAACGTCAGCCAGGCCGGTTGCTGGTCCTTGCCGATGAAGAGCCTATCGTCGGTATCGCCGATACCCGTCTCGGTCGTCGTCATCGTATCTCCGCACGTCAGCCGCAGGGCCGCGAAGCGTCCCGCCGCGGCCATATCCTGCACATCGGTTGCATCTGTTCAACGAGGATTGCAATCGAAACCGACAACAAGAACTAAATTCACGATACAAATTCCATTCAATTCGCGATGCAAAAACCCGCTGCGCGGCGCGGATCGCGTCATGCTTTGGCATTGTTGCAACAGTCGCGATGCGATGATGCCGAATCGATCCGGCGCACGCGACCGTCGCTTGTGTTTCGCTTCACGTCGGATCAGGATAAATCCACGATCAAGATCCGGTCAAAACCGGCAGCGTTGCGGCGGGGGCGTTATGGACGAGTTGGTTGAGCGGCTGGCCCTTAAGGCCGGCTTGGAGAAAGCTGTTGCCGGAAAGACGATCGGCATCATTCTCGGTTTCCTTCGCAGCGAAGGACCGCCCGACCAGGTTCAAGCACTGATCGATACTATTCCGGGCGCAGAAGCCGCGATCGATTCCGCAGGCGCGACACGCGGCGGGATCGGCCGGCTGATGGGCGGCGGCGTTATGGCGCTCGGCGCCAAGCTGATGGGCCTAGGCCTCGGCGTGGCAGATATTCAGAATGTCGCGCGTGAACTTTTCAAGTTCGGACGTGACAAAATCGGGGCCGACCAAATGAGCGCGATCATATCCGGCACACCAGGCCTGCGGCAATTTACCTGAATTCCATTTCTTGAACCTTTGTACTTAGAGAACCATGACATATTCCATCTCCAAGATCGACGGCATCACGGCCGCCGCCGCCACCAAGTTGAAATCGACTGGAATCCGCACGACGGACGCATTGCTCGAGGCCGCCAAGACCGTGAGGGGCCGCAAGGAACTGGCCGCCAAGACCGGCATCACCGAACAACAATTACTGGAATGGGCCAATATCGCCGATTGCATGCGGGTTCCCGGCATGGGCAAGGCCAAGGCCAAGCTGCTGCGCGCCGCCGGCGTCGCCACGCTGCGCGAATTCACCCATCGCAACCCGTCCCGTCTGGCGCAACACATGAAAGACGCCAACACCACGCGCAAGCTGGTGCGGGTCCTGCCTTCGGAAAAATCGGTCGGGCAACTGATCGAAAAGGCCCGCAAGCTGCCCCTGAAGATCAGCTACTAACGGGTCCCGCGGCCCTTGCCGACCCGCTTGACTCCGATGCGCCGACCGCGCAAAGCGCTGCGCATGACCGCAAATACGTCCATCGAGCCCGCGGAACCGGATCATCCGCCGCTGCGGGCGCTGCTGACGCAGCCGCTCCCGGCGGTGATGGGCGTGCTCAATATCACCCCGGACTCGTTCTCCGACGGCGGCCAGTTCCTGGCGCCCGAACCCGCTCTGGAGCAGGCGCGCCGGATGATCGCGCAGGGCGCGGACATCATCGATATCGGCGCCGAATCCACCCGGCCCTATGGCGATCAACGGCCGGTCTCCGCCGAACAGGAATTGCAGCGGCTGCGGCCGGTGCTGGCGCAGGTCGTGGCGCTCGGGACGCCGGTATCGATCGACAGCATGAAGGCCGACATCGTGGCGTGGGCGCTGGATGCGGGCGCGGCGATCGCCAACGACGTCTGGGGCCTGCAGCGCGATCCGCAGATGGCGGCGGTCGTCGCCTCGCGCGGCGCCCCGGTGATCGTCATGCACAACCGCGATGCGGTCGATCCGGCGCTGGATATCATCGCCGACATCAAGGCATTTTTCGAGCGCTCGCTGCGGATCGCCGCGCAGGCCGGAATCGCGCGCGACAACATCGTGCTCGATCCCGGGATCGGCTTCGGCAAGACCCCGGAGCAAAGCATGATGACGCTGGCGCGGCTCGCCGAATTACGCGACTTCGGCCTGCCGCTGCTGGTCGGCGCGTCGCGCAAGCGTTTTATCAGCACGGTGTCGCCGTCGGAGCCGCAAGACCGGCTCGGCGGCTCGATCGCCGCGCATCTGATCGCCGCGCGCCATGGCGCGCGGATCATTCGCACCCATGACGTGGCGCAGACCGCGCAAGCGCTGCGGGTCGCCAGGGCCATCGAGGACCAGCAATGAACGACACCATCTTCATCAAGGGCCTGGTGATCCATGCGCGCCACGGCGTGATGGAACACGAGACCGAAGTCGGCCAGCGCTTCGTGATCGACCTCGAACTGACCGTCGACCTCGCGGAATCCTCGCGCACCGACCGGCTCGCCGACACCGTGTCCTATTCCAACGTGGTGGCGAGCGCGACCGCGGCGTTCAAGGATGCCAATTACCGGCTGCTGGAACGCGCAGCCGGCGCCGTCGCCGACGCCATTCTGGTGGCGTTTCCGCGCATCGATGCGGTCAAGGTCACGGTGCACAAGCCGCACGCCCCGATCGCGGCGATCTTCGACGATGTCGGCGTGATCCTCAGCCGCAGCCGAGAGCAGCCGTCGCATGGCTGAGGTCTTGATCGCGCTCGGCGGCAATGTCGGCGACGTCCGCGCGACGTTTCGCAAGGCGATCTCCAATATCTGCGGCATGACCCAGGCGGCGCTGCTGGCGCGCTCGTCGGACTACGCCACGCCGCCCTGGGGCGACGAGAGCCAGGCCCGCTTCGTCAACGCCTGCATCGAAATCGACACCAGCCTCGATCCGCACGCGCTGCTGTTCACGCTGCACAAGATCGAGAAGAAGTTCGGCCGCGACCGCGCCAACGAGACCCGCTGGGGCCCGCGCACGCTCGATCTCGATCTGCTCGCCTATGACGACGTCACGCTCGACAAGCCGGAACTGACGCTGCCGCATCCGCGGTTGTTCGACCGCGCCTTCGTGCTGGTGCCGCTGGCTGAGATCGCCCCGGACCGGATGATTGCCGGCCAGACCCCGCTTCAAGCGCTGGCGAAACTGTCGCGCGCCGGGATCGAGCGGCTGCCCGATCTCGACAGCTAGCCTTTTGGCCCAAAACAACCGTTTGGCTTGAGCCTCGCTACGTGGCATTTTCGGCCCAAACAGACCACAACGCCCCGGGAGCGATTTTCCAGCAATGCCCACTGCAACTCAAGAGCCTGCACCCCAAGCGCCTGTTGCCAACCCAGAGCTCCGGCTCGCCGCCGACTTCGCGCCTGCGAGCTATGATGATTGGCGCAAGCTGGTCGACGGCGTCCTCAAAGGTGCGCCGTTCGAGAAGCTGATCAGCAAGACCTATGACGGCGTCAAGATCCAGCCGATCTATCCGCGCGCCAAGGATGCCTCACCGATCGCCGGACGGGCCGCGGCGCCGTGGCAGATCATGCAGCGGATCGACCATCCGGAGGCCGCCAAGGCCAATGCGCAGGCGCTGCACGATCTGGAAAACGGCGCCAACGGCCTGACCCTGGTATTCGCCGGCGCCAATGGCGCGCGCGGCTTCGGCCTGCCCGCCACCGAGGAGGCCGTCGCCAAGGTGCTGGATGGCGTGTTGCTCGATGCCGGGATCGCGATCGAATTGCAGGTCGGGCCGCAGGCGCGGATGGCGGCGATCTACCTCGCCGAGCTGATCAAGCAGCGCGGCATCGATCCGGCCAGTTGCGAGATCCGGTTCGGGCTCGATCCGATCGGCGCCTGCGCGGTGTGGGGCTCCAGCGCCTATAATTGGTGGGAGATCGCCCCGGCCTTCACCGACGCGATCAAGAAGGTCGCGGGCGCCGGCTTCAAGGGCCCGTTCGCGGTCGCCGATGGCCGCGTCATCCACGATGCCGGCGGCTCGGAAGTGCAGGAACTGGCTTATGTGCTCGCTGTCGGCGTGGCCTATCTGCGCGCGCTGGACGACGCCAATGTGCCGCTCGATGCCGCGCGCGGCATGATCTATGCCCGGCTCAGCGCCGATGCCGACCAGTTCCTGACGCTGGCGAAATTCCGCGCCCTGCGGCTGCTCTGGGCGCGGATCGAGGAAGGCTGCGGCCTGACGCCGAAGCCGCTGTTCATCGCCGCCGAAACCGCGTGGCGGATGCTGACCCAGCGCGACCCTTACGTGAACATGCTGCGCGCCACGGTGGCGACCTTCTCGGCCGGGCTCGGCGGCGCCAATTCGATCAGTGTGCTGCCGCACACTTTCGCGCTCGGCCTGCCCGACGCCTTTGCGCGCCGCGCCGCGCGCAACACCCAGCTGGTGCTGCTGGAGGAATCCAACCTCGCCAAGGTCGCCGATCCGGCCGCCGGCTCCGGCGGCATCGAGGCGCTGACCCAGGAATTGTGCACGGCCGCCTGGGCCCAATTCCAGGAGATCGAGACCGCCGGCGGCGCGTTCCAGGCGATCGGCAACAATCTGATCCAGCCCAAGGTCGCCGCCACCCGCGCGGCCAGGCAGGCCGCGATCGCCAAGCGCCGCGACGTCTTGACCGGCGCCAGCGAGTTCCCCAACCTGCACGAGGCCCGCGCCATCGTGCTGAAGATCAAGCCGGTCGCCACCGGTCCTTACGGCAAGGACAAGATCAAGTTCAACGCGCTGGAGCCAATCCGGCTGGCGGTGCCGTTCGAAGCGTTGCGCGACAAGTCCGACCACCTGCTGGCGCGCAAGGGCGCACGACCCAAGGTGTTTCTCGCCAGCCTCGGCACCGCGGCGGATTTCACCGCCCGCGCCGGCTTCGCCAAGAGTTTCTTCGAGACCGGCGGCATCGAGGCGATCGACACCGAGGGGTTCGCCGACCCCGACGCCCTGGCCGCCGCCTTCACCGCCTCGGGCGCGGCGCTGGTCTGCCTGTGCTCCTCCGACAAGTTCTATGCCGGCCATGCCGCCGCCGCGGCCAGCGCGCTCAAGGCGGCAGGCGCCAAACATATCTATCTGGCCGGCCGGCCCGGCGAGCTGGAAGCGCAGCTGCGCCAAGCCGGCGTGCAGGACTTCATCTTTGCCGGCGGCGACGCGCTGGCGCTGCTGAACGCCGCCTATCAGCAGATCGAAGCAGCATGACCCAGACCGTCAAACCCCTGTTGACCGGCGGCTGCCAATGCGGCGCGATCCGCTTTGCGCTGACAGCTGCGCCGTTGCGGATCACGATCTGCCATTGCCGGATGTGCCAGAAGGCCACCGGCGCGCCATTTGCGTCGCTGGCCGAAGTGGCACGGGAGAATTTCGCCTGGACTCATGGCAAGCCGGCTTCGTTCCGCTCCTCCTCGATCGCCGAGCGCGATTTCTGCAAGGCCTGCGGCACGCCGCTGAGCTACCGCCAGAACGAGGGCAGCAGCATCGAGATCATGACCGGCGCGTTCGACCGCCCCGACCGGGTGGTGCCGACGGTGCAGCTCGGCGCCGAATCCCGGCTCGGCTGGGTCGGCTCCATCGCCAATCTGCCCAGCAAGACCACGCAGCAGATCTACGGAACCGAGAAACTGGCGCAGGTCTTCAGCTATCAGCAGCCGGATCATGACTGAGCCCCGGCCCAATGACGATGTGTCGCTTATCTGATATGATTGATGTTCCAACAACAGCCCGTCATGCCCGGGCGAAGGCGCGAAGCGCAGCTTCGCAACTGAAGTCCCGGGTATCCACGTCTTTCGTGGATCAAGACGTGGATGGCCGGGACGAGCCCGGCCATGACGGCAGAGGCAAATAGCATGAGCAAGATTCCGAATTTCGCCGATCTCGCATTCCGCAACGCGGCCGCTTCGCCCGCGGTCGGCCAGACCGAGCCGTGGCTGACGCCCGAAGGCATCCTGGTCAAGCCGGGCTACACCGAGGCCGACCTCGACGGCATCGACTTCCTTGAGACCTGGCCCGGCATCGCGCCGTTTCTGCGCGGCCCCTACCCGACTATGTATGTCAATCAGCCCTGGACCATCCGGCAATATGCCGGCTTCTCCACCGCGGAAGATTCCAACGCGTTCTATCGCCGCAACCTTGCCGCCGGCCAGAAGGGCCTGTCGGTGGCGTTCGATCTCGCCACCCATCGCGGCTATGATTCCGATCATCCGCGCGTCACCGGCGATGTCGGCATGGCGGGCGTCGCGATCGATTCGATCTACGACATGCGCACGCTGTTCTCCGGCATTCCGCTCGACCAGATGAGCGTGTCGATGACCATGAACGGCGCGGTGCTGCCGATTCTGGCGCTCTACGTCGCCGCCGCCGAGGAACAGGGCGTGCCGCCGGAAAAACTCACCGGGACGATTCAGAACGACATTCTGAAAGAGTTCATGGTGCGCAACACCTATATCTATCCGCCGGCGCCCTCGATGCGGATCATCTCCGACATCTTCGCCTACACCTCGCAGAAGATGCCGAAATACAATTCGATTTCGATTTCCGGCTATCACATGCAGGAAGCCGGTGCCACGCAGGATCTCGAGCTGGCCTATACGCTGGCCGACGGCGTCGAATATCTGCGCGCCGGCCTTGCCGCCGGCATCGACGTCGACCGCTTTGCGCCAAGGCTGTCGTTCTTCTGGGCGATCGGCATGAACTTCTTCATGGAAGTCGCCAAGATGCGCGCGGCGCGGCTGCTGTGGGCGAAGCTGCTGACCCAGTTCAATCCGCAAAATCCGAAATCGCTGAGCCTGCGCACCCATTGCCAGACCTCGGGCTGGTCGCTGACGGCGCAGGACGTCTACAACAATGTGATGCGCACCACCATCGAGGCGATGGCCGCCACCCAAGGCCACACCCAGTCGCTGCACACCAACGCGCTCGACGAGGCCCTCGCCCTGCCGACCGATTTCTCGGCGCGGATCGCTCGTAATACGCAATTATTCCTGCAGCAGGAAAGCGGCACCAACCGGATCATCGATCCATGGGGCGGCTCCTACTATGTCGAACGGCTGACCCACGATCTGGCGACAAAAGCCTGGGGCCACATCCAGGAAGTCGAGGCGCTGGGCGGCATGGCCAAGGCGATCGAAGCCGGCGTGCCGAAGCTGCGCATCGAGGAAGCCTCGGCCAAGACCCAGGCGCGGATCGACGCCGGGCGGCAATCGGTGATCGGCGTCAACAAGTACAAGCCGGTCGACGAAGCGCCGATCGACGTGCTCAAGGTCGAGAACTCGACGGTGCGGCGGCTGCAGATCGACAAGCTGAAGCGGCTGAAGAGCGACCGCAGCCAGGCCGATGTCGACGCCGCGCTCAACGCGCTGACCCGCTCGGCCACCGAAGGCAATGGCAATCTGCTGGCGCTGGCGATCGACGCGGCGCGAGCCAAGGCGACCGTCGGCGAAATCTCCGACGCGCTGGAGAAGGTCTATGGCCGCCACCGCGCCGAGATCCGCTCGATCAGCGGCGTCTACAAACGGGAGACCGCGACGATGTCGAACCGGGTGGAAAAGGTGCAGGCGCTGATCGACGCCTTCGAGGACGCCGAGGGCCGTCGCCCGCGCATCCTGGTCGCCAAGATCGGCCAGGACGGCCATGACCGCGGCCAGAAGGTGATCGCCTCGGCCTTCGCCGATATCGGCTTCGACGTCGATATCGGGCCCCTGTTCGCCACCGCCGACGAAGCCGCCAGGCAGGCGGTGGAAAACGACGTGCATATTCTCGGCGTCTCGTCGCTGGCCGCCGCGCATCTGTCCGCAGTGCCGGAGCTGAAGGCGGCGCTGAAGAAGCAGGGTCGCGAGGACATCATGATCATCATCGGCGGCGTGGTGCCGCCGCAGGATTACGAAGCGCTGTACCAGGCCGGCGCCGAGGCGATCTTCCCGCCCGGCACCGTGATTGCGGACGCCGCCGAGGAGCTGATCCACAAGCTCAATGCAAGATTGGGACATAGCGAGGCGGCGGAGTAGCTGCCCGCCTCAAACTTATGTGGCGATATGAGCAATGACCGACCTCGCAGACATCTCCTTGGATTCGATCCTTGCCAAGCTTCGCGCGCGTTCCGGCGAGTTGCGGCAACAGGGCGTCGGACGGCTGTTTGTGTTCGGTTCGCGGGCGCGCGGCGATCATAGGCCGGACAGCGACCTTGATGTGCTGGTGGAGCTTTCCCCCGATCACAAGCTGACCTGGAAGACGCTGCTGGACATCGGTGCCATTTGCGAGGAAGCCACCGGCATTCCGACCCAGGTCACGCTTCGCGACGGATTGAAACCGCGCATCGCCGAACGCATCGCCGACGACCTGAGCGAGGTGATCTGATGCCGCCGACCCTGGAAGACCGGCTTCGGGATGTCCTTGAAGGCATTTCGGACATCGATGAATTGCTTGCCGGCCGTGACCTGAATGCATTTCGCGCTGACAAAACGCTACGCGCGGCAACCGAGCGATATCTCGAAATCGTTTGCGAAGCGGCACGCAAGATTCCGGATCACGTCAAGCAGGAGGGGGCGGAGATCGATTGGCGCAAAATGACCAATTTCGCCAATCTGCTCCGGCATGCCTATCACTCGACGAAAGTCGAGACTGTCTGGGACATCATCCAGAATCACCTCCCACTTCTAAAATCATTCGTCGAACGCCAGATCGTTGGATCCTTGAAATAATCTCATATCAGATCTGGTTATAATCTCCTCTCAAGCCTCGGTGCTCGAAATGACCTCCGCCGCGCGGACTCCCTTATCGCTCGTTCTTATTAGTTTCCTGTTCGTCGTTCCCGCCTTCGCGGCCGACCCGACACCAGATTTTTCTGTCAAGACCAAGGCGTTCGACGGCAGCGTCGTGCTCGATGCCGGGATCAAGGCCGACCCGGCGCTGGCGGCCGATGATCTTGCCGAGGGCAAGAAGTGGATCGCCCAGAACAAGATCGACGCCGAGCAGGAGTACAAGGACGACCGCAAATCGTTCAGCAACGGGCCCTGGACCTATGAGCGCAAATACGCGATCCGCTCGGTGGTCGGCGACCGCTATGTCAGCATCCTGCGATCCGATTACAGCAACACCGGCGGCGCCCATCCCAATTCCGACGTCGACACCATCCTGTGGGACAAGAGCAGCGCCAAGCGCATCAGCATCCGGCCGTTCTTCACCGAGACCGCCGATGGCGGGCCGACGCTGACCGCCATCGCCGCCAGCATTCTGGGGTCGCTGAAGGCCGAGAAGGCGGCGCGCGGCGCCGACGCCGGCGACACCGACTACGTCAAGAGCATCCAGCCCACATTGCTGAAACTCGGCGCGGTGACGCTGGCGCCCTCGACCGAGGCCGGCAAGAGTTCGGGCCTTGCCTTCCACTATCCGCCCTATGCGGTCGGCGCCTATGCGGAGGGCAGCTATCTGGCCTTCGTGCCGTGGGAGAAGCTGAAACCCTATCTGACGCCGGAAGGCGTGGCGATCTTCGGCGGCGCGCGGCCCAAAGCGGACGAAGGCGACAAAGGCGACAAGGGCGGCGATGCCCCCAAATAGGCCGATCGCGATCACCGCCTTGGCGGACGATGTCCGCGCCGGCTCCCGCGCGGCGCTGGCGCGCGCCATTACGCTGATCGAGAGCCGCCGCGCCGATCACCAGGCCGCGGCGCGCGATCTGGTGCAGGCGCTGCTGCCGCGCACCGGCCAGGCGCTGCGGGTCGGCATCACCGGCTCGCCCGGCGTCGGCAAATCGACCACGATCGACGCGCTCGGCATGTATCTGATCGACCAGGGCCACAAGGTCGCGGTGCTGGCGGTCGATCCGTCCTCGGCGCGCACCGGCGGGTCGATCCTCGGCGACAAGACCCGGATGGCGCGGCTGTCGGGCGAGGACAACGCCTTCATCCGCCCTTCGCCGTCTTCCGGCACGCTGGGCGGCGTCGCGGCCAAAACCCGCGAGGCGATGTTGCTGTGCGAGGCGGCGGGCTTCGACGTGGTGCTGGTGGAAACCGTCGGCATCGGCCAGTCCGAGACCGCGGTCTGCGACATGACCGATTTCTTTCTGGCTTTGATGCTGCCCGGCGCCGGCGACGAATTGCAGGGCATCAAGAAGGGCCTGGTCGAACTCGCCGACATGATCGCGATCAACAAGGCCGACGGCGACAATGTCGCGCGCGCCAATCTGACGGCGGCGGAATATCGCGGCGCGCTGCATATCCTGACCCCGCGCTCCGAGCATTGGCACCCGCCGGTGCTGACCTATTCGGGACTGACCGGCGCCGGCATCGCCGAGCTGTGGCACAAGATCGTCGCGCACCGCATCGCGATGCAGGCCTGCGGCGATTTCGCATCGCGGCGCCGCGAGCAACAGGTCAAATGGATGTGGACCATGCTGGACGATCGCTGGAAGGCAAGGCTGCGCGCCGATCCGGCGATCCGCGCCAAGGTGAAATCCACCGAATCCGCGGTCGCCGACGGAGGGGTCAGCCCGGCGCTCGGCGCCGATCAGATCGCCGGACTGCTGGCGTGAGCGACGGGGCCGGCATCGCACCCTGCGGATGACGCCGACGCCATCTGTATCGAATGTCAAACAGCCACGACGAAACCGGGACGCGCTTGCGCAATCTCGCGGCTCCGCTGAGCCCGAGCTGTGGCAGGGACCGCCCCGATGAGGGGCGGGGGCGCGCCGCGCGGCGCGAGGATGGAGCTTCGCGATCGGCTATGGGCCAATCGCGTATCGCCTTGCGGCGCGCCCCGCAGGCCGGCGAACCGGCCTGGCATTTCGCGGCGATTTTGGGCCTCGGGACCGTGCTTCCGGGCGCAGGCGCGATGCCGTTGCACCGCTTGATCCAGGCGGTTTCCCGCCCTTCGCCTGTGCCGCGTCCAGCCAACTAACAAGTGGCAGGCTCTCCTAGTGGAGCCGGACGGCGACCCAAGGCCTCCCGGGGCGTGGTTGCGAGCCACGACGCGCAGGACGCCGCATCGACCTTGACGGGAGCCTCCCGCCGCGGCCAGCATGGATGCGGATCGCTCCGCATCGCTCTGTCCCGCTTCACAAGCGCCCTCGAGAAGCGCCCCTCACGGACAGGACGTTTAGGAAAATAATCGGATTAGGAATATTGTCAAGCCCCCTCCGCATCCTGATTACCGGCTTCGGGCCGTTCCCCGGGGCGCCGTATAATCCGACGCCGGCGCTGGTGGCGCGGCTGATGCGGCTGCGGCGGCCGGCCTTCGCCGAGGTCGAGCGCGTCAGCCACATCTTCCCGGTCAGCTATCGCGCGGTTGACAGCGAGCTACCGGCGCTGCTGGCGCGACACAGGCCGGATGCGCTGCTGATGTTCGGGCTGGCGGCGCGCACGTCCTATCTGCGGGTCGAGACCCGCGCCCGCAATGCCGTCACCATGCTGTGGCCCGACGCCGAACAGAGCAAGCTGCGCACCGCCTCGATCGAGCCCGGCGCCGGCGCGCAAATGTTCGGCCCGCATACCCAGCGCCTGCTGCGCGCCGCCCGCGCCACCGGAATCGACGCCCGCGCCTCCCGCGACGCCGGACGCTATCTGTGCAACTATCTGAGCTGGCGCGCGATCGAGGCCACCGCCCGGCCCGACGGGCCTCGGCTGGCGACTTTCGTGCACGTGCCGGCAGTGGCGCGCGATCCGACGCCCCAGACCGCCGGGCGGATCAGCGCCGAGCAGCTGGTCGATGCCGGCGAGGCGCTGCTGCTCGAATTGGTCAAGTTGAGCCGCCGCACGGCCAAGGATTGAACCACCATTCGACGACGAGCAGCCATCCCGCAGCGAGGGTTGTGCGGCGCAATATATTGCCTCACCTAAGGTATCGCCCCACCGCCGCTCATGGTGCCATTTCACCGACACCGAAGGACTCTTGTGTGACAGACGTGAACGCCGACGCCTGGGTGTCATCGACCCATCGCCCGATGGGATTTCCCGAATTCGTCCTGATCGTCGCCTGCATCATGGCGCTGAATCCGCTGGCGATGGACATGATGCTGCCGGCGTTGCCGCAGATCGGCTCGGTGTTCAACATCGCTTCCGGCAATCGGCTGCAGGGCGTGCTGTCGGCCTTCATGATCGGCTTCGGCGTCGGCCAGTTCGTCATCGGGCCACTGTCGGATCGCTATGGCCGGCGGCCGATCCTGCTCGCCGGCATGGTGGTCTATACCATCGCCAGCGTGCTGGCGGTCGTCGCCCCCTCCTTCGAGACCCTGCTGATCGCCCGCGTGGCGCAGGGGCTCGGCACCGCGGCGACCCGGGTGATCGCGGTGTCGATCGTCCGCGATTGCTATGCGGGACGCCGCATGGCCAGCGTGATGTCGCTGGTGATGATGATCTTCATCGCGGTGCCGGTGCTCGCGCCGGCGCTCGGCCAGGTGGTGATGCTGGCCGTGCAATGGCGCGGCATTTTCGTCTGCCTGATGATCTATGGCCTGCTCGCGCTGCTGTGGTGCGCATGGCGACTGCCCGAAACCCTGCCGGCGTCCGAACGCAAATCGCTGGCTCTACGCGACGTGCTGAGCGCGTTCCGCCACACCCTGACCAACCGCCAGACGCTGGGCTATGCGCTGGCGGCCGGCGGCATCCAGGGCACGCTGTTCGCCTATGTGTTCGAGTCGCAGCAGGTGTTTACCCAGATCTATCATCTCGGCCATTATTTCCCGCTGGCCTTCGCGGCGATCGCGATCGGCATCGCGCTGGCGGGCTTTCTCAACGCGCGCTTCGTCGGCCGGCTCGGGATGCGGGTGATCTCGCACGGCGCGCTATGCATGTATGTCGTCGTGGTCAGCGTGATGCTGGTGGCGGCGCGCCACGGCCAGGTCTGGTTTCCGCTCTACATGGTGCTGTCGGCGCTCAGCATGTTCGGCTTCGGGCTGATGTTCGCCAATTTCACCGCATTGGCGATGGAGCCGCAGGGCCATATCGCCGGCACCGCGTCGTCGCTGTTCGGCTCGATCACCACGCTGCTCGGCATCGCCATCGGCTACACCATCGGCCAGGATTTCGACGGCACACTGCTGCCCTTCGCCACCGGCTCGTTGCTGTGCACCCTGGCGACGCTGGCGGTGGTGATGTTCGTCGAAAAGGGCCGACTGTTTCATCCTCACCGGCCCGCGCAAAGCTGACCGCCGAATTGCTGCATTGCATTTTTGGGGGACGATATGAACTCCCGGACGGATATAGCGTTTAGCTTCCCAAGCGGAGGTTTTTCGATGCCGTATGCTTTGTTCTGCGACGATGCCAAGGTCAGCAAGACCTACCCGACCAAGGACAATGTGTGGGAACACGCCAAGGAAAGCGGGTTGGTGATCGATATCGCGCCAACCGACGACAAGCCGACGTCAAGTCAGGCGCTTGACAATGGTTATGAAATTCGCGCCTGCCGGCCGGATCCCGGGGAAAACCCCGAAAAGAATGAGCGCGACGCCCATGCGCAGCGGGATTTTCAAGTCCCCGCCAGTTCGTGACGTCGCCACCCGGTTAACCCTAGCGTCAAACATCGCGCTGCGCGCTGCAGCGCCCGCGTCACCGCGCCGGCATTTCTGCGCTAATTAGAGCGTTTTCGAGCGAAGTGGGTACCGGTTCGCGTGAAGAAAACGCGTCAAAACAAGAATCTTGAGCTCCGGTTCTGATCTATCAGAACCGGATTTGCTCTAATCCGCAGATAGCAGCCGGAGCGCGCGACCCATGATCAGCCGACGGCATTTTTTCGCCGCATCCGCCGGCGCGGTGGCGCTGTCGGCGGCGCCGCTGCGGGCGGCGCCTTTGACCTCGCGCCTTGGCCGCGACGCCAGCCATTATGGCGTGCGGCCCGACAGCCCGGACGACCAGACCGCGGCTTTGCAGCGCGCGATCGACGCGTCGGCGCGAGCGCGTCAGCCCTTGGCATTGCCGCCCGGCCATTACCGCACCGGCCTGCTGCGGCTCTCCGCCGGCTCGCAACTGATCGGCGTGCGCGGCGCGACGACACTGATCTTCACCGGCGGGGCGTCGCTGTTCGAAAGCCAGGGCGCCGACGCCATCGGCCTGTCCGGCCTCACGCTGGACGGCGCCGATATCAAGCTGCCGACAAGGCGCGGGCTGGTGCATTGCCTGCAAGGCCGCGAATTGCGCATCGAGGACTGCGTCCTGACCAATAGCGGCGGCAGTGGGATCTGGCTGGAGAATGTCGCAGGCCAGATCAGCGGCAACACGCTGACCGGCATCGCGGTGACCGGCGTGGTGTCGTTCGACGCCAAGGGGCTGACGGTGGCGCGCAACACGATTCTTGGCACCAACGACAATGGCATCGAGATCCTGCGCAGCGCGATCGGCGACGACGGCAGCATCGTCACCGGCAACCGCATCGAGGACATCAAGGCCGGGCCCGGCGGCTCCGGACAATACGGCAACGCCATCAACGCGTTTCGCGCCGGCAATGTCATCGTCAGCGGCAACCGGATCAAGAATTGCGATTATTCCGCCGTGCGCGGCAATTCGGCCTCCAACATCCAGATCACCGGCAACAGCGTCAGCGGCGTCCGCGAGGTGGCGCTGTATTCGGAATTCGCCTTCGAGGGCGCGGTGATCGCCAACAACACGGTCGACGGCGCGGCGGTCGGCGTCTCGGTGTGCAATTTTAATGTCGGCGGCCGGCTCAGCGTGGTGCAGGGCAATATCATCCGCAATCTGTTGCCGAAGCGCCCGATCGGCACCGCGCCCGACGACGACGCCGGGATCGGCATCTATGTCGAGGCCGATACCGCGGTGACCGGCAATGTGATCGAGAATGCGCCATCCTTCGGCATCGTCGCCGGCTGGGGCAAATATCTGCGCGACGTCGCCATCACCGGCAATGTGATCCGTAAGGCCTTTGTCGGGATCGGCGTCTCGGTGGCGGACGGCGCCGGCACCGCGCTGGTCGGCGACAATACTATCGCGGAAACGCCGCGCGGCGCGGTGATCGGCCTCGACCATGCCAAGCCGGTCACCCCCGACCTCACCGCCGCGGGCGCGGTGCGCTACAAGCAGATCGCGCTCGGCACCAACGCGGTGCGGTGACGCCATAACAAGCCGCGCAGCCGAACCAGATCGCCCGCGGGTCGGCTGCTAAACGCTAGAAGGCGTTGCGCAGCAGCGGATAGCGCTGCTGCAACAGCTCGGGATCGAGCGCCAGCTGCCATGATTCCTGGTCCACCCGCCCGTTTGCCGGTGCCGGCACCGTCGCTTCCGGCCGCGGTTCGAAGGTCGGAGCTTGGCGGGCCCGGGAGTTGTCCGCAGCAATCCTGATCGGGCGGCGCTCGGGCGGTTCCGGCAGCGCGATGGCGCGCGGCGGCAAGGTCGAGCGGCGACCAAGCCAGGACAGATCGATCGGCCGGTTGTCCGGCGATGCTTCGCTATTGAGCAGGCCCTGCCAGGTTTGCACGGCCTGTTTGGCTTCCCTGATGTTCTCGAGGAACGCCGCCTCGCCGAAAAAGCGCTGCCAGCGGCCGGTCTCGAACAGTTCGGTGAGGTAGTCCAGGCGCTGTTCAGCAAGCGTACACCACCGCTCGATGATGAGCCGGCCACGCGCCGCGTCGGTCAATTGCATAATGATTAGTCCGCCAGAGGAGGGACAGACGCGGACGCAACACAACGAATCGATTTAAATGTAGGTAGATATTGTTAACAAAAGTTTACCACGTCCAGCTGGCGGCTTTACGAAGCCAATAGGCGCGTGACCCGCGATGGCAACGGGCGCCCGCGCCATGGCTCCGCAAGGAGCCGCGGCGGCGCGGCGCCGGCGGATCACGACCTCAGGTTGTGAAGATGGGTGGTGCCGATCGCCCGAAGGGTTCGCCGAGTCGGCGCAGCGACGGCACAACGAGAGACCCGCCCGGGGGGACAGCCGGGCGGGTCAAGCCATATTGGCGCCGGATGGATGGGCGCTCGCGCCGATACAGCCTCGTCGGGCGGGATGATTTCCGCTCCCACCTCTATTGGTATTGAGACCAACGCAAAACGTTCAAACCGGTTGCCGAATTTTTTCAGGTCGAGATGCAAAACCGTTGCGCCGCAGCGCTCCCCGCCGCGCTACGGCGCCGGCAAGGCAAGGCTGACGGCTTGTTCGTCCCGCAGCCTGTTGACCAGTTCGGTCAGGTCCTGCTGCGGTGGCTCGGGAAATTGCAGCTTGAAGATGCCGCCCTTGCTGCTGTCGATCACCGAGGCGCGGTAGCGGTCCAGCAACGCGGCGATCTCGGCGGCGCGCGCGTCGGGCGCGAAGCGAACGAAGACCCGCGGCGCCGGCGCGGCGCCAAGGCTGCGGGTGATGGGCGCTGGCGCGTGCGTCGTCTGCGGCTGAACCGAGGCGTGCCGGACGGCTGCCGTCGGCGGCCAGGCCAGCATCGCGCCGATCAGGGTGGCCTGCAGCAGCAGGGCAAACCCGGCCAGCGCGGCCGACCAGGCCAGCGCCCGCGGCGACAGGCCGGCGAAAAAACCCGCGAACCGTCGCGGGAGCCCGCTCGCCGCCGCCGTGCCGCGCGGCGGCTCGGCGTCGATGGCGGCGAACAATTTCTGCATCACCCCTGGCGAGGGCGCACCGAGGCCGTCATTGAGGGCGATGATCGCGGCGTGTTCCTCCTGGATCAGCGCGTATTGCCTGGCCAGAGCGGGATCGCGTGCGATTGCATCATCGACGCGGCGGCGATCACGGGGATTCAAACGATCGGCGGCGCGCCAAGGCAATAGCGCCTCGATCTCCCCGGGATCCTGCTCCGGCATTTTCTTGCTCGTTGCCATCACGGCCAGCCTCGCTCCACGCCGGCTGCCCGCAGCAGTTCGGCCAATTTCCTGCGCGCCTCGAACGGGCGCGTCGTCACGGCGTTCTCGGGAATTCGAACGATCGGGGCGACCTCCCCGACCGATTTGCCGTGGTCACAAGATCGACGATGACCCGATACTCTGGCGCAAGCGCACTCAGCCAGTTCCGCAACGCGTCACCCCTATCTTCGTTCTGGGCCACCACGCATCACTCGGCCTATGATTTCCTGGCCATCTCGCAAGGTTGGTCGGCTCGGGCCGGCGGAAGGTTCGAAAGACAAAAGCAAATTCTTGATGTTAGCCGATCGGCCGGCGCCGATATGTGCTGTGCGGCATAGAACTGATCGTCGGTGCTGCTGGCCACAGCTGCCTATCGCCGACTTGCGACCTGGATGGCGCCCGGACCAGCCATGCCCCGCTTGGCGCCGGGTTCCATTAAGGGATTGTGCGACATAACGGCATTTTTCACGGCCGCAGGTCCGGCGCCGCTGCCGCCGCCTCCGCAAAAGGATATTTTAATAGGTAAAACAATGCGGTAATCCTGCCAATCGGCACCCCGTCACCTCCGGAAAGATACGAAACCTAAATGCTTCGCGATTAGATTTCACGCTCTGTTTCGACCTCGCGGGGGCCCATGGGCACGACGGCCGCACTTGCTGGCGCCATTGCAGACGAACTCGACGGCGGCGCCAAGGTGCGAACGCTGGCGGTTCGCGCACGCCGGAGCCAACAGCGTCGGCAGATGCTCGACCTCATCGGTCTCAGCTATGTGATCGATGCCTGCATCCTGCTGATCTACGCCTATGCCGGAACCGTGCCGACGGCGGCGGGCCCGGCCTTCGCGGCTTGCGGCCTGATCACCGTGGCGGGCTTCATCGCGCTGTCCGAATCCGGGATCAGCGAGCGTTTCCGCGACCACTACTGCGTGGTTCAGCAGGCGACGGTCAGTCTGGTGATCATGCTGGCCTTCGCTTACGCCATCCCGCAGGTCGGCTTCATGTTCCTGTGCACGCTGTTCGTGGTGTTCAGCTTCAGTTCGCTGCGATCAACCGCCCGCCAGACCGCCGTGGTGTGGACCGTGACGACCGTGGCGCTGGCTGGGCTGTTCATGCTGACCGACCGGCCATTCGCGATGCCGTTCGGCTCGCCGTCGGAACGGCTCGCCACCGCGCTGGTCTTCGCCCTCACCATCGGGCGCTGCATGTATATCGGAATGCTGTCCAGCAAGTTGCGGGACACGCTGTACAAGCGCGGCCTCAAGCTCAAGGAGGCCTATGAGCGGATCGAGCAGCTCGCCGAACTCGACGAGTTGACCGGCTCGTTCAACCGCCGCTGCATCATGCGTATGCTCGACAGCGAGATCATGCAGGCCGAACGCACCGAAGCTACGCTGTCGGTGGCGTTGATCGATCTCGACCTGTTCAAGCAAATCAACGACACCCACGGCCACCCCACCGGCGACGAGGTGCTGCGCACCTTCGCCATCACCATCTTCGCCAATATCCGCAACATCGATAAGTTCGGACGCTATGGCGGCGAGGAATTTCTGCTGGTGATGCCCAACACCTCGAACGACGAGGCCGTTGACATGCTCGAGCGGCTGCGCGCGATCGTCGCGGAGTTGGACTGGAGCGCATTCTCGGTCGGCATGAGCGTCACGATCTCGGCGGGGGTCGCCACCCTGGCGGCTGACGAGTCGCCCGATGCCATTCTCGCCCGCGCCGACAACGCGCTCTACGCCGCCAAAAACCGGGGGCGAAACCGGATTGCAAGCGCCTGAAGAAAACAGACGCAGTTAAATGATGCTCTAGGACAGGGTGATGAGTTCGCGACCGAATAATTCCGCAAAGGATCTGCTCGACGATTTGCAGACCACGTTGGCGCACGGCACCGTGGCGCGCCGGGTCGAAACCCTGCGCCGCGTCACCGACCTGTTCGTCGACGGCGTCGCCCATTATTCCGAAGACCAGGTCGCGGTGTTCGACGACGTCTTCGACGCCCTGGTCGCGCAGATCGAAACTCAGGCCAAGGCCCTGCTCGCGCGACGTCTCGCGCCGATCGCCAAGGCGCCGCCGCGGATCATCCGTCAGCTGGCGTTCGAGGACAAAATCGAAGTCGCCGCTCCCGTTCTGTCGCAATCCGAGCAACTCGACGATCACACGTTGATCGCCAATGCGCGCAGCAAGAGCCAGAGCCACATGCTGGCGATTTCGATCCGGCACCAGCTGAGCGGCGCCGTGACCGACGTGCTGGTCGAACTCGGCAACGAGGAAGTCGTCCACAGCACCCTCAACAATCCCGGTGCGGAGTTCTCCGACAACGGCTATTCCGCGCTGGTCGCACGCGCCGAAACCAATGACGAGATCGCGCTCGATCTCGGGCTGCGGCCGTCGATCCCCCGCGCGCAATTCCTGAAACTGATCGCGGTGGCCTCGGCATCGGTGCGCTCGCGGCTGGAAGCCGCCAATCCCACCGCGGCCGCCGACGTGACCAGGGCGGTCCGGCAGGCCACCCGGCTGGCACGCTCGGCTCCCGGCGCGATCAGCCGCGAGACCACCATCGCCCACGGTCTGGTGCGTTCGCTGTATGAAGACGGCAGGCTCGACGAGAACATGATCGCGAATTTCATCGAGAACCGGAAGTTCGACGAGACCAACGCGGCGATCGCCTGCCTCACCCATGTCACGGTGGATTCCGCCGAAACCATGATGGTGGAATCCCGTGACGAAGGCGTGCTGATCCTGGCCAAGATCGCGGGCCTGTCATGGTCGGTGGTCAGGGCGCTGATCGAGATGCGCGACGAAATCGCGGGACAGCAATCGCCCGACCTCGACGAGTGCCGCGACATCTATGAGCGGCTGCGGACCTCGACCGCGCAGCAGGTGCTGCGCTTTCACCGGATGCAGCAGAGCGCCGCGGCGACGGCGCCGGCGGCGTGATCCGCCGACGCCAACCTGACTACCATCGCGCCTTGATGCCGGCATAGATCGCCCGACCGCTGCCCGGCTCGAACAGCGCCGATCCGGCATTGGCCCGGTCGATGATGCTGGCGGAGGCGATATAGGCCTTGTTGGCGATGTTGCGGGCCTCGATATAGCCCGAATAGGTGCCGCCATTGTCGACCCCGGCCTTCAATCCGATCAGCGCGTAGGGTTCGGTCTTCAGGGTGTTGGCGCTGTCGACGAAATAGGACTGCGGCACCCATTCGAGGTTCGGGCCGATATAGAAGCCGTTCGGGTGTTTGTAGAGTAGCTCGGCGCGCAGATAGTGCCGCGGCGCGCCGGGCAGCAGATTGTCGCCAAAACGGGCGTCGTTGTCGAAGCGGAAATCGTTCAGCGTGTAGGCCAGGTTGAGCCAGATCTTGTCCGGCGCCGGGCCGTGCTCGAACAGGCCTTTGAAGATCGTCGCGCCCAGCGCCGCCTCGATGCCCTGATGCACGGTGCGGTCGGCATTGGTGACGTTGCAATTGCCGAACGCGCTGTAGAGACAGAGCAGCTCGTCCTTGATCTCGGCACGGTAGCCGGTCAGCTCCCAGGTCAGGTCGGGCCGCTTGCCGCGGGTGCCGATCTCATAGGTCGTGGCACGCTGCGGCCGGATACTGGTGAAGGGAATCGTCGGGATCCCCTGCCCCGACGAGCTTTCGCCGAAGCTCGGCGCCTCGGCGCTACGCGAGATATTGCCGAACGCCTGCCAGCTTGGATCGATATCCCACAGCAAGCCGGCTTTCGGGCTCCACAGATCGAACGAGGTCGATCCCGATTGATCGCCGTCGGCGAGGAAACGGTCGCGCCGGTCGCGGCCGGCATGCAGAAACTGGGCGCCGGCCACCGCCGCCACGCTCGGCAGGACGTAGAACGAATCCTCCAGATAGAGCGAGGTATTCTTCGAGCGGTCGATCGACGACGACGCCAGCGCGCCCTTGCTGCCGGCGACATTGACATATTGCTTGTTGTCGATCCGGCCGTTGACGACGTTCACGCCGGCGATCAGCACGTTGCGGAAGCCGCCGAGGTAGCGATCGTCCGTCAGCTTGGCGAAGCCGCCATAATCCTCGTAGTGATAGTCGAGCCATTGGAAGATCGGATGCATCAGATGGCGGTCGAGGCCGAACACGCCGAAATCGACCGTGGTGTTTTCGAAGCGGATGGTGGTCTTGTTGGCCAGCCGCACGGTGTCGATGTTGCGCTGCTGATCGAGCGCGATATTGCCGGCCGCGGCCGTCTGCGGCGAGCTCAGCGCCGCGTCCTTGGTGACGGAGCCAGGAATGCGCTGCCGTACATTGTTGGCGTTGAGATAGAAGCGCG
Source organism: Rhodopseudomonas sp. BAL398 (assembly GCF_033001325.1). Classification (NCBI taxonomy): domain Bacteria; kingdom Pseudomonadati; phylum Pseudomonadota; class Alphaproteobacteria; order Hyphomicrobiales; family Nitrobacteraceae; genus Rhodopseudomonas; species Rhodopseudomonas sp. BAL398. The sequence goes on from NZ_CP133111.1 coordinate 2,335,549, forward strand.
TCTCGATGTCGGGCGAGATCTGGTAGCCGACATTGCCGCTGAAGCGCGTGGCATGGCCGTCGCTGTGATCGCGAAAGCCTTCGGCGGCCTGGGTCGAGGCGGTGGCGAAGCCGTCCCAGGCGCCGTTGCTGCCGCCGGCGCTGGCCTGCAGGCGGCGAAATCCGAACGCGCCAGCGTCGACGCTGACGCCGTTGACGAATGGATCGCGCCCGCTCGGGGTGACGAAATTGATCGCACCGCCCAGCGAATTGGCGCCGAACTGCAAGGCGTTGCCGCCCTTGTAGACCGCGACATATTTATACGCGGTGGCATCGATCTCCTGGAAGTCGCCATAGCCGTCGGCGGTGTTGATCGGGATGCCGTCCATATAGAGCTGCACGCCGCGCAGATGGAAATTGCGCGATAGGCTGGAGCCGCGGATCGACAATCTTGTGTCATCGCCCCATTTCGGCTGCGCGAACACGCCCGGCACGTAGTCGAGCACGTCCTTGATGGTGTTGGCGACGGTTGAGTTTTTATAGGCCTCGGCGGGCACCAGCGCGACGCCGCCCGGCGTCTGCCGGATCTCGCGGATCGCCTGCTGCACGGTAAGCACGGTGAGCGCCGGCCCCCGCGCCGCCTCATTCGCCGATGACGCCACCGGCGCAGCGGTAGGACGGGCTACCCGCGCGCCACGCGCGGGCCGCGCGGTAGACGGCCGGCTCTGCGGCGCGACCACCGTCATGACGGGCAGTTCTTGCTGCCGGGTCTGTGCCGATCCGGAAGCCGGCACGAGGATGGCGGCGGAGGCGAGCAGGACGCCGCGCAGCCGGAGTGAAATGGACAGCATCAGTTGCTCCCAGCAAAAGTGAGGGATTGAACAAGGCGAGCGAATGGCATCGCGACGCCGCGCGTCAGGCGAGCGGCGACCGCGGCACCGGTGATGATGGTGATGGTGATGGAGGGCGTTGCGTTCGACACGAGCGGCCTCACAACCGGTAGCGCAGGCCGCCATAGATGGCGCGGCCGGTGCCGGGATTGAACAGCTCCATCGTCGGCGTGGCCCGTCCGACGGTGATGGTGGTCGAGATGTAGCGGGTGTCGAGCAGGTTGCGCGCCTCGACATAGCCGGACCAGCCGATGCCGCGGTCGTAGCCGATCTTGAAGTTCAACAGCGCGTAGGGGTCGACCGTCAGGGTGTTGGCGTTGTCGGAGAAGAACGCCTGCGGCATCCACTCGACATTCGGGCCGGCATAGAAGCCGTTCGGATTCTTGTACATCACCTCGGCGCGGAGGAGGTGCGGCGGCGCGCCCGGCAGTCGGTTGTTGCCCCATGCCGGATCGTTGTCGAAGCGGAAGTCGCTATAGGTGTAGCTGGCGTTGAACCAGACGCGATCCTCTTGAGCGAACACTGATTTGAGGAACGCGACGCCGAATCCCGCCTCGACGCCCTGATGCACGGTGCGGTCGGCATTCACCACCGAACAGGGAGAGTATGGCCCGGTGGTCAGGCATTGCAGCTCGTTGTGCAAGCTGGCGTAGTAAAGCGCGACGTCCCTCCGGCGGCCGCGGGTGCCGATCTCATAGGTCGTCGCGGTCTGGGCGTTGATGTTGGTGCTCGCCGGCGTCGCAAAGGTGGTGACGTCGAAGGTCGGGACCTCGGCGCTGCGCGACACATTGGCGAACACCTGCCATGTCGGATCGACGTCCCACAGCAGGCCCAGCTTTGGGCTGAAGATGTCGTAGCTGCGGCTGCCCGACTGGTCGCCGTCGGTGAGAAAGCGATCCTGCTGGTTGCGAACGGCGTGGAGGAACTGGCCGCCGACGACGGCGGCCACGCTCGGCAGAAAATAGAACGAGTTTTCCCCGTAGGCCGACAGGTTCTCCGACTTCCAGATGTAGGACGAGGCGAGCGGCCCCTTCACGGCGCCGTCGAGATTGACATATTGGTCGATGTCGATGGTGCCGTTGTGCAGATTGACGCCGGTGACCAGCCTGTTGCGGTGGCCGCCGATCAGGCGGTCATCGGCCGCCCGGACAAAGGCGCCATAGTCCAGCGCCTTGAAATCGAGCCACTGGAAGATCGGATGCATGACGTGGCGGTCGAGGCCGAACAGGCCGAAATCGACCGTGGTGTTGTCGAAGCGCAGCGTGGTCTTGTTGGCCAGACGCAGCGAGTCGATGTTGCGCTGCTGGTCCTGCCGCACGAATTCCGGGTTCGCGGCACGCGGCGAATTCAGCGCCGCGTCCTTGGTCACCTCGCCGGGAATCTCGGCGCGCCAGCGGCCGGCGTTGAGGTAGAACCGGGTTTCGGCATCGGGCGAGAAGCGATAGCCGATATTGGCGTTCAGCCGCTCCGAATCGGTCTTGCTGTGGTCGCGATAGCCGTCCTCGCGCTGCGCCGAGGCGGTGACGAACCAGTCCGCCGGGCCGGCCACGCCGCCGGTGCTGGCCTGGGTCTTGACGTAGCCGAAGCTGCCGGCGTCGATCCGGCTGTCGAACGCCGAGGCGTCGCGGCCGGTCGGCATCACGAAGTTGATGGCGCCGCCGAGCGAATTGGCGCCGAAGCGCAGCGCGTTGGCGCCCTTGTAGACCTCGACGTAGCGGTACGCGGTCGGATCGACCTCGAACAGATCGAACAACCCGTCCGCGGTGTTGAGCGGCATACCGTCCATGAAGACATTGATGCCGCGGTTGCCGTAGTTGCGCGTCAGCCCGGAGCCGCGGATCGAGACGCGGCCGTCCGGTCCCCATCTGGTCTGGATCAGCATGCCCGGCACCCAGCCCAGCGCGTCCTTGATGGTGCTGGCCGGGCTGTTCTTGAATTCGGTGGCGGGCACGAGCGCAACGCCGCCCGGTGTCTGCTGGATCTCGCGCAGCGCCTGCCGCGCGGTGAGCACGGTCAGTGACGCCGCGCGCTCATTCGCCGATGACGCCACCGGTGCAGCGGCAGGACGAATTGCGCTCGCCGCCGGCGCCGGGCGACGGGCCACGGCGCGACTGGACTGCGGAGCCTGCACGACGATGGTGGGCAGCGGTTCGGGCGAACCCGTTTGAGCCTGGGCCACAACGGACACCAGGCTCGCGGCTGACGCCAGCACGAGGCTGCGCAGCCGCAAGGATGCGGACGACATGGACGTACTCCGACAACGATATGACGAGGATGCGGTTTGCGCCGAGGCGCGGATCGTCAGATCAGTCGCGGAGGGCCGCGGGCACGATGGCTGCGGGGGCGTTCATTGGCAACGAACGGCGCCGCGAAGGCGGCAACAGGCGCAATGGCCACCGCGACGCGATCGAACGCCAGCGCGATCGTCGGCGGCAACGCCACAGCGACGTGATTGCTGACGCAGAGCGGGCATCGAACGGCGGCCGGCTTGCCGGACTTCTGCGCGTCGCCGGGCAACGCCGCCGCATTGGCGCTGTTGAAGCAAAGCTCATGACTGGCGGCGAGCGCGGTCGGCGACAGCGTGGCCAGCAACGCGCTGGACAGGATCACGTTGAGAACAAGCGCATAGGCGGCGGCAAAAGCCGCAGCCGACCCGATCATTCGTTTACGCTGAAATGGTCCCAAGGCACCCGTCCCCACCATGTGGCTAGCATGGCGGACGTGCGAGTCAATGTCATTTGCGGAATGCCACCAAGAAACACTTCAAGGAGCACGGCCGCGGTCAGTAACGCAGCCATCTGGCGCCGGCCAGCGCGCCGATGGCGGCCACCAATGCGGTGGCCAGCGTGTACCAGGTCGCCACGAACAGCGGCGAATCGTCATTGCAATGCGCGGCATAGAGCGTCGCCGCCAGTCCCGCGGACAAGATTCCGGCCAGCGCACCGGCCAGCGCCGGTTTGGCCGGCGCGCCGCGGCGCAAGGCGATCAGCACTGCCGCCAACAATGGCAGCGACAGCAACGGGATCAAGCTCAGGCACAGCATCGCATTATTGCCGATCAGCCGCGCCATCATCGGCTTGCGCTGCGGCAGCATCATCTCGGCGCCGATCGCCAGCGCCAGGATTGCGACGGGAGTGAGCAGCAGCAGGATCCAGCGATGCGCCGAGGCTTCGGGCCGCGACAGATGCAGGCTCACCGCCAGCGCCGACAGCGCCAGCGCCAGCGTCACCACGAATTTCAGATCGAAGAACGGATTATGCATCGCCGTCATGATGTCGGGGCGCAGGCCGACCGTCGACAGCAGCATCGCCGCCGCCACCGGGATCGCCACCAGCAGCGCCGCCGCCAGTGTGGCGCCGACCGGCCGCGCGCGATGCCCGGCATCGGCCGCCAGCGTCTGAATCAACCTGTCCGTGTCCATGCTCATGCCGATCTCAATTTGGCCGCGAGCGCCGACAGACCGCGATGCAACGCGACCCGCACGGCGCCCTCGCTCATCGATAGCCTGGCCGCGGTGGCCTTGATCGACGCGCTCTCCACCGCGATCGATTGCAGCACGTCGCGTTGCCGCGGCGGCAGCGCCTGAAGATGCTTGGCGACCTCGCCGGCCGGCAAGGTCTCGGCCACCGGCTCGCTCGGGATCGTCTCGGCGAAATCGTCGATGTTGACGAACACCCGCCGGCCGCGACGGCGCAGCGCATCGATCAGCTTGTTGCGCGCGATCGCGAACAGCCACGGCGCGAACGGCGCTTCCGGGTCCCAGGTCTGTCGTTTCAGGTGCACGGCCAACAGAATATCTTGCACAATGTCCTCGGATTGATCGATCGGCTGCCCGGCCCGCGCCAGCCCGCGGCGCGCACCGGCCCGCAGCACCGGCGCGACAGCCTTGAGCAGGCGGTGATACGCGCCCGTGTCCCCAGCATTCGCCGCCCGCATCAGGTCGGTCCACTCGTTGTCACGTCCGCGCACACGTGCTCCTGATAGCCAGTTCGGCTGGATTGCCCGAACGTTACCGACATCGCGCCCGATCACGTGATTGTGAAATCAAGCCCGATCTCGGCCGGCGACACATATGCCCCTCGGCAGCCGCCTGACGTCCATAGCATCGTTCCACCGGCCGCATCCATCCTCGCCGGGCTGTGCCGCGTTTTTGCCGTGGATCGACGAAGATTCCCCTTGTTTCGGCCGCGCTGATGCCACGCCGCGCGGTCTCTGTTCGCGCTTGGGACTGGGCAAGAGGAGTTTGCCATGAACATCAAAGCCAGCGGGCACGCGGCATTGATCATCGCGGCTGGATTATGGGTTGGTCTGGCCGGCCCGATGCAGATCACCGCCAGCGCGGCGGCGTCACCGGACAGCGCTCAGGCAGCCAAGGACGGCCGCGCCAGCGCTGCGAGCGCAACCCGGCCCGTCGCCAAGAAAAGCGTCAAGAAAGCCGTCAAGCATTCACGCCGTCATCGCAACAAGGCTGCCTCGGCGAAGCCGGCAAAGGCCGTCGCGAGCAAGCCCGAAACGCCGGACGCCAAGGCCGGACCGGCCGCCACAACCGCACAATTGCCCGCCGCGATCGCCGACGCCAAGGCGGAACTGCCGGCCGCCGACGCTCCCGCGGTGCCCGAACCGGCGGCCGAGCTCGTAGCCAATGAAGGTGACGTCGCGCCAACCACCCAACCGCTCGGGACGGCGCCGGCCAGTGCCGAAATCGTCCCCCCCGACCAGCTCAACGCCATCGATCTGGCGGCCAGCGACGACAAGGCCGGCCCGGTCGCCCAATCGGACAGCTCCACCGCAGAGGTCAAAGCAGCCACCGACGACAGCAGCGCCTGGAGCCAATCCTCGCTGATCGGCAAGATCTTCATCGCTTTCGGCGGGTTGCTGACGCTGGCCTCCGCAGTGCGGATGTTCGTCGCTTAGAGGTGAGCCAAGATCGCCCAGCTTGAACCCGGTGCCGGCAGCGGGCACATTGCGCGGGGTCGCGAACGGCCGCGCAGCTTGGGAATGACACATGGGCAGCTACGAATACATCATCGTCGAACGTCAGGGCGCGGTCGGCATCCTCAAACTCAACCGGCCGAAGCAGCTCAATGCGCTGTCGTTCGGCGTGTTCGGCGAGATCGCCGCGGCGATCGACGATCTCGAGGCTGACGATGCGATCGGCTGCATCCTTCTGACCGGCAGCGACAAGGCGTTCGCCGCCGGCGCCGACATCAAGGAGATGCAGCCGAAAACCTTCATCGACATGTTCAACAACGACTTCACCGGCATCGGCGGCGACCGCGTCGCCAAATGCCGCAAGCCGACGATCGCGGCGGTCGGCGGCTATGCGCTGGGCGGCGGCTGCGAATTGGCGATGATGTGCGACATCATCATTGCGGCCGACACTGCCAAATTCGGCCAGCCGGAAATCTCGCTCGGCACCATTCCGGGCATCGGCGGCACGCAGCGCCTGACCCGCGCGATCGGCAAGTCGAAGGCGATGGATCTGTGCCTGACCGGCCGGATGATGGATGCCGCCGAGGCCGAGCGCGCCGGGCTGGTCAGCCGCATCGTGCCCGCCGACAAGCTCATGGAGGAAGCCGTCGCCATCGCCGACAAGATCGCCGCAATGTCGCGGCCGGCGGCCGAGATGGCGAAAAGCGCAGTCAACCGCGCCCTCGAGACCACTTTGACGGAAGGCCTCGCGGTCGAACGCGACCTATTCCATGCCACCTTCGCGCTGGAGGATCGTGCCGAAGGGATGGCGGCCTTCATTGAGAAGCGCAAACCGCACAACAAGAACCGCTGAGACGCGCTGACCCAGTTGCTGACCGCGCGCTTCGTCGCGGTCAGTGCAGCTTATGGCAATGATCCGACGCTGCCAGCGACGGCGACCTGAGGCCGCCGACATAGCGCGGCATCGCCGCTCGCTCATGACACATCTGGATCTGCTTGGGCGGAAATGCCGGACCGCGCAGCTTGGTAACCACCCCGGCGCTGTCGCCCAAGGCGCGGCCGGTCGCAACGCAGATAAAATGCTGCTGCGAGCAGGCCAGACAGAACACCGCCTCATAGGTCAGCCGATCGCCCGACACGGGCTCGGCCAGCCATGTCTGCGTCATCAGACCGTTTTGCGGGCATCGGTAAACTAATAAAGTAGCCATGTTTGAAGCTTCGCATGCCCCGGTGGTGACGAGGTTGACGCACGTCAATCCAGCTCTGCGTTCAATTGCCGCGAAATTCGTCGTATTTCTGTCGCGTTCCGAGCGCGGCGCAATCGACATGGAGAAATCGTTAACCTCGTAATTCTACGCGGTACAAAGTTGGTTCAATGTTAGTGCTTGGGGCCCAAACACTTAGCCTGGCAAGTGGTCCGCAGGGTCTTCCAATGACGACAACCATGTCAGGCTCTGACACGCGGCGTGGCGGCGCTGATCCGTCGCGCCCATCCGGCTGGCTCGCCGGCCTGATCGCGAGCGCGATGCTGCTCGGCCTTGCGGCCAGTGAGGCGCGTGCCGTCACGCTGCGCACCGGCGGAACGGGCGCCGCGATCGGCATGCTGGAGCGACTGGGCACCGCCTTCACCGCGCGCAATCCCGACATCACCCTCGAGGTCATTCCCGGCCTCGGCAGCTCGGGCAGCATTGCCGCCGTGGTCGACGGCGCGCTGGATTTCGCGGTCGCGGGCCGCGCGCTGAAACCCGAAGAGGCGGGCAAAGCCCTGACCTCGACGCTCATGGCCCGCACCCCTTTCGGGCTGGTGAGTTCGCATCCCGCCCCCGGCAACATCGCCAGCCGTGACGTCGCGGCCTTGTTCGTCAATCCGTCCGCGACCTGGCCGGACGGCACCAGGGTTCGCGTCATTCTGCGCCCGAAAAGCGAAGCCGACACCGCCAATCTGGGCGCCGCCTTTCCGGGGATGGCGGCGGCCATCGTCGCGCTCCGGGACCGCCACGAGCTTCCCGTCGCGACCACCGATCAGGACAATGTGAGGATCGCCGCGCAGATCGAGGGTTCGCTCACCGCGGTCAGCCTGTCGCAGATGGTGACCGAGGCGCCCGATCTGCATTTCCTGTCGATCGATGGCGTCGAACCGACCCTGGAGAATCTTCGGCGCGGCGACTACCCCTTCGTCAAGAATTTCACCATCGTATTCCCGGCGCGCCGCTCCGCCGCCCTCGACCGTTTCGTCGCATTTCTGCGCTCGCCCGAGGGCGCAATGGTGCTGAACGCCAGCGGCAGCCTCGCCGTTCAGCCATGACCGACGCCGCAAATCCGTCGATCGATCTTGATGGCAGGTCCTTACGCAAGACCGTCAAGGCGGTGGCGCTGGTGGTGGCGCTGGCCATCACCCTGTTTGCGCCGGTCGGCTACGGATTGATCGGGTATCAGATCGAAAGCATGCGCGCCACGTTCCGGGCCCAGCTCAGCGCTAACCGGTTGGCACGCTACATCTATCGCAGCCCCGAGATGTGGCACTATCAGCGGGTCCGGCTGCGCGAGATCATCGAACTCGCCGAGGCGCCCTTCAAACTTGGGCGAAATCGCATCCTCGACAAGGACGGCAAGGTGATTCTCGTCGAGGGCAACAGCGCGCTCGATTCACATTTTCTGCTGACCCGAAGCTTTCCGATCGTGGTCGCGGGCGAGGCGGTCGGATCGGTCGAGTTCGACGTCCCGCTCGATCCGCTGCTGCGGCGCATCGGAATTTTCGCGCTTTTCAGCCTACTGCTCGGCGCCTGCACCTATCTCGCCGTCCGGATTTTGCCGCTGCGCGCGCTTGACCGCACCTTGCGCGACCTCGACCGGGCCAACGCCACCATCCGCGAGCGAAACGCCGAGCTGCAGACCCAGAACGACGCCCTTAACGAACGCGAGCAGGCGTTGAGGGCCACCAAGGCGAGCCTGAGACACCGCTCGGATCAGCTCGTCGAAGCGCAATTGGTCGGCAAGATCGGCGACTGGAGCTACCGGCTCGGCGATTCCCAGGTCCATTGGGCTCCGGAGATCTACGGCCTGCTCGGCTACGACCCGAGCTTCGGCTCCAGCCACGCCGCGGTGATGTCGCTCTATGTCGGCGACGGCGCGCGCCGGGTGCTGGAGGCGCAAGCCGAAGTGATCCGCACCGGCCAGGTCAGGACCGTCGACGTCAAGGGCCGGCGCGGCGACGGATCGATCATGGATTGCGCGGTGACCAGCAAGGCGATGCGCGATGCCGAGGGCCGCGTCATCGGCTTCCACGGCACCATCCAGGATATTTCCGAGCGCAAACGCGCCGAGGAGCAGCTGGAACAGCTGGCCTATTACGACCCGCTCACCGGGCTGGCCAATCGCGCCTTGTTTCATCGCCAGATCAACGACGTGCTGCAACGGCGCGGCCGCAACGACACCGAGGCGGCGCTGCTGCTGCTCGACCTCGACCGCTTCAAGGAGGTCAATGATTCGCTGGGCCACGCCGCCGGCGACGAGTTGCTGGCCAAGGCCGCGCATCTGATCTCGCGGGTGCTGGACAGCAGCCATTTCCTGTCCCGCCTCGGCGGCGACGAATTCGCCATCATCCTGACGGCCTGCGCCGACAGATCGACGGCCGAAGCCATTGCCAACGCCGTGGTCGGGGCGCTGTCGGGCGCGATCCAGCTGGAGCGCGGCGAGGTCAATGTCAGCACCAGCGTCGGCATCGCCATGATCCCGGGCGATGGCGCCAACGTCCACGATCTGCTGCGCAATGCCGATCTGGCGCTGTACCGCGCCAAGGAGGACGGCCGCGGACGCCTGCAATTCTTCGAGGCCGGCATGAGCGAGGTGGTTCAGCACAAGATCGCGTTGAGCCGCGACCTGCGCCGTGCCGTCAACGAGAACAACGGGCTGTTCGTGCACTATCAGCCCCAGGTCGAAGTTCTGACCGGGCGCGTCTGTGGCTTCGAGGCCTTGATGCGCTGGGCGCATCCGACGCGCGGCGACGTCGAGCCGTCGGAATTCATCCCGATCGCGGAAAGCTCGCATCTGATCTGCGATCTCGGCCTATGGATTCTGCGCGAGGCGGCGCGACAGGCCAAGGCCTGGATCGAGGCCGGCGAAACGCCCCGCCAGATCTCGGTCAATGTCTCGGCGGCACAGATCTGGCACACCGATTTCGTCGGCGACGTCATGCGGGTGTTGGCGGAGACCGGATTGGCGCCGCATCTGCTCTGCCTCGAATTGACCGAGAGCCTGTTGGCCGATCACGCCGAGGGACGGGTCCGGCGGGTGCTGACCGAGTTGAACCAGCTCGGGGTGACGCTGGCGCTCGATGATTTCGGCACCGACTATTCCTCGCTCGGTTATCTGACCCAATTGCCGTTCGACAAATTGAAGATCGACCGCATCTTCATGCAGGGGATCACGACTTCGGACCGCGCCCGCAAGCTGCTGCAGGGCGTCATCGCGCTGGGCCGCGGCCTCGGCATGGCGATCGTGATGGAAGGCGTCGAGAGGCCTGAAGAGATCAACATCCTTCGCGACCTCGATTGCGACATCATCCAGGGCTTCGTCTACGCCCGCCCGACCAATGCCGCCTCCGCCCTCGCCTTCGCCCGCGACTGCGAGCCCGGCCGCGCCGACCAGGCCAGGCTGCAGGCCGCCTCCGCCTGAGATTCTGAGCGGAAAAGAGACCACTCAAATCAAAGTTGATTTCGTCATTGCGAGCCGAGGACGGCGCGCAGCGCCGTCCGACAGCGACGCAATCCAGGGACATCAAGCAGGGACTGGATTGCTTCGTCGCAAGCGCTCCTCGCAATGACGACCTTGTAGGCCTCGTTTTGTTGATCGCTTTTTCCGTCAGGCTCCGAGAGGCTCGACCAAAGAACGTCTGCCGCCCCTGGATTGCTTGCCATCCGACGGCGCCGCGCGCCGGCCCGCAATGACGAGCAATTGGCCAGATCTATTGCTTTTCTGCTTTGGTCGGATTTTGACGTGGCGCGTCGGCTCTTCCGAATATTGCCGCCACACCGTCCTGACATCAACGATCAGCCCATGCTCAACCGGCAAGAGCCGCGCCGGCCAGACCCGGCCGGCGCGCGCTCGTCACGCCTTCTTGGCGTAGAGCCGGCAATAGCCACTCGGGCTGATCGAGCCCTCGACCGTGATGCAAGAACTCGGCGGTTTGAATTGACGGCAGGTCGCGCAGCTCTTGCCGCCACTGGGCGAAGTCTGGTAGCCCGCGTCGCGCTGCGACGCTTTCTTCGCCACCTGAGCCTCGACCGCCGTCGCGGCAACGCCGAACAACGCCGCCGCACCGGCGGCGTAGGCACCGCGTCGCAGCAGGCGACGCCGGCTCAACGCATCATTGCTGAGGTGTGATGGATGTTTCATTGCTGTTTTCCTCCCTTGGATTGACGATCGCGATGAATTCGACGCGCGGACATGCTGCCGCCGCCGAAGGAAGGCCGATGCCGCGGACGCACCGCCCCATCGGACCTCTTGCTGTCAGCGGCGCGCGCGATCAGGCGCCCCGCCGATTTCTTCGGCCTACCATTTGGCGTTGAGCGACAGCTGCACGAATTGCGCGTCGTAGTTCGGGTTGGTGGCCCCCATCTCGATCAAACGCGAGATCGACGTATCGCTGACATAGAGGTATGGCGACATCAGCTCCTGTTGCCAGTTCTCCACCTTGTTGCGCTCCCAGATGTAGCGGAGCTTGACATAGACCTCGCCGGCCCAGCCGAGTTTGGTGACAATCGACGGATCAACGGTATGCTTGAGCGTGGCGTCGAGCCGCTGAAAATTGGTCTTGACTGTCGGAAATCCCGAGCACGGCACGGCGCCGCAAGACGCCATCGCAAAATCGCGGTATGGCGCGAAGGTCCAATCCTCGTCGGAGAGCGAGATCGAGTAGCCGAGTTTGAGATCGAGCGAGCCCGGGATCAGTTCGACATTTCCAGCAACGATGACGGTGTTGACCGCCTCGCCGGTATGGCTGATGAAGGCGTTGGTGACCGCCGGAAACGTCGTGTTATCGACCGAGTTGTTGATAGTGCCGCTGCCGACCAGGTCGCGATCGAACTCCTCGCGCATATAGGACACCGAGATCGAGTTTCCGGGCCGGAACGTATAGGTGGTATCGAGCCCGACATTCCAAGAATTGTTCTTGCGCAGCCCGAAGAAATTCGGATCGTCGGCGTAGTCTTCGAAGCGCAACCCGCCGGTCGGCGACAAGACCAGCCCCTTCAGAATCGTATTCTCGAACGGCGTCAGGTCGACCATCAGATTGGCCTTGGTCTGATCGCGATCGGCCATGTCGAATTTGCGCATGCGGAAATTGGTGACCTGGGTGCCGGCCGGATCGGTCCAGACATATTGCGCCAAGGCCTGGCCGTCATATTTGTTGTAGCGCCGCTGCGAATATTGCAGGCTGGATCGCAGGGTGATGATATCGGAGGCCCTGAAATCGGCGGTGCCGCGGCCGATGAATTCATTGGTGACGTTGACGTCGCGGCGGGTGCGGTCCCATCGTTCCCAACCGAAGCTCGACCCCAGCGTCGCCCATTTGGTCGGCCGCCATTGCAGCTCTTCGCCGGCGTTCTGCTTGGTGTAGGAATAGGCGAGCGATCGCCGCGGCCCGCCCGCGGCACGATACAACCCGCCGGCCAGTGTCTGCGAAGAATCTTCGACGGTGTAGCTTGGCAGCAGCAATTCGGGGGTCTGGTTGTCGCTGTCATAGATCCGGTAACGGGTCGTGGCGCGCCATTCCGGCGAGAACGGAATCATCAGGCTGGTGTTGTACAGCAGGTTATTGATCTCGCCGTTCAGGCTGGTGGCGGGCAAGCCTGCGGTGGTGAAGGCCGCCGTGCCGCTCGGCAGATAGATGTTGGTATTGGAGGTGAACGGCATGAACGGATCGTTCTGCCGCATCGTGGTGTATTGCAACGTGCTGTTCCAGCGCGCCTTGCGGGGCAGATCGATTCCGCTTGTGACCACCGCGTTATAGGCCTCGTTACTCGGCGCCAGGCTGACGCGGGCAAATTGCGGATAGGAGGCTCGGGTCGCTGCGGTGCTGCTGTCGTAGAACGGATTCTGCACCGTGAACGAGTTGAAGCTGTTGTCGAACACCGACACACCGCCGCCGATATTGATGTTGAAATGGCCGCCCCACGGCGTCGGCCCGAAATACTGGCCGTTGAGCTTGCCGATCTGGGTGGTGTCGTCGATCGGACGCGGCATCTGCACCTGCTGCATCGCCGCGAACGAGCCCATTACCACGCCGGCGGTCTGGATTCCCTCGCGCTTCTCATGCGAATAGCTGGCCTTGACGTCGACATTTTGATTGGGAGTCCAGCGATAGGCGACGGTGCCCTTGTCGCGGCGGATGCCGACATCGATGGTGTTGAATTTTCCCGCCAGGGCATTGGTGACCATCGCCTTGCCGGCGGCGTCGGCGCCGACGGTGGAGCCTGGAATCTGCACCGAAGTCGTCAGCGCGTTGCTGCCGACGCCGTGCCAGATGCTCTGCGCGCTGGTGCTGTAGAGGTGCGGAATCTGGTCCCAGATCAGCGTCAAGTAATGTTCGCCGGTCTTCGACGCGTCGAAAATGTAACGCTGGTTGTTGTTGCCAAGATTGTCGGCCTGCAATTCGCCGGCGTAGATGCCGTCCTTGCCCTGCGCGCTGAGGCGCAGATATTCGGCATAGGGCCCGGGCGGGATGTCGCCGTATTCCTCGAATTTCGAGCGGTTGTTGCGATTGTCGTTGCCCGCGCTGGTCGGCGTCACCCAGGGCGAGGCCGATTTCGGCGGCCGCTTGATAAAGGCGCGCCAGCCGACATCGATCTCGCCCGAATACTCATAGCCCTCCGGCTCGGCCCCGATATCGGCGGGTGGATCGGCCGTGGCATCGGCCGCGTTGGCACCGACCGGCACCGTCAATGCCGCCGCCAGCAGCAGTCTGTAGGTGATCGTCATGTCCAGCCCCCCTCACCAAGATTGACGCGTTGTCGTTTCATCCCTGTTGTTGGCATCGCGAGAGACGGCCGCGCTGGCCGCTCGCGACACGTCAGCGGTGCCACCGCGATCCCGATGGCGCGTTCGATCCGTGAATGTTGGTGTGACAATTCTGACAGGCGTTGCCGACCGCGTAGCGCAGCGTCGCCGCGCCCAGACCCGGCTGGTTATGCGGGTTGGTGTGGCACTGCTGGCACAGCCGTTGCCGGGCGACGACGAGAAGCGATTCGTGGTTCGATCCGTGCGGCTCGTGGCAGTTCAGACAATTCTCGCGCACCGGCGGATGCTCGAACAGGAACGGTCCGCGCTTGTCGGCGTGACACTGGAAGCAGGTGTCGTTGATCGTGGCTTCCTTGAGCAGCTTCTCGGTCGGGCTGCCGTGCGGATTGTGGCAATTGGCGCAGGTGATCTTGTCCTCGCGGATCGGCATGTGCGAGGTGCGCTGCGCCTGCGCCTTGCGGTCCTTGTGGCACTGGAAGCAGGTATCCATCACCTTCTCGGTCTTCAGCTGCTTGTGCAGCGACACCTTGCGCATCACGGTGTGGCAATTGACGCAGGCCAGTCCGCGGGTCTCGTGCGGCGAGCCCTGCCAATAGGTCTGATCGCTCTTCTCGTGACAGGTCAGGCAGACGCCGTTGTAGTCGGCGACGTCGACGCCGCGGCTGTCATTGAGCCGGAACGAGCGGATGCCGCCCTTTTCCCGACCGCCACCGCCATTGACATGGGCGGAGCCGGGACCGTGGCAGGTCTCGCACTCCATCTTGCCTTGCGGCGTCACCTTGCCGGACTTGATGGTGCGGCCCATCACGGTCAGCTGGAATTCATCGAACAGGCCGGCGTGACAGGTCTCGCACGGCTTGGAGCCGACGAAGTAGCGTCCCAGCGGATCGCCCGGCGCCGGCGCCACCATCGGCGCGCGAGTCCCCGTGCCGCCGGACGTCTGCCGTTGCTTCTGCACCGCGATCAGCACCGGCCTGGTTTGATCGCCCCTGGCGGACAGGATATCGACGAAATTGAACTGCGGCGCGGTCTCCGGATTGGGATCGAGATCTTCCAGCGCCACCCAGGTTTTGACGATCTCCTGCTCGCTGCTCGCCTGGCCGCGGCTCGGCGCGCCCGCCGCTGGCGCGACCTCCGGCATCACCGCGACGAAATCCGGCTGGCGCGTCGCCCGGTCTTGGCGAGCGCGCAGGCTGTGCTGGGCGTGAAAATGCAGGATGCGTTGCTCGGCCGTCGTCGCCGCCTTCATCGCCAGGATGACGCGGCTGTATTCGGCGATCTGCTTGATCGCCAAATTGGTGGGAAGCTCGAGCCGCGGCGGACCGTCATGCTGGGTGATGAAGCGCGAGAGCCCGTGCGTCGCGCCAAGTGGTGCGCCGTGCGCGACGCCAAGTGTCGCGCCATGGATCGACCCGCCATGCCCGGCGTCACCGCCCCCTCGCTGCGTGAAGCCGGCATGGGCGGCCGCCGCAGCCGCCGAGCCATAGCCGGGCGCGATCGGCGAGAAATTGGACGTCGCGCCGGCAGGGCTCAAGGCGCGGCGGGCATAGTCGGCGAGTGCGGCGACATCCGGATCGAGCGGCGCGGCAATCGTCGGCGTGAAATCGAGCAGGCCATTGTGGCTGGTCGGCTCCGACGCGAAGTCGGTCGCGATCTGGCCCGCCGCCATCGGCTTGACTTGGTCACCTGCGTCGGCCGGAACCGGCAGCGTCCACAGCGCCACAATGGTCGCTGCCAACAACCAGCCGCCGGCAAGCTTGCCAATGAGGGAGCTGCTCGTTGTGATCCGACTGACGGTAATCCGGCTGAACAACCGCGGCCGATCTTGCGTCGTCGTCGACGAATAAGGTTTGAACGAACCAAGCTTGCACGGATCGGGCTTGTTGATCGCGTCGGGCTCGACCGCCCCACGCTCCACCGAGCCACGATTCATCTCCGGCGCGCCACATCGTGACGCGGCCCGCCGAGAGCCCCCCATCGCAATCCCCCCCAGATCACAACACGCTCGCAGCGTGCTTAACTAACTACCAGGCTAGTTAGTTCGCAGAGCGGCGATCATTGATCGACATCAAATCGTTATCCTCTGCGACAATTTGACATGCGATTAAGCGATGTTTTCAGACCGACAGGCTGGTTTTCACTGCAAGTAATCACCGCCGGTCCGAACAGTCACCAGGACCGCCCGCCCTCGCCGCCGCGCCGGCGCCCCGCAGCAGACCAAAGCAACCGGCAAGTAATCGACGCCAACGAATGACGGAACGCAAAGCACGGCGAGCCGCGTTGTTTGGCATTTACGCTGATGATCGGCCGTGACAAGCCGTCCCAGGCGCCGGCGATCATGGCCGCAGGCGAGGCAAGACATCGGCGGTAATAACAACCGAGGCTACGCGGTTCGACGCGACTGCGCCGCGCTGCAGTGCGAAACGATGCGATCAGCACCAGCGACTCGGACTAAGCACGTCCTCGCCGCCGAAAATTGGCGACCAACCGGCGATTGCCAAGGCGGCGCGACGATCCGACGATCGCCAAGGCGGCGCGACGATTCGGTCGCGGCGGTGCCGCCGCCGGCCGGACCTGTTAGCGCGACGGCCAGCGCGGCGGATGGCTGCCGAGCGGGACCGCGGGGCGTTCCCACCGCGCCGGCGTCCGCGACAGAACCGCCGCATGGCGCACAGCTGATAGCACGCCGAAGCCGGACTCCATCTGGTCGACAAAGCCGCTCGTCGCCTCGGGCTTGATGTCGTCGGCGGCAAGGCCATCTGTGAGCCGTCCCATCTCCCACAGCCATTGGCCGGTGCGCGCCAGCGACACCTGGACATGCCAGCTGCCGCCCTCGCGCGCCTGGCGCGCCTTCGCCATCATCGCGCCCAGCGCCATCAGATAGCCGGTGGCGTGGTCGAGGATCTGCGCCGGCAATTCCTTCGGCCCGGCGACGCCCGCCGCCTGCCCCTCGGCGTGATTGAACCCGGTGGCGCATTGCACCAGCGAGTCGAAGCCGCGGCGCTGTGCCCATGGTCCGGTTCGGCCATAGGCCGACAGCGACACATAGACGATGCCGGGACTGATCGTTGCCGCGTCCTGCGGCGCAAAGCCGAGCGCCGCGAGCGCCTGCGGACGATAGGCTTGCGAGAACATATCGGCGTCCTTGAGCAGGTCGCGCAGCGTGGCGCGGCCGGGCTCGGTTTTGAGATCGGCAAAGCAGGACAGCTTGCCGCGGCCGGTGTCGATGCTGAGCCACGGGATCGCCGGCAGATCCGGACCCGAGACCAGCATGACATCGGCGCCATGCGCCGCCAGGGTGCGCCCGGCGACGGGGCCGGCGATCACCCGCGACAGATCGAGCACGCGCAATCCGGACAACGGCCGCTCCCCGGCCGGCCATGGTTTTGGCGCGGCCTCGCCGATCTTCTCGATCTCGATCAATGGCAGCGCATCCAGCGCCGCAGCCTGCGGCAGCGCCTGCCATTCGTCGCGCGAGCGCATCAGCGCCACCACGCCGCCGGCCGCATAGGCCGTGGTCTCGAAGGCTACGCCGTCCCATCGCATCAGCGCGGCCTGCACCGCGTCGCGCTCCGGCGCGCAGTCGAGCACACGGCAGACGGCGTCGCGATGCTGCGGAAAATTGGTGTGCAGACGGACGTAGCGCCCGCCGCCGACCTGATAGACGCCGGCGATCGGATCCCACAGCGGCGGCGGCGGATCGCCATCGCGGCGCAGATAGCGCTCGGAGCGGCATTCCACCACGGCGTGGCGCATGTCGACCGCGACCTGCTGCGATGGCCCGCCGCGCAGCCGCCCGATCTCCGCGGCCGCCAGCCCCGCCGCGGCGATCGAGACCTGGGCCGCAGCACCGACCCGGAACGACGACGGCAATTGCGGCTCCGCGCCGGTCAGCGTCACGGCATCGAGCGCCGCGGCGTCGCCGCCGACGGAAGCCCAGAGATCGGCGAGCAGGTCGTGTGGGCTTTGCATGAGATGATCCGATGAATTGGTGGCAGACTATAGCGCAGCGGGGTTGTCCTGCGAGAGCTATCAGCAACTTTCGACCGCCGCCAAAACATAGCGTCATTGCGAGCGAAGCGAAGCAATCCAGAGCCGCAAGCACAGACTGGATTGCGTCGTCGCTTCGCTCCTCGCAATGACGCCGTCCCTCAGTGAAAATCCCGCGACGGCGGCAGGATGCGGACGTCGCGCGGGTGGCGGATTCGCTGCGCCGGATTGTCGGGATGCTCGCGGCGGTCGTCATTGAGCGGCTCGATCAGTGCCGGCCCGGTGGGGATCGCCGGCCGCGCCGCCAGATTGTCGGACAAGCGCGCCATCTCGAAACTGCGATCGCTCATCCGCTCGGCGACCAGATGCACCACGCCTTCGGGGCTGGCCTGGATTCGGCCCTCGACCAGCAGCAGCCGCGCGCCCATCACCTCCTTGCGAAATTTTTCCATCACGCTCGGCCACACCACCACATTGGCGATCCCGGTCTCGTCTTCCAGCGTCATGAAGATCACGCCCTTGGCGCTGCCCGGCCGCTGTCGCACCAGCACCACGCCGGCGCAGCGCAGCCGCCGTCCGTTGCTACGCATCGCGGAGACGCTGCGGCAGGTGACAACCTTTTCGGCATCGAACATCGCGCGCAAGAATTCCATCGGATGGCCTTTCAGCGACAGCCGGACGGTCTGATAATCGGCCACCACATGTTCGGCGACCGGCATCTGCGGCAAGGGTTGCGCCGCCTCATCCGGCTGCTCGCGCGCGGCAGCCGCCTCGAACAGCGGCAGCGCCACGTCGTCGGGCAGCCGCCGCACCGCCCATAGCGCGGCGCGGCGGTCGAGCCCGAGCGAGCGGAACGCATCGGCATCCGCCAGCAGGATCAGCGCCCGCTTCGGCAAGGCGGTGGCGCGGGCGAATTGCTCCAGCGACGTGAACGGCCCCCGCGCCCGCGCCGCTTCGATACGCGCGGCCCAGTCCTCCGCTGCCGGCTTGCCGGCGGCGCGCCGCGCCCGCTCCTCGTCGGGATCGGCCCAGACGAAGCCGTCGATCTGGCGGAAGCCGAGACGCAGCGCGCAATACTTGCCGCAGCGTTCCTCCAGCGTGGACTGGCCGTGGCTGAAGCCGATATCGACCGGGCGCACCGTGACGCCATTGGCACGGGCATCGCCGACGATCTGCGCCGGCGCGTAGAATCCCATCGGCTGCGAATTCAGCAGCCCGCAGCAGAACGCGTCGGGATGAAAATGCTTCAGCCAGGACGAGACATAGACCAATTGGGCGAAGCTCGCGGCGTGGCTTTCCGGAAAGCCGTAGCTGCCGAACCCCTTGATCTGCTCGAAGCAGTTTTGCGCGAATGCCGGGTCGTAGCCGCGCGCCACCATATTGCTGACCATGCGGGCCTCGAAGCTGCCGATGGTGCCGACATTGCGGAACGTCGCCATCGCCCGGCGCAGCCCGTTGGCCTGCTCCGGGGTGAATTTCGCCGCCTCGATCGCGATCCGCATCGCCTGTTCCTGAAACAGCGGCACGCCGAGGGTCTTGTGCAGCACTTTGCGCAACTCATCCTTGTCGCCGTGCAGCGGCGACGGCGACGGATACTCGACCTTTTCGAGATTGTTTCGCCGCCGCAAGTAAGGATGCACCATGTCGCCCTGGATCGGCCCCGGCCGCACGATCGCGACCTCGATCACCAGATCGTAGAACCGGCGTGGCTTCAGCCGCGGCAGCATGTTCATCTGCGCCCGGCTCTCGACCTGGAACACGCCGAGCGATTCGCCCCGGCACAGCATGTCGTAGACCGCCGGCACCTCGCGCGGCACGCTCGCCAGCTCCCACCATTCGGCCTTGTGATCGGCGATCAGGTCGAAGCATTTGCGGATGCAGGTCAGCATGCCGAGCGCCAGCACGTCGACCTTCATCATCTTCAACGTGTCGATGTCGTCCTTGTCCCATTCGATGAAGGTGCGGTCTTCCATCGCCGCATTGCCGATCGGCACATAGCTGTCGAGCCGGTCCTGGGTCAGCACATAGCCGCCGACATGCTGCGACAGATGCCGCGGAAATTCGAGCAGTTCGGCGGCCAGCTCCACCGCGCGGGCGATCATCGGATTGTGCGGATCGAGCCCGGCCTGCCTGATCTGGGTCTCGTTGAGGCCGGGCCCCCAGCTGCCCCACACCGTATCGGCCAGCGCCGCGGTGACGTCCTCGCTCAGCCCCAGCGCCTTGCCGACGTCGCGGATCGCCGAGCGCGGGCGATAATGGATCACGGTGGCGACGATGGCAGCGCGGTGGCGGCCGTAGCGGCGATAGACATATTGCATCACCTCCTCGCGGCGGATGTGCTCGAAATCGACGTCGATGTCGGGCGGCTCCAACCGCTCCTTGGAGATGAAGCGCTCGAACAACAGGTCGATCTCGGCCGGATTGACCGCGGTGATGCCGAGCACGTAGCACACCGCAGAATTCGCCGCCGAGCCCCGGCCCTGGCACAGGATATTCTGCGAACGGGCGAAGCGGACGATGTCGTGCACGGTGAGGAAGTAATGCGCGTAGCGCAGCTTGCGGATCAACCGCAGCTCCTTGCGCAGCACCTTCTTGGTGCGCGGCGGAATCCGCGCCGGAAATGCCTGATGCGCGCCGGACCAGGTCAGGTCCTCGAGATGCCGCTGCGCCGTCTTGCCGGCCGGCACCGGCTCGTCGGGATATTGATATTTCAGCTGATCCAGCGAGAACGCTATCCGATCGGCAAAGCGCATGGTTTCGGCGATCGCGTCTGGGGCGTCGCGAAACAGCCGAAGCATCTCTTGCGCCGGCTTGAGGTGGCGCTCGGCATTGGCCTCGAGCCGCTTGCCGATAGTGTCGATACTGGCCTTCTCGCGGATGCAGCTCAGCACGTCCTGCAACGGCCGGCGATCGGGGTGATGATACAGCACCTCGTTGCTGGCCAGCAGCGGCACGCCGGCGGTGACGGCGAGGCGCTGCAGGCGGGCCAGCCGCCGGCGGTCGTCGCCGCGATACAACAGGCTGGCGCCGAGCCAGACCCCGTCGGCGCGGCTTTGCCGCAACTGCGCCAGCACGTCGAGTGCCGCGGTGTTGTCGAAGCGATGCGGCAGCGCCAGCACCAGCAACTGGCCCTCCGCATAGGCCAGCAGATCGGCCAGCGTCAGGTGGCATTCGCCCTTGCCGGCCAGGCGCTTGCCATGGGTCAGCAGCTGGCACAGCCGGCCATAGGCGGCGCGGTCGCGCGGATAGGCCAGGATGTCCGGCGTGCCGTCGCAAAACACCAGCCGCGACCCGATCAGCAGTTTCGGTTTGGATTGGAGTTCGGGATCGTCGAGCGCCTTGTAGGCGCGGACCACGCCGGCCAGCGTGTTGCGGTCGGCGATGCCGATCGCGGCCAGCCCCAGCACGGCGGCCTCGTGGACATAGTCCTGCGGATGCGAACCACCGCGCAGGAAGGAGAAATTGGTGGTGACGCCGATCTCCGCATAGGCCGGGGCGCTCATATAAGCCTCCTCAAATATGAGCAGTTCAATTCGTCATTGCGAGCGTAGCGAAGCAATCCAGGGGCTCAGTGCACGACGCTCCTGGATTGCTTCGTCGCTTCGCTCCTCGCAATGACGTTGAGGGAGTGCTCATGCGAACAGCCCGTGCATGAACCAGTTCGGCTGGCCGGCGGATGCCTCGACCTCGCGGCCGTAGAGGCCGTCGCGATACAGCCAGAACCGCAACCCGGTCTCGTCCTCGACGCGGAAGTAATCGCGGGTCAACGCCGCGCCGTCGGCGCGCCACCATTCCATCGCGACGCGCTCGGGGCCTTCGGCGCGCACCACCGCGTGGTGGGCGCGGCGCCAGCGGAATTGCGCCGGCGGGCCGTCCGGTACCCCGGCGATCACCTGGATCGGCTCCGGATGTTCGAACAGCCGCAGCGGCCGCAGCGGCGGTTCGTCGGCGATGCGCGCCGGCCACACCGCCTGCGCGGCGGCGGTCAGATGCCGCTGCGCCGACAGCGCCAGCGCGGCGCGCTCCGGAATGTGGGTGTCCTGCGGCAGATGCACCACGACGCGGCGGGGGCCGAGCCGCGCCGCGAGGCGGTCGAGCAACGCCGCCAGCTCATCATTGTCGTGCACATGGGCGTCGAGATCGCTTTGCTGCTGCACCACGATCTCGGTGCGGCTGGCGGACAGCCGGATCAGATCGAAGCCGAAGCCGGGATCGAGCGGGTCGGCGATGGCGGCGAGCCGCTCGGCGAACAGCCGGTCGATCATCGCCGCCTTGGTGACCGGCTGGCCGGTGTCGACCGCGATGGTGCGTACCGCGCCGTCGGTGCGGAAGAAACTGGCCTGCAAGCGCCGCGCGCCCTTGCCCTGGCGGTCCATCGCGGCGACCAGCATCTGCGCCAGACCAGACAGCGTCGCGACGATCACGCCGTCGGTGGCGATGGGCTCGGCGAAGCGTTTTTCCACGATGTAGTCCGGCAGCGGCTGGCGCGGCGAGATCGGCGCCTCGCTTTGCCCCAGCGCCTGCTCCAGCCGCGCGGTGAAGGCGGCGCCGAACCGCGCGGTGATCTCGTGGCGGGCGCGCGACGCGACGTCGCCGATGCTCTTCAACCCGGCGCGGCGCAGCCCGCCGACGATCGCCGCATCGACGCCGAGCGCCGCCACCGGCAGCGGCGCCACCGCCATGGCCTCATCGCCATCGGGGACGATATGGCCATGACGCGCGCGGCTAAGGGTGCGGGCGCATACCGAGGTCGAGGCGATCGCCGCGCTGACCGCAAAGCCCTGCGCGGTCAGCGCCGTGCATAGCATCCGCAGCAGCGCGGCCTCGCCGCCGAACAGATGGGCGCAGCCGGTGATATCGAGCAGCAAGCCGTCCGGACCATCCAGCGCCACCAGCGGGGTGAAGCGGTCGCACCAATCGGCGATATGATCGCGCGTGCGCGCATCGGCAGAATCGTCGGCGTCGAACACCTGCAGCTCGGGGCAGATCGCCCGCGCATTGGCGAGCGGCACGCCGATAGCAAGCCCGATCACGGAGGCGGCGTGATCCAGCGCCACGACCTGCAGCGCGTTATTGTGTTTGGCGACGACGATCCACGGAGGGCTCGCCGCGCTAACCGGCGCGGCGTTGCCATGCGATTGCAGCCGCCGCAGGCGGTCGGTCGGCAGGCGCGGCAGCCACAGGCTGAGGATGCGCCGGCGCGTCACGGAAAAGGCACTCATCACACTTCCATTCCATGATCCAGCGGCCGTTCGGGCCATGACGATTGCGCACCAGCGCGGTCTCCAGCACCGGCGCGCCCCAGATCTGTTGCCAGGGCGGCGTGCCGGGCCGCGGCGGCGAATGCGCCGCGCGCACGATCCATCGGGTCTCGGCGCTGGACGGCAGCGGCGTCGCCGCCACCCGCAGCACCAGGCCGGTGACGCCGGAGCCGCGCGCCGCCAGCGTCAGCTTGCGCGAGGCGACCAGATCGAGATGCCGGCTCTCGCCCCAGATCTCGAGCACCACGCAGCCCAGCGCGTCGCAGGCCAGCGCATCGGCGGCGGCGCGCAGCGCGGCTTCGGCATCGGGCGCGTGCACGGTGACCAGCAGACGCGGATCGAGACCGAGTTCGCCAAAGCCGTTCGGCGACAGCGCGCCGGATTCGCGCTCGGCGAAATCCTGCCGCACCCATAGCAGCGGCCGCGTGCCGATCCGCCGCGCCAGGCCGGCGACGAAGCCGGTCGCCGCCGCGCCATGCCGGCCGGCCTCGGCGAACACCTCGTGCAGCGCGCCCCGCGCCAGCCCGCCCTGCAGCGCGGCATCGGCCTCGGCATGGCCCAGCGCCACCCGGCGCAGCTGCTGCGCCTCGCTGTTGCTCTCGATCCGCTCAATATCGCCGCGCAAATCCGCAAGCGCGCTCAGGCGTGCGCTCATCATGCGCCGCTCCTTTGAATTGTCTGCCGTCACAGGTTTGGGTGAACCTGCTTCCGGCTCATTTGTTCATGGTATGTTCTAATATAAAGCTAACCCCGGCCGCAGAGTCAATCGGCATCGCGAGCCAGATTTTTTGCCGAGCTGAATCAACATCTTCGCCCTGGCGCGCGGCGCCGCGCGATCGCCCGCGGCTTGCTGGCGGCGGCCAAGCCCGGCATAAAGCGCCATGACTGACCAACGCCAATTGCTGCGCGCGATGTTCGACGCCGCCGTCGCCGCCGCGCATCCCGACCATGTGCTCGGCCCGCATCTGCCCCCGGCGCCGCGCGGCCGGGTGATCTGCCTCGCCGCCGGCAAGGGCGCCGCCGCGATGGCGGCCGCCGCCGAACGGCATTATCTCGACGATCTCGGGCTCGAACCATCGCGGCTGGTCGGCATCGCCACCACCCGCCATGGCCATCGCGTGCCGACCCGGCGTATTGAGGTGATCGAGGCCGGCCATCCGGTGCCGGATGCGGCCGGATTGCGCGGCGCCGAAGCCAGCCTGGCGCTGGCGCAGGAAGCCGGCGCCGACGATCTGCTGCTGGTGCTGCTGTCAGGCGGCGGCTCGGCAAACTGGATCGCGCCGGTCGCGGGCGTGTCCTTCGCGCAGAAGCAGGAGTTGACGAAGGCGCTGCTGCGCTCCGGCGCGCCGATCGGCGAGGTCAACACCGTGCGCAAACATCTGTCGCGGATCAAGGGCGGTCGGCTCGCCCGCGCCGGCCAGCGCGCCGAGATCGTCACCCTGGCGATCTCCGACGTGCCGCGCGACGAGCCCTCGGCAATCGCCTCCGGCCCGACCGTGCCGGATCCCACCACGCTGGAGGATGCCCGCGCCATCGTGGCGCATTACGGATTGTACGTCGACGACGCGATCCGCCGCGCGCTCGACGATCCCGGCAATGAAAGCTGCAAGCCCGGCGACGCCGCCTTCGCCCGCGCGCGGTTCGAACTGATCGCGCGGCCGCGACAATCGCTCGATGCCGCGATCAAGCTGGCCTGCGACGCCGGCTACACCATCGTCGATCTCGGCGCCGATCTCGAAGGCGAGGCCCGCGATGTCGCCGCCGCGCACGCCCGGATCGCGCTGCAGGCGCGCGCCGACGGCCAGCGGCTGGCGATCATGTCGGGCGGCGAGCTAACGGTGACGGTGCGTGGCACCGGCCACGGCGGCCCCAATCAGGAATATGCGCTGGCGCTGGCGATGCATCTGAAGGACACGCCCGGAATCGCCGCGCTGGCCGCCGACACCGACGGCGCCGATGGCGGCGCCGGCAGCGCCAGCGATCCGGCCGGCGCCATCATCGACGACGCGACATTTGCGAAAATCAATTCGCTCGGCCTCGACCCCGCCGCCCATCTCGCCAATAACGACGCCACCGCATTCTTCGCCGCCACCGGCGATCTTTTGCTCAGCGGACCGACGCTGACCAATGTCAACGATATCAGGGTGATTTTGATTTGATGGCCGGTGCCGCTGCGAAACATGCGTGCCCCGCTGTGGCGGCAATGAAGCGCTTTGCCTGACAGCGAAGCGGGGTCCCGGTTCTGCGGAGCAGCACTACGTGCTGCACCGCGCCCGGGACACGGTGGTTGGGCAGCTGCGATGAGGCACGCTGCGTCGCGCGCCGGCCTTGGCTTGCAATAACAAGCGCCGCTACACCGCCGGCTTCGGCTGGCTGCGCTCCAGCGACGACAAGGCCTTCTGCAGCACCGAGCGCACGCGTTCGCTGTCGGCCGGGGTCACGGCCGCGGGATCGAGATAGAAATCCAGCCCCGGTATCCGCTCCATCACCACCTCGCCTTCGCCCGATGAGCTGTCGATCAGCGCGTCGACCGAATACGGCACCACCTCGCGGCTGATGCCCTTCATGGTGATCGACGGCAGCGTGTGCGCGGCGATCACGTCGTTGACCAGCGCGAAGGTCTCGTAGCTGATGACGATGCCGCCCGGCTCGGCGATCGATTGCAGCCGTGCCGCGAGGTTGGCCTCGGCGCCGATGATGGTGTAGTCCATCCGGTCGGCGCTGCCGAAATTGCCGACATTGCAATAGCCGGAATTGATGCCGATCCGCGCCCGGAACGGCTGTTCGATCCCGGCCGCGCGCCATTTCGCATTGAGCTCGGCGAGCCGGCGCTGCATCGCCCAGGCCATCCGCAGGCAGGCCTGCGCGTCGGCGCGGTCGCCGTTGGTTTCCGGATCGCCGAAGAAGATCAGCATCGCATCGCCGATGAATTTGTCGATGGTGCCGCCATGCTGATGGGCGATCGCCGACATTTCGGTGAAATATTCGTTGAGCAGCTGGGTGATCAGTTCCGGCTGCAGGCGCTCGGTGGTGGCGGTGAAATTCTGAATGTCGGAAAAGAAGATCGTCAGCTTCTTGCGCTCGGTATTGATGGTGACGTCCTTCTGGCCGCTGAAGATGCTCTTGTAGACCTGCGGCGAGATGTAGCGCGAGATCTTCATCGACAGCGCCGCCAGGAAATCATTGTTGGTTTCGAGCTCCTTGTTCATCGCCACGATGCGCCGGGCCTGACGCCGCTGCATCCCTAAGAACGAGATGCCGCTGATCGCGGCGAACACGAAGTAAGCCAGCAGATATTTGAACGAAAACAGGTTGGCGGCGATCGGCTGGGTGACCGTGACCTCCTGGATGCCGCGCACGTCGCCGACCTTCCAGTCCCGCTTCGGGCTCTCGGGATGGACGTTGTGACACGCGACGCAGGCCTGGCCCATCACCACCGGCGCGACCAGCCGGACGCTGTCGGAGAGCAGCGACGTCGAGGTGTCGACAATGTCCTGGCTGGCGTCCTTGCGCAGGCTGTCGAGCGCGCCGCGCTCGAACGCGTCCAGCTGATGCGGCTTGCGGTTGGCAAAGGGGAAATCGGACACGAAGCGATAGCTGATATTGGCCTGCTGCGCGCCGATCACCTTGCCGAGCTCGAGCGACAGCGTGGCCGGAATCGGAATAGCGCCCGGGACGCTCTCGTAATCATGGATCACCTTGACCGATTCCGGGTGAGCCAGCACCCGTCCAACCACGTTGCTGGCGTAATAGCCGCGAACGCTGGTGATGATGGAATTGAGATCGGCGGCCTGCCGGCGCAGCCCCACCTCGGCCAGATTGGTGAGATCGAGCCACACCGCCAGCGGCAACGCCAGCAGCAGGACGACGATCAGAAACCCGGTCAACCATCCACGGGCGCGAAGATTCTCGGGATTTACGTTGTTCATCTGCCGCTATGCTCACGCTGATGGGGTCGGACCGGGTCGGAACCTAAAGCGGGAGCCGCTCGAAGGGAAGTTTGGCGGTACCGACACACAGCCGGCGCGGGCGATCGAAGGCGCCGACGGCCCCCGGACCGTGTCGGATCCGCAGACAGCACCATCGATTGGTGGCAGGACGATCAAAATGCTATCGGCGCTTGTGGGCCAATGCCGGACCGTCGCCGGGGCGACACCCCTCACTTCCCCGCGGGAGTCGCGGGAGCCGTGGGAGTCTTGTCAGGAGTTTTGCCGACCGTCTTCACCGGCCGGCCCTGGGTGATGAAGGCGTAATGGCCGCTGGCGATGCTGCCGATCATCAGCGCCTCGACCACCGGCTCGGCGATCTCGCCCGACGCCGCCCAGTCGACGACGAAATTGGCGCCGGTGCCGCCGCGGATATCGGTGGAGGCGACATAGGCCTCGATGGTCGAAAACGGCTTCAGCGCCACCGGCGCCTTGAGAAAGCTCTCGACCAATTGCCCCGCGGTGTCGAAATAGGCGATCCGCCGGATCACCAGCGGCATAGTCTCCGAAGCGTTATGTACGCTCAGCGTCACCGAGAAATCGGCGCGCAGTTTGCCCTTGCTCATCGAGACGCTCGAATAGGCCGGCACGTAGAACGATCCCGTCACGCCGAGCGGCGGCGCCGGCATGGCGGTCAGCGAGGCGGCGAAATTCTGCGCGATGTCGAGCGGCTCGGCGACGGCGGGCGGCGTCGCCAGCAGACAAATCAGGCCCAGCGCGGCCACAGCGGCGCGACTACGGCGGATCGCTCGGCGGCGCGGTGCAATTAGGTCTTTGATCGGCATGGCCCCACCTTATAGTCTGCAAAAACGTCTGCGAATCTTGGGATACGACAACGGTTTTGGTGCATGCACGAGCTTATTGCCGACATCACATTATGCATCCTGTTCGCCTGGATGCTCGGGCTGTTGGCACATTTCTTTCGACAACCACTGATCCTCGCCTACCTTATCGCCGGCTTCGCGATCGGTCCATTCGGCCTTGGATTGATCAAGTCGCAGGATTCGATCGCGGTGATTTCCGAACTCGGCCTGATCTTCATGCTGTTCATGATCGGGCTGGAGATCGACCTCAAGAAGATCGTGCGGGCCGGCAGCGTGATCCTGGTCGCCGCCGGCGGCCAGCTGGTCGGCGGCTGCCTGCTCGGCGCGCTGTTCTTCTCGGCGATCGGCATGTCGTTCAACGGCGCCGGCTTCGACGCGGTCTATCTGTGCGTCGCCTGCGCACTGTCCTCCACGGTGATCATCGTCAAGGTGTTGTACGAAAAGCGCGAACTCGACACCCTGCCCGGCCGCATCACGCTCGGCATTTTGGTGCTGCAGGATATTTTCGCGATCCTGTTCCTGGCGGTGCAGCCCAGCCTCGCCGACCTGCAGATCGCCGTATTCCTGCTGTCGATCGGCCGGGTGGTGGTGCTGGTGGCGACCGCGCTGGTGCTGTCGCGCTACGTGCTGCCGCGCCTGTTCCACCGCATCGCCCGCACCCCCGAACTGGTGCTGCTGGGCGCGCTGGCCTGGTGCTTTTTGATCGGCGAGATCGCCGAGCGGCTGCATCTGTCGCGCGAAATGGGCTCGCTGGTGGCCGGGGTGTCGCTGTCGACCTTTCCCTACGCGCTCGACGTCACCGCCAAGGTCACGACGCTGCGCGACTTCTTCATCACGCTGTTCTTCGTGGCGCTCGGCATGACCATCCCGATTCCGAACGGCTCGGTGATCGGGCTGGCGCTGGCGATCGCCGCTTTCACCATCGTCAGCCGGGTGCTGACCACCTTCGTGCCGCTCTATCTGATGAAACAGGGGCTGCGCGCCAGCCTGCTGCCCGCGCTCAACCTGGCGCAGATCAGTGAGTTTTCGCTGGTGGTGATCCAGACCGGCATCGTCGCCGGCCACATCACCACCCAGACCGCCAGTGCGGCGTCATTCGCCTTCGTGATCCTCGCCGTGCTGTCGACCTTCGCGATGGTGCGCAGCGACCAGATCACCCGGCTGGCGATCGGCGGCCTGAAGCGGATCGGGCTGCGCGATCTCGACCATGCCGCCACCGCCGAAGCCGGCCATGAGTCCGGCCACGCCGCGCGCCGCATCGTCATTCTCGGCTTCTTCCGCGCCGCCAGCGCGCTGCTCAGCGAGATCGAACGCCAGAACGAGGAATTGCTGAAGCAGATCACCGTCATCGACTTCAACCCGAACGTATTCCGGACGCTGCTGCAGCGCGGCGTGCATGTGATCTATGGCGACATCAGCAGCGTCGATACGCTGCTGCATGCCGGCGTCGCCAATGCCGAGATTATCATTCTCAGCGTGCCGGATGCGCTGCTCAAGGGCGCCAGCAACGAGAAGCTGGTGCGCCATGTCCGCAGCCTCAATCCGACCGCGCGGATTGTCGCCACCGCCGAGCTGCTGTCGGATGTCGGCGACCTCTACGCCGCCGGCGCCGACTACGTCACGGTGACGCGGATCACCGACGCCCATGAATTGTACACGGTGATCGACGCCGCCGATCAGGGCCTGCTCGACGACAAGCGCGCCGAACTCGACGCCCGCTTAAGCGAACGGCGCGAGGTTTTGCCATAGAGGCTGACTGAAAAAAGCGATCAATAGAATCAAGACTTCAAGGCCGTCATTGCGAGGAGCACTTGCGACGAAGCAATCCAGTCTGTGCTTGGCACACCTGGATTGCTTCGCTTTCGGACGGCGCTACGCGCCGGCCTCGGCTCGCAATGACGAATCAAGCCTGATTTCAGTGATTTCTTTTTCAGTCAGACTCTTAGGCGGCCGATCGACGACCGCGGCAAACGCGACCGATCGCGGCTTCAGAAATCGCGTGCGATGGTGGCCAGCATCGCCAGCAATGCGTCGCGGTTGGCGGGGCCCAGCACCTCGCTCAATCGCGCCTCATGCTTGGTCGCGACCAATTTCTTGGCCCGCGCCAAAGTGGCGCGGCCCTTGTCGGTCAGCATCAGGATGTGCGAGCGGCGGTCATTGGGTGAGCGGGTGCGCAGGCATAAGTCCCGGCTC
The DNA here is from genome assembly GCF_033001325.1 of Rhodopseudomonas sp. BAL398. Taxonomy (NCBI): domain Bacteria; kingdom Pseudomonadati; phylum Pseudomonadota; class Alphaproteobacteria; order Hyphomicrobiales; family Nitrobacteraceae; genus Rhodopseudomonas; species Rhodopseudomonas sp. BAL398. The sequence continues at coordinate 2,365,619 of NZ_CP133111.1, forward strand.
TCCAGCGCATCGAGCATCGCCACGAAGTTCGGCCGCAGGATGCCCAGCGTGGTGGCGATCTCGGTCTGGTTACGGCCCGGATTGGCGTCGAGCAGCAGCAGCACGGAGAATTGCGCCGGCGTCAGCTGCAGCGGGGCGACGCAATGCAGGAAGTCCTCGAACACCCGCAGCTGCGCGCGCTTGAGCGCATAGCCCAGCAGCTCGGACAATTCGCCCAGCGCCAGCGCCCCGCCGTCGGCGACCGGCTCGACCGCCTTGCGCCCGGCCCGCGACGCCTTGACAATAGCGGGTCTTGAAGCAGTCATCGCCCGGTGCTCGCGATCCAGATAAAGTGTCTCTCAAGGCCCGCGCGGCATCGCGGGCCTTGAGATTATAATCGATAATTGTTATGCACCATACCAAATACGCCGCGCAGAATTCAACTGCCGGAAGGCGACGGACAACCGGGCTCGCGGCCCGCAGCAGTCCGCCGCGTGAGGGGAGCGCCAGGCTTTGAACACCACGATTTTGCTGTTCCTGCTGCAGGACGGCATCACCACCGGCGCGATCTACGCGCTGCTCGGCCTGTCGCTGGTTCTGGTGTTCGCGGTGACGCGCGTGATCCTGATTCCGCAGGGCGAATTCATCACCTATGGGGCGCTGACCTACGCCACGCTGGCGACCGGCAATGTGCCGGGCACCGCGCGGCTGGCGGTGGCGATGGGCGTGGTGGCGTTCGTCTTCGACATCTTCGCCGCGCGAAAATCGCTGCACGCCAAGCGGATCGCCCGCGCGGCGCTGGTCGATCTCGGCTTTCCGCTCGCGGTGCTCGGCCTGACCATGGCGCTGGCCGGCCCCCACACCCCGATCGCGGTCAATATCGCGCTGGCGCTATTGATCGTCGCGGCGATCGGGCTTTTTCTCTACCGGATCGCGTTTCAGCCGCTGGCCCATACCTCGGTGCTGGTGCTGCTGATCGCCTCGGTCGGCTGCCATCTCGCGCTGCAGGGCTTCGGGCTGGTGTTCTTCGGCGCCGAGGGCCTGCGCGGCCCGCCGGTCTCCGACGCCGCGGTCACGCTCGGCCCCCTGCGCTTCACCGGCCAGAGCATCGCGGTCTATGCCATCACCATCGCGCTGATCGTGGCGTTGTGGCTGTTCTTCGGCTTCACTTTGTACGGCAAGGCGCTGCGCGCGACCGCGGTGAACCGGCTCGGCGCCCGGCTGGTCGGGATCCGGACCTCGCTGAGCGGCCAGATCGCCTTCCTGCTGGCCTCGGTGATCGGCGCCGTCTCCGGCATCCTGATCGTGCCGATCACCACCTTGTATTACGACACCGGATTCCTCATCGGCTTGAAAGGCTTCGTCGCCGCGATCATCGGCGGGCTGGTCAGCTATCCGCTCACCGCGATCGCCGCGCTGGCGGTCGGCATCGTCGAGGCGTTCTCGTCGTTCTACGCCTCGAACTACAAGGAAGTGATCGTCTTCACACTGATCCTGCCGGTGCTGGTGCTGCGCTCGCTCGCCGCCCCCGCGGTCGAAGAAGAGAAGGATTGAGCGCGATGTCCCGGCTCGTCCCGATCGCCCTGTTCGCGCTGCTGATGGCGGCGCTGCCACTCATCCCCGGCATGCCGCCGTTCTGGATCGTGCTCCTGGACAATATCGGGCTCGCAGCCCTGGTGGCGATGGGCCTGGTGCTGCTGACCGGCGTCGGCGGCCTGACCTCGTTCGGCCAGGCGGCGTTTTGCGGCTTCGGCGCCTATACCACCGCGGTGCTGACCACGGCTTACGGCGTCTCGCCTTGGCTGACGCTGCCGCTGGCGCTGATCGTATCGGGCGGCGCCGCGGTGCTGCTCGGGCTGATGACGGTGCGGCTGTCCGGCCATTATCTGCCGCTCGGCACCATCGCCTGGGGCATCAGCCTGTATTATTTGTTCAGCAAGCTGGAATTCCTCGGCCGCAATGACGGCATCTCGCGAATTCCGCCGCTGCAGATCGGCAGCCTGAAGATGCTCGATCCCGGCACGATCTATTACGTGATCTGGATCGCGGTGCTGATCTGCGCGCTGCTGAGCATGAACCTGCTGGATTCCCGCACCGGCCGCGCGATCCGGGCGCTGCGCCGCGGCCATATCGCCGCCGAGGCCTTCGGGGTGCAGACCGCGCGCGCCAAGCTCTTGGTGTTCATCTATGCGGCGGTGCTGGCCGGGCTGTCGGGCTGGCTCTATGCGCATTTCCAGCGCGCCGCCAACCCGACCCCGTTCGGGCCGCAGGCCGGCATCGAATATCTGTTCATCGCCGTGGTCGGCGGCGCCGGCTATGTCTGGGGCGGCGTGCTCGGCGCGGCGCTGGTGGTGATCCTCAAGGAAATCCTGCAGGGCTATCTGCCCTTGCTGTTCGGCGGTCAGGGCCAGCTCGAAATCATCGTGTTCGGAATCATGCTGGTGGTGCTGCTGCAGCTGGCGCCGACCGGCGTATGGCCGTGGTTGACCGCGCTGCTGCCGTTCAAGTCGCGCCGCGCTGTGCCGGACGCCGCGGCGTCGCTGCCGCCGCGCGCGCGTGGCGCCGCCCGATCCGGTGCGCTGCTCCAGGTCGATGGCGCGCGCAAGCAGTTCGGCGGCGTGCTGGCGGTCAACGACGTCTCGTTCGAGGTCGGCGCCGGCGAGATCGTGGCGCTGATCGGCCCCAATGGCGCCGGCAAGAGCACCACCTTCAACCTGATCACCGGCGTCCTGAGCGCCAGCGGCGGCAGCATCGCCGTGCAGGGTAAGACCATCGACAACGCACCGCCGCAGGAGGTGGTCAAGCTCGGCATCGCCCGCACCTTCCAGCACGTCAAGCTGGTGCCCGACATGACCGTGCTGGAGAACGTCGCGATCGGCGCGCATCTGCGCGGAACGGCCGGCGTGTTCGCCAGCATGTTGCGGCTCGACCGCGCCGACGAAGCGCGCCTGCTCGCCGAGGCAGCGCGGCAGATTGACCGCGTCGGCCTGTCGGCCGAGATCGATCAGCTCGCCGGCAGCCTGTCGCTGGGCCAGCAGCGCATCGTCGAGATCGCGCGCGCGCTGTGCGCCGATCCGATCCTGCTGCTGCTGGACGAGCCCGCCGCCGGGCTGCGGCATATGGAAAAGCAGCAACTCGCCGCGCTGCTGCGGCAATTGCGCGACGGCGGGATGTCGGTGCTGCTGGTCGAACACGACATGGGTTTCGTGATGGATCTGGCCGACCGCATCGTGGTGCTGGATTTCGGCACAAGGATCGCCGAGGGCACGCCGGAGGCGATCAAGGAAAATCCCGACGTGATCAAGGCCTATCTGGGAGCGGTGGCATGACGACCGACAAGCCCGCGCTGTTGCAGGTCACCGACGTGTCGGTCGCCTATGGCAAGGTCGAGGCGGTGCGCGGGGTAACGCTCGAGGTCCGCGCCGACGAGATCGTCACCATCATCGGCGCCAATGGCGCCGGCAAGACCACGTTGCTCAACGCCGTGATGGGCATCCTGCCGCTGAAGGGTGACGTCCGTTTCGGCGGCGACACCATCGCGCAGCAGGATATCGAGGACCGCGTCGCCGCCGGCCTGTCGCTGGTGCCTGAGCATCGCGAATTGTTCGGCACCATGAGCGTCGAGGACAATCTGCAGCTCGGCGCGTTCCGGATCGCCAAGGCGGTCGCGGCGCAATCCTTCGAGCGGGTCTACACGCTGTTTCCGAAATTGAAGGAACGCCGCAGCCAGTTGGCCGGCACGCTCTCGGGCGGCGAGCAGCAGATGCTGGCGATGGGTCGCGCCCTGATGGGCGCGCCGAAGCTATTGATGCTCGACGAGCCGAGCCTTGGGCTGGCGCCGATCATCGTCGCCGATATCTTCCGCACCGTCTCCGAGCTGAAAGCCGCCGGCGTCTCGGTGCTGCTGGTGGAGCAGAACGCCAAGGCGGCGCTGCGGATCGCCGACCGCGCCTATGTGATGGAGCTCGGCGAATTCGTGCTCGATGGCACCGCGTCCGAGATCGCCGCCAACGCCGCCGTCGAAGCGAGCTATCTGGGATTCACGCCGGCCGGGTGATCACCGTGATCGGCATCGCGCGAGCATGATGCACATAGCCCGTCATTGCGAGCGCAGCGAAGCAATTCAGGGGCGCCGTGCACTGCGCCCCTGGATTGCTTCGTCGCTACGCTCCTCGCAATGACGGCTCAAACGTTTTCTCGTCCAGCTTTCGGATCCATCGCCAGCCTCACGCGGCTTTGGCGGCGGTTTCCGGGGTGACGTCGATCTGCACCACGCGGTTGCGCCCGCGATCCTTGGCCTGATACAGCGCCTGGTCGGCGAGCCGCATGATGCTGGACAGATCGATCTCGCCGACATGCGACGTCAGCCCGATGCTGACGGTGATCTGCACGGAGGCCTCGTCCACGGCGACGGCGGTGGCGCAGAGATCGCGCAGGGCTTCGGCGCGGCAGACCGCGTGTTCGGCGTTGGCGCCGACCAGCAGCGCGGCGAATTCCTCGCCGCCGTGGCGCGCGATCAGCAGATCATTGGCTTCGGCAAAGCGGCGCAAGATGCCCCCGATCTCGGCCAGCACCCGATCGCCGAACTCATGGCCGAACTGATCGTTGATCGATTTGAAGCGGTCGATATCGCACATCAGTGCGACCACTTCGTGGTCGGACTGCGCCTGCTCCAGAATCGCAGTCGCCGCCTCGTCGAAGCCGCGCCGGTTGAGCAGACCGGTGAGCGGGTCGGTGCGGGCCGCGCGCGCCAGCTCGGTCCGCGCCAGCGTCAATTGCTGCTGCACCAGCGCCGAGCGATAGCTCAGCGCGGCAGACAGCGACGCCGAGACAATCACGCTGACCAGGATCGAGGACAGGATGACCTGACCGACCGGTACCGTCGCGCTGAGGTCACCCCCCAGATGGAGGACGACCGTGATCGCGGTCACCAGGCCGGTCAACGAGACCGTGATGGCGACACGGCCGGCCGTGTAGCGAACAATATCCCGACGGGTGAGGACCTGGCTCGTCATGCTGCCCCATTGCTGCCCGGCAAATATACCAGGCAAACTTTTCATGGAATGTTAAGGGGGCCCCGTCCACCGGACTGGTTGACCAAGTCTTAACGGCGAAAGCCGGCCTCCTTGCGAAGGCCGGCTCCGGAGAAGCCGATCGGCAAGCTGAGTGGCGCTTACTTCGCCATCACGTATTTGCCGTTCTTGACCGTCAGCAGGATGCGCGAGCGGTCGTCGAGGCCGTAGCGGTCCTTCTCGGTGAAGTTGTAGACGCCCTGGCTGGCGGCGATGTCCTTCTCGGTGATCAACGCCTTGCGGATCGCGTCGCGGAATTCCGGCGTGCCGGGCTTGGCCGTCTTCAGCGCCACCGGGATGACGCGCTCCAGAACCAGGAAGGCGTCGTAGGAATGGCCGGCGAACTGGCTGCGGCTGTTCGGGCCGTATTTCTCCTCATAGGCTTTCACCAGCGCCAGTCCGGGCTTCTTGGTCAGCGCGCTGTCGTCCTGATCCTCCGGATCCATCACCGGACCCGACGCCATCAGCACGCCTTCGGCGGATTTGCCGGCGATGCGGATGAAGTCCATCGAGGCGGCGCCGTGGGTCTGGTAGATCAGGCCCTTGTAGCCGCGATCGCGCAGCGCGGTCTGCGGCAACGCCGCCGCGGTGCCGGAGGCGCCGACCAGAATGGCGTCCGGATTGGCGGCGACCAGCTTCAACACCTGCCCGGCGACCGAAGTGTCGGGCCGCGCGAAGCGCTCCTCGTCGACGATCTTCAGGCCCATCGCTTCACCCTGCTTCTTCAGGTCGTTGAACCACAAATCGCCATAGGAATCCGAATAGCCGATATAGCCGACGGTCTTGATGTTGTGCGCCTTCATGTGCTCGTACAGCACCTTGCCCATGATCGGGATCGGCTGCGGCATCGCCACGCTCCACTTGGCGCGCTCCGGCGTGATCGGGAACGGGGCCAGACCGATATGCGGAATTCCCGCCTCATTGGCGACGTTGGACACCGCCACGGTCGGCGGCGTGGTCGACGAACCCATGATGACGTCGGCCTTCGACTCGGTGACGAAGCGCCGCGCATTGGTGGTGGCGGCGGTCGGATCGCCGCCATCGTCGAGCACGATCACTTTCAGCGGCACGCCGCCAATTTCCTTTGGCACGAATTCAAGCGCGTTGCGCTCCGGAATGCCGAGCGCTGCCGCCGGACCCGTGGTGGTGACGGTGACGCCGATGGTGATCTCGCTGGTCTGAGCCAGCGCGACCGATCCCGGCAGCGCCAGCGCCGCAGCGATCGCAACGGCAGACATACCAAATTTCTTCATACGTTCCTCCCTCAAGGTTTGTTCTGGTTGGTGTCGAACAGACCGGCTTTTGCCAGCGTCTTTGGTTGGTCGTCTATTCTTATGTCAGGCGGAGGCTCAAGTCAGCCCCTCGTGGCTCGAACTCAGCCCCGCATGAATTTCGCAATAATGTCCTGTGGTACCGGAGCCGATTTCAACCGGGTCGGATCGTCGGGGTGGCGTCCGACCAGAACCCTGGTCTCGAACGCCTCGATCGCCAGCTGGTCGCCCTTGAACACCTTGTGGGTGACCTCGAAGCTGGCGCGCTTGAAGCTCTCGACCCGGCTTTCGATCGTGATCCAGTCGCCATGGGTCGAGGGGATGTGGAATTTCGCCCGCGTGTCCACCATCGGGATTCCGACCAGCCCGTAGTGCCGGATGATGTCCTGCTTGGAGCATCCGGCAGCCTCGAACAGGATCGAGGTCGAATCGTCGAACATCGCAAAGTAGCGCGGGTAATAGACGATATTGGCCGGGTCGCAATCACCCCACTGGATCTGCACGTCACGGCGATTGCTGAACATGAGCGGTTGCTGAGGCATCAGGTGCTCGTCGAACCGAGACATCGCGGCATTGGAAGCGCGCACCCTCTCCCGCGGGGAGAGCGCGCGAGGTCTCTCGTTACGTCCAAACCCCTCACCCGGCGCTTCGCGCCGACCTCTCCCCATGGGAGAGGTGAAGCCGCATGCGCTGCGGATGCAAACCTAATCACCATGGCCCGACCCCACTGCGATGACATGCGCCGGCGGCGCCGCGGCGTAGAGGTCGGCGATCAATGCGGCGCGACAATCCAGCACCGCACGCTGGTTGACCGAGCCCTTGTCGGTCACCTCACCGCGATCGATCGACAGCGGCTCGGCAAGCAGAATCGCGCGGGTGATCCGCGTCGACGAGCCGGTCGCCTGGGCGAGGAATTTCTCGAAGCGCTCGGCGAAGGCTGCGCGGATCAGCGGATCGGCCGCCATCGCGGCAAGATCGTCGAGCGGCAATGTCGGATTGATCAGCTTGCAGCCGTCGAGATCGAGCACGACCAGCGCCGAGACCTCGTCGCGGTCGATCCCGGCGATCACCACGTCGCGCACCAGCGGCGCGCAGGCGGCGATGAATTTCGCCCGCAACGGCCCGACGCTGACCCAGGTGCCGCTGGCGAGCTTGAAGTCCTCGGAGATCCGGCCATCGAAATCGAACCCCGCGGTGAGATCGTCGGGGTTCGACGGCTTCAGCGCGTCGCCGAGCTTGTAGTAGCCCTCTTCGTCGAACGCTTTCGCGGTCAGGTCCGGCGCGCGCCAATAGCCCGGCGTGATGTTCGGCCCTTTGGCGCGAATCTCGAGCTTGCCGTTGTTGGGCACCAGCTTGGCCTCGTTGCCCGGCACCGGCAGGCCGACATGGCCGGAGCGGCTGGTCTGCGGCGTCACCGACATGAAGAACGGCGCGGTCTCGGTGGAGCCCAGCCCCGTCAGCATCGGCACCCGCGCGCCGGTTTCCATCGCGCCCAGTTCGTCGAGACCCTTCCAGACATGCGGCGCGAGACTGGCGCCGGAGAAGAACATCGCGTGCAGCTTGCTGAAGAACATTTTTCGCAAAGCAGCGTCTTCGCGCAGCACCGGCAGCAGCGACTCGTAGCCCTTCGGCACGTTGAAATACACCGTGGGCGCAATCTCGCGCAGATTGCGGATCGTCGCCGCGATGCCGGCCGGCGTCGGCTTGCCGTCGTCGAGATACATCGAGCCGCCGTTGAACAGCGTCAGCCCGATATTGTGGTTGCCGCCGAAGGTGTGATTCCACGGCAGCCAGTCGACGATCACCGGCGGCTCGTCCTTCAGAAACGCCATCGCCTCGCGGATCATCACCTGGTTGGCGCAGATCATCCGCTGGGTGTTGATCACCGCCTTGGGATTGCCGGTCGAGCCCGAAGTCAGCAGGAATTTGGCGATGGTGTCGTGGCCGATGGCGTCATGCGCCGCCGCCAGGCCCGGATGCTCCGGCGTGGCCAGCAGATCCGAGAGCTGCGTGACCCGGCGACCCGGCAACTCGCCGCGGCTGGCGGCGATCTCGACATCGGCCGGGACCTTGGCGAGGATCGCCGGCGCAAACGCCGTCACGTCATCGGCGAACACCAGGCCCGGCGTCAGCAGCTTGACGATATGGTCGAGCTTGGAAAAATCCTTCGACACCAGCGAATAAGGCGGCGACACCGGACAAACCGCGATGCCGGCATAGAGCGCGCCGAACATCACCAGCGCGTGGTCGATCGAATTGCCAGACAGGATCATCACCGGCCGCTCGGCGGACAGCCCGCGCGTCAGCAGTGCCGAGGCGATTTTTCGCGCAGCGTCGAGCATCTGCGCATAGCTGAATGTGCGCCAGCCGCCCTGCGCGTCGCGCTCGGCCATGAACACCCGATCCGGCGTCTGCTCCGCCCAGTGATGCAGCCGGTCGGTGATGCGAACCGGATAATCCGCCAGCGTCGTGGTCGACCGGACATAAACGATGCCGTCGTCGCGACGCTCGGTCGAGATCCCGATCTCGCCAAACGAAATATCCCGCAGCGGATGGACGCCACCTTGCGTAGCCTCAGCCGGAATCGCTGTCGGGTTTGTCATCGCATCCATCTCAGGTCGGACGAACCTTTGCAGTCTTGTGATCGAGAAACGCGCGAATCCGCGTCTTGGCTTCCTGGTCGCTCTGCGCCACCGTCGCCATCAATGATTCCATCAGCAACCCGGTCTGCGGATTGGCCTCGGCGATCATCGGCAGCGCCTGCAGCACCGCGAAATTGGTCAGCGGCGCGTTGGTGGCGACCCGCGCGCCGAGCTCCATCGCCTTGTCGAGCGCGCCGCCGGCTTCGGTGAGATATTGCGTGAAGCCGTGCACCACGCCGTCGGTCGCCGAGTACACCCGGCCGGTCAGCATCATGTCGGCCATCCGCGCCACCCCGATCAGCCGCGGCAGCCGCACCGAGCCGCCGCCGCCGACGAAGATGCCCCGGCTGCCTTCCGGCAGAGCGAAGTAAGCCGACGGATCGGCGACGCGGATATGCGCCGCGCAAGCGAGCTCCAGCCCGCCGCCGATCACCGCGCCCTGCAGCGCGGCGATCACCGGCACCCGGCAATATTGAATGAGGTCGAACACCCGGTGCCAGGTCTGCGAATGCACCAGCCCTTCGGTGGCGTCGCGCTCACGCAATTCGGACAGATCGAGGCCGGCGGAGAAATGCCCGCCAACGCCGTGGATCACCACGGCGCCGACATCCGCGGGAATGTCGGTGAAGCATTGCCTGATCGCCAGCATGATGCCGTCGTTCAGCGCGTTGCGCTTGGCCGGGCGATTGAGGCCGACACTGAGCACCGCGCCGACCCGGGCGATGGTCAATAGCGCGGACTCCGCGTCTGCGGCTGATGGGGCGTTTCCTGAATGCACTTTGTTAGGTCCTGTGCAGAATAGTTATAGCGTATAACGATTTCACCGGAAGTCAATGCGCCGGCGGCCTGCGCCGATCCGTCTACAATACCTGATGCACGTCGATCACCACGCGATCGGCGTGGCGCGCGGCCGAGCCGATGAACAGGTGCTGCATCAGCCATTGGTATTTCGGATGCCCGGTCTCGAATTTCGGCCTTGTGCGGAAATAGATCAACGAAGGATCGACCGGCTCGCCGCGCTTGAGCTTCTGCAGCAGTTCCACCGGCCCGAACCGGATGCCGATATTCTCGACATAGACCACCGCGCCATCATCGGTCTCGAAGGCGTATTTGGCCTCCAGCTCGATCAGCTCGTTGGGCCGCACGATCTGGAAGTCTGCCCCGAACGGCAACACCCTGCCGTTGACGCCCTCGCCTTTCACCTCGCCGCCATGGATCGGAATGATCCGCCGCACGCCGTGGCCGATCTCGCCGGCGCTGGTCACCTCGCCGATATGGGCGGTGATGGTGAAGACGTAACGGGTCTCGAGTGTCGGAGCCATGCAAACTTTCCTTTCCCTCGTCATTGCGAGCGCAGCGAAGCAATCCAGGGCTTCGTGCACTGCGCTTCTGGATTGCTTCGTCGCGGAGCCTGTGCCGGACGGCGCGGAACGCGCCGATCCGGCGCTCCTCGCAATGACGTTCAACTGGCTCATTATCCTATCATCCGTTGCGGCAGCCAGGTGGCGATCATCGGGAACAGGATCAGGATCACCAGCCGGATCAGATCCGTCACCACGAAGGGCAGCACGCCTTTGAAGATAGTCGACATGTTGACGTCCTTGATCACGCTCTTGATCACGAACACATTCATGCCGACCGGCGGGTGGATCAGCCCGAGCTCCACCGTCATCACGATAATGATGCCGAACCAGATCGGATCGAAGCCGAGCGCCATCACCACCGGGAATACGATCGGCACGGTGAGGATCACCATCGCCATCGCATCCATCAGGCAGCCGAGCACCAGATACATCAGCAGGATCAGCGCCAGCACGCCATAGGGCCCAAGCCCGAGGCCGGTGAGGAATTCGGTGACGTGCTGCGGGGTCTGGGTGATGGTGAGGAAATAGCCGAAGCACAGCGCGCCGATCAGCACGGTGAACACCGCCGCGGCGGTGCGGGTCGCCTGCAGCAGCGATTGCAGGATGCCGTCGCGGCTGAGCTTGCCGCGCGCGATCCCGATCGCGAAGGCGCCGACCGCGCCGACCGCGCCGGCCTCCATAGAGCCCGCCGATCACGAACAGGAACAGAAGCAGCGGCGACCACACGTCGCGAAACGCGATCAGCCGCTCTTTCCAGCTCGAGCGCGGACCCGCCGGCAGGAAGCCCGGCTGCACCACGCCGATAATGGCGATGGTGGTGATATGCATCGCGATCGCCAGCAGCCCCGGCAGGATGCCGGCGATGAACAATTTGCCGATGTCCTGCTGGGTGATGATGCCATAGACCGCCAGCACGGTGGACGGCGGCAGCATCGCGCCCAACGTGCCGCCGACCGCGATCACCCCGGTCGCGAAGGATTGCGGATAGTTGTAGCGCCGCATCTCCGGATAGGCCACGGCGGAGAACGTCGCGGCGGTCGCCACCGAGGAGCCGGAGATCGCCGCGAAGCCGCCGCAGGCGCAGATCGTGGCGATGCCGAGCCCACCCTTCCAGTGCCCGACAATGGTGTTGCCGGCGCGGAATAATTCACGGCTGATGCCGGACACCGAGACGAAGGCGCCCATCAGCAGGAACATCGGGATCACCCCGAAGGAATAGTCCGTCACGGTGCGCATCGTGGTCTGGCCGACCAGCTTCAGCGCCGGTTGCAAGCCGGTGAGATAGCCAAAACCGGTGACGCCGACCAGGCCCATCGCCATGCCGACCGGCACCCGCAACAGCATCAGCGCGAACAGGCTGACAAAGCCCACAAGGGCCACGACTTCGTTGCTCATCGCCTATTCCACCGGTTTGACTTTGGCGTCGTGAATATCTTCCGGATGGAAGATCAGGCGATAGGTTCTGATCGCGATCAGCAGCACCGCGGAGACGTCACCGATCCACGACACCAGAAAGAACGGCCAGATCGGGATCTGCAGATCCATGGTGACGATATGGTCGGCGCGGGTCGTCACCACCTTGTCGAACAGCGTGTAGGTCTGCACCGTCACCACGAACAGCAGAACCAAAGTGGCGAAGATGTCGATGAAGCGCTGATATTTCGGCGTGGCATTGGCCCAGACCAGATCGACGGTGATGTGGGTGCCGCGATAGCTGGTCGCCGCGATGCCCCAGAAGATCAGAATGCCGAGCATGAACTGGCCGAAATTATAATAGTCCGGAATCGTCACCGCGAAGAATTTGCGCATGAACACCGCGACGAAGGTGTTCAGCGCGACGATGCCGACGAAGAACGCCGCGATCCATTCGATCGCATCGATGAAGCGGTCCATGCCGGATTTGCGCGCGGGCGGCGCAGGCTCTGTCAACCCGATCGCGGCGTCACCGGGAATTTGCGGAGTGGCGGTCATGATTTGCTCTGCGCGAAATCGAAGAGAGCCGTCACCCTGAGGTGCCGTCGCACTCGCGGCGGCCTCGAAGGGCGATGGCGATGGCGGTCATCCGTCGCGGCTCGCGCAAGCGCGCGAGCACCGAAGAGCCTGACTGACAAAGCGATCAACATAGCGAGGCCTTCAAGGTCGTCATTGCGAGGAGCTGTTGCGACGAAGCAATCCAGTCTGTGCGCGGCGCCCCTGGATTGCTTCGCGGTCGGACGGCGCGATGCGCCGTCCTCGGCTCGCAATGACGACATCAAGCTCGATTGTGCTGGCTTCTTTTTCAGTCAGACTCTCAGAATGACGTCGTCAGGTCGCCCACCATCACAGCCCGGCGTCGTATTTCTTCAACGCCGCCTTCAGGTCGGCGTCGATCGCCACCGGATCGCCGCCCGCCTTCTTCACCGCCTCCGCCCAGCTGGCATGCAGCGGCTCGACCGCCTTCTTCCATTCGGCGAGTTGCGGCGCGGTCAGCGGATAGACCTCGTGATCTTTCAGCGCCTTCATCTTGACCCGGCCATTGGCCTCGAAATCGGTCCACGGATCGGTCACCCGCGAGGCCCATTGCGGCGTGCAATGATCGTCGATGATCTTCTTCTGGTTCGCCGACAGCGCATTATAGGCGTTCAAGCCGATATTATAGGTGAACACCGTGGTGTAGAGCGGCACATCCATGTGATACTTGACCACCTTGTCGATCCCGAACAGGAAGATCGACCCCCAGGGAAAGGTGATCGCGTCGGCGACGCCACGCTCGATCGCGTCGCGCGATTCCGGCGCCGAGGCCTGCACATTGGTGCCGCCAAACATCGTAACCATTTCGCCGATCGTCGACTGCGCCGGCCGCACCTTGAGGCCTTTGAGATCACCCGGAACCACGATCTTCTTCTTGCTGTGCAGCGTGCCGGGATCGTGGATGAAGGCGAAGCACAGCTTGGTGTCCTTCATCTCGGTCGGCGCGTATTTGTGGTACCATTCGTTCAGCGCCAGCGTGCCCTTCTTGCCGTCGGCGAACACGAAGGGAAGCTGGCCGGCGGCGGCGATCGGAAACCGGCCGGGCTGATAGCCGGGATTGACATAGGTCACCTCGGCAATACCGTCGCGCGCCATGTCATAGTGATCGAACGCCTTGCCGAGCTGTTGCGAGGGGAACACCGACATCTTGATGGTGCCGCCCGAGGCTCTCTCGATATCCTCGGCCCATTCCTTGGTGGCCGGCACCAGCGGATGCGCCGGCGGCACCCAGAGCGACACTTTCCAGTTGACGGTCTTGTCCTGCGCCAAAGCGGGCGTCACGCTGGCGGCCAATAGCAGGGCCAAAATGGCTCTTCTCATCGACGTCTCTCCCTGTGGTACGGGCTTCAAACGGCCCTTTGCAGGTATTGTTATATGATATAATCATCATTGCAAGTCTGAGCGGCGAGCCGGTTAACGGTCGCCGGGGAGACGGCGGTTGACCAATCTGAAGGCCAGCGCGATCCACGGGGGGAAACAATGCGGACACAGATCGCAATCATCGGCGCGGGGCCGGCGGGACTGTTGCTCGGGCAGTTGCTGCACCAATACGGCATCGACAACGTCATTCTCGAGCGCAAGGATCCGGACTACGTGCTGTCGCGAATCCGCGCCGGCGTGCTGGAACAGAGCGCGGTCGCGCTGCTCGACGAGGCCGGCGTCGGTGGGCGATTGCACCATGAAGGCCTGGTGCATGACGGCATCGAGATCGCGTTCGGCGGCACCCGCCATCGCATTGACCTGAAACAGGCCTGCGGCCAGAGCGTCACGGTCTACGGCCAGACCGAGGTGACCCGCGACCTGATGGAGGCGCGCGCGGCGGCCGGGCTGACCACGATTTACGACGCCGCCGATGTCAGCCTGCACGATTTCGACGGCGAGCATCCCACGGTGCGCTATATCAAGCACGGCGTCAGCCATGAGCTGTCCTGCGATTTCATCGCCGGCTGCGATGGCTTCCACGGCGTCAGCCGGCAGAGCGTGCCCGCCAGCGCAGTGCACAATTTCGAGCGGGTCTATCCGTTCGGCTGGCTCGGCCTGTTGTCCGAGACCCCGCCGGTGTCGCCGGAACTGATCTATACCAATCATCCGCGCGGCTTTGCGCTGTGCTCGATGCGCTCGACCCATCGCAGCCGCTATTACGTGCAGTGCTCGCTCGACGACGACATCGCGCAATGGTCCGACGACCGGTTCTGGGGCGAGTTGAAACGCCGGCTCGATCCGCAGGCCGCCGATCACTTGGTCACCGGCCCCTCGATCGAAAAGAGCATCGCACCGCTGCGCAGCTTCGTCGCCGAGCCGATGCGGTTCGGAAAACTGTTCCTGGCCGGCGACGCCGCCCATATCGTGCCGCCGACCGGCGCCAAGGGGCTCAACCTCGCGGCCTCCGACGTGCATTATCTGTCGACGGCGTTGCGCGAATTCTATGGCGAGAAATCCTCGGCCGGGATCGATGCTTATTCGGGCCGCGCGCTCCAGCGGATCTGGAAGGCCGAACGCTTCTCCTGGTGGATGACCTCGATGCTGCACCGCTTCCCCGACAGCGACGGCTTCAGCGGCCGCATCCAGAGCGCCGAACTGGACTATCTGATCGGCTCGCAAGCCGCGACCGCCTCGCTGGCGGAGAATTATGTGGGACTGCCATATTGAGCACGGCGCCTGAGATGTCCTCGCGTCAACCACCGCCCTCATCCTGAGAGTCTGACTCAAAACGCGATCAAGAGATCAAGCCTTCAAGGTCGTCATTGCGAGGAGCACTTGCGACGAAGCAATCCAGTCCTCGCTTGGCGCCCCTGGATTTCGCTTCGCTCGCAATGACGAACTCAAGGCACCCATTCAACGATCGAGAATCATCTCACCGCGAAGCCCTCTTCACCTCTCCCCACCGGGGAGAGGTCGGATTGCGCAGCAATCCGGGTGAGGGGTTACGGCGTCACGAGAGGCTTTACCCCTCCCCCAGCCCTCTCCCCATGGGAGAGGGAGCGCGTTTCCGATGCCGCGCTTGAGCCGGCATCGCCGCCTGGCGCGCCGGAATGACGAATTCGAGACACCCATTCAACGACCAGGAATCACCTCACCGCGAATCCGTCTTCACCTCTCCCCACCGGGGAGAGATCGGCGCGTAGCGCCGGGTGAGGGGGGACGGCCTGCCTATGGAAGTGTCCCCTCCCCCAACCCTCTCCCTATAAGAGAGAGCGCGTTTGCGATGCCGCGCTGTTTCTTCCGCGGGAGCGGCTCTCATCCCGCGCGGCTTCAGCCCAGCACCGGCAATTCGATCACGTCGTAGCCGTGGCGGATCACGCGGCCGAGCACCGGGTCCTCGATCTCGAAATCAAATCGCGTCGCCGGCCTGATCCCGCCCTTGGCGGCGAAGGTGCCGCCGAACAATGCGCAGCCGTCGGGCAGCCCGGTGCCGCCGAAGCCGCGCGCGATCAACTCGTCGACCGGCAGCATGCCGTCGAGCTTGCCTTCCTGATACAGCAGCCGCGCGCCGCCGATGGTGGCGAAGGAGCGCAGCACGATCGCGTCCCAATGATCGGCGAGCTCGGCGAAGTCCCACAGCTGCGGCGCGATCGGCTTGTCGCACATCTGCTTGGACACCGTGATGTTGTAGGTTTCGACCTTGCGGTCGGTGTGATCGGAGCCGACGCCGACCAGAATGCGGCCTTGCGCGCCGATCAGCACGAATTCGACCTCGCCGCTGGACTCACCGCCGCTGCATTCGATGCTGGCCGTGGTGGTCAGCCGCGCGGCGGCGACCCGGTAGTAGATCGGCGTCGAGGCCGGGCGCGCGATGCCGATGGCTTCGAGCTCGGCGATGTGATGATCGCGCGCCACCGGATCGCGGCCGGTCCAGCCGGCGATCACCGTCTGGGTGATCGGCAGCGTCATTGGCGTGCGGGCGCCGTTGGCGTCCAGCGTGAAGGTGATGTCAACCACGGATGATGTCTTCCATTCCTGCCGCGAGTTCGAAAATCCGCCGGTCGGAGCCGCCGATGCCGGCCAGCATCAGCCCGACCGGAACCTCACCGTCGCGATGGCACGGCAGCGAAATCGCGCAGCCGTCGATCATGTTGAACAGCGTGCAGTTGCGCAAGGCCAGCAGATTGGCCTTGGTGAACGCATTGTCGTCGGCCATCTCGGCGATCGTCGGCGGGGTGTTGGCGGTGGTCGGCAGCACCAGCGCGTCATAGGGCGCGATCCGCTGGCTGGCGCGGGCGATCAGCGATTTGCGCGCCTGGATCAGGTCGACATAATCGGCGGCACTCTGGCTCTCGCCGCGCAGGATGCGGCTGCGCACCCGCGGATCGTAGACGTCGCCCTGGGCGACGATCAAAAACCGATGCCAGGCATAGCTTTCGGCGGCGGTGAGGCCGCCCTTGGCGCTCATCGGCGCGATGTCGAGAAATTCCGGCACCGCGATCCGTTCGATCAGCGCGCCATGGTCCGACAGAAGCCCCAGCGCACGCTCGAACGCCGAAGCCACCGCATCGTCGAGCTCGTCGAGCGCCAATGTGGTCGGCACCGCCAGGCGCATCCCGGCGATCCGGCGCGGCCGCAACGGCGTCACCTTCTCGTCGGCCAGCACCGCGTCCAGCGTGGCGCAGCAGGCCACGCTGCGCGCCAGGGGACCGATGCTGTCGAGGCTGAACGACAGCGGCACCGAGCCGTCGAGCGGCACCCGGCTCTGGGTCGGCTTGAAGCCGACGATGCCGTTGAACGCCGCCGGAATCCGGCACGAGCCGCCGGTGTCGGTGCCCAGCGTCGCATGCGACATGCCGTCGGCGACCGAGACCGCGCCGCCCGCCGAGGAGCCGCCGGGGACATGGCCGATCTGGCGCTGCCAGGTGCTTTTCGGCGTGCCGTAATGCGGGTTGATGCCGATCCCCGAATAGGCGAATTCGGTCATGTTGGTGCGCCCGATCACCACGAAGCCGGCGCGGCGCAACCGCGCCACCGTGGGCGCATCGGCGTCCGCCGGCGGATTGTCATCGAGCGCGCGCGACCCGGCGCGGGTGACCTGTCCCTTGATGTCGAACAGATCCTTGATCGACACCGGAATGCCGGCAAAGGGCGACGGCGCCGCCTTGACGGCGCGCAGCCGGTCCATCGCCTCGGCGGCTTCGATCGCCGCCTTTGTATCGACGTGAACGAAGGCGCGCGCGCCCTCGCCGCTCGGGTCGGCGATCCTGGCCAGGCATTGATCGACCAATTGGCGCGCACTGGTGCGGCCGGCGTCGAGATCGGCCGCGAGCGCGGCGAGCGTGGGAAGCGAGGTCATGGATCATCCTGTTCAGCGTGGTCGATCTGCGGGCCGCGGGGCCAAGTGATGTCGGCTGCGCCCACCGCCCCGCATTGTCCATGGCTGTTTCACCACAAATTGCAACGCCGTGACATCGGGAAATTCCGCGCCACGCCCCGCGGGCAGCGCCGCCGCCGGGCGCAACCCGACCTGAGCGGTTGCAACCGCCCGAAGCTGACCGCCCTGCGCGCTGTGCGTCCAGCAGATACGGCCATGCGTTGCGCTGCGGGGCGTTGACGCTGCCGGGTCAAATGTCGCATCAAGACCGCAATCAACGGGCCCGCAGCCCGATTTGCAGGGAGAGAATAAATATGGCCGAACCCGCCCGCGCCAAACCCAAACCCACACCCGAGACCCAGCATTTCTGGGATGGCACCAATGCCGGCGAATTGCGGCTGCAGCGCTGTGACGATTGCGCCAATGTATATTTCCCGCCGCGGCCGTTCTGCCCGGCCTGCGGCTGCCGCAAGGTCAGCGTGTTCAAGGCCTCCGGCAAGGCCAAGCTCTACAGCTATGTCATCAATCACCGTCCCGCCGCGCCCGGCTTCACCCCGCCTTACGCGATCGCGGTGGTCGAGCTCGACGAAGGTCCGCGGATGATGAGCAACATCCTGGATTGTCCGCAGACGCCGGAGGCGCTCGAACTCGACATGAAACTGGAAGTGGCATTCGAGAAGCTCGACGACCAGATCACCCTTCCGCAATTCCGCCCGGCGAAAGGCTGAGATCATGCGCAGAAATCAAGTTGCCGTCGTCGGCGCCGCCGAGACCACCGAACTCGGCGTCATTCCCAATATGTCGCAGCTGCAGCTGCATGCCGATGCCGCGCTCAACGCGATGGCCGATTGCGGGCTGAAGCCGTCCGACATCGACGGCGTCGCCACCGCGGTCGAGACCCCGCAGCAGATCGCTCATTATCTCGGCATCACGCCGACCTGGGTCGATGGGACCTCGGTCGGCGGCTGTTCGTTCATGCTGCACGTCCGCCATGCCGCGGCGGCAATCGAGGCCGGGTTGTGCAAGACCGTGCTGATCACCCATGCCGAAAGCGGCAAGTCGATGATCGGCAAGCAGCCGCGCTTCACCCCGCCCGACAGCCTCAACGGCCAGTTCGAGGCGCCGTTCGGCGTCTATGGCCCGCCCAGCATGTTCCCGATCCCGGTGCTGCGCTACATGAAGACCCACGGCATCACCCATGAGCAGATCGCCATGGTGGCGGTGGTGCAGCGTGAATGGGCGGCGAAGAATCCCCGCGCCACGATGAAGAAGCCGATCACCGTCGAGGACGTGCTGAACTCCAAGATGATCGCCTATCCGTTCCGCATCCTGCAATGCTGCCTGGTCACCGATGGCGGCGGCGCCCTGATCCTCACGTCAGCGGAGCGAGCGAAGGACTTCAAGACAAAACCGGTCTATATCCTCGGCACCGGCGAGAGCGTCGAGACCCCGATGGTCAGCCAGATGCAGACCTTCGACTCCTCGCGCGCGTTCCGCACCGCGGGTCCCACCGCCTTCAAGGAAGCCGGGATTTCGCACAGCGACGTCGATCATCTGATGATCTACGACGCCTTCGCGCATCTGCCGCTCTACGGCCTCGGCGATCTCGGCTTCATGCCGCATGAAGAGACCGGCAAATTCATCGCCGACGGCAATACGCGGCCCGGCGGCAAGCTGCCGCTCAACACCAATGGCGGCGGCCTAAGCTACATGCATTCCGGCATGTACGGCATGTACGCCCTCCAGGAGAGCGTGCGGCAGATGCGCGGCATCGCGCCGGCGCAGGTGCCGGGCGCCAAGATCTCGGTCTGCCACGGCGTCGGCGGCATGTTCGCAGCGTCGGGCACGATCATCTTCACCAACGAGGCATAGCCATCGTTCCGGGATGCAGGTCGGCCGGCGGCTGGCCTGCAGGCCCGGAATCCCGAGCTGATCAACCATCTCTGGATTCCGGGTTCACTCGCGGCTAACGCCGCTCGCGCCCCGGAATGACAGCCAACAATCAGACCGAAACAACGGGAGCAAACAATCATGTCCACCACCAAATCACTCGACGGCAAAGTCATCGTCGTCACCGGCGCCGGGCGCGGCATCGGCCGCGAGATCGCGCTGCTGGCCGCCGCCGAGGGCGCCAAGGTCGTCGTCAACGATCCCGGCGTCGCCGCCGACGGCTCCGGCACCGACGCCGCGCCGGCCGACGAGGTGGTCGAGGAGATCAAGAAGCGCGGCGGCACCGCAATCGCCAATTTCGAGACCGTCGCCGAAGCCGTCCCGGCCAGCAAGATCATCAAGATGGCGGTCGACACCTATGGCAAGCTCGACGGCGTGGTGAACAATGCCGGCATCCTGCGCGACGCGATCTTTCACCGCATGAGCATCGACGCCTTCGAGCAGGTGATCAAGGTGCATCTGATGGGCTCGTTCTACACCTCGCATGCCGCGGCGCGCCTGTTCCGCGAGCAGGAGAGCGGCAGTTTCGTGCACTTCACTTCGACCTCGGGGCTGATCGGCAATTTCGGCCAGGCCAACTACGCCGCCGCCAAGCTCGGCATCGTCGGCCTGTCGAAATCGATCGCGCTCGACATGAACCGCTTCAACGTCCGCTCCAATTGCGTCTCGCCCTTCGCCTGGAGCCGGCTGATCGGCACCATTCCGACCGAGACGGAAGACGAAAAGGCGCGCGTGGCCCGGATGCAGCAGATGGGCCCGGAGAAGATCGCGCCGCTGTCGGTATTCCTGCTCAGCGACGCCGCCAAGGATGTCACCGGGCAGATCTTCGCGGTGCGGATGAACGAGATCTTCCTGATGGGTCAGTCGCGGCCGCTGCGCTCGATCCACCGCGACGGCGGCTGGACCTGCCAGACTATCGCCGAACACGGCATGCCGGCGCTGAAATCGTCGTTCTACAAGCTCGACCGCTCGGCCGACATCTTCAACTGGGATGCGATCTGAGCGGCGACCACAGACAGGTGTCCCGGGCGCGGCGCAGCACATCGTGCTGCTGCGCTGAACCGGGACCCCCGCTACGCTGCCGGGCCAAGCCGTTGCCGCCCAAGCGGGGCCCCGGATCAGCAGCGCACCGCGCCGCTGCGCGACGCGTTGCGCAGCATCCGGGGCACGGGGCTCGATTTCGATGAAGCGCCTCGCCGTAACGCTGCTGCCCAACGCGCAGGACGGCGTCGGGCGCCCGGCACGCCGCTGCTACTTCACCACGAACTCGATGCGGCGATTCTGCGCGCGCCCTTCCGGGGTTTTGTTGGAGGCGAGTGGCTTGTCGGCGCCATAGCCTGCCGCGGAGAGTTTGGCCGAGCCGATCCCGATCTTGCTCAGCCGACCGACCACGGCTTCGGCGCGGCGCTGCGACAAGGCCTGATTGCGCGCCTTCTGTCCCGCTGAATCGGTGTAGCCCGCAACCTCGATCGCAGCATCCGGGCAGCGCGCGACCACGGCGGCCAATTGGGCCAGCACCGGCAGCGAGTCCTTGTCGAGTTCGGCGCTACCGCGCTCGAAATTGATTTTCTGCTGAGCCGTCAGCGCCAGTATTTCCGCCTGGCAGGCCGGGGCATCGAGCATCGGCGGCGCAGTCGCAATCGCCGGCTTGGCGATGGTGAGATTTGCGGAATCCGCATTTGCCAGCTGCTGGGATGTATCCGTCTCAGGTTTGTCGGCGGCCTCCTTCGCTGCAGCCTCTTTGGCTGCTGCTTCCTTGACGGCAGTCTCCTTGGCAGCAACTTCCCTCGCCGCCGCTTCGGCCGCCGCGGCGGCCTTCGCCTCGGTGGCGGCCTTGACCGCCGCGTCTGCGGCCTTCGCCTTCGCGGCAGCCTCGGCTGCCGCCATGGCTTGCGCGCTCGCCGCCGCCTCTGCCCGTGCTGCAGCTTCGGCCCTGGCCGCGGCCTCGGCTTTGGCGGCCTCCAACCTGGCGACCGTCTTGGCCGCCAGCGCAGCGCCGCTGAGGCTGTCGACATCCGCGACCAGGCGGACGCCCGGCACCTGGCGAATTTCCTTGATCAGTTCGGCGCGCTTGGCGACGTCGGTCGGCAGCAACACGTCGCGCCCGGCGACGTCGATATCGAGCGGATCGCCGCCCGCATTCTCCACCGCCGCGGCGACGTGTATGCGCAGCGCGGGCTCGATCGTCGGATAGGCCACGATGGCGAAGACCAGCCAGATCAGGCCGGTCGCAAACAGCCCGATCCACCAGCCCTCATAGCGCACCGGCATCAACCGCACCGCAGCCCCGCCGACGAGGCTTCCGGCCAGATAGGCGATGATCAGCGCGCAAGCAGCTTCCAGCAATAATCCGGGCCTGCCGTCAATGGTCCGCGCGACGATCAGCACGATCAGCACGGCAAGAACCACGCCGACCCGCTTCAGCCAAAAATCCGCGAGATCCGCAGCCCAATTCAATCGGTTCGACAGCAGCGGGGTGACCACACCAGCAACCAGTGCGACCGCGAGCCAAATCCAGTAATGCGTCAGCAGGTATAACATCGGGAGCGTCCTTATCGTCGGCGATCGAACGAGACGTCAGCGGAGCATTGCGTGGGAGCGCCCGATGCTGTCCGGCCAATCCTGCAGCTATCAAAACCCAAGGCCCGCAAGCCATCGCCATCGCGATTGGCTGTGAGCATGTCTCAATAACGTTGTTGGCCCACCCGCAGCTATCCTGACTAAAGTTTGAACTGAGTGGCGACATGCCTCTGCGGCAGGCAATTACCTGGCAATCCGGCCGCGAACTAACTACCGCGCTACCAAATAGTAGCCGGGTATGGCAGCGCGGGCCGGCAATCGATCGTGCCCAAGACGGCTCGACCGATCTGACGATCTGGCGCACCACGCAAAAAAGGAGGCGACCCGCGGGCCGCCTCCTTGGTTCTCAGTCTCGGTTTGGTCTGCTTAGTGCAGCAGCATGATGAGGATGATGAGAGGAATCGGAATTCCGACCAGCCACAAGAGAATTGGCATTATTTCGCTCCTTCGGTTGAGAGAGTGTTGCGGTTGCGGGCGTTCTTGCCCCATGTCCCATCGCGCATGCCGCCACCTTCGGTGGCCGCCAGCGCCGCCGAGAAGGCGCCGATGAACAGCGACAGCGTCAGCCAAATCGAAATCTGCTGGCCGGCCTTGCGGGCCTTTTCCAGATTAGCCTTGATGGTGTTGGTGACCTCGGTGACGCGGGTCTCGGCTTCGGCCGGGCTGAGCCCGGTTCGCGCCGCCACCACCTTGGTCAGATAGCTGCGGTCGGCTGCACTGAGATCGCTGCCGTCGCGGAAGCTCGCGGTCAGCAGCCGCTGCAATTCGCCGCGATTATCAGTCGCGCCGGCACTGGTCTGGGCCGCAGGATCGGCGCGCAGCAAGGTGTCGATATAGCCGTCCATCGGTCCGGCACTTTGCGCCGCCACCTGGGTTGCGGCCGATCCGGCGCCGCCGATCAATGCGCCGGCCGGAGCCGCCAGCAAGGCAGCGCCCACAATGGTCGCGGCCGCCCAAGCCAGCAGGCCGTGCGCAGTGTCACGAAAATAGACTTCGGTGCTGTGCACGCCGACCCATTTGGTCCGCAACCGGCCAGCCAGATAGCCGCCGACAGCCGAGGAAATCATCGCGATGACGATAAAATACAGCCCGGTGCCAATCTTGAACGTAGTCGCCGACACGCCGGAATGTCCCCACGGGGAAACCACCGAGAAACCCACACCTGCTCCGAACGACAACATCACCAGCGTCAGCGCGCAGGACGCCACCGCACCGGCCAGGATCGCAGCCCATGACACCCCCGATACCGAGGGCTCGATCACATCGGCCCGCACGGCCGTCGCAAAACCTTGTTCCATCATCAACTCCAGCGGCCCTGATTAGCCGTCGGTAGAATGTCGGAGTGCGATGATTGTTCCAGGATTGGCGGTGCTATCACCGCTGCATTGCGGTCGCATCGACGCATTTTTGCGCGCATGCGCGGAATCGGGCGTGTTACTACGCCGCGTCAGCCGCTGTTGCGCAAGCCTGCCGAGATGCCGTTGATGGTGAGCTGAATGCCGCGCAGCACCTGCTCGTCGGGATCGTGGCTGCGGTGTGCGCGCAGCAGCTCGACCTGAACGTGGTTCAGGGGATCGAGATAGGGAAAGCGATTGCGGATCGACCGCTCCAGGAACGGATTGCCCTGCAGCAGCCGGTCCTGTTCCATGATGTCGAGCAGGCTCTCGATCGAGCTGTGCCATTCGGCGCGGATCCGGCCGAAGATCTTGGCACGCAGCGCCTCGTCCGGCACCAGCTCGGAATAGCGCGAGGCGATCGCGATCGAGCTTTTCGCCAGCACCATGTCCATATTGGACAGCAGCGTGCGGAAGAACGGCCATTCGCGAACCATGTCCTGCAGGAACGCCATGCCCTGGTCGGGATGCGCCGCGACCCAGGCTTCCACTGCGCTGCCGAAGCCGTACCAACCGGGCAGCATCAGCCGGCATTGCGCCCACGAAAACACCCAGGGGATCGCGCGCAAATCCTCGATCGCGCGGGTCTTCTTGCGCGAGGCCGGCCGGCTGCCGATGTTGAGCGTCGAGATTTCGGTGATCACCGTCGAGGCCCAGAAATAGTCGACAAAGCCCTCGGTCTCGTAGACCAGCCCGCGATAGGCCTTGAAGGCGAGCGCCGACAATTGCTCCATCGCCTCGAGATATTCCGGCCGCGGCGCGCTGCGGCGCGGCTGCAGCAGGCTAGCTTCCAGCGTCGCGGCGGTGAGGATTTCCAGATTGTTGCGCCCGACCTCGGCGTTGGAATATTTGCTGGAGATGATTTCGCCCTGTTCGGTGATGCGGATCTGACCGTTCACCGCGCCGCCGGGCTGCGCCAGGATCGCGTCATAGCTCGGCCCGCCGCCGCGGCCGACCGAACCGCCGCGGCCGTGAAACAGCCGCAACCGCACGCCGTGGCGCTCGAACACCTCGATCAGCCCGATCTCGGCCTTGTACAGCTCCCAGCCCGAGGTGACGAAGCCGCCATCCTTGTTGCTGTCGGAATAGCCCAGCATCACTTCCTGGACGCCGCCGCGGCTATCGACCAGCCGGCGATATTCCGGAATCGACAATAGCCGGTCCATGATCGGCGCACAGGCCTGCAGATCCTCGATGGTCTCGAACAGCGGCACGACGTTGAGCGCGCTGCGGCCCGCCGGATCGATCAACCCGACCTCCTTGAGCAGCAACGCCGCCTCGAGCATGTCGGAAACGCCCTGGGTCATCGAGATGATGCATTGCGGGATCACCGAGGCGCCGTACATCGCGTGCGCCGAAGCCGCCTCGTGCAGCACCGCGAGTTCACCGACGGCCTCGTCGCTGTATTTGACGAACACCGATGTCAGCGGCCGCATGCCGCGCAATTCGGCGGTCAACACGGCGATCCGGGCGTCCTCGTTCAACGCCAGATAGGAATGGCCGGGCCTCGCCGCGTCCATCAGTTCGGCGATGGTGCGCTCATGCACCGCGGAATTCTGCCGCATATCGAGGCTCGCCAGATGGAAGCCGAAGCAATCCACCGCGCGGCGCAGCAGCCGCAGCCGGCCGCGCGCGATCACGCTGGAATTGTCGGCCAACAGCGAGCGGTTGAGAATGTCGAGATCGTTGCGGAACTCGCGCACGCTGGCATAGGGCGCGGCGGTCGCGACCGGCGCGCGGATGGTTTCGACCTTGAGCTTCAACGCGGTCGCGGCCAGCCGCGCATAGATCCCGGAGACCGCCAGCCGATAGGGTTCGCCGCGGCGATGCGGCGAGGTGTCGGGCGACGCCGCCGCCAGCGCGCGCAGATCGTCGGAGATGGCGGCCAGATGCGACGCCAGCGACAATTCGGAGCCCAGCGCGTGCAGCTCGTCAAGATAGAACCGCAGCACCCGCGTACTATGCAGGCGCAGCGCGCCGCGCATCACCTCGGCGGTGACGAAGGGATTGCCGTCGCGATCACCGCCGATCCAGCTTCCCATATGCAGGAAGGTCGCCAGCTCCTCGCCAGGCTCGCCCCCTTCCGCCGCCTCTTCGGCGACGAGGCGATCCTCGAGCACGCCATGCAGACGGGGGACTTCACGAAGGAAGGTATAATCGTAGAATGACAACCCGTTGGTGACCTCGTCGAGCACGGTCAGCTTGGTCCGACGCAGCAGATTGGTCTGCCACAATGTCAGCACCGCGCGCCGCAGCTGCTCTTCGCTGAGCGCCATTTCGTCGGCGGTGAGCTGGACCCGCTCGCGCCGATCCAGCACCGCGGCGATCTCCATCTCGCGGTCCATCGTGCTCTTGCGCCGGACCTCGGTCGGATGCGCGGTCAAGACCGGGCTGACCAGCGCTTGCTTAAAAAACTGCCGCAAGTCGCGGGCGCTGATACCGGCCTCGCGGGCATGGGTCAAAGTACGGGCCAGCATCCCGGCGCGCGGCGCCGCGCCCGCGGTCGAGCCCGCACGCATCTGCCGGATCGAGTTGTGATCCTCGGCAATGTTGGCGAGGTGGGAGAAATAGCTGAAGGCGCGGACGATCCGGACGGTATCCGGGGTCGACATGCCGTTGAGAATATCCTCGAGTTCGCGGCGCGCCGTCCGGTCGTCGTCGCGATGAAACCGGATCGAGGTCTGCCGGATCCGCTCGACCAGGTCGAATACGTCCTCGCCCTCCTGATCGCGGACGGTATCGCCGAGAATCCGGCCGAGCAGCCGGATGTCGCTGCGCAATTGCGCGTCGTCCTCGAAGATCTCGTCGGCGCGGGCGGCCTGGACGTCGGGATTGGATGGCATGACCATGGGCGACATCGGGATGCTCCAGGAATTTGCCGGCCTCCCCACGTCGCAATTTTTCACGCCAGGCGCAAGATCAAGAAAACGGCGGCGCCTGGCGCGCCGGCGTGCCGGGCTCGGGATAGCTGGGATCGGCTACGACCGGGGCGTCAATGACATCCGCGCGCGAAGCGAGTCTGTCGTCGATGCGATCCGCCGGCTCCTGCGGCGATGGCGCCACCGGGTCTGGCGCCGGCTCGACCGGGCGCGCTTCCGGCTCGGACGCAGCCTTCTTGCTCTTGCGTGCGTGCCAGACGAACGGCGCGATCGCTGCCGTCAGAACCACGACGACCATCAGAATCAAGAGCGCGGATTGTTGCAGCAATTCGATCCCCGGCACGCTGGCGGCCAGGATCAGACCGACCAGCGCGATCCGCCAGGACGAGGTGTGCACGCCGGCCGTGAAGGTCCCCAAGGCGACCAGGGTGAGCGCCGACAGCGCCCCGAGATTGCCGCCGCTCACGACGCTGACATTCGTGACCGGCATCAGCACCATTGTCACCAGCACCGCCGACCAGTGCAGGATCTGGGTCAGCACGAGCCGCCACCGCGCCTCCTTGCTCACATCCACGTCCCAACCGGTGACCACACAGATCAGCCCGATGAACGGAGCCAGGGCGATCCAATAGGCTCTGGTTTCGCTGATGCTGGTATAGGCCACCCCGAACAGCGCAAGCGCCAGCATCGACAGATAAGGCCAGTCATCCATCAGGAAGTCGCGGAATCCGGAACGCCAGGTCGGCGATGGCGGGCCGGGCTGCAGATCGTCGATAGGCTGGCTGGTCATGTCGCGCTCCAGCGAAAGTGGCGGATCGGGCGTGCGTTGGTCGCTCAGTCACCTAGTCAAGGAAGGCAATTGACGGCGGTCAACGCGACCGTCGATGGCCCCCGATTGGGCGAGACACCCGCGCCGACCGGTTCCTGCGGGTTGCAACGAGGCACCGACGATCAAGTTCCACTTTCGCTGAATTGGGTTTCGGGGGTCGTGAGAATGCCGCCCATCCTCCGGGTCAATGCGCGTCCGACCAGCTTTTTCGAAGAATTTCCAGGATTTGCTGGTAATTTCGAACGGGTGACGCGGTCTGATTCTGTAAAACTACGCATTGCGACACAATCGCGAACCGTCCTAGCATTGCAACCTCGGAGGAGATTTCGCGTGCGCGAGGGACTGAGAATCTCGACCCGGCTGATCTTGTCAGTGATCTTGCTGGTCGTCCTGACCGCCGCGACCGTCGGGTATCTCGGCTATCGCAGCGTCGCGGGCGTGGCGATCCCGCGTTATTTGGTGCGGATCGACGCCAATGCGCGCGCCCGCGCCGTCGATCTTGCCAACAGCATCAGCGGTGCCCGGGCCGACGTGAAAGGCTTTCGCCGCATCATCGGCATCGACGAGATCATGGCGCTGGGCCTCGATCCGTCGCTTCCCAGCGTCGGCGGCCAAACCTTGGCGCAATGGCGCGCCCGGATCGCCGCGCGGCTGGCGGTCGAGCTCGAGGTCAAGCCGGAGTTCTATCAATATCGGATCATCGGGCTGGCCGACCAGGGCCGCGAAGTCGTCAGGGTCGAACGGCGGCAAGACGGCACCGTTCGAATCGTGCCGGACGCCGAATTGCAGCGCAAGGGCGACACCGGATATTTCAAGCAGGCGCTGGCGGCCCCCGATGGCGCGATCCTGATCTCGCCGGTCGAGCTCAACCGGGAGCACGGCGAGATCCAGACGCCGCACACCCCGGTGGTGAGAATCTCGACACCGCTATTCGCCCCCGACGGCACAAGGTACGGCCTGCTGATCGCCAATCTGGACCTGCGACCGGCGTTCGCCCAGATGACGGACCCCGCCAATCCGTTTGCCAAAGTGTATGTGGTGAACGACCGCGGCGAATATCTGGTCGATCCGGATCAGGGGCGAGCCTTCGCATTCGAATTCGGCAAGGCCTCCCGCATCCAGGACGATTTTCCGAGCCTCGCGGGCGCCCTCGCTTCGGGGCCGCAAAACCCCACCAACCCGGCCATCGTCGAGAACAGCCAGGGTGAAAGATTTGCCGTGGGTTTTGCCGCGGCGCGGGTGAAGGACGCCGCGCCGATGTCGGTGGTCGAAGTCATGCCGGCAAGCAAGATTGTCGCCGTGCTGGTTGCGGCCGCCCGCGATTCGATCCTGCTCGGCGGCTCCGCCGCGGTGCTGGCCGCGGTGCTGCTCGGATATGCGCTGACCCGAACGCTGACCCGGCCGCTGAGCCAGATGACCGCGGCGGCGGCGGCCTTTGCGGCGGGCGAGCCGATGCAGCTGCCGGCGCACGCCAGCGGCGAGGTCGGCGTGCTGGCGCGCGCCTTCAACAAAATGATTCAGGAGGTGAGCGCGAAGAACGCCGCGATTCGGCACGAGAAAGACGTGTTCGAGAGCATCATGACGGCGATGGCAGATTCGGTTCTGCTGATCGATCGCGATGGCAACATCGTCTACGCCAACCGCGCCAATCAGGAACTGCTCGGGTCATTGAATGTGACCGGCACCAAATGGCGCGATCTGTACGACATCTATCTGCCGGACGGCACGACGCTGCTTGCGCCGGAGCAATGGCCGACCTCGCGCGCCTTGCGCGGCGAAATCGTGGACAATTACGAGCTGATCTACCGGCGTCGCGAGTCCGGCAAGACCGTCCAGGTGTTGGGCAGCGCGCGTCCGATCCAGGATGAGTCGGGCACCAAAGCCGGCGGGGCTGTGGTGGTGTTCCGCGACGTCACCGAGATCAGGGCGACCGAGCGCAAGCTTCACCAGTCGCAGAAGCTCGAAGCGATCGGCCAGCTCACCGGCGGCGTGGCGCACGATTTCAACAACATGCTGACCGTCATTGCCGGCACGGCCGAGATCTTGACCGAAGACCTCGGCGACCGGCCGGAACTTGTCGCCTTCGTTCAGATGATCGCGCAAGCCGCCGACCGCGGCGCCGACCTGACGCGGCATTTGCTCGCATTCGCCCGCAAGCAACCGCTGCAGCCCACCAGTGTCGACGTCAACGCCATGGTTCTCAGCTTGAAGCAAATGCTCCGACCGACGCTGGGCGAGCACATCGAGATCGACTCGATGCTGGAAGAGGACACCGAACCCGCGGACATCGATCCGTCGCAGCTTTCCGCCGCCTTGCTCAACCTCGCCGTCAATGCCCGCGACGCCATGCCGAATGGCGGCAAGCTGATGCTCGAGACCGGCAATGTGGTGCTCGACGAGTCCTATGCAATCCACAATCCCGACGCCCGACCCGGCCCCTACGTGATGATCGCCGTCAGCGATACCGGCACCGGCATCCCGGTCCAGCTGCGCGACAAGGTGTTCGACCCCTTCTTCACCACCAAGGCGGTCGGCAAGGGCACCGGTCTCGGCCTCAGCATGGTCTATGGCTTCGTCAAACAGTCGAACGGGCATATCAAGATCTACAGCGAGGAAGGCCACGGCACCACGATCCGGCTGTATTTGCCGCGCGCCGGCACCAAGGCGGACGCCGCAGCGGTCGCCGCGCCAGTCGAGGGCGGCAGCGAGACCGTGTTGGTCGTCGAGGACGACGCCCTGGTGCGCGACTTCGTGGTCGCCCAGCTGCACAGCCTTGGCTACCGAACCATCGCGGCGCCCGACGGCAAGACCGCGCTGGCGCAAGCCGAGGAGGGCGCGGCGTTCGATCTGCTGTTCACCGACGTGATCATGCCGGGTGGCCTCAACGGCAGGCAGCTTGCCGGCGCCATATCGACGTTTCGCCCGCTGAGAGTTCTTTACACCTCCGGCTACACCGAAAACGCCATCGTCCATCACGGCCGCCTCGACGCCGGCGTGCTGCTATTGCCAAAGCCCTATCGCAAGTCCGATCTCGCGCGGATGGTGCGGGCGGCGTTGCTGTCCGAACCGATGCGGTCGGCCCCCGAGAGCGCCGAATCGCGGGTCAAGACCGCCACCGGCTAGAGCCATCCCGGCTCTGATAGATCAGAACCGGAGCTCTGGATTCTTGTTTTGACGCGGTTTCTTCACGCGAACCGGTACCCGCTTCGCTCGAAAACGCTCGACATCAGATCGCCCGTCCCGCCTTGGCCCAATACGGGTCGCGCAGCCGCCGCTTGAAGATCTTGCCGGAATCCTCCCGCGGCAGCTGGTCCATGATCTCGATGTGCTTGGGCACCTTGTAGCCGGCCAGCGCCTTCTTCAATTCGGCGCGGATGAAATCCGGGTGCAGCGTGACGCCGGGCTGCGGCTCCAGCATCGCCATCAGCGCCTCGCCGAATTCCGCATCGGGGATCCCGAACACCGCGCAGTCATGCACCCCGGGCACGGCATGCAGCACGGCCTCGATCTCCGCCGGGTAGATGTTGACGCCGCCGGAAATCACCATGTCGCGCTTGCGGTCGCAGATGAAGACGTAGCCGTCTTCGTCGATATAGCCGACGTCGCCCGAGGTGATGAAGCCGTCGCGGTCGATCTCGGCGCGCTTCTCCGGCTTGTTGTGATAGGTGAAATCCGGATTGCCGGGGATCCGCGAGAAGATCTCGCCGATCTGCCCCTGCGGCAATTCGTTGTTGTCGTCGTCGACGAATTTGAGTTCGGCGCCGGGCGCGATCTTGCCGACGGTGCCGGGCTTCTTCAGCGCATCCTCGGAGCTGGCGAAGGTGACGGCACCGGATTCGGTGGAGCCGTAGAATTCATAGATCACCGGCCCCCACCATTCGATCATCGCCCGCTTGACCTCGGCCGGGCAAGGCGCTGCCGCGTGGATGATATGGCGCAGCGACGAGACGTCGTATTTGTCGCGGACATCCTGCGGCAGCTTCATCAGCCGGATGAACATGGTCGGCACCATGAAGGCGGTGTCGATCTGCTGGTCCTGCACGAGTTGCAAAAACTCCTCCGGCGCAAAGCGCGGCATCAGCACCAACGCGCCGCCGAGTCTGCCGGCACGCAGCCCGAACGCGTTCGGCGCCGAATGGTACAGCGGCCCCGGCAGCAGCGTGCGGGCCCCGGGCTTCAGCCCATAGATCATCGCCCGCATCGCTTCGGCATTGGCGGCCTGCTCCGGCGTCGGCGCGTTGCGCCGCACCCCCTTGGGATGGCCGGTGGTGCCGGAGGTGTAGATCATGTTCGAGGGCTGCGGCAGCTTTGGTCCGGCATAGGGCGCCTGCTTGGCTGCCCATGAATCGAGATCGATCGCGCCGGCCGGCGCAGCCAGAGGGTCCGGATCGATCTTGTAGTTCGACAGGATTTCCGGCGGCGTCGGCACGCTGAGCACGGTGATTCCGGTGGCGGTCACGGCGTCGAGCCCGTGCAGCAGATCGGCATGGCCGAGCAGCACGCGCGAGCCGGAATCGCCGACCACATAGGCGATTTCCTCCGGCTTGAAATGCCAATTGACCGGCACCGCATAGGCCCCCAGCATCATCACCGCATAGGCGACCTCGATGAAGGCGATGTCGTTGCGCATCAGCACGCAGACGCTGTCACCGGGCTTGACGCCCAGCTGCTGCAAGCCGCCGGCAATGCGGGCGACGCGCGCATCGACCTCGTCGAACGAGCGGCGACGCTCGCCGGAGATGATGCCGTGAAACAGAGGGGATGTTTGCATTGTCTATTCCGATCTTTCGTCGGGTTGCGAGGTCCTCATGTGGGGAGCGCGTCTTCGCGCGTCTCAAGCCATGAGGATGAGGCTTACCGTCATTGCGAGCGAAGCGAAGCAATCCAGGGCTGGAGGCGAAGACTGGATTGCTTCGTCGCAAGTGCTCCTCGCAATGACGGGGATCGTTTGTTGGTCACACGTCTGCGAAGCGCGGCGCGCGTTTTTCAATATTGGCGCGCACCGCCTCGAGCTGATTCGTCGATCCGATCAGCTTTTGCTGCTCGACGCTTTCGGCGAGCAGCGCCGGGCCGGGATCGACCGACAGATTGTTGAGCATCCGCTTGGCGGCGCGGATCGCGTCCGGATTCTTGCCGGCAATATCGCGTGCCATCTGCAGCGCGGCGGCGCGCGGATCGTCGACGATCTGCGTCGCCAAACCGTAGCTCATCGCCTCCTGGGCCGAGAAGATCCGTCCGGTATAGGTCAGCTCACGCAGGATATCGTCGCGCACCAAAGAGGCCAGGATCGGCGTGCCGGCCATGTCCGGCACCAGCCCCCATTTGATTTCCATGATCGACATCCGCGTATCCGCGGTCAGCAACCTGATGTCGGCGCCGAGCGCGAGCTGGAAGCCGCCGCCGAAGGCGACGCCGTGGATCGCGGCGATCACCGGCACCGGCAGCATCCGCCAGCCCCACACCGCCTGCTGGGCGGCATTGGCAAGGCCATGGGTGCGCTTGGTGAGGTCGCGGAACTCGCCGCCGGGCACGCCATTGCCGCCGCTCTCCTTCATCGCGGCGAAGCGGCCCATGTCGAGCCCGGCGCAGAACGCCTTGCCCTCGCCGCTCAGCACCACCGCGCGCAGACCCTTCTCGCTCGCCAGCCGCTCGGTGGTCTTGACCAGCGCCTCGAACATCGCGGCGTCGAGCGCATTCATCTTGTCGGCCCGCACCAGCCGGACGTCGGCCACGCCATCCGTGATCGTTACCGCAACGCGATCATCCATTGAGGGGTCTCCTGCCCGTTTTATTATGGCGCCACAAAAAAGCGTTGTCGGGATTTAGTCAATCGCCTAATTAACTGCAACCTTCCTCTTTCCGGGCAGCTCCCATGTTCAATGATCAACTTCTGGCAGGCCGGCGCATCCTGATCACCGGCGGCGGCACCGGCCTCGGCAAAGCGATGGCGGCGCGTTTCCTCAGCCTCGGCGCTGAAATCCACATCTGCGGCCGCCGCAAGGGCGTGTGCGACGACACCGCGACCGAATTGATGGCCGAATTCGGCGGCAAGGTGATGACCTATGGGGTCGACATCCGCGATTCCGCCGCGGTCGACCACATGGTCGAGACCATCTTCGAGGGTGGTCCGCTCACCGACCTGATCAACAACGCTGCCGGCAATTTCATCTCGCGGACCGAGGAATTGAGCCCGCGTGGCTTCGACGCGGTCGCCAATATCGTGATGCACGGCACGTTCTACGTCACCCACGCGGTCGGCAAGCGCTGGATCGCGGGCGGCCATCGCGGCAATGTGGTGTCGATCACCACCACCTGGGTCCGCAATGGCAGCCCCTATGTGGTGCCGTCGGCGATGAGCAAATCGGCGATCCACGCCATGACGATGTCGCTGGCCACCGAATGGGGCCGCTACGGCATCAGGCTCAACACCATTGCGCCGGGCGAAATTCCCACCGAAGGCATGAGCAAGCGGATCAAGCCTGGCGACGAGGCCGGCGCCCGCACCAAGGCGCTCAATCCGATGGGCCGGGTCGGCACCATGGAGGAACTGCAGAACGTCGCGGTGTTCCTGATCTCCGGCGGCTGCGACTGGATCAATGGCGAGACCATCGCGATGGATGGCGGTCAGGGCCTGGCCATGGGCGGCAATTTCTATCAGCTGCGCGACTGGAGCGACGCCGACTGGACCCAGGCCCGTGACTCGATCAAGGCGCAAAACGAAAAGGACCGCGCGCAACGGGGGTAGCGTCTCGCTGCTATCGTCGTTGACTCCCCGTGGCTCCCCTCCCCCTTGCGGGGAGGGGTCGGGGGTGGGGGTCCCCGAGCCAGCGCACGTGGCCTTCCCCCACCCGACCGGCCTTACGGCCGGCCACCCTCCCCGCAAGGGGGAGGGATGTTTTGCGCGAGCGTCAAACAACTAATCACTCCGCCGCCGCTCGACACCCCAGCTCGCTCCCTCCCGCTTGTGTTTGCCCGCAAACCGCGGCAGACTTTCTGGCAACAACAAGCAACTAATAAAAACCTCCAGGGAGCGACAATGTCCGAGAGCCAGGAGCCGAACACGCTTGCCGGCGTGGTCCGCGCGCAGGCGGCCGCGCGCGGCGATGAGGTGCTGTTCGAATTCGAGGGGCGGCAAACCAGCTTCGCGCAATTCGATGCCCACACCAACCAGATCGCCCATGCGCTGGTTGCGTCCGGCGTCAAGCCGCACGAGCGCGTCGCTTATCTCGGCAAGAACAGCGACATCTATTTCGAGCTGCTGCTCGGCGCCATCAAGGCCAATGTGGTGATGGCACCAGTGAACTGGCGGCTCGCGGCTCCCGAGATCGCCTTCATCGTCGAGGACTGCAAGGCGGCGATCCTGTTCGTCGGCCCGGAATTCGTCGACCAGGTCCGCGGCATCAAGGCGCAGATACCCGGCGTGCGCCACATCATCACCACCGAGGGCGGCGCGCCGGAATGGCAGGATTTCGCCACATGGCGCGACGCCCAGCCGGCGGACGATCCGAACATCGCGATCGGGCCCACCGACATCGCGATCCAGCTCTACACCTCCGGCACCACCGGCAAGCCGAAAGGCGCGATGCTCTCCCACGCCAACTTCCTGTCGCTGGTCCGCGCCGGGCAGGACAACAAGCCGGACTGGAACAGATGGTCGACCGAGGATGTCTCGCTGGTGGCGATGCCGGTGTTCCACATCGGCGGCTCCGGCTGGGGCATGATGGGGATCTATCATGGCGCCAAGGGCGTGATCGCCCGCGAATTCGATCCGACCAAAATTCTCGACTTCTTCGAACACGCCAGGATCACCAAGCTGTTCATGGTGCCGGCCGCGATGCAATTCGTGGTACGGCAGCCGCGCGCCCGCGAGGTCGATTTCTCGCGGCTGAAATACATGCTGTACGGCGCCTCGCCGATTCCGGCCGCGCTGCTGAAGGAATGTATCGAGGTGTTCAAATGCGGCTTCGTGCAGATGTACGGCATGACCGAGACCACCGGCACCATCGTGGCGCTGGCGCCCGAGGATCATGTTGAGGGGCTGGAGCGGATGCGCTCGGCCGGCAAGGCGCTGCCCGGGGTCGAGATCGCGATCCTCGATCCCGACGGCAACCGCCTGCCGCCGCGCGAGGTCGGCGAGATCGCCACCCGCTCCGGCTCCAACATGGCCGGCTACTGGAATCTGCCGGAAGCGACGCAGAAAACCATCGACGCCGACAACTGGCTGCGCACCGGCGACGCCGGCTATCAGGACGAAGATGGCTATCTCTATATCCACGACCGCATCAAGGACATGATCATCTCCGGCGGCGAGAATATCTATCCGGCCGAAGTCGAGAGCGCGATCTGCGATTATCCGGACGTCGCCGAAGTCGCGGTGGTCGGCGTGCCCGACGAGCAATGGGGCGAAGCCGTCAAGGCGATGGTGGTGATGAAGCCCGGCAAGGAAGCCACCGCGCAGGATATCATCGCCTTCACCCGCAGCCGCATCGCCGGCTTCAAGACGCCGAAATCGATCGACTTCATCCCGGCGCTGCCGCGCAACGCCTCGGGCAAGATCCTGCGCCGGCATCTGCGCGCCCCGTATTGGAGCGGCAAGGACCGGCAGGTGAACTAAGTCCGATCAGCCGGCCCGCCACTCCAGCACGCCGTCGGCGGCGGTGCTGATCGGCCCGTGCGTGCCGACCGGCGTGCGATCCATGTCGGTCAGATGCGCCAGCGTGGCTGCGTCCTGCGCCGGCACCCGGGCCAGCGCGCGGGCGCCCTCGGGCGTGCGCAGCATCACCACGCCATGCTCGATCTCGTTAGCGCCGCGATAGATCAGGGTGAAACTCTCCACGATGCCGTCGCCGCTGGCTTGGGTGACGAAGGCCGGCACCTCGCCGCGCGCGGCGTCGGCCTTGGCCTGGACGCTGACATCCTGCGCCAGCGCCGATTCAGCAGGCTCTCGCGACAACACCAGGCCATGGTGTTTGGTGACGAAGCCGCCCTGCCCGTACAACAGCCCAAGCCTGGCGCCATCGCGCAATTTGCGCACCATCGCACAGGCGGCGTGGGTCATATAGGTGTTGAGCGGCGCGCCGAAGAAGGTCAGCCCGCCGGTCACGGTCGGCTGCACGTCGGCGCCCAGCCCCAACGTCCGCCGCGCCATTTTCGGCACCACCGGAAAGCACGAATACAGCTCGATGGCGTCAAAGGCGCGCCCGCCGACCAGCGCCATGATCGCCGCCAGCACCGCGTTCTGGGCGTGGCTGTGATAGAACTGATCACGGGCCAGATAGTCGCGCGGCTCCTCGGCCGAGGCGCCACCGTGAAGATAGACCATCCGATCCTCGGCGATGCCGGCTTCGCGGGCGCGCGCCAGCGAGGTCAGCAGCACCGCGGCGCCCTGGTTCACGCTCGGATTGGCGACCATCAGCTTGGTATAGGGCCAGGCGATCAGCCGGTTGTCGGCAGATGGCGTGGTGATCTCGTCGGGCGACCGGGCGCGCTTGATCCAGGCATTGGGATTATGCGCCGCGACCTCGGAATAGCGCGCCCATAATTCGCCGGACTCGGCCAAGGCCTGGCGCGGGGTCTGGCCCCAATGCGCGGCGCTGGCGGCCTCGTAGAGCGGATAGACCGTGATCGGCCGTGCCACGCCGAGCGTGGTCGCGATCGGCTGCTGAAACGCCGCGTTACGCTTGGGCTCCGGCACGTCATGGGCGAACGGCGTCCATGGCAGCGTGACCCCGGCGCGCTGCGCCTTGGTGGCGGTCGATTGCGCCTCGGCGCCGCACACCACGGCAACGCTGGATTCGCCGCGCGCGATCCGCAGCGCGGCTTCGTGAATAAAACGGATCGGGCTCTCGCCGCCGACCGGGCCGTAATAGGCATGCGCCGGCTTGACGCCAAGCCGCGCGCTGAGCTGCTGTGCCGGATCGCTGTAGCGCCAGCTCAGAAAGTTGACGATGTCGAGCGAGTCGACCTCGCCGATCAGTGCCGCGGCGCTGTCCTGCCCGGCGCGCATGATTGCCTCCTGCAGCAGCGCCAGCGGTTCCAGCCCTGCGCTGAGGTCCTTTGGATGGTCGGCGATTTCGCCGATGCCGACAATGACGGGAATGCGGGCGGGATCGAGTTGGGCTGTTGCCATTTTTGTTGTCGCTTTTCTTATTGTGGCTTTGGCGATCGACGATGCGTTACGCGCCGGGTGGCCCACCGTCCGCTCGCGGATGCACGCTAGCGCATCCGCACAGGCGCTGCCAAGCTGGCAGGGCCTGATCCCGTGAGCGTTGACCGAAAAACTAACCAAGGATGACCGTCATTGCGAGCCGAGGCCGGCGCGCGCGCCGGCCGAACGCGAAGCAATCAAGAGCCGCAGGCAAAGCCTGGATTGCTTCGTCGCTACGCTCCTCGCAATGGCGACCTTGAGCTCCGGGTTCTCGTCGCTGCGCCAGTCATGCGCGCCTCGTCACGAGGCTACGCATTCCGCCATGCAAAATATCCGCGCGTCCCGTCGCGCGATGCCACTTGCGCATGACCTTCACCAAGGGAATGCTGTGTCCAACAAAACAAAAACGTTCGGGAGAAACCAATGGCCGTGTCGCAGCCTCACCCCAGCAACAGCCCCAGTGACCATTTCGACGTCGTGGTGGTCGGCGCCGGCTTTGCCGGCATGTATCAGTTGCACCGGCTGCGCCAGCGCGGGTTTTCGGCGCGGGTCTATGAGCAGGGCGGCGACGTCGGCGGCACCTGGTACTGGAATCGCTATCCCGGCGCGCGCTGCGACGTCGAGAGCATGCAATATTCCTATTCGTTCTCCGACGAATTGCAGCAGCAATGGGACTGGAGCGAGCGCTACGCGCCGCAGCCGGAGATCCTGGCCTATGCCGGCCATGTCGCCGACCGTTTCGGCCTGCGCCGCGACATCCAGTTCAACACGCGCGTCGGCTCCGTACTGTTCGACGAGGCGACGCAGCGATGGACGGTGACGACCTCCGACGGCGCGCGCGTCACCGCGCAATATGTCATCCTCGCCACCGGCTGCCTGTCCAACGCCCGGATGCCCGAGATCGACGGCCTCGATCGCTTCGAGGGCCAGATCTATCACACCGGAAACTGGCCGCACGCGCCGGTCGACTTCACCGGCTTGCGCGTCGGCGTGATCGGCACCGGATCTTCGGCGATCCAGTCGATACCGATCATCGCCGAACAGGCCAGCCGGCTCACGGTGTTTCAGCGCACCGCGAATTTCTCGGTGCCGGCGCGCAATGCCCCGTTGACCGCGGAGGAACGCCAGGCATTCCGCGACAATTATCCGGAGATCCGCCGCAAGGCCCGGCAGGACATGCGCAACGGCATCGTCCAGCCGCTGCCCGATCGCGGCGCGCTCGACGATCCCGACGCGGTGCGCCGCGACAAATATCTGGCGCGCTGGACCAGCGGTGGGCTGACCTTCATGGGGGTCTACAACAATCTGACCCTCGACAGGCATGCCAACGACACCGCGGCCGATTTTATCCGCGAGCGCATCGCCGAGATCGTCGAGGATCCGAAGGTCGCCAGATTGTTGCAGCCGGACAGCCATCCGGTCGGCTCGAAGCGGATCTGCGTCGATACCGATTATTATGCGACCTTCAACCGCCCCAATGTCGAATTGGTCGATCTGCGCGCCGATCCGATCGCCTGCATCCTGCCCGATGGCCTGCGCACCGCAAACCAGCACTACAAACTCGACGCGCTGGTGTTCGCCACCGGTTTCGACGCGATGACCGGCTCGGTGGCGAAGATCGAGATCGTCGGCCGCGGCGAAATGACGCTGAACCGGAAATGGGCCGAAGGGCCGCGGACTTATCTCGGCCTGATGAGCGCGGGCTTTCCCAATCTGTTCGTCATCACCGGCCCCGGCAGCCCCTCGGTGCTCAGCAACATGATCGTGTCGATCGAACAGCACGTCGACTGGATCACCGATTGCATCGGCTATCTGCGCGACAATCAGCTGGCCAGCATCGAGGCGAACCGCGAGGCCGAAGACCGCTGGGTGGCCCATGTCAACGAGGTGGCGCAAGGCACGCTGTATCCGCAGGCGAACTCCTGGTACATGGGCGCCAACATCCCCGGCAAGCCGCAGATCTTCATGCCCTATATCGGCGGCGTCGGCGTCTACCGGCAGATCTGCGACGACGTCGCGGCGAAGGGCTATGAGGGGTTTGTGTTGGGTGCGCCGGAACAGCCGAAACAGGCCGCGGCCTCGTCCTGAGCCGCGATCCGCGCCTGGAACCGGTCCCCCGGGCAGACGTTGACGACGATGGCCCAACACGAAAATTCTCAAGGCAAGGCATCAGGCGTGCCGCCGCGCGCGTCCGGCGCGGATGGCAATGGCATCTCCGAGCAGGAACTCGATGTCGTCGACGATCTGTCGGCGCCGCGGTCGCCGGTCATCTACGAGGTGGTTCGTCGCCATGGCGAGGAGGAGATGGAGCGGCCGCTGATCTCGCTATGGTGGTCGGGCGTCGCTGCCGGACTCGCGATCAGCTTCTCGTTGCTGGGCATGGCGATTCTGAAAACCCACCTGCCCAACACGCTTTGGAGCCCGTTGCTGACCAGCGCCGGCTATTGCGTGGGCTTCCTGATCGTGGTGCTGGGCCGGCTGCAGCTATTTACCGAGAGCACCATCACGGTGGTGTTGCCGGTGCTCAAGGATCCCAGCTCCGGCAATATCCGGCGGATGGCGCGGCTGTGGTCGATCGTTCTGGCGGCAAATCTCGTCGGCACGCTGTTCGCGGCGCTGTTCTGCAATTTCACGCCGGCGATTTCCGAGACGATCTATGCCGGAATGCTGGATGTCAGCCGCAAGCTGATCGAGCTCGGCTGGTGGGAGACGCTGTTTCGCGCCATCGCCTCCGGCTTCCTGATCGCCGCCATGGTGTGGATCATCCCGAGCGCCGAGAGCGCCAAATTCGCCGTGATCACGCTGATGACCTATCTGATCGCGGTCGGCGAATTCACCCATGTGATCGCCGGCAGCATGGAAGCCTATCTGCTGGTGCTCGCCGGCGATTGGGAATGGTGGCGCATGATCGGCCATTTCCTGGTGCCGACATTGCTCGGCAACATCATCGGCGGCACGGCCTTGTTCGCGCTGATCTCCTACGGGCAGGTCATGCGGGAGATCTGACCGTCCGGCGTGCCGCGATGCTCAGAACGCCGTGTAACCGCCGTCGATCAGGAAGGTGTCGGCGGTGTGATAGGACGAGGCCTTGCTCATCAGATAGACCGCGATGCCGCCGAAATCCTCCGGCTCGCCGAAGCGGCGCAGCGGAATTCGCGGCATCACATTGGCGACGAATTTTTCATTGCCCATGATGCCGGCGGTCATGTCGCTCTTGATCCAGCCCGGCAGGATGGCGTTGGCGGTGACGCCCTGCCGCGCCAGCTCGACCGCGAGCGCGCGCACCAGCGCGTTGATCGCCGCCTTGGTGGCCGCATAATGCTCGTTGCGCGCGGTGCCGAAGATCGACGCCAGCGACGAGGTCGCCACCAGCCGGCCGAACGGATCGCCGGCGGCGGCGCGCTCGGTCATGTGCCGAGCGGCGAGCTGGAACACGTGAAACACGCCGTCCAGATTGGTGGCGAACATCTCGCGCCATTGCTGCTCGGTGCGGTCGATGAAGGCATGGCGGCCGCCGCCACCGATCCCCGCATTGGCGAAGCAGCCGTCGACCCGGCCGAAGGCGCCCAGCGTGGCGTCCATCGCCGCCTTCACAGAACCGGTGTCGGTGACGTCACAGACCCTGGCCTCGACCTTGCCGGGCGAACCGGCCATCGTCGCCAGCGCGGCCTTGTTCTTGTCGTCGTTGCGGCCCCAGATCGAGACATTGCAGCCGGCCGCGGCCAGCGCCTGCGCCATGCCGAGGCCAATGCCGCCATTACCGCCGGTGACGATCGCGACGCGGCCGCTGAGGTCGAATATTCCCATGATGCGTTTCCATTTTCTGCGGCGCGCGTTACATCGTGCGTCCGATGGCGGGCAGTTATTGCTCCGCGACCATGGACAAGCCGGCACGAAAAATCAAATATGGCGCGAAGTTCAAACGCCTTCCATAACGCGGAATAACGCGCGGACCCAGATCACGAGGAACCCCATGCAGTTCAAACACGTCACGCTCGATTTCGACGGCGCGGTCGCCATCCTGAAGCTCGACCACCAGGAGGTGATGAACGCGGTGTCGATCGACATGCTCGGCGGCCTCGGCGAGGCGCTGGACACCATCGAGGACAAGAAGGCCGAGGTGCGCTGCCTGATCATCACCGGGGCCGGCCGCGCCTTCTGCACCGGCGCCAATCTGCAGGGCCGCGGCAATGACACCAAGATAAGCAGCGGCAAGGGCGCCGGCGCGGCGCTGGAGACCGCGTTCCACCCATTCCTGCGCCGGCTGCGCAAGCTGCATTGCCCGATCGTCACCTCGGTCAACGGTCCGGCCGCCGGCGCCGGCATGAGCTTCGCGCTGATGGGCGACATGATCCTGTGCGCGCGCTCGTCCTACTTCCTGCAGGCGTTCCGCCGCATCGGCCTGGTGCCGGATTGCGGCTCGACCTGGATCCTGCCGCGATTGATCGGCAAGGCGCGCTCGGTGGAATTGTCGCTGCTCGGCGAAAAGCTGCCGGCCGAAAAGGCGCTGGAATGGGGCCTGGTCAACCGGGTCTATGACGATGCCGCGCTGTGGGACGAGACCCTGAAGCTGGCGCAGGAACTGTCCAACGGTCCGACCGTGGCGCTGGCGCTGATCCGCAAGATGTATTGGGACAGTCCGGAGAACTCCTTCGAAGAACAGCTCAATATGGAATTCGAATCGCAGCGGATCGCCGGCTCCACCGAGGACTTCAAGGAAGGCGTCGGCGCGTTCCTGGCCAAACGCCCGGCGCAGTTCAAGGGCAAATAGGCCGCATGGCGGCAGCGATCGAAGAGCCGCTGGCGCGGTGCGTCCGGGCCTGGTGCCCGGGCGCAACCGGCGTCGGCAATGCGGCGCGGCTATCCGGCGGCGCCAGCCAGGAAACCTGGTCGTTCGACATCCTGCATCCGGACGGCGATCTCGGCGCCATCCTGCGTCGCGCGCCTGCGGGCTATGGCGCCGCGCCGTCGCGCGCTGCGGGTCTGGCCGCCGAGGCGACGCTGATGCGGCTGGCGCATGACGCGGGCGTGCCCTCGCCGCGCGTCCTGCATGTGCTGGAGCCGGGCGACGCGCTCGGCACCGGATTTATCATGGCGCGGGTCGAGGGTGAAACCATCCCGCGCAAGATTTTGCGCGACGAACAATTCGCCGCCGCGCGGCCGATGCTCGCCCGCCAGCTCGGTGGGATCCTCGCCGGCATCCACGGGCTGCCGCTGACGCAATTGCCTGCGTTGCGAAGTATGACCGCCGCCGCCGAAATCGCCGAGCTGCGACGCGACTATCACAACTTCAACTGGCCGCGCCCGGTGTTCGAACTGGCGCTGCACTGGCTCGCCGATCACGACCCCGGCGAAAGCGCGCGCCAGACGCTGGTCCATGGCGATTTCCGCCACGGCAATCTGATCATCGGCCCGGACGGCGTTCGCGCCGTGCTCGACTGGGAGCTGGCGCATCTCGGCGATCCGATGGAGGATCTCGGCTGGGTCTGCGTCAATTCCTGGCGCTTCGGCGAGATCGACAAGCCGGCCGGCGGGCTCGGCTCGCGCGAGGAATTGTTCGCCGGCTATGAGGCGGCGCAAGGCGAACGCGTCGACGTCGAGCGGGTGATGTTCTGGGAAGTGATGGGCACGCTGCGCTGGGGCGTGATGTGCTGCGGCATGATGCAACGCTTTCGCGACGGCCCCGACCATTCGGTCGAGCGCGCGATGATCGGGCGGCGCTCCTCGGAAACCGAAATCGACCTGTTGCGGCTATTGGCGCCGCGGGCATGATCCCGAAAAGTGGGCTTCCGGTTTTCGGCTCAGATCATGCCCAAGTGATAGGACATCGCAATGCAGGATGAACCGACACCGAGCGAGCTGATCCAGGCGGCGGCGGATTTCATCCGCGCCGAGATCGCGCCGCAGATCTCAGGCCACGCCGCGTTCAAGCTGCGGGTATCGCTGAACGCGCTGGACCTGGTGGTGCGGCAATTGGCGCTGGCGCAGGCCAGCGACGCCAGAGAGGCAACCGATCTATCGGCCTTGCTGGGACTGCAGGGCTCGCTGCAAGAGCTCAACGCCGTGCTGGCGCAGCGCATCGCCAGCGGCGAGATGGATCTGCGCACACCGGGGCTGCAGGACCATCTATGGCGCACCACGCTGGCGAAACTCGCGGTCGACCAGCCGAACTACGCAGCGTATCGGCGCGAGATGAAGCGCGACGGCTGACCAGAACACATCCACGTCATTCCGGGGCGCGAGCCTCTTGGCGAGCGAGCCCGGAATCCATACGCCGCAGCATTGGCGTTATGGCGATGCCGTTCGTCACATTCCCGCCAGGGGTTATGGATTCCGGGCCTGCGCCCCAAGAGGGGCGCATCCCGGAATGACGACCTTGAAGATTGCGCTTCGGTTCATTTGCAGCGAATGCGGATTTCGTTGCGCTGCTATTTCCCCGTCCAATTCGGCTTGCGCTTT
Source organism: Rhodopseudomonas sp. BAL398 (assembly GCF_033001325.1). Lineage (NCBI taxonomy): Bacteria > Pseudomonadati > Pseudomonadota > Alphaproteobacteria > Hyphomicrobiales > Nitrobacteraceae > Rhodopseudomonas > Rhodopseudomonas sp. BAL398. The sequence goes on from NZ_CP133111.1 coordinate 2,409,494, forward strand.
TCCGAAAATGCTTTCGGCCCTTCGATGTAGTCCTGCGACGCCGCCATCGCCTTGACCGCCGGGTAGTCGCGCTGCTCGGCGATCGCCTGTTCGAGCGACACCGCGAGGCCGCGCTCGATGGTCTGCTTGGAGGCGCGGATCGACATCGGGCTGTTGGCGCAGATCGTCGCGGCCCAGCGCTCGGCGGCGGCGAGCGCTTCGCCGGCCGGCACCACCTCGTTGACGAAGCCGAGTTCGTAGCCCTCCTGCGCCTTCACATGGCGCGCGGTCAGGATCATTCCCATCGCGCGCTTCAGTCCGATCTGGCGCGGCAGCCGGTGCAAGCCGCCGGCCAAGGCGGCAAGGCCGACCTTCGGCTCCGGCAGCGCGAAGGTGGCGTTTTCCGACGCGATGATCAGGTCACAGGCCAGCGCGATCTCGAAACCGCCGCCCATCGCCACGCCATTGACCGCGGCAATGATCGGCTTGTCGCAATCGAACCGCGAGGTGAGACCCGCGAAGCCGCTTTCGGCCCAGCCGCGCTTGCCGCCGGCGGCCTGCCATTTCAGATCATTGCCGGCGCAGAACGCCTTGTCGCCGGCACCGGTGACGATCGCCACCCATTGCTCGGGATCGGCGGCGAAGTCGTTGAACACCTCGTGCAATTCGAAATGCGCGTCAGTGTGCAGCGCGTTGTAAACCTCCGGGCGCGACAGCGTCACGATGGTCACCGGCCCCTTGCGTGTGACGGTGGAGAATTGGTGCGCCATCGCGGCCTCCCTTTTTTCGTTGAGCAGAATTTGCGCGCGTAGTCGCGCTTGACTTGATTTGACGATGTCACCTTAATCGGTCGCATAACAAGATCAAAAAACGCGGGAGCACGCCTTGGATTTTTCATTGCCGGCCGATCTGGTCGCCTATCTCGCCGAGCTCGATCGTTTCATCGCCGACAAGGTCAAGCCGATCGAGGAAAGCGACGACAACATCCGCTTCTTCGATCATCGCCGCGAATGGGCGCGCACCGATTTCGACAATGGCGGATTGCCGCGCCACGAATGGGAGCAATTGCTGCGCCGGGTAAAGACCCTCGCCGACGAAGCCGGGCATCTGCGCTTTGCGATTCCGAAGCGCTATGGCGGCAAGGACGGCTCCAATCTGTGGATGGCGGTAATCCGCGAACATTTCGCCGCCAAGGGGCTCGGCCTGCACAATGACCTGCAGAACGAGCATTCGATCGTCGGCAATCTGCCGCTGGTGACGATGCTGGATCGCTATGGCCGCGACGACCAGAAGGCGATGATCGAGGGCTCGATCACCGGCAAGTACCGCATCACCTTCGGGCTCACCGAACCCGAGCATGGCTCCGACGCCACCCATATGGAAACCCGCGCCGTCGAAGCCACGCGTGACGGCAAGAAGGGCTGGGTGATCAATGGCGAGAAGATGTGGACGACCGGCATGCACGTCGCTACCCATTGCGCGCTGTTCGCGCGCACCTCGGGCGAGGACGGCGACGCCCGCGGCATCACCTGCTTCCTGGTGCCGGCCAAGGCCGACGGCGTCAAGGTCGAGGAATATTTGTGGACCTTCAACATGCCGACCGATCATCCGCGCGTCAGCTTCACCGGCGTGTTCGTCCCGGACGATGCGCTGTTCGGTGAGGTCGGCCGCGGGCTGTCGCTGGCGCAGTGCTTTGTCCACGAGAACCGCATCCGGCAGGCCGCCAGTTCATTGGGCGCCGCGGTGTACTGCATCAACGAGAGCGTGAAATACGCCCGCGAGCGAAAACCGTTCGGGCAGGAGCTGGCGCGCAACCAGGGCATTCAGTTCCCGCTGGTCGAACTCGCCACCCAGGCCGAGATGCTGCGATTGCTGATCCGCAAGACCGCGTGGGAGATGGATCAACTGACTCAGACGCAGGTCGAGCACACGCTGTCCGACAAGGTGTCGATGTGCAATTACTGGGCGAACCGATTGTGCTGTGAATCCGCCGATCGCGCGATGCAGGTCCATGGCGGCATGGGCTATTCGCGGCACAAGCCGTTCGAGCACATCTACCGCCATCACCGCCGCTACCGCATCACCGAGGGCAGCGAGGAAATCCAGATGCGCAAGGTGGCCGGATTCCTGTTCGGCTATATGGGCGCCGGCAAGCACTGACGGCGGCGACCAGCGTTCATCGTATCAGCGCCAACGCGTCGGCGAAGAAATCCGGGCCGCCGAAATTGCCGGATTTCAACGCCAGCAACATGTCGCCCTGCGCCGCGCCCACGCTGCGCAGCACCGGCACGCCGGCGGCGATCTCCGCTCCGACCGCAAAGCCGGGAATGTTCAGACGATCCACCACCGCGCCGGCGGTCTCGCCGCCGGCCACCACCAGCCGGCGCACCCCGGCGGCCACCAGGCCTTCGGCGATCTCCGCCATCGCCTGCTCGATGGCGTGGCCGGCGGCGTCGCGGCCGAACTCGGCCTGCACCGCCGCGACCCGATCCGGCGTCGCGCTGGAGGCAATCAGCAATGGCCCATCGCCCAACCGACCGATGGCCCAGTCCAGCGCGCGCCGCGCTTCGTCGGGGCCGGCGATGATCGCAGCGGGATCGAGATGCAGCACCGGCATCCTGGCTTCCGCCTTGGCGATCTGCGCCAGCGTCGCTTGCGAACAACTGCCGGCAAGGCACGCCGCCGGGCCGCCGATGGCGGCATCCGACATCGACGTCGCCTGCGATCCGAGCCGGCCGCCCGCCAGCAGCGCGCGAGCCAGCCCGAGCCCGAGCCCGCTGGCGCCGACCGAGATGCGGTGCTGCAGCGCCACCGCGCCGATGGTTTCGAGATCCCGCTCGCATACCGCATCGGCGACCGCGGCGCCAAGGCCCTTCGTGGCCAGTTCGGTCAGCCGGGCACGCAACGCATCCTGGCCCTGCGCGACCACCGACAGATCGGCGAGCCCGATCTTGCAGATGCTCTGGCGCGCCAAGACGCGCACCAGATTGGAATCGTGCATCGGATTGAGCGGATGGTCCTTCAACGCGCTTTCGCTGAGCGGCGCGTGGCCCACGAACAGATTGCCCATATAGACGGTGCGGCCGGTCTCCGGGAACGCCGGCGTCACCAGCACGATGGCATCGCCCGAGGCCGCCCGCAGCGCGTCCATCACCGGGCCGATATTGCCGGCATCGGTGGAATCGAAGGTCGAGCAGATCTTGAACAGCACATGCGATGCGCCACGGCTGCGCAGCCACAGCTTGGCGGCGCGTGCCTTCTCCACCGCCAGATCCGCGGCGATCGAGCGGCTCTTCAACGCGATCACCACGGCGTCGACCTCGGGCAGTTCGAGATCGTCCGGCGGCACCCCGATGGTCTGCACCGTGCGCAACCCCTGGCGGGTCAGCGTATTGGCGAGATCCGACGCGCCCGTATAGTCGTCGGCGATGCAGCCCAGCGCCAGCGTCATGACAGCGCTCCGGCGAATGGCGCGAACCAGCCGAGGCCCTCGACGGTGGCGCCGCGCGGGCGATACTCGCAGCCGACGAAGCCGTCATAGCCGAGCCGGTCGAGTTCCTCGAACAGGAATGGGTAGTTCAGCTCCTCGCCGTCGGGCTCGGCGCGCGACGGCACGCTGGCGATCTGGATGTGGCCGATGATCGGCATCATCTCGCGCAGCCGCATCGCCACGTCGCCATGCAGGATCTGGCAATGATAGATATCGAACTGCAATTTGAGATTGGGGATCTTCAACTCGCGGATCAGGTCGCGCGCGAACGCGAAATCGTTGAGGAAATAGCCCGGCACGTCGCGCGGATTGATCGGCTCGATCACCACCTCGATGCCATGCGGCGCGAAAAACTCCGCCGCGTGGGTCACCGATTTGGTGAAGGCGTGCACGGTCCCGGGACCGCTGCGGTCGGCGATCCCGGCCATCAGATGCAGCCGCCTGACGCCCGTCGCCTGCGCGTAGGGCAGCGCGGTCGCCAGACTTTGCTGCAGCTCGGCGAATTTGTCCGGCCGCGCCGCGAAGCCCTTCTCGCCGGCGGCCCAATCGCCCGGCGGCAGGTTGAACAGCGCCTGGGTCAGATGATTGCGCTTCAGCCGCTCGCCCACCAGCTCGGGCGGATGATCATAGGGGAACAGGAATTCCACCGCCGTAAAGCCCGCGTCGGCCGCGGCATCGAACCGGTCGAGAAACGGATGTTCGGTGAACATCATGCTGAGATTGGCAGCGAAGCGCGGCATTGATTTTCCCCAGAAGCAAAAACTGAAGGCCCTCATGGTGAGGAGACGCGCAGCGTCGTCTCGAACCATGAGGATGTTCATCCCTCATCCTTCGAGACGCGCGCCACGGCGCGCTCCGTCTTTGCGAGCCGAGGACGGCGCATCGCGTCGTCCGAACGCGAAGCAATCCAGGGGCGCCAAGCACAGACTGGATTGCTTCGTCGCAAGAGCTCCTCGCAATGACGGCGTTGAAGGCTCATTCTGTTGATCCCTTTTAGAGTCAGACTCTCAGGATGAGGGTGCAATCATCCGTCGCCCGGCAGTTTTGTTCCGGTGACGCGCGCGTACATTCGCGCCACCGAGATATCGTCGTCGCGGCCCATGCCGGATGCCGACGTCATCAGAAACATCTGCAGCGCCGCCGCCGACACCGGCACCGGAAATTTCGCGCTGCGCGCCATGTCCTGGATGATGCCGAGATCCTTGACGAAAATATCGACCGCGCTTTTGGGAGAGTAGTCGCCGTCCAGCACATGCGGCACCCGGTTTTCGAACATCCAGGAATTGCCGGCCGAGGCCGTGATCACCTCATAGACCTTGGCGATGTCGAGCCCCTGTTTGGCCGCGAAGGCGATCGCCTCGGACGCCGCGGCGATATGCACGCCAGCCAGCAGTTGATTGATCATCTTGAAGGCGGCGCCCTGCCCCGCGGCGTCGCCGAGTTCGTAGAGTTTGGCCGCCATCGCATCCAGCGCCGGCCGCGCCGCCGCGAAGGCCGCCGCGCTGCCCGAGGCCAGGATTGTGAGTTCGCCTTGCGCGGCGCGCTGCGCCCCGCCGGAGATCGGCGCGTCGAGATAATGGCGACCGCTGGATTCGAGCTGCTGGGCCAATCGCCGCGCCACCTGCGGGTCCATCGTCGCCGAGGACACGAACACCGCATCCTCCGCCAGCGTCGCGGCGACGCCGTCCGGACCGAACAGGATGGCTTCGGTCTGGGCGGCGTTGACCACCACGCTGACGACGATCTGCGCGTCGCGCGCGGCCGCGGCCGGCGTGGCGGCACCGCTTCCGCCCTCGGCGACAAAGCGCTCCACATTGTCGGTCACCACATCGCAGCCGGTGACGTCGAAGCCGGCGCGACGCAGCGACGTCGCCATCCCGAAGCCCATCGAGCCCAACCCGATCACGGCAACGCGCGGCTTTGCAGATTCCGGCATGGGGCGCTTCCCGTTTGTTTGTTGGGCTCTGGATAACACGGCTTGGCCGCGCTGCCAAAGCATGGGACAAAACCCGAAAGGAAGCCTCCATGACCGACACCAGGCTGCGCGACGACATCTGCCGGCTCGGCCGCTCGCTGTTCGAGCGCGGGCTGACGCCGGGCTCCAGCGGCAATATCAGCGTGCGCTGCGAAGACGGCGGCTGGCTGGTGACGCCGACCAATGCCTCGCTGGGCGCGCTCGATCCGGCGAAACTGTCACGGCTGGGCGCCGACGGCGGCCTTCTCTCCGGCGACGCGCCCACCAAGGAAGTGCCGCTGCACAGCGCGATCTATCAGACCCGAGACAGCGCCCGCGCGGTGGTGCATCTGCACTCGACCCATGCCGTGGCACTGTCGATGCTGCCCGAGATCGACCCGCGCGCCGCGCTGCCGCCGCTGACGCCGTATTACCTGATGAAATGCGGCGCGACCGCGCTGGTGCCGTATTTCCGGCCCGGCGATCCGGCCGTGGCCGACGCCATCCGGGGCCTTGCCGGCCGATATTCCTCGGTGCTGCTGGCCAATCACGGCCCGGTGGTCGCCGGCGCATCGCTCGAAGCCGCGGTGTTCGCGATCGAGGAACTGGAGGAAACCGCCAAGCTCTATCTACTGCTGCGCGGCCTCAACCCGCGTTTTCTGTCCCCAGCCCAGGTCGCGGATCTCTCAAAGACGTTCGGGCTGGATTTGCCGGAGCACGGCGACGATCGGCACTGAGGCAGCAGCCTGAGCCAACGACACTGCCTCACCCTCGCGCCAGCGCCTCCATTTCCACGTCATTGCGAGCGAAGCGAAGCAATCCAGGGGCCGCATGCGGAGCCCTGGATTGCGTCGTCGCTACGCTCCTCGCAATGACGGATTTTGCTGCAGCAACCCGGAATTACAGCCCCAGATACGCCTTGCGCACATCGGGATTGTCCATCAGCTCGGCGGCGGTGCCCTGCATCAGCACGCGGCCGGTCTGCAGAATATAGGCGCGGTCGGCGATTTCCAGACACTCGGCCATGCGCTGCTCGACGATCAGCACCGTCATGCCGGCGTCGCGAATTTTCTTCACCGCCTGGAAGATCTCGCTGACCAGTTTCGGCATGATGCCCTGCGACGGCTCGTCGAGCATCAACAGACGCGGCCGCGTCATCAGCGCGCGGCCGATCGCCAGCATCTGCTGCTCGCCACCCGACAGCGTTTCGGCGCGCTGCTCCAGCCGCTCTTGCAAGCGCGGGAACAGGTCGAACACCAGCGCCAGCGGCCCTTCGCGATCCGGCTTGCCGCGATACATGTAGCTGCCGAGCCGCAGATTGTCCTCGACCGACAGCCGCGGAAACAGCCGGCGATTTTCCGGCACATAGGCGATGCCGCGCGCGGTGATCAGATGCTGCGCGGTGCCGTCGATCCGCTCGCCGTCGAGCAGGATGCTGCCGGACCGCGGCCGCTCTGCCCCGGCGATGGTTTTCACCAGCGTGGACTTACCCGCGCCATTGGCGCCCGCAACCAGCACGATCTCGCCCTTGGCGATCTCGATATTGACTTCCGAGATCGCGACCAGCCCCTGATAGGCGGTGGTGACCTCATGCACTGATAGCATGACGATCTCCCAGATAGGCGCTGATGACTTTTTCGTCGCGCACGATGTCGGCCGGCTTGCCTTCGACCAGCACCTTGCCGAGATCGAGCACGATGGCGCGGTCGACCAAAGGCATCACGATTTCCATCACATGTTCGACCATCAGCACAGTAACGCCGGTGGCGCGCACCCGGCGCACCAGCTCGACGCCGTCTTGCGCCTCGACCGGGGTCAGCCCAGTGAGGCATTCGTCGAGCAGCAGCAGCTTCGGCTCGGTGGCGAGCGCGCGGGCGACTTCGAGCCGGCGCTTCTCGGACGGAATCAGCTGCCCGGCGAGCACGTCGGCACGCGCGTCCAGCCCGCAAAACTCCAGGACCTCATGCGCCTTGCGCCTGGCGTCGCGCATCACCGTGGTGCGGATCAGGGCGCCGACGATGACATTGTCGATCACCGTCAGGCTCTCGAAGCTCTTCACTACCTGGAAGGTGCGGGCGATGCCGCGCTGGCAGCGTTGCGCCGCCGGCAGCCTGGTGACGTCCTCGCCGTTGAACAGGATGGTGCCCTGCGTCGGCGGCAGCACGCCGGCGATCAGATTGAACAAAGTCGACTTGCCGGCGCCGTTCGGCCCGATCAGCCCGACGATTTCGCCGGGCTCGACCGCGATCGAAATGTCCTGATTGGCGACCAGCCCGCCGAAGCGCTGCCAGACGCCCTTGGTTTCCAGCAAATGCGCGGTCATCGGGCGACCTCCTTGCGCTTGCGTGAGAACAAGCCGATCAGGCCTTCCGGCCGCGCCAGCGAGATCAGCACGATCACCGAGCCGTAGAGGATGAGATCGACGCCGCGGCCGGAGCCGCCGAGGTAGTTGCGGGTCAGTTCGGTGAGCGGGATCAGGATCGCGGCGCCGAGCACCGGCCCCCACAGCGTGCCGATGCCGCCCAGCACCGCCGGCAACGCCATCAGCAGCGAGAACTGGAAGCTCATCACGCTTTCCGGATCGATATAGGACACGTATTGCGCATAGAACGCGCCGCCGATCGCGGTGAGAAACGCCGACACCGCGGCGGCGCCCATCTTGGAATTGAACACCACGACGCCGAGGCTTTCAGCGGCTTCGGGATTGTCCTTCACCGCGCGCCACCAATAGCCCCATTTGGAATCTTCCAGCCAGAAGGTGATCAGCCAGGCGACGCAGCAGAACACCAGCGCGAAATAGTAATACGGCAATTTGCTGCGGGTGAACTGGAACGTGGCCCAGCTGTCCTTGCGCACCAGCACGTCGATGCCGAGCGCGGCGCCGGCCCAGTCCCAATTGTGGAACAGCAACAGGCCGATCTCGGCGATCACGATGGTGGCGATCACGAAATAATGCCCGCGCAAGCGGAAGCAGGGATAGCCCAGTATCAGCGCGATCGCTGCCGAGATCGCGCCGCCGCCGAGCATGCCGAACCATGGCAGCACGCCGAATTTTGTGAACAGCAGCGTCGTGGTGTAAGCGCCAAGCCCGAAATACAGCGCGTGGCCGAGCGAGATCTGGCCGCAATAGCCGCCGAGAATGTTCCAGGCCTGCGACAGCGCCGCATAGAGCAGCGTCAGGATCATGATGTTCTGGACGTTGACGTCCTTGACCACCAGCGGCACCAGCGCCGCCAGCAAGGCCAGGCCACCGGCAACCAGCAGATCGCGACGACGGCGTTGGGCGAATGAGTTTTGCATCAGATCGACCCGAACAGGCCACGCGGCCGGATGAACACCACCAGCAGATACACCGCGTAGATGCCGACCGATTTCAGCGACGGCGGCAGGATCATCGCGGTGGTGGCCTCGACCAGGCCGACGATGATGCCGCCCGCGAACGCGCCGAACACGCTGCCGAAGCCGCCGAGCGCCACCGTCACATAGGCGATCAGCGCGAACGAGGCGCCGACATCGGGATAGATATAGAAGAACATCGCCATGATCGCGCCGGCGAGCCCGACCAGCGCGCCGCCGAGCCCCCAGCCCAGCGCAAACACCTTGTTCTTGTCGATGCCGACCAGCGCCACCGCGCCGGCGTCCTCGCGGGTGGCTTCCAGCGCGCGGCCGAAATCGGTCTTCTTGATGAAGAAATACAGCGCGCCGAACGCGGCGATCGACACCAGCGCGCCGACCAGCTGCGGCACCGGCAGGTAGACGCCGCCGAGCGAGATGGTTTTGCCGCCGAGCCAGGAATGGGTGATGCTGCGATAGTCCGGAGTGAAGAAGAACTGCGCCAGGCCGCGCATCAGGATGGCGAGGCCGAAGGTGGTGAAGATCTGCACCATTCCGATATTGGATTTCGCCCGCATCGCAAAGCGGATCACCACCAGATAGATCACCGCCCCGAACACGAACATCGCCGCCGCCACCAAAGGCGCCGCCAGCAACGGATCGATCGCGAAGAACGCGAACAGGAAGAAGCTGACATACATCGCCAACATCAGAAATTCGCCATGGGCGAAGTTGGTGACGTCCATCAGGCCGAAGATCAGCGCCAGGCCGACCGCGATCAGGCCGTAGAGCAGCCCCATCAGCAGACCGCTGGCCAATGATTGGATGATTGTCGCGGTGGTCAAATCGAATGCTCCCAAACAGGAAAGAACGCGTCCTCGCCATTGCGAGGAGCGAAGCGACGAAGCAATCCAGAGTCACGCATGCGGGGCGCCTAGATTGCTTCGCTGCGTTCGCAATGACGCGGAAGCGTGCGCGTGTCGAAGGGACGCGCGCAGCCGACGCTTACGGCATCGGCCAGATCGCCTCGGCGACCGCGGCCTGCGGCGGCGCGATGGTGACGAACTTGCCGCCGGTATACTGCAGCAGCACCGGATCGGCGAAGTTATTCTGGCCCATCTCGTCGAACTTGACGCGCGACCACGGCATGATGGTCTGTTCGCCCGGCATGTCGGTGGCGACCAGCGCCTGGCGGATCTTGTCGCCATCGGTCGATTTGGCGCGGTTGATGGCGTCGGCCATCACGATCAGGCCCATGAACTGCCGCGACGAGTAATCGTTGAAATCCTTGCCGGAGCGTTCCTTGTACATGGCGTTGATCTTGCCGACCATCGGCCGCTTGGCGGCCAGATCGAGCGAGAACGAGCCGCGCGAGATCACGCCGGGGATCTTGTCGCCGACCGCGTCGTACAGCGCCTTTTCGGAGAAGCCGGCGTCCTGGGCGACGATGTTCTTGGCCTTGTAGCCGAGCTCGCCCATGGTCTTGATCAGCAAAATGCCGTCGGTGGTGTAGCTCGACGGCATCAGCACGTCGGCATCGACGGCCTTGAGCTGCTGCACTTCGGCGGTGAGCGACGGCGAATTGGCGCGGTACTTGATATCGGCGACCACCTTGTAGCCGCGGTCCTTGGCCAGCTTGAGCTGCGCGTTGGAGGAATCGGTGCCGAAGATGGTGTCCTCGTGGAACAAGGCCAGGGTCTCGATCTTCTTACCCTTCTTCTTTTCGGCGTCGAAGAAGTCGAACATCGCCTTGGAGAACATCTCGTCATGCGGCGCGGGGCGGAAGTAGAATTTCAGGCCGCGGCGATGCAGACTCGGCGAGGAATTGTCGGCGGACAGGAACGGGATCTGGTAGCGCTCGCAGATCTGGCTGACGGTGACGGCGACCGAGCTCTGATAGGTGCCGATGATGGCGCAGACCTTTTCCTGGGTGATCAGGCGCTCGGCCTCGGCGCGGCCCTTCTGCGGGTCGGCCTGATGGTCGGCGAACACCAGGCGGATCTTGGCGCCGCCCAATCCCGGCAGGCCCTCGTCTTTCGCCAGCGGCAGGTCGAAGTCATATTTATTGTTGATCAAATCGGCCGCGGTTTCGAACGCCTTCTGCGCGTCGACGCCGATCTGCGCCGACGCGCCTGACAGCGGATAGATCACGCCGATCACCACTTCCTTGGTCTGCGCGCGGGCGGCGAGTGGTAACAGCGCGGCAATGGCTGCGCCTCCGAGAACGACGTTTCGGCGATTGATGGTCATGATGCGATCCTTTGCTGCGGAAGTAGCGATGGGACAATTCGAGCGGAAGTGAAAGCCTCAAAGAACGGCAAGGTGCTTGTTCTTGAGGTCGGTGACAAGCATCAATCCAGGCGCGTGGGTGATCGCGAACGGCACGCGCGCCGCGGCGATCACCGCTTGCGGCGTGACACCGCAAGCCCAGAACACGGGAATCTCATCGTCGGCAATCGTCACGGCGTCACCATAATCCGGCTTCGCCAGATCGCTGATGCCAATCGATTGCGGCAGACCGAGATGCACCGGCGCGCCATGCACCGAGGGAAATCGCGAAGTGATCTGCACCGCGCGAATCGCGTCCTTCGGCGTCAGCGGCCGCATCGACACCACCATCGGCCCGGCGAACGGACCGGCCGGCGCGCAGGCGATGTTGGTGCGGTACATCGGCACGCGCACCTTCTCTTCGATGTGGCGGATCGGCAGGTCGTCGGCCATCAGCGCTTCCTCGAAAGAGAATGAGCAGCCGAGCACGAAGGCGACCAGATCGTCGCGCCAATGCGCCATGATGTCGAGCGGCTCCTCGATCAATTCGCCGTCGCGCCATACCCGGTAACGCGGCACGTCGGTGCGGATGTCGAGATCGAGGCCGAGCGAGGGGATCTTCGGATCGCCGACATCGGACATGCCGATGATCGGGCACGGCTTCGGATTGAGCTGGCAGAAGCGATGAAACGCCGCCGCCTGTTGCTCCGGCAGGATGGTCAGATTGCCCTGTACGAAGCCTGGTGCCACGCCGGCGGTGGATTCGGCGAGGCCCGCGCGGTAAGCGAGCCGGGCCTGATGCGACGGCAATTGCGCTTTAGCGCTGTGGACCTGAGGTTCTGCCACAAAAACGGTCATTAAATTTCCCTGCCTAGTATCTCGACAGCAGTGGAGCTCAGGCCTATCATAATGTCTAATCTTCGTTTTTGATCATTATCGATAAATGAAATTTATCGTTTAATGGAGACCCGAAATGGTGGACTTCAAGGCGATCGAGACCTTCCTTTGGGTAGTGACGCTCGGCAGCTTCCGCGGCGCGGCGCAAAAACTCAACACCACCCAGCCGGCGATTTCGCAGCGGATCGCGCAGCTGGAGTCCGAACTCGGCGTCAGGCTGCTGCAGCGCGACCATCGCGTGGCGTCGCCGACGCCGAGTGGCCGCCAGATGATGGTCTATGCGGAAAAGCTGATCGGGCTGCGCAGCGAGATGCTGGCGGTGGTCGGCGATCGCTCGGCGGTGCGCGGTGTGCTCCGGCTCGGCGTCGCCGAGACGATTGTGCACACCTGGCTGCCGCAGCTGATCGAGAGCGTCAATCGCACCTATCCCAATCTGTCGCTGGAGATCGAGGTCGACATCACGCCGAATCTGCGGGCGCGGCTGCTGGCGCAGGAGATCGAGCTCGCCTTCCTGCTTGGACCGCTGACCGCCTCCTCGGTGCGCAACCGCGAGCTGTGCGACTATCCGATCGGATTTCTCGCCAGCCCCAAGCTCGGGCTGGGCCAGGACCGGCTGAGCGTCGAACAGCTCGCCAAACATCCGATCATCACCTTTCCGCGCAAGACCCAGCCCTATGAGATCGTGCGCTCGCTGTTCAACCGGCCGAACCTGCCGCCGATCCGGCTGCACGCCTCGGCGTCGCTGGGCACCGTGATCCACATGGCCATCGAGGGGCTCGGCATCGCGGTGATCCCGACCGCGATCGTCGAGGATCAATTGGCCGACAACCGGCTGCAATTGCTGTCGACGGATCTGCGGATCGCGCCGCTGATCTTCACGGCGAGTTGGCTGGCCTCGCCGGATACGGTCGCGGTGGAACGCATCGCCGAGCTCGCCGGCGAGATCGCCCGGGCCGGCGGTTTCGCCGACCACGCTTCGCCCGCAACGCAGCCGCTGACCGACCCAGCGCGCGGCCAGCCGATCCCGATCAGTTGACGCGACCGCAGCGGCCCATCATCGACCACAACCTCCCCCGCCCCCCGCAACAGGAATTCGGACATCCCATGAGTAAACTTGCTTCCAACCTTCAAATCGATTCCGCGCGGCTGTGGGGCAGCATTCACGACACCGCCAAATTCGGTGGCACGCCGAAGGGCGGCGTGAAGCGGCTGACGCTGGGAGCCGAAGACAAGCAGGTCCGCGACTGGTTTCGCGCCGCCTGCGAAGCGGCAGGCTGCGAGGTCACGGTCGACGCGCTGGGCAACATGTTCGCGCTGCGCAAGGGCCGCGACATGGCGAAGGCTCCGGTCGGGCTCGGCTCGCATCTCGACACCCAGCCGACCGGCGGCAAATATGATGGCATCCTCGGCACGCTGGCGGCGCTGGAAGTCGTGCGCACGCTGAACGACGCCGGCATCGAAACCGAGCTGCCGCTCTGCGTGACCAATTGGACCAATGAAGAAGGCTCGCGCTACGCCCCGGCGATGATGGGCTCGGCGGCCTATGTGGGCGACTTCACCACCGACGATATTCTGGCGCGCAAGGACGCGGCCGGCATCAGCGTCGCCGAGGCGCTCGACGGCATCGGCTATCGCGGCGACAGCCCGGTCGGCGCCCAGCCCTTCACCAGCTTCATCGAACTGCACATCGAGCAGGGCCCAATCCTCGAGGCCGAAAACAAGATCATCGGCGTGGTCGATTCCGGGCAAGGCGTGCTGTGGTATGACGGCAAGATCACCGGCTTCGAAAGCCATGCCGGCTCGACCCCGATGAAACTGCGCCGCGACGCGCTGGCGACGCTGTCGGAAATCGTGTTGGCGGTGGAGCGGATCGCGATCGAACTCGGCCCCAACGCGGTCGGCACCGTCGGCGAGGCGGTGATCGCCTCGCCCTCGCGCAACGTCATCCCCGGCGAAATCGCCTTCACCATCGACAGCCGCAGCGCCGATGCCGCGGTCCTGGACCAGCTCGACCAGCGCATCCGCGCCGCCGCCGCCGAGATCGCGGCCAAACGCAAGGTCGAGGTCGCGCTCGATCTGGTGTGGCGCAAGGCGCCGACCCATTTCGACCCCAAGCTGGTCGACGCGGTGGAGACCGCCGCCAACGAACTGGGCTACAGCAATCGCCGCATCACCTCGGGCGCGGGCCACGACGCCTGCAACTTGAACACCAAGATTCCGACGGCGATGATTTTCGTGCCGTGCAAGGACGGCATCAGCCACAACGAGCTGGAAGACGCCACGCAGCCCGATTGCAGCGCTGGCGCCAATGTGTTGCTGCACACCGTGCTGGCGCTGGCCGGCGTGGCAAAATAGGACAACGCCATGCATGCCGTCTTTGTCGATGCCAATGAAGCGCTCGCGGTGATCGTCGAGCAGCAGACCGCGCCCGGCGATACGCCGATCGTGATCCATCACGATCCGGATGTGACGCCGGAGCAATTGCCGGAGGTGCTGGCCGGCGCCGCCATAGCGATCATCGACCATACTTATCTGCCGACCGACATCGCGCGGCAATGCGCCGGGCTAAAACATGTGGTGTTCCTCGGCACCGGCGCGCGCAGCTACATGAATCCGGAGGAACTCGCCGAGCTCGGCATCGAGGTTCACCTGATCCGCGGCTATGGCGACACCGCCGTCGCCGAAGCCAGCATCGCGCTGATGTGGGCGGCGGCGCGCAACCTCGCGGTGATGGACCGCGAGATGCGCGCGGGCAACTGGATCCGCGAGGACGGCATGCAGCTCACCGGCAAGACGCTGGGGCTGATCGGGTTCGGCGGCATCGGTGCCGAAGTGGCGCGGATCGCCCATGGCGGCGGCATGAAGGTGCTGGCCTGGAACCGGACGCCCCGACAATGCGACGGCGTCAGCTTCGTCGATCTCGACACCCTGCTGGCGCGCAGCGATGTGGTCTCGCTGCACCTGCTGCTCGATGACGACACCCGCGGCTTCCTGTCGGCCGCGCGGATCGCCGCGATGCGGCCCGGCGCGATCCTGATCAACACCGCGCGCGGCGCGCTGGTCGACGAGGCGGCGATGATCGCGGCGCTGCAATCCGGTCATCTGCGCCATGCCGGCCTCGACGTGTTCGACATCGAGCCGCTGCCGAAGGATCATCCGCTGATCACGCTGCCCAATGTGACGCTGTCGGCGCATTCGGCGTTCCGCACCCCGGAAGCCAGCGAGAACCTGATCGCCGCGGCAATGGCACATTGCCGACGGATCGCGGCGGCGTAAGCGGATCTTTGGCGCTGTGTCAGACAGCGCTATAAAACCAGGCTTATCAGTTCGTCATTGCGAGGAGCGAAGCGACGAAGCAATCCAGTCCGTGCGTGGCGCCACTGGATTGCGTCGCTGTCGGCCGGCGCATCTGCGCCGGCCTCAGCTCGCAATGACGCCTTAGACTAGGTTCCCCCCGCCCTATTCGATCATCTCCGCCACCGCCTTGCCGCAGGCGCCGGTGTCGGCCTGGCCGCCGAGGTCGCGGGTGCGCAGCGTGCGTTCGCCGAGCGTGCGTTCGATCGCGGTGACGATCGAAGCCGCGGCGGTTTTCTCGCCGAGATGCTCCAGCATCATCGCGCCGGACCAGATCATGCCGATCGGATTGGCGATGCCCTGCCCGGCAATGTCCGGCGCCGAGCCGTGCACCGGCTCGAACACCGAGGGGAAATCGCCTTCCGGATTGATGTTGCCCGACGGCGCGATGCCGATGGTGCCGGTGCAGGCCGGGCCGAGATCGGACAAGATATCACCGAACAGGTTGGAGCCGACCACGACGTCGAACCAGTCCGGATGCAGCACGAAATTCGCGGTGAGAATGTCGATGTGGTACTTGTCCCACTTCACCTCCGGATAGGCCTTTGCCATCGCCTCGACCCGCTCGTCCCAATACGGCATGGTGATCGAAATGCCGTTGGACTTGGTCGCCGAGGTCAGATGCCGTTTCGGCCGCGACTGCGCCAGGTCGAAGGCGAACTTCAAGATCCGGTCGACGCCGGTGCGGGTCATCACGGTTTCCTGAACCACGAATTCGCGATCGGTGTCCGGGAACATGCGGCCACCGATCGACGAATACTCGCCCTCGGTATTCTCGCGCACCACCCAGAAATCGATATCACCGGGCTTGCGGCCGGCCAGCGGCGACGGCACGCCCGGCATCAGCCGCACCGGGCGCAGATTGACGTATTGGTCGAATTCGCGGCGGAACTTGATCAGCGATCCCCATAGCGAAACGTGATCGGGAATTTTCTGCGGCCAGCCGACCGCGCCGAAAAAGATCGCGTCATGCGATCCAATCTGCGCTTTCCAATCGTCCGGCATCATCTGGCCGTGCTTCTCGTAGTAGTCATAAGACGCGAAATCGAAATGATCGAACTGCACCTTGACCCGGTAGGCCTTGGCCGCGGCCTCGATCGCGCGCAGCCCTTCGGGCATCACTTCCTTGCCGATGCCGTCGCCCGGGATCACCGCGATCCGGTATGTCTTCGTCGTGCTGCTCACTATGGTCCCTTTCGATCCGATCGCTGCGTAAAAAATCAGCATCAGCATGTGGACCAAAGCGCGGCGCCGATCAACGGCGCATGGCTCATCGCTGCACTGCACATTCGAATGCGCGTGAAGGTGACGTGGTTTTGCTTGCCCGCTGCGACAAAGCGACGCTAGACTGCACGCAGGGCAACTTACGACCCACGGCCGTCAGGCCAAAATGAAAAAGTTGGGAGAGGATACCACGCATGATAGCAGCATTCCCCCGTTCTTCATGGTCCTTGCGGGCTTTCGTGGCCGCGACCGCAATCGGATTTGGCGCCTCCTCGGCGCTGGCGGCTGACCCCATCAAGATTGGCGTGATCGCCGAAGCGCAGGCGATCGCGGGCGCGTCGATCCCGCAGGCGGCGCAGATGGCGGCCGACGAGATCAACGCCAAGGGCGGCGTCGATGGCCGCAAGATCGAAATCGTCACCTACGACAATCACTCCTCCTCGGCGGATTCGGTTCGCGCCTTCCAGCGCGCGGTCAACGAGGACAAGGTCCACGCGGTGATCGCCAGCTATATCAGCGAAGTGGTGCTGGCGCTGATGCCGTGGGCATCGCGGCTGAAAACCCCGTTCATCACCCCGGGCGCAGCCTCCAACGAGATCACCAAGGCGATCCACAAGGACTACGAGAAGAACAAATACACCTTTCACGGCTATCTGACCTCCGGCGAACTCGCCACCTCGGTCTGCGACGCCGCCAAGGATCTGCTGGTCGACGGCAAGCACATGAAGTCCTCGGTGATCATGAGCGAGGATGCCGCCTGGACCAAGCCGCTCGATGTCGGCTACCAGGAATGCCTGCCCAAGATCGGCCTGAAGGTGCTCGACCACATCCGGTTCTCGCCGGACACCACCGACTTCACCCCGATCTTCAACAAGATCGAAGGCGCCAAGCCCGACGTGATCATCACCGGCATTTCGCATGTCGGCGTGCAGCCCACCGTGCAGTGGAAGAACCAGCAGGTTCCGATCCCGATGCTCGGGATCTCGTCACAGGCCACCAACTCGACCTTCGGCAAGGACACCAACGACGCCTCCGACGGCGTGCTGTATCAGGGCGTCTCCGGTCCGGGCGTCGCGGTGACGCCGAAGTCGGTGCCGTTCGCCGAGGGTTTCAAGACCAAATTCGGCAACTATCCGTCCTATGCCGGATACACCTCGTATGACGAGGTCTATTACATCGCCGACGCCGTCAAGCGCGCCGGCTCGACCGACGCCGACAAGCTGGTCGCGGCGCTGGAAAAGACCGATTGGGAGGGCACCATCGGCCGCATCCAGTTCTACGGCAAGGACGACGAGTTCACCCACGGCCTGAAATACGGCAAGGGATTGATCACCGGCCTGATGCTGCAATGGCAGGACGGCAAGCAGGTCAGCGTCTGGCCGCCGGAAGTCGCCAAGGCCAAGATCAAGTTCCCGGCCTTCATCAAGGTGACCTCGAACTAACCGAGGTCATCGGCGCTCCCGGCGCTGCCCGGGAGCACCCTCCATCGCATCACCATCGTCATCCCGGGGCGCGAACGCGCAAGCGCAAGCGCCCTGGAATCGATAGCCCAATGGGCGCTTCGATTCCGGGCCTCCTTCCTACCGCCTCGCCGACGGGAGGGCATCCGGAATGACGACGGTGCGGCGATCCCAGTCGCGTTGGTGAGAAGAAAAATCGCAAATGCTTGCCCTGCAGATCCTGATCGACGGCTTCGCCATCAGCGCGCTCTACGCACTCGGCGCCACCGGCTTCACCCTGATCTTCGGCGTGTCCGGCGTGCTCAACCTGTCGCATGGCGCCATCATGGTGCTGGCGGCGGTGGCGGCCTGGGCCGCATCCAGCGTGTTGGAAGTCAGCAAATACACCGGCGCCACCATCGGCGTCGCCACCGCGCTGATCGCCGCGCTGATCACCTATTTCGCCGTGGTGCAGCCGATCCAGCGCTCGCGGCGGATTCCCAATGAGGAGAAGGAGATCTTCGTGCTCACCGGCACGCTGCTATGGGGCATCATGATCCAGGAGCTGATCGCTTATTTCTTCACCAACAATGCCAAGACGGTGCTGCCGATCGTCGAGGGCGTCGTCGAAATCCTCGGCGTCCGCACCCCGCGCAACGAGATCTTCACCGCGCTGGTGTGCTGCCTGGTGATCGGCTTGCTCTGGCTGCTGGTCAACCGCACCAAGATGGGCAAGGCGGTGCTGGCAGCCTCGATGAATCCGCGCGGCGTCACCTTGCTCGGGCTGGAACTGACCAACATCTATGTGGTGGTCTGGGCGATCTACGGCATTCTCGCCGGCATCGCCGGCGTGCTGCTCGGAATGTTTCTCGGCGTCTCCTCCTACAGCGTCGGCCCGTTGACCGCGAGCGCGTTCTCGATCGTTGTGCTGGGCGGGCTCGGCAGCGTGTCGGGCTCGCTGATCGCCGCCTTCGTGGTCGGCTATCTCGAGACGTTGACCGCCTATCTGGTGTCGCCGGCCTATCGCACCATTCCGGCGCTGCTGCTGCTGGTGGCGGTGATGTATGTCCGGCCCCAGGGCCTGCTGGGGAGGCGCTGAGCATGTCGATGTTTAAAACCCGGCTGTTCTGGATCGCGCTGGCGATCGTCGTGATCGCCTCGACGCTGCCGCTCTACGTCTCCGGATACATTCTCGGCCTGCTCACCGTGGCCTATTATTTCGGCGTGTTCGCGATGTCGTGGGACCTTTTGTTCGGCTTTGCCGGCGAGGTCAATTTCGGCCCGACCTTCCTGATTGGAACCGGCGCCTACGCCGCCGGCATCATCAACAACCGCTACGGCCTGTCGCCGTATTACTGCATTTTCATCGGCGCGATGGTGTCCGTGGTGGCGGGCTTCATTCTGGCGCTGCCGGCGCTGCGGGTGCGCGGCCCCTATTTCGGGCTGACCACGCTGGTCGCGGTGCTGATGCTGCAGAATTTCATCGTGGTGTTCGCCGACCTCACCGGCGGCGAGATCGGCCTCACCATCCCGGACGTGATCACCATCAATGCCAGCGCCAATTACTGGATCGCGCTGGGCTTCATGTCGATCAGCGCCGCGGTGCTGTACGGGCTGTCGCAATCGCCGATCGGCCTGGTGCTGCAGGCCTCCGGACAGGACCCGGTGCAGGCCGGCGCGCTCGGCTTCAACATCGTCAAGCACAAGCTGTTCGCCTTCATCGTCAGCGCGTTCTTCTCCGGCCTCGCCGGCGCGATGCTGGTGTTCTATTTCGGCACCGCCTCGGTCGGCACCGTGGTCGACGTCGCGGTCGGCGTCCAGGTCATCGTCGCGGCGGTGCTCGGCGGGCGGCGCACCGTGCTGGGCGCAGCGCTCGGCGCGATCTTCCTGATCGTCGCCGGCGAATTCCTGCGGCCGACCGGCGAATTGGCCACCTTCATCGTCTCGGCGGTCGCGTTGCTCGTCGTGCTGTTCTTCCCCGGCGGTTTCCTCGGAGCGGCCATGTCGCGTGAGGCCCGCAGCTGATGGATGCCACCTCGAACCTCCCTCCCGTTCTGGAAGTCAACGGCCTGACTAAACGCTTCGGCGGCCTTACCGCGGTCAAGAATCTCAGCTTCGAGCTGCGCGCCGGCGAGATCTTCGGACTGATCGGCCCGAACGGCTCCGGCAAATCCACCGCGATGAAATCGATCATGGGCATCGAGCGCCCGACCTCGGGCGACGTCGTGTTCCAGGGCGAGAACGTCGCCGGCCTGCCGGCGCACAAGATCGCCCGCAAGGGTTTCGGCATGGTGTTCCAGCATTCGCGGCCGCTGAACCGGCAGACCGTGCTGGAGAACATCATGGTGGCGCTGCTGCCAGACAGCCTGCTGATGCTGTTCGCCGACAAGGCGCTGACCGAACGCGCTGAATGGATCGCCGAGCGCGTCGGGCTCGCCGCGGTGATGCACCGCAAGCCGCCGACCCTGCCCTTCGCCGATCTGCGCCGCATGGAGCTCGCCAAGGCGATCGCCCGCGATCCCAAGGTGGTGCTGGTCGACGAGCCCTTCGCCGGGCTGACGCTGGCCGAGGTCGGGATCTTCTCCGAACTGATCAGCAGCTTTCGCGACGAAGGCAAGGCGGTTCTGCTGGTCGACCACAACGTCAAGAGCGTCGCGGCTTTGGTCGATCGGGTGCTGGCGATGTATCTCGGCGAGGAGATCTGCACCGGGCGCGCCGACGAGGTGATGCGCAACGAAACGGTGCGCCGGGTCTATCTCGGCGGCGCGATCGAAACTTCGGCGCGGCCGGAAACCAGCTTCGCCGACAAGGTGCCGCTGCTGCAGGTCGAGAATCTCAGCGTCTATTACGGCAAGGCCCAGGCGCTGGACGATGTCTCGATCCATGTCCACCAGGGCGAATTCGTCTCCGTCGTCGGCCTGAACGGCGCCGGCAAGACTACGCTGTTCAACGCCATTTCGGGCTTCCTGCCCTATAGCGGCGAGATCCTGCGCGGCGGCGAAAGCCTACGCGGCATCAGCCCGGCGAAGATCGCCCGCCGCGGCCTGGTGCAATGTCCGGAATCGCGCGAGCTGTTCGGCGAGATGAGCGTGCGGGAAAATCTCGATCTCGGCGGCCACCATCTCAGCGACGCGGCCCGACCCAAGCAGATCGAATGGCTGTTCGAACTGTTTCCGATCCTGCGCGAACGCCAGGGCCAGATGGCGCAGACCCTGAGCGGCGGCGAGCAGCAGATGCTGGCGATCGGCCGCGCGCTGATGATGCAGCCCAAAATCCTGATCCTCGACGAGCCGACGCTCGGGCTCGCGCCCGTCATCCTCGAGCAATTGTCGAAGGCGCTGGAGAAGCTGCGGCAGACCTCCGACATCACCGTGCTGCTCGGCGAGCAGAACGTCACCTTCGCGCTGCCCCATGCCGACCGGGTCTATGTGCTGGAGCACGCCCGCATCGTCTGGGAAGGCGATCCCGCGCGGTTTGCCGCCGAAGCCGGCGAAGGCTATTTGTAAGGTCGGACACCCGCGCGGTCGCGTCATTGCGAGCGAAGCGAAGCAATCCAGGGCTCCGGGCTTGGCGTTCCTGGATTGCGTCGTCGCTGCGCTCCTCGCAATGACGATCTCTCGCGCCTCGAACCACCCGAAAGGCATCCCATGGATCTCCATCTGCGCGGCAAGCGCGTCCTGATCACCGGCGCCTCGAAGGGCATCGGCGCCGCCGCCGCCGAGGCCTTCGCCGAGGAAGGCTGTCAGCTCATGCTCGCCGCCCGCAATGTGACGCAGATGAACGCGCTGGCCGAGCGGCTGCGCGCCGCGCATCAGATCGGCATCACGGTTCATGGCGTCGACCTGCGCCAACCCGCCGAGCTCGCCAAGCTCGCGGCGGAGGCCACCGATATCGACATCCTGGTCAACAATGCCGGCGATATCCCCGGGGGCTCGATCGACAAGATCGACGAAGCGGCCTGGCGCCACGCCTGGGATCTCAAAGTGTTCGGCTTCATCAACCTGACCCGATTGGTCTATGCGCAGATGAAGGCCCGCGGCGGCGGCGTGATCATCAACGACATCGGCGCCGCCGGCGAAAAGTTCGACGCCAACTATATCTGCGGCTCGGCCGGCAATGCCGCCTTGATGGCGTTCACCCGTGCGCTCGGCAGCAAGAGTCTGGCCGATAATATCCGCGTGGTCGGAATCAATCCCGGCCCGGTCGGCACCGAGCGTCATGTCACGCTGATGAAAACCCGCGCCAAGACACAGCTCGGCGACGAGACCCGTTTTCGCGAGCTGCAGCAGGGCCTGCCGCTGGGACGCCCCGCGCATGCCCGCGAGATCGGCGACCTGATGGCCTATCTGGCTTCGGACCGCTCCGGCTATACGTCGGGCGTCGTGTTCACCGTGGACGGCGGCATCAGCGCCGGCTGGGCCAGTTAGCAATATGCCCGACTGGGACGAAAGCCCGGGGGTAATGGCAGGTTGAGTCCATCCTCGCCGCGGCGCCGGCAATGCGGCTCCTGCTGATCCAAAAAAGAAGGCCCGCGTGAGCGAGCCTTTCGGAGGTGGATTGCCGTCGTGCTGACGTTCAGGCGGTCTTGCTGAAAGTCTTGGACAGATTGTCCTGCACGTTCTTGGCGCCGTCGGCGACCAACTTGCCGAAATATTCCGTGGTCGACTTGGCGCGGGAGATCAGCACTTCGCCCTGGGCGCGAACGAGATCCGCCTGGATCTGAACCGCCTCGCTGACGGACTTGGCCGAGGCCAGCTTGTCGATGCCCGAGAAGAAGGTCTCGGCGTCGTGGTAGATCGCCTGCTGGATATTTCGGCTGATCTTGGCGGCTTCGCTGACCGAACCGGCAACCGCGGACTCGATCGCGGCAGTAACCTTTTCCGACTCGGCGTGAATGTCGGCCGCCTTCTCCTTGGCGGTGCCGGCGGCGCGCTTGACGAAGTCGCGGGTAGCTTCCGGAACGTCCAGATTCTGAATGGTCTTGAACGCGTCGGTCACGGGGGCGAACGCCTGCTTGACGTTGTCCATCGCGGCCTCGGTCTGGGTTTCGGCATGAATCTGAGCGTCGGTTTGGTAGTCTGCTTGGTTGTGCGTTTCGTCGTTCATCTGTCTCTCCATCCTCCGGGTTGAGCCATGGTCTCCCCCCGTCCGCAATGGCCCGGGGTACTCCCAATATGGCATAGTTAATGGTGCGACGCAATATTTTGGTGCAGTGCACCATAGAAATTTTGTACTGTTTTTGGGCAGATGAACGAAAATTATTCAATTTTCCCGATTTTCGGCAACCTAGCGATGGCAAATCGCGCCGACGCCAACGCTGAATTGCGCGCGAGACGTCCGATGCCATCATTTGCGCGTCTGTTCGGGTGGACGCTTGCCGCGCTGCTTCTGTGCCACCGAGGCGGCCGATGCGGCTGGCGCATCTTCCCCGGTACGCGCTGCCGCAGGCGCCGTCGCAGATGCCGCAGGCGCCGCAACAGATGTCGCGGGCGCGGCTGATGTCGCAGGCGCGGTCGATGCGGTGGGCGCGGCGGGGGTGTGGGTCTGGCGCAGCAGCGTGGTGATCTCGCCAAGCTGGCTCTCGATCGACGTCAGCCGTTCGCCGAAATTGGCCATTTGGGCACGGCTCGGCATGTTCAAACTGGTGAGGTACTTTTCCATCAGATTTCCGAGTTGCTTTTGCGCGCCCGCCGAGACGCCGCCGACCTGATCCACCACCTTGCTGAATTCCGCCGCCCCCATCGCCTGATGGGCGAAGGCGTTGAATCCCTTTTCCATCTCGCCGAGCATCGTTTGCCATAGCGCGACTGGATCGTTGCCTGCGTTCGCCATTGCCAACCTCCTGCGAATCCGGAGCGGCGACCGTTCGGTCCCGCCTGTATTCTGCGATGATCGCAAACATTGCGTCGGAGCGGCCAATATCGCTAAGCTGCCGCATTGCGACGCAACAAGTAACACTTCTGTAGCGCGAAAATCCGGAGCAGAGGCGTTCCGGATTGACCATCACCGAGGAATCCCGTGACGGACATCCCGCATCATCCGCCCGCGCTCGCCAAGGCCAATGGCATCGAACTGTGCTACGAGATGTTCGGCGCCGACGACGCCCCGCCGATCGTGCTGATCATGGGGCTCGGCGCCCAGATGATCATGTGGGACGATGAGTTCTGCCGCCAGCTCGCCGGCCGCGGCTTTCGGGTGATCCGCTTCGACAATCGCGACATCGGCCAGTCGACCAAATTCTCCGGCGGCCGACGCTTGACCGCGATGGAGCTGCTAAAACTGCGATTCCTGAGAATTCCGGTGGCGTCGGAATACAAACTCATCGACATGGCCAAGGACACCGTCGGCCTGCTCGACGCGCTTGGTATCAAGTCGGCGCATCTGGTCGGCGCCTCGATGGGCGGCATGATTGCCCAGGAGGTGACGTTGTCGTTTCCGCAGCGGGTGCGCACGCTGACCTCGATCATGTCGACCACCGGCGATCCGCGCCTGCCGCAGCCCACACGGGAAGCCGCCGCGATGCTGATGGCGCCGCCGCCGACCAACCGCGACGACTATATCCGGCGCTTTGCCCAGACCTGGAACGTGCTGCGCGTCGGCCATTTTCCGCAGGACGAGGCCAAGGATCGCGAACGCGCCGAACGCAGTTTCGCGCGCGGCCTCAATCCGGCCGGGGTCGGACGGCAATTGCGCGCGGTGCTGGCCTCGGGCAGCCGCAAAGAGCGGCTGCGCGCTGTGACGATTCCGACGCTGGTGATCCACGGCGCCGTCGATCCGCTGGTGCGGCCCGCCGCCGGCCGCGATACCGCCGCGTCAATCCCCGGCGCCAGGCTGCTGATGATCGACGGCATGGGCCACGCGATGCCGATCCCGATGTGGCGCACCATCATCGACGCCATCGCCCAGCATGCGCATGGCGCGACGGCACAGACGCAATAGCATCAGCATCATGGTCGCCATCGCAAGGTCAGCAATGCGCGCCATCGCTCGAACAGCGACGGTGGACGCGCCCCCACCGATGGCGTGACGTCACCCGAACCGTCGGCGGCGCCATTCGATCAGCTTGGCGCTGACCTCCTCGGGCTTTTCCTGCTGGGTCCAGTGGCCGCTGTCGCGCACCAGGTATTTCTCCAGATCGGGAACGAGCTTCTCCATGCCGTCGGCGGCGGATGGCGGCAGCACCGCGTCGTTCTCCGCCATGATCATCAGCGCCGGCACCCGTACGATGTGATCGAGCCCGGCCGCGCGTTCCCAATTGCGGGTCATGTTGCGATACCAGTTGATGCCGCCGGTGAAGCCGGTGCGGGTGAAGGTGTCGACGAACACCTGCATTTCCGCGGGCGACAGGATCGGCGTGCGGGCGTCGCGGCTCGCATCATAGGCGGCGACCATCTGGGGAAACGCCAGATTGGTCTTCGAGCCCGCGCCGAGCCCGGCCGCCGGCGGCTCGGCCGTCGCGGCATCCTTGCGCGGCAGCGGCTTCTTCATGAAGGCCTCGAAGGTCTTCGCGACCCGGCTGCCGAAGATCCGGTCCGGCTCCTGCGAGGCGTTGAACTGCACGATGTACATCTGGTCGCCGAAGCGTTTGCGGAAGATCGCGATCGGATCGGCCGGGGCGCGCGCGGTGTGCGGGGTGTTGATCCCGACCACGCCGGCGACGCGCGCGGGATGCCGCAGCGGCATCTGCCACACCACGAAGCCGCCCCAGTCATGGCCGACGAAAATCGCCTTGTCGATCTTGAGATGATCGAGCAGCGCCACCAGGTCGCCGGTCAGATGGTCGAGGTCGTAGTCGTCGACCGCCTCGGGCCGGTCGGTGGCCCCATAGCCGCGCTGGTCCGGCGCGATCACCCGGATCCCGGCCTCGCCGAGCGCCTTGATCTGATGCCGCCAGGAGAAGGCGAGTTCGGGCCAGCCATGGCACAGCACCATCGGCGGCGCGTCACTTGTCGGGCCGGACTCGTAGTAGCCCATGCGGATGCCGTTGACCTCGGCGAATTGCAGCGGCGGCATGTCAATCATGTTGGCTCCCTTCGATCGGCGCCTTGGCGGCGCTCTGGATTTCAATAGTCATCAGCCGGCGCGGGCCGGTGCATAGGCCATCGCAAACGGCCCCCGTCGATCGAACGGCCGGAACTGGCCTTCAGGCTGCGCCAGCCGATCGGCCACCGACCACAGCACCGCGGCATTGACGCCGAGGCCGACATGGCTGGCGAGATAGACCTCGATATTCTCCGCGGTCGCCGACGGCCGCAGCAGGCAGGTGCGCCAATTGACGACGCCGTCGGTCCTGGAAAAGATCGACGTGGTTGGCACCGGCAGATCGCCGGCCAGCGCCCGCAGATCATCGCGCTTGGCGTCCTTGAGCCGCTCGCCGGAGAGGATCTCATAGATCTTGCTGGCATTGGTGGCGGCTGCGTCGCCGGCGAACGGGCTGCCCATGGTGATCACCGAACGCACCATCTCGGGGCTATGCAGCGCCAGGTCGCGGGCGTAGATGCCGCCGAGGCTCCAGCCGATCAGGCTGACCTTGCGGCCGCCGGCATGGTGGATCTCGGCCAGCCGCGCGCGCAATTGCGCCCGCATCCGGTAGACGCCGCCGGTGTTGCGCCCGAGTTTCCAGGCATGGGCCTCGTAGCCGAGATGGGTCAAGAAGCGCCGCAACAGCAGGGTCGACAGGTCACTGGCCAAAAAGCCCGGCAGCACCAGCACCGGATGGCCGTCGCCCTTCGGCGCCTGCATCAACAGCGGCGCCGCCAGCACGCTGGCATTGAGTTCGAGCAGGCTGCGCGCTTCAGCCAGCAACAGGCCAAGACGGGGCGGCCGCAGCCGACCCGCACCGGAGCGGTGGTTGCGATCAGCCGACATCGGAGCGCGCGACCGCCAAACTACTTCTTGTCCTTGCTGGTACCGAGGCTGGATCCCAGTCCCGTCATGGTGACGAACATCTCCTGAAACCGCTCGGCGAGCTTGGGATCGAAGGTGAACCAACTTTGCATCAGCGCTTCCGGCGAGACCTTCTCGATATTGGCCATCATCTGCTGCTGCAGCTTGTCCATCACCGCGGTCTGCATCGGCTGCACATCCGGGAGCCCGAAGAACTGCCGCGCTTCCTGGGGGGTGCAATCGATCTCGACGTTGACTTTCATATCCGCTCCTGAATCACGTTTCACGGACGCCCAACGGCGCATTCCGAACACAACCGCCAGTATCGCCGCCCGCCGCCGCGATGCAAGCAATCTGACGCATCGCCGCCGCTCAGCCGAACCGCTCCACCGCATAGGGCCGCAGGTCGGTGAACGGCTGTTCGCCGGTGATCGCCTCGGCCAGCAGCCGGCCGGTGGCCGGCCCCAGCGTCAACCCGTGATGCTGGTGGCCGAAATCGAACCACAGCCCGGGATGGCGCGGCGCCTTGCCGAGCACCGGCAACATGTCCGGCAGGCAGGGCCGCGCGCCCATCCAGGGCTTGGCGTCGAGCGCCTCGCCCAGCGGAAAAAGCGCGCGCGCCAGCGGCAGCGCGCGTTCGATCTGCACCGGCGATGGTGCGGCGTCGCGCCGGGCGAATTCCGCGCCGGTGGTGAGACGGATGCCGCGATTCATTGGCGCCAGCAGAAATCCGCGATCGGCATCGAGCACCGGATGGTGGAGCACGGCATTGCCGCGCGGCGCCAGATGCAAATGATAGCCGCGCTTGATGCCGAGCGGGATGTTGTAGCCCAGCGGCCTGAACACCAGATCCGACCACGGTCCCAACGCCACCACGACGTCGCGCGCCACGATTGCGCCGCCCGGCACCGCGATGCGCCAGCCCGCGCCATCCTGTTGCAAGCCGCGCGCATCGCCGACCATGAACCTTCCGCCCTTGCGGGCAAATAACGCCGCATAGGCTTTGACCAGCGCGCCCGGATCGGGAACGAAGCCGGGCGTCGGCCAATACAGCGCGCCGACGAATTCGCCGGACAGATTCGGTTCGCGCGCGGCGATCGCCGTCTGGTCGAGAATCTCGGCCGCGATGCCGAAGCGTTTGGCGAAGCCGAGTTCGGAGATGTTCTGGTCCAGGCTGGACTCGTCGCGGAACAGTTTGATCCAGCCGGTCCGGCGCAGCAATTCCGGCACCGCGGCCTCGGCGATCAATGCCTCATGTTCGAGCAGGCTGCGCTGAATTAAAGGCAGCGCTGCCATCGCACTACGCATCGCGCCCGCGGGCGACGACGCCAGAAAGTACCGCACCAGCCACGGCAGAAACTCCGGCAGGCCGGACAATTGATAGTGCAATTCGGTCGAACGGTTCAACGCGTAATGAAAGATGTGCCTGATATCGCGGGGGAACATATAGGGCACCACCGAGGCGCATTCGATCAGCCCGGCATTGCCGAAGCTGGTCTCCTCGCCGGCGCATTCATGACGATCGACCAGCACCACGTCGCGGCCGCGCTGCTGCAGATGCAGCGCGGCGCTGACGCCGACGATGCCGGCGCCGAGCACAATCACATCGGTCCTGATCTGGTTCATCGCCCATAGCTAATGGCGCAGCCTTCAACAAGCAAACCGCCTTTAGCTCAATGGCCCAATGCAGCCTGCGCAAATTTCCTTGCGTGACCGTCAAACTGCGTCAACAATACCGACAGGTTACGAGCTCGACATTTGTCCAACGGAGAGTGAGACCCGATGATGATCCGCGCGCCTTTCCTTGCTGCCGCCGCCGCCTGCCTCATCGGCCTCTGCACCATCCCGGCTTCGGCGCAGACCCTGCGCTATGCCAACCAGGGCAACCTGACCTCGCTCGATCCCTATACGCTGAAGGAAACCACCACGATCGCGCATCACGCCCACCTCTATGAGGGGCTGGTCACCCGCGACAAGGATCTGAAGACGGTGCCGGCGCTGGCGGAAAGCTGGGAGACGCTCGATCCCACGCATTGGCGCTTCCATCTGCGCAAGAACGTCAAGTTCCACAATGGTGATCCCTTCACCGCCGACGACGTGATCTTTTCCGCCGAGCGGGTCCGCAGCAAGGGTTCGAATTTCCTGTCCAATGTTCCGGCCGGCGCGAAATTCGTCAAGGTCGACGACCACACCGTCGATGTGATGCTCGACAAGCCCAATCCCATTCTGATCTCGCAATGGGATAGCTGGTACATCATGGACAAGAAGTGGTGCGAGGAACACGACGCCGTGGCGCCCACGCCGGCGGCGGCGACCTCGCCGAGCTACGCCTCGCTGCACGAGAACGGCACCGGACCATTCATCGTCGAAAGCCATCAGCCCGGCGTCAAGACGGTCTACAAGGCGTTTCCCGGCTGGTGGCGCAAGCCCGAGCACAATCTGAAAGAGATCATCTTCACCCCGATCAGTTCCGACTCGACGCGCGTCGCGGCGCTGCTGTCGGGTGAGGTCGACGTCGTCGAGCCGGTGCCGATCCAGGATATCCAGCGCGTCAACGCCAGCGGCTCGGCCACGGTGATGACCGGACCGGAATTGCGCACCATCTTCCTCGGCATGGATCAGAGCCGCGACGAATTGCTGTATTCCAACGTCAAGGGCAAGAACCCGTTCAAGGACATCCGCGTCCGCGAGGCCTTCTACAAGGCAATCGACGTCGACTTGATCAAGAACCGCGTGATGCGCGGGCTGTCGACGCCGTCGGCGCTGATGATCGCCCCGCAACTATTCGCGCTGTCGAAGGACTTCACCCGCCCCAAGGCCGACCCGACTGCCGCCAAGAAGCTGCTCACCGAGGCCGGCTATCCGGACGGATTTGAACTGACGATGGATTGCCCGAACGACCGCTACGTCAACGACGCGGCGATCTGCCAGGCGGTGGTCGGCATGCTGGCGCGGATCGGCGTCAAGGTCGATCTGTTGGCGCAGCCCAAGGCGCTGTATTTCGGCAAGGTGCTCAAGCCCGGCGGCTACAAGACCTCGTTCTATCTGCTGGGCTGGACCCCGTCGTCGCTGGACTCCCACAACGTGCTGCACGACATCATGGGCTGCCGCGACGACGCCAATGATCCGACCCGCGGCGAGGCCAATCTGGGCGGCTACTGCAACAAGGAACTCGACGCGCTGACCGACAAGATCCTGGTCGAGTCCGACACCGCCAAGCGCGATCAGATGATCAAGCAGGCCTTCGAGATCGGCATCAAGGACTACAGCTATATCCCGTTGCACCAGCAGGCGCTGGCCTGGGGCGTGTCCAAGAAGGTGAAGCTGACCCAGCGTCCCGACAATCAGGTGCTGCTGTATTGGGCCACCAAGCAGGAATGAGGGAACGGTCAATGCGGGACATGCCGTGGTCGGCACAGTCCCCGAGAGTTTGAGCGTCATTCCGGGGCGCGAGCCCGTGGGTGAGCGAACGCGGAATCTCGCCGCAAGGCCAAGCGTGGAGCAAGATTCCGGGTTCGCGCGAGCTGGCGCTTGCGCGCCCCGGAATGACGGACCGATATGTCAGGCGCTACGATAGCCGGTGCCTTCGCCAACCACTGAAAGGATCTCATGCTGGCTTTCATTCTGCGCCGGGCGCTGCAGGCCGTAGGCGTGATGATCGCGGTCGGCATCATCTCCTTTGCGATGTTCCGCTTCGCCGGCGATCCGGTCAACCAGATCGTCTCGCTGGATACCTCGGCGGCCGAGCGCGCCGAGATCCGCAAATCGCTCGGCCTCGACGATCCGGTGGTGGTGCAGTTCGCGCGCTATTTCACCAATGCGGCACAGTTCAAATTCGGCGTCTCCTATCAATTCCGCCAGCCGGTGGCGCAATTGCTCAAAGAGCGGATGCCGGCGACGCTGGAATTGGCAACTGTCGCCACCGTGCTGGCGATGGCGTTCGGAATCATGATCGGGGTCTATACGGCACTGCGCCGCGATTCCTGGCTGGCAAGCGTGTTGCAGGCGATCTCGCTGATCGGGATTTCGCTGCCGACCTTCCTGATCGGGATCTTGCTGATCTATCTGTTCGCGGTGGTGCTGGGCTGGCTGCCCTCCTTCGGTCGCGGCGAGGTGGTGCGGATCGGCTGGTGGAGCACCGGGCTGCTCACCGTTTCCGGGCTGAAGGCGCTGATCATGCCGGCGATCACGCTGGGCCTGTTCCAGATGACGTTGATCATGCGGCTGGTGCGCGCCGAAATGCTCGAAGTGCTGCGCACCGACTATATCCGCTTCGCCCGCGCCCGCGGCCTCACCACCCGCGCCATCCATTTCGGCCACGCGCTGAAAAACACGCTTGTTCCAGTGATCACCGTCGCCGGCCTGCAATTTGGCTCGGTGATTGCATTCGCCATCATCACCGAGACGGTGTTTCAATGGCCGGGAATGGGATTGCTATTCGTGCAGGCGGTGCAGAATGTCGACATCCCGATCATGGCGGCCTACCTTCTGGTGGTGTCGCTGATCTTCGTCACCATCAACCTGCTGGTGGATATTCTCTACACCCTGGTCGATCCGCGGCTGCGCAGCAGCATGGGACGAGCCGCATGAGGGCGGGGCCGCGATGACCGAAACCTTGGTGCCGGAATCCGCCGAACAGGCGCTGCTGGAGCCCACGCCGCGCGGCGGCCTGATCGCCCGGATCGGCGACAGCGACGTGCTGCACGCCTTCCTGCGCTCGAAGCTGGCGATGGCTGCAGCCCTCGTCACCCTCATCTTCTTCCTCGCCGCGATCTTCGCGCCGCTGCTGGCAGTGCAGGATCCGTTCGATCCGGCGCAGCTCGAACTGCTGAATTCGCGGATCGCGCCGCTGTGGAGCGCCGCCGGCCAGAGCCCGTTCCTGCTCGGCACCGACGAACAGGGCCGCGACGTGCTGTCGGCGATCCTCTACGGGCTGCGGGTCTCGCTGCTGGTCGGCATTCTCGGCGTCGGCCTCGCCGCCTCGATCGGCATCGTGCTCGGGCTGATCGCCGGCTATGTCGGCGGCTGGATCGACAGCCTGATCATGCGTATCGCCGATGTGCAGCTGACCTTCCCGGCGATCCTGATTGCACTGTTGATCGACGGCGTGGTGAAGTCGGCGCTCGGCAACAAGCTCGACGAGCGCACCATGCTGGCGGTGCTGGTATTCGCGATCGGGCTGAGCTTCTGGGTGCAATATGCCCGCACCGTGCGCAGCTCGGTGATGGTCGAGAAGACCAAGGACTATGTCGCCGCAGCCCAACTGATCGGGCTGCCGGCCACCAAGATCATGTGGCGCCACGTGCTGCCCAACGCGATGGGTCCGGTGCTGGTGATCGCCACCATCAACCTCGCGCTCGCCATCATCACCGAGGCGACGCTGTCCTTTCTCGGCTCCGGCATGCCCGACACCATGCCGTCGCTCGGCACCTTGATCCGGATCGGCAACAATTATCTGTTCTCCGGCGAATGGTGGGTGGTGGCGTTTCCGGGCTTCGCGCTGGCGGCGCTGATCCTGTCGATCAATCTGCTCGGCGACTGGCTGCGCGATGCGCTCAATCCGAGGCTGCTATGACGCGCTTTCTGCGAGGCCCGACGCCATGACCGAACCCGTGCTCTCGGTGCGCAATCTGCGGGTCGAATTCCCCACCCGCCGCGGCGTGCTGCGCGCCATCGACGGCGTGTCGTTCGACATCGCCCGCGGCGAGGTGCTGGGCGTGGTCGGCGAATCCGGCGCCGGCAAATCCGTCACTGGCCTTGCGGTGATCGGGCTCATCGATTCGCCCGGCCGCATCAGCGGCGGCGAGATCTGGCTGTCGGGGCTGCGGATCGACAATCTGCCGCCGGAAGAATTGCGCAAGATCCGCGGCAAGCGCATCGGCATGATCTTCCAGGACCCGCTGACCAGCCTCAACCCGCTGTACCGGATCGGCGATCAATTGGTCGAGACCATCCGCACCCATCTCGACCTGTCGCCGGCGGCGGCGCGCCAGCGCGCCATTGATCTGCTGGCCGAGGTCGGGATTCCCGGCCCGGAGAAACGCATCGACGCCTATCCGCACGAATTCTCCGGCGGAATGCGGCAGCGCGTGGTGATCGCGCTGGCGATCTGCGCCGAACCGGAGCTGATCATCGCCGACGAGCCGACCACCGCGCTCGACGTCTCGGTGCAGGCGCAGATCATCACGCTGATCAAGCGGCTCGGCCGCGACCACGGCACCGCGGTGATGCTGGTGACCCACGATATGGGCGTGATCGCCGAAACCTCCGACCGCGTCGCGGTGATGTATTCCGGCCGCGTCGCCGAGATCGGCCCGGTGCGCGACGTGGTGCAGCAGCCGCTGCACCCTTACGCCAAGGGCCTGATGGGCGCGATCCCGACCTTGGCCGGCGAGGCGACTCGGCTGGTGCAGATTCCGGGCTCGATGCCGCGGCTGTCGGCGATCCCGCCGGGCTGCGCCTTCCATCCGCGCTGCGACTTCGCCTTCGAGCGCTGCCGCGTCGATCGTCCGGAGCCACTCCCGCAAGGCAGCCAGCAGGTCGCCTGCCATCTGTATGACGGCGCATCGAAGGAGCACGCCGCGTGAGCCCGGCCCTGATCGAGGTTACGGCTCTGCATCGCGTGTTCGACGTTTCCAAGCCATGGCTGAACCGCGTCATCGAAGGCGGCGACAAGGAGTTTCTCAAGGCCGTCAACGGCATCTCCTTCACCATCGCGCGCGGCGAGACCTTCGCGCTGGTCGGCGAATCCGGCTCCGGCAAGACCACGGTGGCGCGGATGGTGGTCGGGCTGCTGCCGCCCTCCTCCGGCGCCGTCACCATCGACGGCGTCTCGATGAGCGATCCGGCGCAGGCGCAGGCGCGCCGACAATTGCGCCGGCGGATCCAGATGATCTTCCAGGATCCCTATGCCAGCCTCAATCCACGAATGCGGGTCGACGCCATCGTGGCCGAGCCGATCCGCGCCTTCGATCTGATCCAGGGCAATGCGGCGATCCGCGCCCGGGTCGGCGAATTGCTCAGTCTGGTCGGTTTGCACCCCGATGATGGCCGAAAATTTCCGCATCAATTCTCCGGCGGCCAACGGCAACGCATCGCCATCGCCCGTGCGCTGGCCTCGGAGGCGGAGTTCATCGTCTGCGACGAGCCGACCTCGGCGCTCGACGTGTCGGTGCAGGCCCAGATCCTCAATCTGATGCGCGACCTGCAGGACAAATTGGGCCTGACCTATCTGTTCATCAGCCACAATCTGGCGGTGGTGCGCCACATGGCGAGCCGGGTCGGCGTGATGTATCTCGGCCGCATCGTCGAAATCGCCGACGGCCGCGATCTGTTCGCCAATCCGCGGATGCCCTATACGCGAATGCTGCTCGGCGCGGTGCCGGATCTGGCGATGAGCGGCCGGGCGCGGATTCCGGTGCAGGGCGAAATCCCCAACCCGATCGATCCGCCGAGCGGCTGCGCCTTCCATCCGCGCTGCCCCGAAGCCTTCGACCGCTGCCGCGTCGAGCGCCCCGAACTGATCGGCGGCGTGGCCTGCCACGCGGTGAATGGCGCGGCGGCGGATGCAGGCGAGCCCATGATGCAGGACACGCCGTCGCGGCAGTAGTCGCAATCGCCCTGCCTATCAGTTCTGCGTGCCCCGGACGCAGTCGCAACGCGCCGCGCAGCGGCGTGGTGCGCTGCAGAGCCGGGGCCCCGGTTCAAACGACGCCCGAAAGCGGGGTCCCGGTTCTGCGAAGCGGCATGAAGAATGCCGCATCGCGCCCGGGACACGGATACATTTTTCAAACGGGATGGATCGCGGCCGGCTGATTGATATGAAAATGGCGGGCCGATATCTCGGTCCGCCATCACATCGTCAAGCCGTTATGAAGCCAGGCTCAGGTCGGCTTCAGCGACGGCGAAGCGTGTTCTTCCAGGTCGAAATCGCCGATCTCCCTGGCGCGCTCGGAATCGGCCTGGGCGCGATGGTCGGTGGCGATCGCCACATAGACCGCCGGCAGCACGAACAGCGTGAACAGCGTGCCGATCGACATGCCCGACACCACCACGAGGCCGATCGAGAACCGGCTGGCGGCGCCGGCGCCGGAGGCGGTGAGCAGCGGCAGCAGGCCGGTCACCATCGCGGCGGTGGTCATCAGGATCGGCCGCAACCGGACCCGCGCCGACATCTCGATCGCCGAGCGCTTGTCCAGCCCCTCATTGAGCTGCAGCTCCTTGGCGAACTCCACCATCAGGATGCCGTGCTTGCTGATCAGGCCGATCAGCGTCAACAGCCCGACCTGGGTGTAGATGTTGATGGTGGCGACGCCGAAGAACAGCGGGATCAACGCGCCCGAGATCGCCATCGGCACGCTGATCAGGATCACCAACGGATCGCGAAGGCTTTCGAACTGAGCCGCGAGCACCAGGAAGATGATGATCAACGCGAAGCCCATAGTGATGGCGAGCTGGTTGCCTTCCTGGACGTACTGCCGGGCGTCGGCCAGATAATCATGACCGAAGCCGGACGGCAGGTTCTTGGCCTGCGCCTCCAGGAAGTCGACCGCCTGGCCGACCGTGACGCCGGGCATCGGCACCGCCTGGAAGGTCGCCGAATTCAGCTGGTTGAAGTGGGTCAGCGCGTTGGGATCGGTCGCGGTCTCGATCGACACCAGCGTCGACAGCGGCACCTGCTGGCCGGTCGCGCTCGGCACATAGTATTTGCCCAGCGCCTCCGGCGACAGCCGCAGGTCACGCGGCACCTGCGGGATCACCTGATAGGAGCGGCCCTCGAGGTTGAAGCGGTTGGTGTAGTTGCCGCCGAGAAGATTCGACAGCGTGCCGCCGATCTGCGCCATGGTGATGCCGAGATCATTGGCCTTGGAGCGATCGATCTTGACCCGCACCACCGGCTGGTTGAAGTCGAGATCGCTGTCGGAGACGATGAACAGCCCGCTCTTGCGCGCCGCGTCCTTCAACTTGATCATCTGTTCATAGACGGCGCGGAAGCTGCTGGTCGAGTTGATCACCATCTGCACCGGCAAACCGCCGGGACCGCCGGGCAGCGGCGGCAGGTTGAAGGCGAAGGCGCTGACGCCCTCGATCTTGCTGAGCTTGGCCTGCACCAGCGGCTTCAATTGGATCGACGAGCGCTCGCGCTCGTCCCACGGCTTGAGCAGCATGCCGGCGATGCCGTTGCTGGGGCCGTTGGTGCCGTCGATCGCGAAGCGCAGGTCGGTTTCCGGGAAGCTGGCGAAGACCTTGTCCATCTTCGAGCTGTAGAACTGGGTATAGTCGATATTGGCGTATTTCGGCCCCTTCAGCACCGCGAACACGATGCCCTGATCCTCTTCGGGCGCCAGTTCCTTCGACGTGTGCGTATACAGGAATCCGACCAGGCCGAGGATCACCACCGCGAACAACGCGGTGACCGGGCGATAGTCGAGCGAGCGGTCGAGTCGGCGGCCATACCAGCGGGTCAGGGCGCCGAACACGCCGTCGACCTTCTTGCCGAACCAGCCCTGGTCGTGCGGTTTCAAAAGCACCGAACACATCATCGGCGACAGCGTCAGCGCGATCACCCCGGAGACGATCACCGAGCCAGCCAGCGTGAAGGCGAATTCGCGGAACAACGACCCGGTGAGGCCGCCGAGGAATCCGATCGGCGCGTACACCGCCGCCAGCGTGATCGTCATCGAGATCACCGGCGTCACGATCTCGCGCGCGCCCTGCAGCGACGCCTGGACCGGACTCTTGCCCTCCTCCAGATGTCGATGGATGTTCTCCACCACCACGATGGCGTCGTCGACCACCAGACCGATCGCCAGCACCATCGCCAGCAGCGTCAGCAGATTGATACTGAATCCCATCACCAGCATCAGGCTGCAGACGCCGATCAGCGACAGCGGAATCGTCACCACCGGGATGATGACCGAGCGGAACGAGGCCAGGAACAGAAAGATCACCACGATCACGATGCCGACCGCTTCGATCAGCGTCTTTTCCACCTCGTCGATCGACGAGCGGATGAATTTGGTGGAATCGTAGGCGACTTTCATTTTCATCGACGGCGGCAGATTGCGCTCGATGTCGGGAAACAGCGCGCGCACGCCGCTCACGATGTTGAGCGGATTGCCCTGCGGCGTCGCTTGCACGCCGATGAAGATCGCGCGCTCGCCGCTGAACGCGACGCTGGAATCGGTGCTCTGCGCCCCCAGTTCGACGGTGGCGACGTCCTCCATCCGCACGAAGCCGCCGTCCTTGGCCTTGATGGTCATGCGCTTGAACTGTTCGACGTTCTGCAGGTCGGTGTTCGCCGTCACGTTGGAGACGATGAAATAGCCCTTGGTCTGTCCGGCGGCGGCCTGGAAATTGTTGGCCCGGATCGCGGCGGCGACATCGTCGGGCGACACCCCGCGACCGGCCATCCGCGCCGGATCGAGCCAGATCCGCATCGCGAAGGTCTGCCCGCCGAGAATGTCGGCCGAAGCGACGCCGTCCACGGTGGACAGCACCGGCTGCACCACGCGCGTCAGATAGTCGGAGATCGCCGAGCCGGACAGTTCGGTGCTGGAGAAGCCGATATACATCACCGCGGTGGTCTGCCCGGTCGACTTCAGGATGACCGGATCGTTGGCTTCTTTCGGGATCAGATATTTGACCGAATTGACCTTCGACAGCACCTCGGTCAGCGCCTGGTTGGGGTCGACATTGAGCTTGATGAACACCGAGATCAGGCTCTGCCCCTGGGTCGAGGCCGAGGTCATGTAGTCGACGCCTTCGGCGGCGGCGACCGCCTGTTCGATCGGCGTGGTGATGAAGCCCTGCATCAGGTTCGGCGACGCGCCCGGATAGGTCGTGGTGATGGTGACCACGGTGTTCGAGAGCTTCGGATATTGCCGGATCGGCAAAGAGGTCGCGGCCTTGAAGCCGATCAGCAGGATCAGCAGGCTGACCACCAGCGCCAGCACCGGCCGCTTGATGAAGATATCGGTGATGGCCATTGCGGGCGCTCCGTAACGGCATCGTCACGTGCGACCATGATCGGCGCGCGCAAGGATGCGATAAAGTCTTCGATCATCGGATGGCGACGTATCGCGCTCCGATTCACTCTCAACGCGACAGTCGTCCGGAGCGGCGCGCGGCGCCGCTCCGGAGCGTGGCTCAGTTCAGCGGCGGGTTCGCCGGTATCGGCGGCGGCGGATCGGTCGAAATCTCGACCGCCGCGCCGGATTGCAGCTTGAGCTGACCGACCGCGACGACGCGGTCGCCCGCCTTCAATCCAGAGGTGATCACCACCCGGCCATGCGCCCGGTCGCCGGTCCGCACGAAGGTGCGCACGGCGGTCAGATTGGTCTTGCCGTCGTCGGCCTTGTTTTCGGTGATCAGATAGACCGAGTCGCCATACAGCGTGTATTCGACCGCGGTTTCCGGCACGGTGATCACCGCTGGCTTGTCGGGCAACACCACCGTCGTGGTGGCGAACATGCCGGGCTTGAGGATCTGATCGGGATTGTCGATCGTCGCCTGCACCCGGATGTTGCGGGTCTCGGTGCTGATCTGCGGCTCGATGGCGGTGAGCTTGCCTTCGAACACCTTGCCCGGATAGGCGTCGACCGCGACGCGGACGATCTGGCCGACTTTCAGGGTGCCGCTGTCCTTTTCGGTCACGGTGAAATTCGCATAGACGCGCGACAGATCGGTCAGCGACACGATCTGGGTGCCGGCCGTCAGATATTGGCCGACTTCGGCGTGACGAACGCCGAGCACGCCGTCGAACGGCGCGCGCACCAGCTTCTGCGAAATCACCGCCTGGGTCTTGGCGATCCCCGCCTTGGCCTGGTCATAGGCCGCCTGCGCGTTGTCGACGGTGGCCTGCGGCCCGAACTGCCGCGCGGCCAGCTGCTTGGCGCGGTCCAGCGCCAGCTCGGCCGCCTTGGCCTGGGCGGTGAAATTGGCAAGATCACCCTGATCGGGACCATCGAACAGCTGCACCAGCGGCGTGCCGGCCGTCACCTTGCTGCCTGCGGTGAACATGATGTCGGTGACGCGGCCATTGACGTCGGAAGTGACGTTGACCTGGTGCACGGCCGCCAGATCGCCGACCGCGGTCAGCAGATTGGGGATCACCTCGGATTTCGCCGTCGCCACCGTCACGCTGACCGGCGGCGGCTTGTTGTCGGCGAAGAACTTCGCGATCATGTGGCTGCGAAAGGCGTTGAAGCCGACCAGACCAACCACCAGCAAGGCCAGCAACAGCCCGACGATGATGAACCAGCGGACCATCCGCACCGGACGCGGGCGTGGCTCCGGGGCGGTGGCGCGCGCCGTCGCCGGAGATTCTGTCGCAATCGTCATATCATACACTTTCTCTGGCTACCGCTCGCATCTGATCCGGCGACAACTCGCGATCCAGATGCTCGGCAATTGCGGCTTCGTTCAGTCCAATTCCACGCAGAATAAATTCACAGGTCTGTCGTTCGAGATCGGCGGCGTTGCCATAGGTCAGACAGGGCACAGCCGGCAATCGCGACAGCGCGGCCATGAAGACAGTGTGGTGCGCAAACCAGAACAGGTTCAGGGATTCGCGGCCGACCCGTGACGCATCTCCGGCCGCGACCGCGCGATCCAGTGATGCTGTAAACACAGGTCCAATCAAACTCCCTATTTTTTCGTAAAGAAACCGGGCGAATTCTCCGTCATCGATCTGGCTGGTCATCATCAGCCGCAACCGTTGGGCCTCCTCCTGCTCCGGAGCCTCGGAGGCCTGCCGAAAATGGCCCACCATGCCGCGCACCAGCACCACCAGGGTCTCGGTCGAGGGCTCCAGCGCCAGCAGGCCTTTAAGACCCGGGTCCGCATCGCACTCGTCGGCCAGAATTTCCGCGTAGAGCGCCGATTTGGTGGGGAAATGCTTGAACAGCAGCCCCTCCGAAATCGACGCGGCCGCCGCCACGCTCTTGGTCGTGGTGCCAGCGAAGCCGTGGCGGGCAAAACACCGCTTCGCCGCGTTCAGGATCAATTCCCGACGCAAATCGCTGGTCATCCGCATTGAGCTCATTGTCGTGAGTAAGCACTCACCTTGGTCAAAGTCAATCGCGATTGCTGCAGCGCACTAAAATGTGAAATGCGCCGGATTGGGCATCATCGCCGCGAAGCTGCCGAGCGGCGGCCTGGCCGGAACATCCGGGCAGCGCGGCGACACTCCGACGGCGCGGTCGACGATGCCGGTCGGATTGACCTATATTCTGCAAAAAGCAGAAGAGATGGAAATGCCCCCAGGTGACTCGGTTTCGAACTTGGCGTCGACCTTGGCTTCGAACGCGGCCCCGGTTTCGGCTGAAGATCTGGCGGCGACGTTCGATCTCGCCCGGCTGACGCCGGACTTTTACGCCGACCCCTACCCGACCTATCACGCCCTGCGCCGGCACGCGCCGGTCAAGCGGCTCGGCACCGGCGGTTACTTCCTGACCCGCTATGACGATCTGGTCACCGCCTACAAGGCCACCGCTTCGTTCTCGTCCGACAAGAAGCGCGAATTCGCGCCGAAATACGGCGACTCGCTGCTGTTCGAGCATCACACCACCAGCCTCGTGTTCAACGATCCGCCGGCCCACAGCCGGGTCCGCCGGTTGATCACCGGCGCGCTGTCGCCGCGCGCGATCGCCGAGATGGAGCCCGATCTGGTGGCCCTGGTGGAGCGGCTGCTCGACCGCCTGGCGGCCAAGGGCCGGGTCGACCTGATCGAGGATTTCGCCGCGGCAATTCCGATCGAAGTGATCGGCAATCTGCTCGGCATCCCAAAGGACGAGCGCGCACCGCTGCGCGACTGGTCGCTGTCGATCCTCGGCGCGCTGGAGCCGGTGATCAGCGCCGAGGTGTTTACGCGCGGCAATGACTCGGTTCGCGATTTCCTCGCCTATCTGGAGTCCCTGGTGGCGCGGCGACGGGCCAAGCCCGGCAATCCCGACCGCGACGTGCTGACCAGGCTGATCCAGGGCGAGAGCGGCGGCGAACAGCTGAGCGCCAAAGAACTGCTGCACAATTGCATCTTCCTTCTCAATGCCGGGCACGAGACCACCACCAATCTGATCGGCAACGGGCTGGTGGCGCTGGCCGCCCACCCCGAGCAAAAGCAGCGGCTGATCGACAATCCGGCGCTGATCAAGACCGCGGTCGAGGAGATCCTGCGCTATGAGAGCTCGAACCAGCTCGGCAACCGCATTGCCACGACCGAGGTCGAAATCGGCGGCGTCACGATGCCGGCCAATACGTCAGTGACGCTGTGCATCGGCGCCGCCAACCGCGACCCGGCGCAATTTCCAGATCCCGACCGCTTCGATATCGCCCGCGCGCCGAACCGGCATCTGGCGTTCGGCACCGGGGCGCATCAATGCGCCGGCATGGCGCTGGCGCGGCTCGAAGGCGCCATCGCCATCAGCCGCTTTCTCGCGCGGTTTCCGAACTACCAGCTCGACGGCGCGCCGCTGCGCGGCGGCCGGGTCCGATTCCGCGGCTATCTCAGCGTGCCGTGCGTGGTGACATAGTCAGTCCACGACGGATAATGCCTCAGTTTGAAACTAGGGCCGATGGCGGCAGGACAAGCAATTGCACTGCTCCCCCGCCGGAGGCTTGTGAACAAGGCCATGCATGACGCCTCCGACCGCATCGAATCTGTGCGAGAAGAGGTCAAAAAACGTGGCATCGCCGTATTCATAGTAGCGCCGCACCGCATGCGCGATCAGGTCGGCATACTGGATCAACCGAGTGGCTTTGGAATTCACAAACATCGGCACATCCGCCATGTTGTAAATTTGGCCCCATCGATGGCCCAAGGTTTTAAAGTTGCGGGCCAAACCCTGGAGAGACGTTTCATAAGAGGACTCGTCCAGAATAATAAGCCCACGCTGAGTATTTGATGCCTTGTGGAGCCGTCCTAAAAACCGGTCGAACCGGTTTATGATATGCTCAAAGGCGAATTCCATAGGGTCGTCGGGAGAAACAGCCGCTTTATGGATGGCAGCCCCGAACAGCGTCACTTGATTGGATGTTCCGACGATCCGAAGTACTTCCTTGTAGGCGCGCACGCGGTCATCATAGCCGACCCCTCGCCAGTGCTTCTTGCCGGTAAGCATGTCGGTGCCGCGAAATTCGAGATTAGGCGAAGCTGGCCAAATGCGAGCCGCGATCTCGTCCATCCGCTGACCGAACCAGTGGGGTTGTCGTTCAAAAACGGAAATCCCCGCCAAAACTATGTGGCGGTCAGCTGCGTTCCCGACGGAACCGGAATCATCCAAATATAAAAGATGCATGATACAAAAGGCGGCCGAGTGGGATAACTCAATCCCATCGGTCCACAATGCAGACCTCTCGACCACTTGGTCAAAATAAAGTATCGGCTCGACCTTAACAAGAGGCCAGTTATTGGAATTCCGGGTCGGTGCCTCCTACTCGGTGGCTTGCCGGGGGCCGCCCTTCAGGATCGACATTCGCAGCGCGCCCGGAAAGGCCAAGCAGCGGTGGATGTCTTGCTCCCGTTCCGCACCTTGGCGCTTCGGTATCGAAATCAGACCAATACACCGTATCACCCCACCGGTGGCGCCGGCTGCACCAGCAGAGTCGGGATTCCGCATGTCGAGCTGCGCACCGTGACCACCCGGGTCCCGGGCTTGCGGCCGGCGCGCGGCTCCGACACCAGGATGCCGGCGGCGAGAAGCCGCGCCCTGGTGGCGTCGAGATCGTCGCAGCGCCAACTCAGGCCCCACAATTTATCATGGTCGGCGTCAGAGCCGGCCACCGGACGCCGCACGACCTCGACGATCAGATCGCCGCAACGGAAGAACATCAGCTGGCCCCAATCCTGATGCGAGCGGTCGAGCAGCAAATCGAGCCCGAGCCGCGCGCCGTACAATGCGGCGGCGCGCTCGGGGTCGGCGGTCGAGACCACAATGTGATCGAGCCCGGTGATCGGCGCCACGCCGCTGATCGGCGAATCCGGCCGCTCCGATGCGAGCTCGAGAAAGAACAGCCGGACGCCGCGCGTCACGACGGTTGCCGCACGCGTCCGCTTCCAGGACAGTGTGGCGCCGGACGCGGTGTCGCGGCTCTCGACCTCGGCGATGGCATCGGGCTTCAGCGCCACACGCTCCAGCCGACGATGCATTGTCGCGATGTCGCCGACGCGAAAGCACAG
Organism: Rhodopseudomonas sp. BAL398; assembly: GCF_033001325.1. Taxonomy (NCBI): domain Bacteria; kingdom Pseudomonadati; phylum Pseudomonadota; class Alphaproteobacteria; order Hyphomicrobiales; family Nitrobacteraceae; genus Rhodopseudomonas; species Rhodopseudomonas sp. BAL398. The sequence continues at coordinate 2,452,495 of NZ_CP133111.1, forward strand.
GCTGGCCAAACCCTCGCCCTGTAATTTGATGACCTGTCGAATCCGTTCGGCGATCGCACCGTCGCCGGACGGCGCCATCAGTTCCAGCGTCATATTGCTCAGCGTGAACAGCACGGTCTGCGAACCATCGGCGCTGCTGCGCCAGGCCGGCGCGCGCCCCAACAGCAATTCATAGGCGGCGGTTGCCGCCGCGAGATCGGCGACCAGAACGACGACGTGATCAATCGCGGTGATCATTGGCTGCTCCCTCGGACATTGTTCTTGGACGGACGCTTTGTCAGTCAACGCCAGCTAGACAGCGCAATCGTGTGTATTTGCAAGACTGGACTTCCAAGACTCGATTTGCAGACCCGATCGCTCCGCCGCAGGCGCTCTCCTAATGACGAATTCTAAGCCGTCGCTGGTTTACTTTTTCTGCACCGAAGTCGTCATTGCGAGCCGAGGTCGGCGCGACGCGTCGACCGACAGCGAAGCAATCCAGGGAAGCCGCGCACAGACTGGATTGCTTCGTCGCAACAGCTCCTCGCAATGACTTCTTGGCGTCACCGAACCTCGTTGAACTACCTGGTCCGTCCTCAAGCCTACGGAAACAGCCCCCTGGTGTTCTTGGCCGAGCGCACCTTCTCCACCCCGATCGCCATCGCGGCGGTGCGGTGCGGGATATTGTCGGCCTTGGCGCGGGCGATCATGTGTTCGAAGGCACGATCCAGGATCTGGTATTCGCGCCGCATCACCTCGGCCTCTTCCCAGAACAGCTGCTGCAGATCCTGCACCCATTCGAAATAGCTGACGATGACGCCGCCGGAATTGCACAGGATGTCGGGGATCAGGAACACCTCGTCGCGGCGCTGCTCCAGCACCAGATCGGCGTCCGGCGTGGTCGGGCCGTTGGCGCCCTCGGCCAGCACCCGGCATTGCAGCTTCGCGGCAGTGGCGGCGTCGATCACCCGCTCCATCGCCGCCGGCACCAGCACGTCGCAGGCCAGCGTCAGGATCTGCGCCGGATCGAATTGCAACTGGGTCGAATAGCCGGCGATGCTGCCATATTCGGCGCAGTGCCGCATCAAGGCCGGAATATCGAGACCTTGGGCGTCGAACAGCGCGCCGGTGTGGTCGCTGACCGCGATCACCTTGAGCCCGAAACTGTGCAATTGCAGCGCCGCGTAGGAGCCGACATTGCCGAAGCCCTGGATCACCGCGGTCGCGTTGTTGAGGTCGATCGACAATTCGTCCATCACCCGCTTGGCCAGATGGGCGACGCCGCGCCCGGTGGCCTCGCGCCGGCCCAGCGTGCCGCCCGACGCCACCGGCTTGCCGGTGACGATCTCGGTGACGGTGCGGCCCTGATACATCGAATAGGTGTCCATGAACCACGCCATCACCTGTTCGTTGGTGCCCATGTCGGGCGCCATGACGTCGGTGTGCGGGCCGACGAAGGGAATCATCTCCTGCATGTAGCGGCGCGACAGCGTTTCCAACTCGCGCTTCGAGATCGTCGACAGGTCGACCCTGATGCCACCCTTGGCGCCGCCATAGGGCAGCCCGACCAGCGCGCATTTCCAGCTCATCCAGATCGCCAGGGCGGCGACCTCGCCGATATCGACGCTGGGGGCGAAGCGGGTGCCGCCCTTGGTGGGGCCGAGGGTGAGATGATGCTGGACCCGATAGCCCTCGAACACCGCCACCGAGCCGTCGTCACGGTGGATCGGGCACGACACCGTGATTGCCCGTTTGGGCAGCAGCAACCGGTCGCGCTCGTCCATCGGGATCGCCAGATGGTTGGCGATCACCGTGAACTGATTCGCCGCCATATCGAACACGTCGCCAGAATAGATGGACATTGCGCGTCCTCCCCTGCGGTGTTGTGGGAGCCTCGAAACCGCGGTCAAACGCCGCGGCCACCAGCCCACCCCATGGCTACCCCAACATCCGCCCGGTTGCGAATAATTTCGGCGAATGCAGCGCGATAAGCGATGTTAAGCTATAAGGGCCGGGTCGGACTCGTTTCAGTGGATCATTCATGCACGCCCTCTTCATCGGACAGACCTATATCGACGTCACCTTCATCACCGACCACATGCCAACCGGCGACGAGAAGCACGTCGCGTCCGACTACGCTGTGTCGTTCGGCGGCAACGCCGTCACCGCGGCGTTCTGCTGCGCCAAGCTCGGGATCGTGCCCGACCTGATCGCCACCGTCGCCAATGACTGGCTGGGGCGGATGTTTCAGGACATGGGCGCGAAATACGGAATCGAGATCCATCCGCGCAAGGTCAATTCCTCGTCGCTGTCCTTCATCATGCCGAAGGACGGCAAGCGCGCGATCGTGCGCTGCCGCGACGACGAACATATCCATCCGTTTCCGGTGCTCAACCTCGGCAAATGCCGAGCCCTGCATGTCGACGGCCATCAGCCCGATGCCGCCATTCACTACGCCAAATTGTGCCGCGACGCCGGCATCCTGACCTCGCTGGATGGCGGCGGCCTGCGCACCAACACCCATGAGCTGCTGGAATTCATCGACATCGCCATCGTCGCCGAACGTCTATGCGAGCAGATGGACATGACCACGGACAGAATGCTGGACTATCTCAAGAGCCGCGGCTGCCGGGTCGGCGGCGTGACCCAGGGCGAGCGCGGGTTGTTGTGGTACGACGAAACCGGCAACGTCCGGACCCTGCCGGCCTTGTCGATCCCGCGCGAGCGCGTGCTCGACACCAACGGCGCCGGCGACGTGTTCCACGGCGCCTATGTGTTTTCCTATCTCAACAGTCCGGAAAAAAGCTGGGCCGAGCATTTCGAATTCGCCCGCGCCGCCTCGACCTACAAGATCCAGCGGCTCGGCAACGAGGCCGGGCTGCCGACGCTGACCGATATCGAGGCGGTGAAGCGCGAATTCGCGGCGGCGGTTTAGCTAAGCCCGGCCATGCCGGCCGTGGACGATGGCGAGCGTTACGCCGCCATCGCCTTTTTCAGATCGAAGGCCAGATCCGACGCCTGCTCCGGGGCAATCGAACGCCCGGTCGGGAGCATCTTGCGGCCGAACACGTGGTCGGCGGCGCGGTTGACGGATTCGATCCCGATCAACTTGCCGGCCTTGTAGCAGAACGCCGAGAACGAACGTTCGGCGACGCTGCCGCGCACCACCACTTGATCGAAACCGGCGGTGAGCCCGGCGATCTGCAGCTTGTCGTCGCCCTGGTCGCTCCAGAACCACGGATAGCCGTCATAGTTTTTGGCCTCGCCGGTCAGCCGCGCGGCGACGCAGCGCGCCTGGTCGGTGGCGTTCTGCACCGATTCCAGCCGCATCGCTTCGCCGAACCGCTCGCTGGCGAACAGCGCGCAATCGCCGATCGCCGAAATCGCCGGATCGGCGGTCAGCAGGTGCTCGTCGACGATGACGCCGGACGCCACCGGCAGATCCGCCGCGGCCGCCAATTCGACATTGGGAATGACGCCGACGCCGACCACGATCAGATCCGCGGGCAACACCCGGCCGTCGCTGAGGCTGAGGCCGGTGACGCGGCCGTTCTCGGCTTCGATCTCGGTGGCGCGCACGCCGTAATGGATCCGGATTCCCGCCGCGGTGTGGCGATCGTGAAAATAGCTGGAGATTTCCGGAGTCACCGCGCGCGACATCACCCGCGGCGCCAGCTCGACGACGTCGACCTCGAGGCCATTGGCGCGCGCCGTGGCGGCGAATTCCAGGCCGATGAATCCGGCGCCGACCACCACCACGTGCTTGCGCTGCGCCATCCGCTGTCGCACCAGCTCGCTCTCGTCCAGCGTGCGCAGATACAACACGTCGTCGAGCGTCGCATTCGGCACGTCGAGCAGGCGGTTGCGCGCGCCGGTCGCCAGCACCAGATGGCCGTAATCGAGCGACGCGCCGGACTGCAGCAAAACCTTATGCGCCTTGCGGTCGATCGCGGCGGCGCGGTCGGAAATCAACTCGATATTCTGATCGGTGAAGAAGCTCTCCGGCCGGAACATCAGCGAATTAGCCGCGCCCTCGCCCTTCAGATAGGCCTTGGACAATGGCGGCCTTTGATAAGGCAGATGCTTTTCGTCGTTGATCAGGCAGATGCGCCCGGCGAACTTGGCCTGGCGCAACGATACGGCGACTTGAAAGCCGGCATGTCCGGCCCCCACGATCAGAACCGTTTCGGTCATCATCACACTCATGTTGTTGGCATGTCGGGACACGCGCGGGTGGCGCGCAGGAAGCGGCCTGCCCTAGCATAAAGCCGACGGGATTTGTCAGCTTTTCGCCGGTTAGACTAAAGTGATGCCGCCGGGCGCGCCACCCCTCAGCGCGCCGGTGGCGAGCGATCGAGCACGGCGCCTGTGGCGCCTTCCAGCGTATCGAGTTCGACGCGGTCGACGACCAGCGGCCCGCGCTGGCGGGTGACCACGCCGACCTTGTCGATCCGCGCGAAATGCGGCGCCACCTCCGGCTGCGTGGCGGCATTGTCGACGCCGACCAGCAGCAGCTTGCCGGCGAGTCGCGCCGGATCGGGCTCCGGCGTGTTGGTCCAGCGATAGCGCTCGTTGCGCTGCGCCACGCAGGTCCCCTTCGGCAGATAGAAGGCAAGCCAGGAGGTGGTGCCGTAATCGTCGGCGACCACGCAGGACGCGCCGACGCGCTGGCGCACCGCCTCGATCTCGCCGACCATGCGGGGAACGCCGACGCCGATCGCCCGCACGCTGGCGTCGCGCTTGTAGCCGGTCAGCAGCCCGGTATTGACCTGCAGGATGATCAGCACGAACAGCGCCGCGCTGCCCGGCACCGCCCAGCGCCGGCAGAAATCGACCAGGCGCTGTTGCTGCGGCGGCCATTGCACCATCGTCGCCGCCACCGCAGCGGCGACCGCGAAGGCCGGATAGATCGGGCTCAACCAATTGCCCTCGACCCGGCTATGGGTCGCATGCCAGACGAAATAGCCGAAGATGGTCCACACCGTCGCATTGATCAGGCCGCGCGCCGCCGCCGTTCCGGTGTCGCGGCGGAGCAAGGCATAGAGCCCCATCGTGCCGAGGATGAACACCAGCGGCGTCGCCAGCATGAATTGCGTCGGAAACAGTTCGGCGATGAAGCCGGGATGGAAGCCGTCGACCCGGGCCCGGCCGAATTGCTTGGTGAAGGACATCCATTGGTGATCCGCGTTCCACAGGATCACCGGGGCGAACATCCCAAGCGCGATCAGCCCGCCGAGATAGGGCCAGGGCGAGCGCAGCCAGCACCGCAGATCCGGCACCGCGACCAGCCAGATCAGGATCGCCGGCCCGAAGAACAGCGCGGTGTATTTCGACAGCAGTGCCGCGCCCACCGCGGTGCCGACGCCGAGCCACCACAGCCCGCGGCCGGTCGCCACCACCTGCGCCAAGGCGTACAGAACGAAGCTCGACGCCACCAGCAGCGGCGCGTCCGGCGTGACGATGGCGGTGCCGGCGGCGGCCATCATGGTGGCGTTGAGCAGGATGGCGGCGCTGGCTGCCACGCGGCGGTCGCCGAACAACAATTCGGCCGCGCGCCAGGTCGCCCAGCTCATCGGCAGCGCCAGCAGCACCGACACCAGCCGGACGCCGAACGCGGTGTCGCCGGCGATCATGGTGCCGAGACGGATCACCCAGGCGACCATCGGCGGATGATCGTAATAGCTGGCGGCGAGGTGCTTCGACCAGGTCCAGTAATAGGCCTCGTCGAAGCTCAGCGGCGTCAGCGCCGCGGCGGCAAGCCGCAATGCCACCAACATGGCGACGATCAAGATCGTGGCGCGAACCAGCCGCCGCTGCGTGATGTCCATCGCGGTTATCGCTTGCGCCAGACGAACAGGCCGGACATCGCGTAGTTCCAGACCACGCCCATCAGCGCTCCCGCCGCGCCCGCCAGCCACCAGATCGGCTCCTGATTATAGACCGAGAAGGCGACGCCGACATTGGCCAGCAGCCCGACGCTGCACACTAAATAAAACAGCAACAGCCCGCGCAGAATGCCGAGCCCGCGCAGCCGCAGGTCGCGATAGGTCAGGAAATTGTTGAGCACGAAATTGCTGGTCATGGCCAGGATCGCGCCGCAAGCCTGCGCCTGCGGAAACGGCAGTCCGACCAGCCGCAGCGCGGCGAACAGACCGAGGAAATGCACCACCACGCCGATCGATCCGACGCCGGCGAACAGCAAAAAGCGCAGCGATACGATGTCATTGGTGTATTTCGCCAGCAGCAGGCCGAGAAAATCCAGCACCACCATGGAATCGAGCTTGCTCTCGCCGTGCAGCCGCGTGCCGAAGGTGAAGGGAACCTCGACGATCCGCAGATTGCCGCGCGCGGTCGCCACGACGTCGAGCAGGATCTTGAAGCCCTGGGTGGACAGCTGCGGCGCCAATTGCTCGAACCGGTCGCGGCGGATCATGAAGAACCCGCTCATCGGATCGGCGATCTCGACCCGCAGCACCCGCCTGGCCAATGCGGTCGCCAGCGCGCTGACGTCGGCGCGCCGTTTGTTGAAGCTGTCGGCGCTGCCGCCGGCGACGTAACGGCTGCCGACCACCAATTCGGCGGCGCCGCTTTGCAACAGTCCCAGCATCTTGCCGAGCTGGGACTCGTCATGCTGCAGATCGGCGTCCATCACCGCCACATAGGGCGCGCTGGAGGCGAGAATCCCCTCGATGCAGGCGCCGGACAGGCCGCGCCGTCCAATCCGCCGCAAGCAGCGCGCGCGGCCATCGCGCTGGCCAAGGTCGCGCACCAGATCGGCGGTGCCGTCGGGCGAATTGTCATCGACGAAAATCACCTCCCAGGCCACCCCGGCCAGCGCCGCGTCCAGCTTGTGGAACAGCGCCAGCACATTGTCGCGCTCGTTGAAGGTGGGGACGATGATCGACAGCTGCAGCGGAGCGCTTGTCTGCGATTGCGGTCCGGTGCCCAGTCTGATGGCTTGGTTCATGGCGCCAGCCTATATCGGTGGCATCGGGCGCTGCCAAGGTGAGCGCGGGCCTAAACCAGTCACGAACTCTGGAATATTTGAAAAACGGGTGGAAATGCACCCCAGAAATGCCAACGACCACGAACAACAGGAGCGCGTACATCCGGCGCAGCCAAGCTATTCAGTGGTCGTTCCAGCGCCGGTGCTATGAAGCATCAACGTCGCCGTTGAGTGATAGATAGGGATGATGGCATCATCGCGCAAGGGGAAGCCTCAAATGAAAAACAAATCCGGCATGATCCGCGTCGGCATCGGCGGCTGGACCTTCGCACCGTGGCGCGGGGTGTTCTATCCTGACAAGTTGCCGCAACGGCAGGAGCTGGAATATGCCGCCTCCAAGCTGACTTCGATCGAGATCAACGGCACGTTTTACGGTTCGCAAAAGCCGGAAAGCTTCCGCAAATGGAAAAGCGAGGTGCCGGACGGCTTCGTATTCGCGTTGAAAGGGCCGCGCTTTGCAACCAACCGCCGGGTGCTGGCGGAGGCCGGGGACAGCATCGCCCGGTTCTACGATTCCGGCGTGCTCGAGCTCGGCGACCGGCTCGGCCCGGTGCTGTGGCAATTCGCGCCGACCAAGAAATTTGACGAGGCCGATTTCGGCGCCTTTCTTGAACTGCTGCCCCGCAAGCTCGATGGCCGCCCGCTGCGCCATGTCGTCGAGGTCCGCCATGACAGTTTCTGTATCCCGGCCTTCGTGACATTGCTGCGCCGTTTCAAGACCCCGGTGGTGTTCTCCGAACACGCCAGCTACCCGGCGATCGCCGATATCACCGGCGACTTCGTCTATGCCCGGCTGCAGAAGGGCAAGGACACGGTCAAGACCGGCTATCCGCCGAAGGCGCTCGACGCCTGGGTCGAGCGGCTGCGGGACTGGGCTGGCGGCGGCGAGCCCACGGATCTGCCGAGGATCACCGCCACCAAGCCGAAACAGCAAAAGCGCGACGTGTTCGCCTACGTCATCCATGAAGGCAAGGTGCGCGCGCCGGCCGCGGCGATGGAATTGATCAAGCGGCTGACATAGGCGCGCGATCAGCGGTCTCGCGCCCTTGCGCCGGATCAATTCGGCTCCGTCGGAGCGGCTGCTAATGTGGCGTTCGGCAACAAGGGAACAGACGATGGACAAAATCGATTTCATGAACGGCCAGATCAAGGGATTGATGAACTTCGCGGCCGCCTTGATCAGGTCGCATCCCTCGCCAGAGACCCTGCGGCATCATTTCGAAAAAGTGGCGCGCGCCGACCCCGCCTCGCCCGAAGGCCTGTCGCTGTCCGAGGCCTATGTCGATGGGCTCGCCGATACCGATCGCCAGCTCGCCGTCGCGCTCGAACAGGCCATCGCGCGGGCGCGCCGCCATCCGGCCAATCCCGATTAGTTCGAACCTGGCGTGACGCTGGACAGGCACCGACCCAGCGGCTTTAATACGACGCTGATCGAGACAAACACCTCGAGCGTAAGGGTTTGTTGCGGTGCGTTGCGTTGGGCTGGCGCGGGTGGCGTGCATGGCCGCGGCCATCATGGCCCACGGCGAAGATGCGCTCGCCCAGACAGCACCGACCGCGCCACCGCCTGTCGACCATCTCAGCGGCGGCGCGCGGCCCGAACGTTTGCTGCTGTTCGGCGGGTTCGATCTGTGGCGCAACAGCCTGGCCGGCTATGGCGGGCTGCAATGGTCGGCGAGCGATCTCGACAGCGACGGCTTCATTGTGCGGATGTTCGCCTCCGACGGCATCGAGCACTACCGCACCCCGACCGTCGATTACGCCACCAATATTGTCCGCGCTTCGCTGTTGCCGGGCTGGCGGTTCAAGCGCGGCGCATTCGAGCTCAAGCTGTTCGCCGGACTCGATCTGGAACATCATCATCTGACACCGGACGTCATCGACGCCCCGCTACGCGGCACGACGATCGGCGCGCGCCTCGCCGCCGAGATCTGGGCGCAGCCGATCCCGGAGCTGATGCTGGCGTCATCATTTTACGTCACCACGATCGGCCACGGCTATGGCGCGCGTGTCGCCGCCGGCTGGCGGCTCTATGACAGATTCTGGGTCGGCCCGGAGCTTTGTGGCGCGGCCGATGAGCTCAGCCGGCAAACCAAAATCGGCGTGCATCTCACCGGACTGCGGATCGGCCAATCGGAATGGTCTGCCGCCGCCGGCTATGTCGACGACAGCTATCATCGCAGCGGCCCCTATCTGCGCATCGGCGTACTGACGCGGCAATAAATGCGACCGGAGAAGCACGCCGTGTTCGTCATTCCGGGGCGCGAGCAGCTTTGCTGCGAGCGAACCCGGAATCTCGCTCAGCATTCAGCGCTCATTTCGCTGCGCTCTGCCCTGCCGCAAGATTCCGGGTTCGGTCGCCCTGCGGGCTCGCACCCCGGAATGACCGCAAGCCTGATCAGGTGGGCACATCATCTCAGCAGGCGCTAATCCAGCGTGCGCCGGAATCGCGTCACCGCGATGGTCATCGCCACCAGCATCAGGGCGGCCAGCGCCAGCGTGTCGTAGCGCAGGTTTTCCAGGGTCGAGCCCTTCAGCATGATGGCGCGCACGATCCGCAGGTAATGCGTCAGCGGCAGGCATTCGCCGACATATTGCGCCCACTGCGGCATCCCGGCGAACGGGAACATGAAGCCGGACAGCAGCATGCTCGGCAGAAAGAACATCATCGACGCCTGCATCGCCTGCAGCTGATTCTGCACCAGCGTCGAGAAGGTGTAGCCGATCGCCAGATTTGTGGTGATGAACAGCGTCGACAGCAGCGCCAGCATCAAAAGGCTGCCGAGGAGCGGCACCCCGAACAGCAACACGCCGATGCCGAGGATCAGCGTGGCCTGGATGAAGCCGACCATCACATAGGGCAGGATCTTGCCGAGCATCACTTCGACCGGGGTGATCGGCATCGACAACAGATTCTCCATGGTGCCGCGCTCGATCTCGCGGGTCACCGACAGCGCGGTGAAGATCAGCATGGTCATGGTCAGGATGGTGCCGACCAGGCCGGGGACGATATTGAGCCGCGACGATCCGGCCGGATTGTAGCGGGCATGGGCGCGGATCTCGAACGGCGGCTGCGCCGGCTCGCCGGCGACACGGTCGTGCAGCAGCGCGGTCTGCACGATCTGGCCCAGCGCCGAAAGGGCCGAGCCCGCGGCGACCGGATCGGTGGCGTCGGCTGCGACCAGCAGCGCCGGCCTGTCACCCCGGCGCACCGCGCGCTCGAAGCCTTGCGGAATCTCGACGCCGAACAGCACCTTGCCGGACAGTAACAGCGCGTCGAATTCGGCGGCGCTGTGCACCTCCTGGGTGAATTTGAAGTAAGCGGTATTCTCCAGCGCCTTCAGGATCGAGCGGCCGAGGTCGCTGTCCTCCTGCAGCAGCACCGCGGTCGGCAGATGCCGCGGCGTGGTGTTGATGGCGTAGCCGAACAGTAGCAATTGCATCACCGGGATCACGATGATCATCGCGAAGGTGAGCCGATCGCGCCGCAGCTGGATCAGTTCCTTGACCAGCATCGCATAGGTGCGGCGCAGGAAGCCGAACCGCATCTTCGGTGGCGGCGGCTGACGCCCGCTGGCCGTGGAATCTGCGGCGCTCATTGGAAATTATCCGTCGAGCGGCTCATCAGATCGATGAACACGTCCTCGAGCGACGGCGCGCCGGGCTGCCAGTGCTGCCCCTGATGATCGCGATAGCTTGCCGCCACCGCCTCCAGCGCGGCGTGGTCGCGGCCGGAGACGTGGAGGCTGGAGCCGAACGGCGCCACCATGTCGACGCCCGGCCTGCCGGTCAGGTCGCTCGCCAGCGTATTGAGCTGATCGCCGCTCACCACGTAAGTCGTCAGCGCGGATTTGGCGATCACCTCGTCGACGGTGCCGTGGATCAGCAGATGGCCATAGGCGATATACGCAATTTCATGGCAGCGCTCGGCCTCGTCCATATAGTGGGTCGAGACCAGCACGGTGAGGCCTTCGGCGGCCAGCCCGTGAATCTCGTTCCAGAAATCCCGCCGTGCCTTCGGGTCGACGCCGGCGGTCGGCTCGTCTAGCAGCAGCAATTGCGGGTTCGGCAGGGTGCAGGCGCCAAGCGCCAGCCGCTGCTTCCAGCCGCCGGAGAGTTCGCCGGCAAGCTGCTCCTCGCGGCCGGACAGGCCGAGCCGCTTGATCATCTCGCGCGCGGCATTGCGCGCGTCGGGCACGCCATAGAGCCTGGCGACGAATTCCAGATTTTCGCGCACCGACAGGTCCTGATACAGGCTGAAGCGCTGCGTCATATAGCCGACCAGCCGCTTGATTTTGTCGGCGTCGCGGGTGATGTCGTAGCCCAGGCAGGTGCCCTGCCCGCTATCCGGCGTCAGCAATCCGCACAGCATCCGGATCGTGGTGGTCTTGCCGGAGCCATTGGGGCCGAGGAAGCCGTAAATGGCGCCGCGCTTCACCTGCATCGACAGATCGTGCACCACCTCGCGGCCGTTGAAGGATTTCGACAGGCCGGAGACGTCGATGGCGATGTCGGCGGCTTCGCTCATCGCTTCGCCATCGGGGTGCTGGCGGCACCGAGCCGCACCGTGACCGGCTGGCCGACGCGCAGGCTGGCGGGTTTGCTGGGGCGGGCCTGGATCAGATACACCAGCTTGCTGCGCTCCTCGAGACTGTAGATCACCGGCGGGGTGTATTCGGCCGTGGTCGCGATGAAATAGATCGTCGCGGTGAGATCGGCGGCGCAATTGTCACAACTGACGCGAACCTCGTCGCCGACTTTGAGCTTCGGCAGGTCCGGCTCGGCGACGAAGAACCTCACCTTCATGTTGCCGGGCGGCAGGATCGACAGCACCGGCTTTTGCGCCGGCACCATCTCGCCGACGCGGAAATAGATCTGCTGGATGTTGCCGCCGACCGGCGCGAAGGCGTTGCGCCGCCGCAGCCGGGTCTGCGAGGTTTCCACGCGCGCCTCGGCGACGCGCAGCGCCGACACCGCGGAGTCGAGGCTGGCCTGGGTTCCGGAGCCGGTCCTGCGCAGCGCCTCGGCGCGCTCATAAGTCTGCCGGGCATTGGCCAGCGTCGCCTGGTTCTGGTTAAGGTCGGCCTGCTGCAAATCATCATCGACCGCATAGAGCGGCTCGCCAGGCTTGACCTCGTCGCCCTCGCGGACGTCGAGCCGGGTGACGCGGCCGGCCTCGTCGGGACTGACGAAAATCATGTCGGCCTCGACCCAGCCCTGATAGGCGCCGTCATCCGGCTTGCCGCAGCCGGCCAGCAGCGCCAGCGTCGCAACGCCGATGACGGCGTGGAGGATGGGTTGCAGCGTCATGGCGTACTCCGTTCGCCGAACAGCAGCGCGATATGAACCCGCAGCATCGCCAGCGCGTCGAGCGGCGCGTGGCGGGCGAACAGGCCCTGCCAGACCACCGCCAGCAGCGCCGGCGCGACCACGAGCTGGGGAAACTCCGCCAGCGCCTGATGGCGGATTTCGCCGCGCGCCACGCCGCATTCGATCAGCTTGCGCATTCCGGCGAGGCCGCGCTCGACCACCTCGCGATAGTGGAATTCGGCAAGGGACGGGAAACGCGGCCCCTCCGCCATGATCAGGCGCAAAAGGTCGCCGCGATCGGTCTGCACCACCTCGCGCACGAAGGATTCGGCGAAGTGCTCCAGCGTGGCGCGCACCGTCGCGCCGGGCGGCGGCAGCAGGGTGAGCCGGTTGACCACCGGCACCAAGGCGGTGCGGATCAATTCCTGGAACAGGGCTTCCTTGTCGGTGAAGTGCAGATAGATCGTCCCCTTGGCGACACCGGCGCGCTTGGCCACGTCCTCGAGCCGGGTCGCCGCATAGCCCCGCGCGGTGAATTCCGCGAGCCCCGCGTCGATGATCGCGGCGCGGCGCTCGGCCGCGCGCGTGGCGCGTGATGACGGCGACGCGGCGGCCGCCTCGCGTCCGGGCTGGGGGTTGACTCCGGCCCGGCCGATGGCCGACCGGGTCGGCGATCTGCCTCGCTTGTTCGCTGGAATTTTCATTTTTTCGTTATGACTGACCGGTCAGTCATAATCAAGCCGGAATCTCGTCCGTCAGGTGGTCACCTGATTTCGCCCACCCTGCTTGGCGCGGTAGAGCAATTGATCGGCGCGTTCCAGCGCCTCGGCGAGGCTTTCGTCGGGCGCCGCAACCGAGGCGCCGATGCTGATGGTGACGATGCCGCGCTCGCCGAGCCCGGGATGCGGGATCTTCAAATCGCTGACCACGCGGCATAGACGCTCGGCGGCGTGGCGCAGCTCGGCTTCGTCCATGCCGGGCAGGATGACGGCGAATTCCTCGCCGCCATAGCGCACGACGATGTCGCAGGACGGCCGCACATTGTCGCGGATTGTGGCGACAATCTGCTGCAGACAGCGGTCGCCCGCGGCATGGCCGCTGTGATCGTTGAACAGCTTGAAGTGATCGACATCGACCATCAGCACGCCCTGACCGAGCGACGGCACGACCGAGTTGGCGCCATGCGCGATCAATTCGTCGAGGTAGCGCCGATTGAACGCGCCGGTCAGCGAATCCGTGGTGGACAGCCGACCCAGGGATTCACTGGCTTCGCGGAGCTGTTTCTTCAACTGCGCGTCATTGCTGCGGATCAGCTCCAGTTCGGCAATCTGCTCGTCCTTCCGTTTCCTGACCCGCAGCGCCATCGCGCCCATCACAATGCCGAAACCGACAAGGTCAAGGTTCGCCCATTTCGGCGGCCATTGCAGCCCGGTGGCGACGATCAGCGCATAGGCACCGGTCGCCGCGACGGTCATGATCTGGGTATGGCGCCACGGCAGCCCCGATAACAGCGCCGACGTGAAGATGAAGAACTGCGCGGCCATCATGTAGCGGCCGGCGAACGGCTCCGGCGAGACCTCGCCGATCGCCGCAACCGAGGCGATGCAGACCACCACCGCGACGGCATTGACGGTCGCTTGCAGCGACGTGTTTGCCGACCAGCAATTGAGAGCAAGCCCAAGCAGGACGATCGGGAACACCAGCATCAGACGCAATGCGACCGCGATCGCCAGATGCTCGTCAAGGACGCCGACATCGATGCCGATCGCGGCGAAATTCAGCACCAGGATCGCTACCAGCGCCCGCCGCTGCTGCGTTCTGGTCTGCGCCGCCGCAGCGATAGATCGCGGGTCTCCGGTGCGGCGCCGGTCGCGATCCGCGGGCTGCGTGGCGATATGGTCAAGCGGTTGCTGCAATGTCTCATCCGGATTGAATGTTCAGATGAGAGGCATCAAGTTGAATTTACCTTTATGCATCGACCTGCGGCGGCTTCCTGCCTTGCGATGCCTAACAGTGCGATAACAGGCGCGGCACAGGCCGTTGGCTCCGAGAACAAATGGGCCGCGGCGTCAGCGCAGACTTGGCCCGCTGACGATCCGCACCGGCGCGCGGAGGGAATGTCGCCCAGAATCGGCGCTGATTGATGGGGTCATGCGCAACCGGACACGCACGCAGTGCGCGCGCCTCACCGATCAGACCACCGGGACGCGATGCCGCGAGGAAGACCAACCGCAGACCAAGGCGTCGCCGGGATCGAAGACGTAGCGAGATCAGCCCTTGGCGTCGCAGGCCCAGGCGCGGATCACGCATTCCTTGCCGCCGAATTCGTAGCACTTCTTGGTCGCGGCATTGAGCGAACTGGAGATCTTCGGCCTCACCGCATAGCCATGGGCGCCGCAGGGATTGGTCATGTCGATGGCCAAGGCCGCGCAGGCGCGCTTCATGGTGAGCATCGCGCAATCGCCCCTGCACTGCTTTTGCGCCTCGGAGATCGCGGCGGCCTCGACCTGGTAGTCGAACGCCTGGCCATAGGCGCCGCATTTGCCGATCGCGAAGGCGCCAGCGGCATGCAACGGCGTCGCTATCAATGTGGTGATCGACAAGGCCATGATCGTGGCAACGACAAACGCCGCGCAACGGCGCGAAGCCAGCAAAATCGTCAAAATCCCCTCCCCCCGAGGCTATCCCTGCCCCAGCCTAACCGACAGGGAGTTTCAACTTGGTGAATGTTCCCTGATCGTCGGTATCCGCCTACGCATCCTATGGTTGTATTTTTGGCGCGACTAATTTATAAGTAGTTTCCATCCAACCGTCGAATGGAGTTGGCAATGCGACCGATCATCAGGACATTTTTGGGAATTCTGGCGTCGGCATGTATCTGGCTGACGCTCTCCGTCGCGGCTCAGGCGCAGGCGATCTGGACCTGGACCAATCAATATGGCTCGACTCTCGCCGTCACCAGCTTCAACCAGAACACCGGCGCCATCGCCGGCACCTACACCAACAACGCAGCCAACAGCTGCGACTCAGGCACGGCCCAGCCGATGACAGGCTGGCTCGCATTGGGCAGCACCGGCACGGCGATCAGCTTTTCGGTCAATTTTGCCGGTTGCAGCTCGACCACGGTCTGGACCGGCCAATTGAAGAACGACGCCGGATTCCAGGGGCTGTGGCTGCTGTCGCTGGCCGAGCCGGTGGCCTGGAACGGGATCAGCGCCGGGGCCGACACCTTCACCTATGGCAGCGGCGACAAAACCAAGCTGATGGCGAAGGACGCCGCGCCGACCGCGCCCAGCGAGAAGCTGTCGAACACCACAGACCGCAAGTAGTTCGACCGTCGCGACAGCGCGACGCCAACGCGCCGACAGGCTCAGCCGCGCTGAGCCTGTTCCAGCGCCTGCGGGGTGTCGATGTCGAGAAAGGCGCCGCGTCCCTCGACCGGCACCTCGGCGACCGCCTCGCTGTGCTTGGCGATCAGATGCCGCGCGCCGATGTCGCCGTCGAGCGTCATCAGTTCGGCGAAGAACCGCCGCGACCACAACACCGGATTGCCGCGGCGGCCGTCGCTGACCGGCACCGCGATCAGGCTGCCGCGATCCGGCGCGAAGGCCGCGATCAGCCGGTCGAGCAGTTCGCTATCGATCAGCGGCATGTCGCCCAGGCACACCACCGCGCCATCGGCGCTCGCCGGCACCGCGGCGATCCCGGCCTTCACCGAGCTCGCCAGGCCCTCGGCAAAATCCGGATTGTGCACGACCCGCACTTTCAACCCGTGCAGCGCCGCTTCGACTTTGTCGGCTTGATGCCCGGTGACGACGATGACGCTGGAGGCCTTCGACGCCAGCACCCGCTCGGCGACGATCCGCACCAGTGCCTTGCCGTTGAGTTCAGCCAGCAGCTTGTTCGGCCCGCCCATCCGGGTCGAGCGACCGGCGGCCAGAATGATCGCCGCGACGTCGCGGTTGCCGTCCGCGACCGGCAGGCGCGGCTGCGGCCGCGTGACGATTTCCATCAACAACCCACCGACCCCCAAGCCGGTGATATCCTGGCGCGTCACCTCGAGGCCGGCGAGCAGCCGCATCAACACCCAGTCGA
Source organism: Rhodopseudomonas sp. BAL398 (assembly GCF_033001325.1). Classification (NCBI taxonomy): domain Bacteria; kingdom Pseudomonadati; phylum Pseudomonadota; class Alphaproteobacteria; order Hyphomicrobiales; family Nitrobacteraceae; genus Rhodopseudomonas; species Rhodopseudomonas sp. BAL398. The sequence continues at coordinate 2,468,885 of NZ_CP133111.1, forward strand.
AGCCGTTTTCCACCGGCGAGCGGGCGCAGCCCGGCGCGCCCAGCACCGGCACGCCGGACGCGCTGCCGATCAGCAGCAAATTTCCGGGATCGACCGGCATGCCGAAATGCGCGATGGCGCCGCCGATGCCCTCGATCGCCGCCGGAATCACGTCGCGGCGGTCGGCGATCGCCGAGGCGCCGAACACGATGACGAGCTCGGCGCCGAGCCCGATCAACTCCTCGATCGCCGCCGCCAGCGCGGCCTGGTCATGCGCCACGCGGCGCTCGGCGATGATCGCCGCACCCGCCGGCGCCAGCCGCTCCGCGGTCACTCGCAGCGTCTTCTCGATCACCTTCGGCGCCAGCCCGGGCAGTTGCGTCGACACCACGCCGACGCGGCTGATCACGAATGGCGCGATGCGCAGCGCGCCGCCGGCGGCCGCCGCGACGGCAGCGTCACGCAGCGTGCCGGCAACGCCGAACGGAATGATCTTTACGGTGGCGATCATCTCGCCCGCGACCACCGGCTTGAACGCCGGCAGCGTCGCAAAGGTAATGGATTCGTCGACGCCATTGATGCGGTCGACAATCGCGCGCTCGATCACCAGCACGCCGGCCTGCGCGGCGAACAGATTGGCGCGGCCAGTGAAAGCGCGCTCGACATCGACGCCGTCGCCCGCGACCGCGCCGGCGACGTCCGCCGCCGCAACGTCCTCGGAGACATCGCCGGTTTCGAGCTGCACCACCACAATCTGGTCGACGCCGGCGGCCGCCAGCGCGTCGACTTCGGCGGGCCCAATCGTGGTGCCCTTCTTCAGCAGCAGCGATCCCTGCCGCAGCGTATGCACGGTGACGCCGCCGATCGCATCCGCCGGAGCCACCGGGCCGAACTTCACGCCGCGCTCGCTTTCGGCAGCCGCAGCGTCGCGGTGATCTCCGCCATGATCGACACCGCGATCTCGGACGGCGACACCGCGCCGATCGCGAGCCCGATCGGCGCGTGGATCCTGGCGATATCGACGTCGCTGGCGCCCTGCGCCTTCAGACGCTCGCCGCGCTTGGCGTGGGTCTTCCGCGAGCCCAGCGCACCGATATAGAAACAGTCGCGCGCGAAGGCGTGCAGCAGCGCCGGATCGTCGATTTTCGGATCATGGGTCAGCGCCACGAAGGCGGTGTAGGGATCGATGGCGAGCGGCGGCAGCGCGACGTCGGGCCATTCGGCGATCAGCGGCACGTCGGGAAAGCGCTCCGGACTGGCAAAGGCGGTGCGCGGATCGACCACGGTGACGTCGTAATCCAGCGATCGCGCCAAGGGGGCCAGCGCCTGGCTGATATGCACCGCGCCGACGATGACCAGCCGCGCGGTTGGCGCGTGGACGTTGAGAAACAGCTTGTTGCCGTCAACCTCGATGCTGGCGCTCTTGCCCATCCGCAATTGCTTGCTCAATTCGGCGGACAGCGGATCGGCGGCGATCTCGGAAGCCTTGACCAGCCGCTGCTCGCCGGTGGCGGTGTCGGTGACGACGATCGCCGGGCGGCGCGCGGCGCGCTCGGCATTGAGCTCGGTGAGCGTTGCGAGGTTCACGCGCCCACCTTCTCGACGAACACCCGGATGGTGCCGCCGCAAGACAGCCCGACCTGCCACGCCGCCTCGTCGGCGACGCCGAATTCCAGCAGCTTCGGCTGGCCGCTGGCGATCACGTCGAGCGCTTCGGTGACGACCGCGCCCTCGACGCAGCCGCCAGAGACCGAACCAAGGAAGGTGCCGTCATCATTGATGACCAGGCTGGAGCCGGCCGGGCGCGGCGCCGAGCCCCAGGTCTCGACCACGGTGGCGAGAGCAACGCCATGGCCGGCCTTATGCCAGTCCTCGGCCGCCTGCAGAATGTCCTGATCGCGATTGAGCATCGGAGCCTCTTTCCAAAATTCACGCGTTGAAAAAATTCACGCGGCGGGTCGGATCGCGCTGAAATGATGCGGCGGCGGCACCGACGACAGCGCCGCGATCAGCGCCGCCATCGATGTCAAATTATGTACCGGGCGGAATTCGTCAACGTGCGGCAGCATCATTTTGATGCCCTGGGCGCGGGCCTCGAAGCCGCCGAACCGCAACAGCGGATTGAGCCAGATCAGCCGGCGGCAGGAGCGATGCAGCCGGTCCATCTCGAAGGCCAGCTTGCCGTCGGCCTCGCGCTCCAGCCCGTCGGAGATCAAGAGCACGATGGCGCCCTGGCCGAGCACGCGGCGCGCCCATTGCTTGTTGAAGGCGTGCAGCGACGCCGAAATCCTTGTGCCTCCGGCCCAATCCTCGACCGCCGAGGTGCAGCTCGCCAGCGCCTCGTCGGGATCGCGCGCCCGCAACGCGCGGGTGACATTGGTGAGCCTGGTGCCGAACAGGAACACCGAGACGCGCTTCCTGGCGTCGGTGATGGCGTGCAGGAAATGCAGGAACAGCCTGGTGTATTCGCTCATCGAGCCGGAGATATCGAGCAGCGCCACGATCGGCGCCGGCTTGTCGATCAGGCCGAGCCGGCGGATATCGACGATGTCGCCGCCGGTGCGCAGACTGCCGCGCAGCGTGCGGCGCAGATCGAGCTTCAGGCCGCGCGGATCGGGCTGAAACCGCCGCGTGCGCAATTCCGCCTGCGGCAATCGCATGTTGGCGATGGCGCGGGTGACCTGCGCGATCTCCGCGGCGCTCATCTGCGCAAAGTCCTTCTTCTGCAGGATCTCCTTGTCGGACACCGACAGCCGCAATTCCTGCTCCTGCGCCGCCGGCACGTCCTGCACCGCGGGTTGCGACAGCGCCTCCTGGACCCGGCGCGACGCCGGCTTCGGCTTCTTCTTGGCGTGGTCGGGCAGCGGGATCGAATCCAGCATGTGCTTCCAGTCCTCCGCGGCGCGGAAGAACAGGTCGAAGGCCTGGGCGAAGATCAATGCATGTTCATGGCGTTTGACGAACACCGCCTGCAGCGTGGCGAACAGATCGGCGCGGTTGCCGATCTCGATCAGCTGGATCGCATTGAGCGCATCGATCACCGCCCCCGGCCCGACCGGCAGCCCCGCCGCCCGCAACGCCCGGGCAAAGCCGATCACATTGTCGGCCATCTGCCCGGTCGGCGGATTGAGGTGATCGATGTCGGTCATGGGGCGGACTGCTCGTGTTAGAATCGATCACATCACCAGCGACGGACTGCTCCCTCCCCCGCTTGCGGGGGAGGGCTGGGGTGGGGGAAGCCGGGAGGAAGGCGCCCGTTTCGCCCCCTCCCCAACCCTCCCCCGCAAGCGGGAGAGGGGGCGCGCTTCCGGTGCCGCGAAGCAGCGGCAAAATTCCGACCGAAGCTGCCCAACTAATCGCTGGTGGCTTCCTTCAGCACCTTGTCCAGCGCCGGGCCCTGCATCTTGGCGATGTCGTCCTGGTATTTCAACAGCGCGCCGAGCGTGTCGCCGACCACCTGGGCGGTCAGCGCGCGGGCGTCGAGTTCGGTCAATGCGGTGGCCCAGTCGAGCGTTTCGGCGACGCCGGGCGATTTGTAGAAATCCTGTTCGCGCAACGCCTGCACGAAGGCCACCACCTGTTGCGACAGTTTCGCCGAGATCCCCGGCACGCGGGATTTGACGATCGCCAATTCGCGCGCGGCGTCGGGATAATCGACCCAGTGATACAGGCAACGGCGCTTCAGCGCGTCGTGGATCTCGCGGGTGCGGTTCGAGGTCACGATCACGATCGGCGGGCTTGGCGCCTTGATGGTGCCGAATTCCGGGATCGTCACCTGGAAGTCGGAGAGGATTTCCAAAAGATAGGCCTCGAAGGCCTCGTCGGCGCGGTCGAGCTCGTCGATCAGCAGCACCGGGGCGCCGCCCGTATCCGGCTCCAGCGCCTGCAGCAGCGGCCGCTTGATCAGATAGCGCTCGGCGAAGATGTCGCTGGACAGCTGCTCGCGATCGGTGTCGCCGGCGGCCTCGGCGAGCCTGATCGCGATCATCTGCGCGGCGCTATTCCATTCATAGACCGCGGAGGCGACGTCGAGGCCCTCATAGCATTGCAGCCGGATCAGCTTGCGGCCGAGCGAAGCCGACAGCACCTTGGCGATCTCGGTCTTGCCGACCCCGGCCTCGCCTTCGAGAAACAGCGGCCGGCCCATCCGCAGCGCCAGGAACAGCACGGTCGCGAGCGAACGTTCGGCGAGATAGCCGCGGCTGGTCAACATTTCCAGCGTGGCTTCGACCGAAGCGGGCGCCGAATGGGTCATGGCAGGACCGATCGCAAGGTCAGGCCTTGCCGTTGGCGGCGTCGACCGCGCGTTTCGCCAGCACCGAAATCAGATGCGCGCGATATTCGGCGCTGCCGTGCAGATCGCTGTTGAGGTCGTCATGCGAGACATGGATTCCGTCGAGCGACTTGGCATTGAAGCGCGCCTTGAGCGCCTCCTCGAAGGCGGTGACCCGGAACACGCCTTCGGCGCCGGCGCCGGTGACGGTGACGCGCACATCCGACGGCCGCCTGGCGACGAACACCCCGACCAGCGCGTAACGCGAGGCCTGGTTGCGGAATTTGATATAGGCGGCCTTTTTCGGGATCGGGAACTGAACCTTGACGATGATCTCGTCGGGCTCGAGCGCGGTGGTGAACAGGCCCTGGAAAAACTCTTCCGGCTTCAGCTTGCGCTTGTTGGTGACGATGGTGGCGCCGAGCGCCAGCACCGCGGCGGGATAATCGGCGGTCGGATCGTTATTGGCGAGCGAGCCGCCGATGGTGCCCTTGTGGCGCACCGCGGGGTCGCCGATCAGCGACGCCAGTTCGGCCAGCGCCGGGATCGCCTCGCCGACGATTGCCGAGGTCGCGACTTCGGCGTGCTTGGCGGTGGCGCCGATCACCAGCGAGCGGCCCTTGATCTCGATGCCGCCGAGCCCGTCGATATGCGACAGGTCGACCAGATGCGGCGGCGCCGCCAGCCGCTGCTTCATCACCGGCAGCAGCGTATGGCCGCCGGCGATCAGCTTGGCGTCTTCATTCTTGACCAGCAGGTTGGCGGCCTGCCGCACGGTCGCCGGACGATGATATTTGAAGTCGTACATGCAGGGTCCTTGGAAAGTCCGCGGGGATTCGCTTGGGCCAGGCGTGGCTATGCGGGATCGGAATTCGCCATCGCCTTTGCGCCGGCCGCGATCGACAGCACGATGTTCTGGTAGCCGGTGCAGCGGCACAGATTGCCCTCGAGCTCCTCACGGATGGTGTGGTCGGACAGCTCGTGGCCCTTGCGATGCACCAGGTCGACCGCCGTCATGATCATGCCGGGAGTGCAGAAGCCACATTGCAGCCCGTGATGTTCGCGAAACGCCTCCTGCATCGGATGCAGCGGCGCGCCATCGGCGGCCAGCCCCTCGATGGTGGTGACCTCATGGCCGTCGGCCATCACCGCCAGCGTGGTGCAGGATTTCACTGCCTTGCCGTCGAGATGCACGACGCAGGCGCCGCATTGCGAGGTGTCGCAACCGACATGGGTGCCGGTCAGCCGCAGATTCTCGCGCAGGAATTGGACCAGCAGTGTACGGGGATCGACATTCGCGGTCACCGGAGCGCCATTCACGATCAGGGAAATCTTGGCCATCGGCCCTCTCTTTATTCGTGCCGCCGCGTTGCACAGCGGAACGTCATTTTAAATCATTCCAAAATGCATATTATGGGTCATACCGGCAATGAGCAACCTCGCACGCCGCAACCCGGACGGGCGATCCGGCCGGCGCCAGCGCGATCAAGCAGTCTTGATCGCCTCGGCGTCGGGCTGCACGGCCTTGGAAAAATTGGCGAAGAATTCATCGGCGAGCTTCTTGGCCGATCCGTTGATCAGCCGCTGCCCGAGCTGCGCCAGCTTGCCGCCGATATGGGCCTCGACGTCATAGGACAACAGCGTGCCGCCATCCTTGTCGGTCAGGCCGACCACCGCGCCGCCCTTGGCGAAGCCGGCGACGCCGCCCTCGCCTTCCCCGGTGATCTTGTAGCCATTGGGCGGATCGAGATCGGTGAGCGTCACGCGACCCTTGAAGCGCGCCGACACCGGCCCGACCTTCAATTTGGCGACCGCGCGAAAGCCTTCGGTGTCTTCGGTCTTTTCCAGCTCCTCGCAGCCGGGGATGCAGGCCTTGAGAATTTCGGGATCGTTGAGCGCGGTCCAAACCGCCTCGCGCGGCGCGGTCAGCTGGACTTCGCCGCTCATCGTCATGGCCATGGAATTCCTCCCCGGTGTGGTGCCGCCTTGACCTGCGACCCGTTGGCGACAGTTAAGCACGCCGGCGGAAAAAGCAAAAGCATCGCTGCAATGCACAGGCCGCACGGTCCGACACCCACCGCGACCACGGGATCCACGCGGCGCATCGCTCAATCGTCAGGAGCTATGCCGGGCCGACGGATAGTCCGCGGACTGCGTTGCCGGCGGCTCTGCCGGCCAGGTCGCGGCGGCCTGCGGCTCGCCGGCCGATTCGGAATGGAACGGCGGCTCGACCAGCAGCAGGATCGCGGTGCCGAGCAGCAGCATCAATTCGGCGGCGTGCAGCCGAACCGCCGCGAGCTCGCCGACCTGCGATGCCATCAGCATGCTGGCGAAGCTGATGACGCTGCCGATGGTCAGCGCGAAAGCCAACGCCTCGTCGCAGCCGCCGGTCTTGCGGATCGACGCCCTTGTGGTCAGCACCACGAACACCGCGAAGAACGCCGCCACCGTGAGCTTGCCCAGCGCCAGCAGCCACGCCATCCGGATCGTGCCGGCCGCGGACAGATGCAGATAATCGCTGATGAACAGCGCCACCGCGATATTCGGCCGGTCGTAGAGGCCATGGAACGGCGAGATAATGATCTTGACGGCCACGATCACCCAGGTCGGGATGAAATAGGCCGCCAGCAGCGCGCCGTTGAATGTGCTGATTCGCCAGTCCGTCTTCATCAGGAAGTCTCGCACGCGCCGCGGCAACTCCATCGCGGCGCCGGCGGACCAAGCGAGCTAAACCCGCTCAACCATGAGCGGCAATCTAAACACTTTATTAACCTTAACGGCTCGAAACCATTGGAACTCGCCGATGTCGGCACAGGAATTGCTTACAATTTCCTCCATGGGACATCCTTCGCGCGGCGAATCTGCACTGAGTTACGACCTCGGCCACATCACCGTGCGCGGGCGTGGATCCACCCCGTTACCGCACGACGACGATCAGGCCTGGACCATTGCGATGTTGTCCACAGCGCAGCGCGCAACACAGAGGAAAGTAGCAGCGGTGCGCAGTTGCCGCTCTGGGTTCACACTGTTAGAGAACGATGAGTGGCGCGACGTTCCGACTGCCGGGGCCTGCGCCGCGCGGCACGCATTGCGCAACAGCGGCGGCCGCCTTGCATAAGAAAACGACCTCCCCGAACCTCTGACGTGGCAGCGCATGGACTATTTCGCCCAGCAACTCATCAACGGCCTCGTGCTCGGCTCGATCTACGGGCTGATCGCGATCGGTTACACGATGGTCTATGGCATCGTCGGCATGATCAATTTCGCTCATGGCGACATCTTCATGATCGGCGGCTTCATCGCGCTGATCAGCTTTCTGATCCTGGTTTCGCTCGGCCTCACCTTCGTGCCGGTAATCCTGCTGATCGTGCTCTTGGTGTCGATGGCGATCACCGCGCTGTATGGCTGGACCGTCGAGCGAATCGCCTATCGGCCGCTGCGGCATTCGTTCCGGCTGGCGCCGATGCTGTCGGCGATCGGGATGTCGTTCGTGCTGATGAATTATTCGCAGATCGCGCAGGGCGCCCGGGTCAAGCCGGTGCCGCCGATCATCACCGGCGGCTATACGCTGCACGAAAGCGTCGACGGCTTCGTGGTGCGGCTGTCCAACGTGCAGATCGTCGTCGTCATCACCACCATCGTGCTGTTGGCCGTGTTCACCTGGCTGGTGGCTCGGACCCGGCTCGGCCGCGACATGCGCGCCTGCGAGCAGGACCAGACCATGGCGGCACTGCTCGGCGTCGATGTCGACCGCACCATCTCGATGACCTTCGTGATCGGCGCGGCGCTCGCCGCGGTCGCCGGCATGATGTATCTGCTGTATTATGGCCTGGTCGACTTCTTCATGGGTTTCGTCGCCGGCATCAAGGCGTTCACCGCCGCGGTGCTGGGCGGCATCGGCTCGCTGCCCGGCGCGATGCTGGGCGGGCTGTTGATCGGCCTGATCGAGACCATGTGGTCGGCCTATTTCTCGGTCGAGTACAAGGACGTCGCGGCGTTTTCGATCCTGATCATCGTGCTGATCTTCATGCCGACCGGCCTGCTCGGCCGGCCCGAAGTCGAAAAAGTCTGATCGCGCATGGCACCGCTCGCTCCTGCCGCCGCCACCGCCGTCGCCGCCAAGCGCGGTCTCGGCGCCGCGTTCATTTTCCAAAAAGCCCTGATCAGCGCCCTGGTGGCGCTGGTTTTGTTTTCGCTGATGATCGGCGTTCGCACCGAGGCCGGCCCCGAAGGCCAGCTGATCTACTGGACCCGGTTCGGCGATCTCGCCGCGATGGTCGGCACCGTGTTCGTGGGCAGCATCGTGATCGAATTGCTGCGGCACTGGTGGGGCCCGGTCGAAACCATTCGGGTGGTGCCGGCGCGGGTGACCAGCGGCTTGGCGCTGGCGCGGCGCGCGATCGCCCCGGTGCTGCTGATCGGCACCTTCCTGGTGCCGGTGATCTTCTACGACCAGCGCTACATCCTCGATCTCGGCATCCTGGTACTGACCTATGTGATGCTGGGCTGGGGCTTGAACGTCGTGGTCGGCCTCGCCGGCCTGCTCGACCTCGGCTATGTGGCGTTCTACGCCGTCGGCGCCTATTCCTACGCGCTGCTGGCGACCAATTTCGACCTGTCGTTCTGGGTCTGCCTGCCGCTGGCCGGGATCCTGGCGGCGTTCTGGGGCGTGATGCTGGGCTTTCCGGTGCTGCGGCTGCGCGGCGATTATCTCGCCATCGTCACTTTGGCGTTCGGCGAGATCATCCGCCTGGTCATCATCAATTGGCAGGATCTCACCGGCGGCCCCAATGGCGTCAGCGGGATTCCGCGGCCGACGCTGTTCGGGATTCCGCTCGACAATTCCGATGATGGGCTCGCCGCCCTGCTCGGCATCGCCTATTCGCCGACCCATCGCATCGTGTTCCTGTTCTATCTGATCCTGGCGCTGGCGCTGCTGACCAATTGGGCGACGATCCGGCTGCGGCGGCTGCCGATCGGCCGCGCCTGGGAAGCGCTGCGCGAGGACGAGGTGGCCTGCCGCGCGCTCGGCATCAACACCACCACGACCAAGCTCTCCGCTTTCGCCACCGGCGCGATGTTCGGCGGCTTCGCCGGCGCCTTCTTCGCCACCCGGCAGGGCTTCATCTCGCCGGAATCCTTCACCTTCCAGGAATCGGCGCTGGTGTTGGCGATCGTGGTGCTGGGCGGCATGGGCTCGCAGCTCGGCGTCGCCCTGGCGGCGCTGGCGATGATCGGCGGCTTCGAACTGTTCCGCGGCCTCGAGCAATACCGCATGCTGGTGTTCGGCCTGGCGATGGTGCTGCTGATGATCTGGCGGCCGCGCGGCCTGATCGGCCATCGTGCTCCGACCGTGTTCCTCGAACATAATCAGGCGATCTCATCCGACGTGGTCAAGGAAGGTCGCGGATGAGCAGCGATCACATTCTCAAGGTTGAAAACCTGTCGATGCGGTTCGGCGGCATCGTCGCCGTCAACGACGCGTCGTTCGCCGCGCAGCGCGGCAAGATCACCGCGCTGATTGGCCCCAACGGCGCCGGCAAGACCACGGTGTTCAACTGCATCACCGGCTTCTACAAGCCGACCTCCGGAACGATCCGGCTGACCCATGACGACGGCAAAACCTATCAGTTGCAGCGGCTCAACGATTTTAGGATCTCGAAGATCGCCAAGGTCGCGCGCACCTTCCAGAACATCAGGCTGTTCCCCGGCATGACCGCGCTGGAAAACCTGATGGTGGCGCAGCACAACGTGCTGATGCGCGCCTCGGGGCTGACCTTTCTCGGCCTGTTCGGCGTGCCGTCCTGGCGCAAGGCCGAAGCCGACGCGATCGAAAAGGCGCGGTTCTGGCTCAAGCAGATCGGCCTGCTCGATCGCGCCGACGACGCCGCCGGCAACCTGCCCTATGGCGATCAGCGCCGGCTCGAGATCGCCCGCGCAATGTGTACCGATCCGGCCCTGCTCTGCCTCGACGAGCCGGCCGCCGGCCTCAACGCCCGCGAAAGTGCGAGCTTGAGCGAATTGCTGCTGTCGATCCGCGCCGATCGCGGCACCTCGATCCTGCTGATCGAACACGACATGAGCGTGGTGATGGAGATTTCCGACCATATCGTCGTGCTTGATTACGGCGTCAAGATCGCCGACGCGGCGCCGCAGGCGATCCGCGACGATCCGAAGGTGATCGCCGCCTATCTGGGCGTCGACGACGACGAAGTCGACGCCGTCGAGAAGGAGCTTGGGCTATGAGCGCCCCCCTGCTCGCCATCAAGGGCCTGTACGCGTCCTACGGCAAGATCGAAGCGCTGAAGGGTGTCGATCTCGACATCAAGCCCGGCGAGATCGTCGCTTTGATCGGCGCCAACGGCGCCGGCAAATCGACGCTGATGATGACCATCTTCGGCAAGCCACGCGCCCGTGCCGGCCGCATCGAATATGACGGCACCGACATTACCGAGGTGCCGACGCACCAGATCGCGCGGTTGCGGATCGCGCAATCGCCCGAAGGCCGCCGGATCTTCCCGCGCATGAGCGTGGCGGAAAATCTGCAGATGGGGGCCGACGCCACCGAAAGCTCCGAGGCCGAGCACGCCGCCAGTCTCGAGCGGGTGTTGACCCTGTTCCCGCGCCTCAAGGAACGTTTCGATCAGCGCGGCGGCACGCTATCGGGCGGCGAGCAACAGATGCTGGCGATCGGCCGCGCGCTGATGAGCCGGCCGCGGCTGCTGCTGCTCGACGAACCCTCGCTCGGCCTCGCGCCGCTGATCGCGCGGCAGATCTTCGAGGCGATTCGCATTCTCAACAAGCAGGACGGCCTCACCGTGCTGATCGTCGAGCAGAATGCCAATCACGCGCTGCGGCTGGCGCATCGCGGCTACGTCATGGTCAATGGCCTGATCACTCTGAGCGGCAGCGGTAGTGAGTTACTGAAACGACCGGAAATCCGCGCCGCCTATCTTGAAGGCGGCCGCAGCGTCTGAGCCGATCGTCATCATTCCGGGGCCGCGCCGTGAGAGCGGCGAGCCAACCCGGATTCTTGCCCGCGCTGCAGCGCCTCACTTACTGCGAGATACCGGGTTCGCTCGGCCTGCGGCTGCGCGCCCCGGAAGCACGACCGCAGTGGCGGACCCGCCGATGGCACGCCCCATCGCCGGTAATCTCGCGCCCCGCCCGGCAAGATGCTGCAATCGGATCACAAGTTGCGTAAAAAATGGCGATGACTTGGGCGGAAAATCAGCCGACAATAGTATCGAGCTTCGCGGCCGGAGCGCTCCGGCGCGAACTGACGTCAGACAAATTCATCGCAAGGAATGTTTCATGAAACCACTCAAGCTCCTCGGACTGGCAATTGGTGCCTCGCTGGCGCTCTCGGCGCCGACGTTCGCGCAAGACATCAACGTCGCCGTCGCCGGTCCGATGACCGGCAGCGAATCCGCGTTCGGACGGCAGATGCAGAACGGCGCCGACCAGGCGGTGGCCGATATCAACGCCGCCGGCGGCGTGCTCGGCAAGAAGCTGGCGCTGCAGACCGGCGACGATGCCTGCGATCCGAAGCAGGCGCGCTCGGTCGCCGAAAAGATCGCCAGCAGCAACGTGCCGTTCGTCGCCGGCCATTTCTGTTCGTCGTCCTCGATCCCGGCCTCGGAAGCCTATGCGGACGGCAACGTGCTGCAGATCACCCCGGCCTCGACCAACCCGCTGTTCACCGAGCGCAAGCTGTGGAACGTGCTGCGGGTCTGCGGCCGCGACGATCAGCAGGGCCTGGTTGCGGCCGACTACATCGTCAAGAACTTCAAGGGCAAGAATGTCGCGATCCTCAACGACAAGACCACCTACGGCAAGGGTCTGGCCGATGAGACCAAGAAGGCGCTGAACAAGGCGGGCTTCAAGGAGGCAATGTTCGAGTCCTACAACAAGGGTGACAAGGACTTCAATTCAATCGTGTCGCGACTCAAGCGCGACAATATCGACCTGGTATTCGTCGGTGGCTATCACCAGGAAGCAGGCCTGATCCTGCGCCAGATGCGCGAACAGGGCCTCAAGACCGTGCTGATGGCCGGCGACGCCATGAACGACAAGGAGTTCGCCTCGATCACCGGCCCGCTCGCCGAGGGCACGCTGTTCACCTTCGGTCCCGACCCGCGCCTGAAGCCGACCGCCAAGGCGATCGTCGAGAAGTTCAAGGCCAAGAACATCGATCCGGAAGGCTACACGCTCTACACCTACGCCGCGTTCCAGGTCTGGTCGCAGGCCGCCGCCAAGGCCAAGACCACCGATCCGAAGAAGGTGATGAAGGAGATCAAGGCCGGCACCTGGGATACCGTGCTCGGCAAGCTGTCGTTCGACGCCAAGGGCGACATCAAGGTGATCGACTACGTCGTCTACAAATGGGACGCCAAGGGCAACTACGCCCAGATCAACTAGGGCCAAATCAGACAACGCCATTTGAGGCCGCTGGCTGAGACTAAGGCATCCATCATGAGTGACAGACGCCCCGGTTCGCCGGGGCGTCTTTTTGCTGGGACGTGGGACGACAGGCACGCGCCCGACGATACAGACCTGCTGTCATCGCCCGCGAAAGCGGGCGACCCAGTACGCCGAAGCGTGGGGAATGATCACGGGCGCTCTGCAATACTGGGTCCTCCGCTTTCGCCGAGGATGACGTCAGAGGCTGGTGGAGCGTTGCGGTCAAACAGCTGAGCGAGGTGGACCGTGGTCCCCCGCCTAAGCGCAGACCGCGCTATCCAAAATTCGCCAGCGACGGAAACGTCTCCAGCAGCCAGATCGAGACATTGCTCACCGCGCCGGTCAAAAATCCGATGCCGGTCAGGATCATCAGGGCGCCCATCACCCGCTCGACATTGGCCAGATGCTTCTTCATCCGGGCAAACACGCTGGAGAATTGCTCGACCATCAAGGCGGCGAGCAAAAACGGAATCCCAAGACCGGCGGAATAGACCGCGAGCAGCCCCGCCCCCTTGGTCACGGTGGCTTCGGCGGCGGCGACCGACAGGATCGCCGCCAGGATCGGACCGATGCACGGCGTCCAGCCGAACGCAAAAGCCAGCCCCATCACATAAGCGCCCCATAGCCCGACCGGCTTGGGGATCGGCAGCCGGCCTTCGCGCATCAGAAAGCCGATCCGGGTCAGACCGAGGAAATGCAGCCCCATCAGGATAATGACGATGCCGGCGACGATCGACAGCTGTGCCGACCAGGCCCGGATCAAGCCGCCGACCAGGCTGGCGCTGGCGCCCAGCGCCACGAATACGGTCGAGAAGCCGAGCACGAACATCAGCGCCGAGATCATCACCGCGCGTCTGGAGGTCTGATCGCGCTCGCCGCTGGCGACATGCTCGATGGTCGCGCCGGTCAGATAGATCAGGTATGGCGGCACCAGCGGCAGCACGCAGGGCGACAGGAAGCTGACCAGGCCGGCGATCAGCGCCGCGGGGATCGAGACATCGTGAATCATGGCGCTAGATGCACCGCACCCGCCCTGCGACGCAAGACCCGGCGCGCCGCTGCTCCGCACGTTGTGATGGCGCGTGACGCTTGACCGGGTTCCGGCGCTGCGCTCATCTGCGCCGCAACGGGGCTGAAACATGAAAAACCTGCTCACCGATATCGCCGGCGTCCGGGTCGGGCATGCCGACGACGCAACGCTAGCCTCCGGCGTCACTGCGATCCTGTTCGACCAGCCGGCGGTGGCCTCAATCGACATTCGCGGCGGCGGACCGGCGGTGCGCGACGCCAGCCTGCTGGAGCCGGTCAATACCGTGGAGCAGATCGACGGCCTGACGCTGTCGGGCGGCTCGGCCTTCGGGCTCGATGCCGGCGGCGGCGCCCAGGCCTATCTGGCTGAGCAGGGCCGCGGCTTTGCGATCGGCAACGTGACGATCCCAATCGTGCCTGGCGCCGCGGTGTTCGACATGATCAATGGCGGCGACAAGCAATGGGGCCGGTTCTCGCCCTATCGCGACCTCGGCTATGCGGCCGCCAAGGCCGCGGGCCGCGATTTCGCGCTCGGCAGCGTCGGCGCCGGCTTTGGCGCCAGCACGGCGAATTTCAAGGGCGGGCTCGGCTCGGCCTCGGCGCAGACGCCCGGCGGCGTGCGGGTCGCAGCAATTGCGGTGGTCAATGCGGTCGGCAGCGTCACCGTCGGCGATGGGCCGTGGTTCTGGGCCGCGCCGTTCGAGCAGGATGGCGAATTCGGCGGCCATGGCCTGCCGCCCTCCTTCACGCCGCCGATGCTGGCGATGCGGCTGAAGGGCGTGGCCACCGCGCAGGAGAGCACCACGCTGGTCGCCGTGGTCACCGATGCGCAGCTGACCAAGCCGCAGGCCAAGCGGCTGGCGATGATCGCCCAGACCGGGATGGCGCGGGCGATCTATCCGGTGCATGCGCCGCTGGATGGCGACGTGGTGTTCGCCGCGGCGACCGGCGCCAAGCCGATCGACCCATTGGTCGGGCTCACCGAATTGGGGATGCTCGCAGCCAACACCGTGGCGCGGGCGATCGCGCGCGGCGTCTATGAGGCGACCGCGCTGCCCTTTGCCGGCGCGCAGCCGGCCTGGCGGGATCGCTACTGAGCTTGCAGGCGCCGTCTTGCCGCGGCGCGAGCCGCAGGCGAGCGAGCCCGGTCTCGGCGACGCGCACGGCCATACCGCAAGGTTCCGGGTTCGCTCACAGCTTCGCTGTTCGCGCCCCGGAATGACGAGGCTGGACTTAGTCGGACGCTACGCGCTGACCGAGACCGAGGAGCCGGACGCCTTCGCGGCCGCGTCGGCCTGGCGCTGGATCAGTTTCTCGATGAAATTATACGATGAACTGGCGCTGGACGACGCCGAATTGCTGGCGGCCGATGTCATCGAGACCTTGGAGCCGTCCGCATAGGTCAACGACGTGGTGGTGGTGCCGTCGCTGTTGGTCGTGGTCGAACTGGAGGAGCCGGCCAACGCTTGCAGCGGATCGGAACTGCCGGCCGTACCGGAATCATCCGCCTTGCGGTGATGCGCATGGCCCTTGACCACCGCCGCCAATTCCTTGGCGCTGACCGAGCCGTCGCCATCGGTGTCGAGCTTGCCGAACACCTTGTCGGCCGCGGCCGTATTGGTGCCGCCGGCGCCGAGCTTGTCCTCGAATTCCGCCTTGGTGATCTTGCCGTCGGAATTGGCGTCGAGTTCACCGAACAGGGCTTTGAGTGTTTCGGACAGGCTGGCCGTGCCGCCTGATTCTGTCGACGCCGTCGAGGTGGTGTTGGACTGGCCCTGCATCGCCAGCAGCGCGCTCATGGTTTCCGGCGACAGCCCGCCCGATGCCGTCGAGCTGCCGGTGCTCGTGGACGAGGTGGAATCGCCGGACGAGATCAGCTCGGCCGGGTTGAATTCCTTCTTCGCCCCGGCATTGACGCCGGTGGTCGCCTTGGATTTCGACGACGCGGTCAGCGCGTCGAGCATCGATGACATCGCGCTGATGGCAGGAAGCGCAGCTAGCATGGCGAAACTCCAAAGGCCGCCGATCGCGGCCGATATTCATCACCAGCTACTTAGCAATCGCCGTGCCATGCGAGGTGCGCTTGTAAACACTCGGCTTTTCCCGCAAGCGCCGGCCCGCCGACCGGGAAATTTCTGCCGCCACGGCAGATTTTGCCAGTTGCAGCGCGGCAAAATCCGGCCTTTGCCGGCGCGCATTGCCCCGGCGGGGGGCGCATGTTAGCGAGGATTTCCCCGCAATTCCGGAATCGTGCCCATGTCCCAGTTCGCGCCCCGCCCCCTCGTCATCGCGCCCTCGATCCTGGCGTCGGATTTCTCCAAGCTCGGCGAAGAAGTCCGCGCGGTCGATCAGGCCGGCTGCGACTGGATCCATCTCGACGTGATGGACGGCCATTTCGTGCCGAATATTTCCTACGGCCCCGACGTCATCAAGGCGATGCGGCCGCATACCAAGAAGATCTTCGACGCCCATCTGATGATCGCGCCGTGCGATCCCTATCTCGAAGCCTTCGCCAAGGCCGGCTGCGACCACATCACCGTCCACGCCGAGGCCGGCCCGCATCTGCATCGCTCATTGCAGGCGATCCGCGCGCTCGGCAAGAAGGCCGGCGTCTCGCTCAATCCCGGCACGCCCGCCAGCGCCATCGAATATGTCATCGACCTGATCGATCTGGTGCTGGTGATGTCGGTCAATCCCGGCTTCGGCGGCCAGGCCTTCATCCCCTCGGCCATCGGCAAGATCCAGGACATCCGCGCCATGACCGCCGGCCGCCCGATCGACATCGAAGTCGACGGCGGCGTCACCGACAAGGTCTCCGGCCAATTGGCCGCCGCCGGCGCCAACGCCTTCGTCGCCGGCTCCGCGGTGTTCAAGGGCGGCACGATGGAAAGCTACAAGGCAAATATCGACGGCATCAGAAATGCGGCGCTGCTGGCACGGGGCGAGGCGATTTAGGCGGAAGACCAAACACTCGAACTTTTTCTCAAGGACAGATCATTAGAGCCCGCAATAGCGGGTTGCGGAAATTGAGCGGCCAATACTAAGAAGGGGAGCACATTCGTTCTGTGAAAGAGAACCCGCTGAACCATGGCCGCATTTGCATCTACTGTTTGCAGCGCAAGGCTTCAGCAGACTTTTCACTTGAGCACATTATTCCCCGCTTTATGGGCGGTAACGGTACATGCGCAGACGCCACCACCCGTGAGGTTTGCCGCAAATGCAATTCCCTGATGGGCCGTTTCGTTGACGCCCCAGTTGCAAAGGGATTTTTTCAAAACTCGATTGAAAATCGCGCTTGGCAGCATTGCCTGGACTTCGATGAAGCATCAGGCAACGTATTTCCTTTGACCTACTTTGGAAAATCGAAGGAAATCACATTTGGGCCGGACGAAGAAGTGGAAGTCTGGCTTTGCCCAGACGGCGGAACAGTTTGGCACATACATACAAAACAACCCGAAGATTACGACGCAATGGCCGGCGGAGATCCTTTCCTCAGCAGGAAAGATGCGGCGAGTCGAGTTTATGCCTTCAACGCATCTCCGCATCCCTATTGGCTTTTCTCCAATTTTAAATCGGTTACAGCTCATTTCTCAGACGAGCCAATTTTCCTCGGTGCAGACTCCGACATTGAAGATCAGCTGTTAAATTCACGAACCGGAGGGAAACTGTGCAAGAAAGATGCGATTGCACTACGTGAAAGGGATTTCATCAGAGCTCTACTAGATAAAGGCGGACGACTAGGACATGAATTGAAGTTGGACCTTCTTTTTGATATTCGATTTCTGGCTAAACTTGCATTGGCGTTTGGATATCGATTACTCGGCGAGAGATTTGGACGACTTCAATACACGAACCGATTACGCAACTTACTCTGGACGCGCCGATCTGACATTCCGTCAACTAGTCACGACATTCGCATGATGTCTTATTTTCAGGGACTAGGCGAGAAATCGCCTATGAAATCGCTCTCGATTCCATTGGGATTTGTCTTCCTTCTATCATCTTTTAAGGAGGGGATAGTTTTGAGCATTGTGTTTCCGAGCGGGCACAGCACACAAGTTTCGATTACCGATCCAACCATTGACCCGGAGGCGATCTCGTTTGGGAGAACCTTTCAAGATCGCGTCCTCGTTTCGATACCTCAGTTAACGAAAATAATTGGGCCGTTTCGACCTATGGACTATATTGCGTGGGTGGGCGGCCAGCACAAAATACCTGAACTTGATCAACTTATGAACTCAATTACCATTCGAAG
The DNA here is from genome assembly GCF_033001325.1 of Rhodopseudomonas sp. BAL398. Taxonomy (NCBI): domain Bacteria; kingdom Pseudomonadati; phylum Pseudomonadota; class Alphaproteobacteria; order Hyphomicrobiales; family Nitrobacteraceae; genus Rhodopseudomonas; species Rhodopseudomonas sp. BAL398. The sequence goes on from NZ_CP133111.1 coordinate 2,486,884, forward strand.
TTTGCTGCCTTCTTTGCGGTGATTTGCGTAGCCTGCATGCCGCAGTACTTGTCTGGTCGTCGCCACCACCACACATTTAGTAGCGAGAGACATTTAGTAGCGAGAGACATTTTGGGAGGTCTCAGCGAATGACCGAACAATTGCTCGTTGCCGTCGGAATGCCGTTGCTGATGCTGGCCATCGCCGTCGGCGTCGGCGCTTGGGCTCGAAGTTCAGCGCGACGAGCGCAACGACGCGAAGCGCTGCAGCCAATCAGCTCCGGTCCCAATCCACCCCGCAATTCGTAGCAAGCGTAGTAGCAAGCGTAGGGTGAGCAAAGGCGCCGTTGCGCCGTGCCCACGCGAAGCTCAGCAAGATCGGCTCGCTGCTGTGGGCGCGCTTCGCTTTGCCCACCTACGTACTACGTACTGCGTGCCCCGGACGCAGCGCAACGCGCCGCGCAGCGGCGTGGTGCGCTGCAGAGCCGGGGCCCCGCTGTTTGGGACGCCTGAAGCGGGGTCCCGGTTCTGCGGGGCAGCGCTGCGCGCTGCACCGCGCCCGGGACACGGGGGAAGTGGATTCGTTTCACATCACACGAACGACGTCGTTGCCGGGCTTGGCCCGGCAACCCATCCTCTTCGCGACAACAACTCTGATCCGGCGGCGCGCTCCGCGCGCGATGGATACGCGGGTCAAGCCCGCATATGACGTCTCGTTGTGCGACGTCAACCTGCGAGCGTTTGGTGAGCAAGCGTAGGGTGGGCAAGGCGCGCAGCGCCGTGCCCACAGATCGTTCGGACTACGTTGCCGCCGCGAGCGTGGGCACGCTGCGCTTTGCCCACCCTTGTATCAGCAATGACTGTTACGATCGGCCCGTTCCGTGAGGAATGGTCCGGCCCGGGCGGCCACCCGGACCGGACCGCCGGTCGTCGGATCGAAGCCCACCGCAGCCTTGAGGGCTGAAGTGTGTAGCAGGATCGCGATCGGCTCTTCATCTGACCCGGATGGTTGAAGGAACCATGGGTTCGGAAAACAAGGGAGGGTCGACGAAGATGTCCAAGACTAGCATGGCCAGCGCAGGAATCGATACCGGCAAACGCAAGCTCGATGTGGCGATCGACGACCGTCCGGAGCAGTTGCAGATCGAGAACTCCGCCGAGGGCCATCGTCGGCTGTCCTCTTGGCTGCGCCGACAAAAGATCGGCCGGGTCGGAATCGAAGCCAGCGGCGGCTATGAGCAGCCGGTGGTCGAGCAGCTCCGCGCCGACGGCTTCGTGGTGATCGTGTTCCAGCCGGCGCAGGTTCGCGCCTACGCCAAATTCCACGGCAAGCGGGCCAAGAACGACTGCATCGACGCGGCGTTGATCGCAGCCTGCGCCACCGAGACCCGCGTTGTGCACGCCCCGCCGGACCCGCGTTTGGCGGCCTTTGCGATGCACCTGACCGTGATCGAGCAGATCACCCAGGACATCGTCTGCTTCAAGACCCGATGCGAGACCTGCCGTGATCCGCGGCTGCGCCAGATCTGGCAAGACCGCATCCTGCAGTTCAAAGCCGTGCTCAAGGCCGAGTTCGCCATTCTGGTGCAGGCGATCCGGCAGCACGCCGATCTCGCTCGCCGTCTCGACCTGATCGAAAGCGTCAACGGCGTTGGCCTGCGCACTGCCGTCGCCATTCTGGTGCGGATGCCGGAGATCGGACGGGTCTCGCGTGAGCACATCGCGTCGCTGGCCGGCCTCGCCCCGTTCGACGACGACAGCGCCGAGCGCGTCGGCGCGCGCCACATCAGGGACGGCCGCGCCCGCGTGCGCAGCAGCCTATTCGCCGCAGCGCTCGCCGCATCGTTCCGCTGGAACGCCAGGCTGATCGCCCTCTACCGGCGGCTCACCGCGGCAGGCAAACCCCACAAAGTCGCACTCGTCGCCTGCGCCAGGAAGATGCTGATCTTCGTCAACACCGTCGTCCAGCGAGGAACGCCCTGGGTCGAACAGCAGCCCGCTTAATGGTTGCTACGTCTTGCCCACCCTACGAATGCGATGATTCTGGAATCGCGCCTGCTTACTCCGGCTTCGGCCGGCGATTGCTCGGCGTGTCCTTGTATTCGTCGACTTCGACGCCCCTGCCGTCGAGGCCCTGGCCGGGCGGGCGCATCGCCTTGTCGCGGTTGCTGAGGATGTCATTCTTGCGCACCTTCTCGTCTTCAAGTTCGGTCATCGCCCCGGTGCCGCTGGTCTGTCCTGCCGACATGTTGAGGTCCTTTCCTTGGCTCCGCACGGATTGTGGGTGCTGAACCCGATTCAACGCGCCAGGGCGAGAAACGATCCCGAAAGATCACCTGCGCCGCGCGACGCGGCGGAAGCGATCGATTTGGACGCGGCGGCGCGCGGTCCGACCCGTTGCTGGATCGATTTCATTGAACCAAATGTCCGCCTCGCGCGTCCTTACCTGATGGCTTCTGAAACTCTCACATTGAACCCACCGCGCAGTCGGCTATTCGGCGCGCCCTTGGGCCGCCTGCTCGCGGCGCAATTGCAGCCCGGCGAACGCGTGATCTGGCAGGCGCGGCCCGACGCCGTCGCCGGGATGGCGGTGCTGCGGGTGCTGTGGTGGATCGGCGTGCCGTGGCTGGCGCTGACGCTGCTGGCGCTGCAGCCGGGGACCGGCCTATGGATCGGCCTGCTGCTGGTCGGCGCGATACTGGTGCTGGCGCCGCTTGCCACGCTGCTGCACCATCTGCGCACGCATTATGTCATCACCGATCGCCGCGCCTTGGTTCTGCGCGCCGGTCTGGGGGCCGCCAGCGCCGTCGCCACCGATTTCGCCGCGATGAAGAACCCGCAGCTGCTCGACGTCCGCGACGGCACCGGCCATCTCAGCCTTGCCTCCGGCGCCTCGCTCGCCTCGCCCGACACCGACGCCACCGGCCGCTACGGCTTTCGCTTCGTGCCCGAGGTCGCCACCGCCCAGGCCATTCTGGATCAGGCGCGGACGCCCGCGGCCTGATCCGGCCGACCCGGCGCGGCAATTCGGTTCCCTCGCCCGGCCCTTTCTGCTAAAGCGCGGCGTAACCCCCAACAGCATGAGTGTGTGATGATCCCGCGCTATACCCGTCCGGAAATGGCTGCCATTTGGGAGCCGCTGACCCGTTTCAAGATCTGGTTCGAGATCGAGGCCCACGCCGCCACCGCGCAAGCGCAATTGGGGGTGATCCCGAAATCGGCCGCCGAGACGATCTGGGCCAAGGGCAAGGACGCCGCCTTCGACGTGGCGCGGATCGACGAGATCGAGCGCGAGGTCAAGCACGATGTCATCGCCTTCCTGACCCATCTGGCCGAATTCGTCGGCCCGGATTCACGCTTCGTGCATCAGGGCATGACCTCGTCGGACGTGCTCGACACCTGCTTCAACGTCCAGCTCACCCGCGCCGCCGACATTCTGATCGCCGACGTCGACCGCGTGCTGGCGGCGCTGAAGACCCGCGCCTTCGAACACAAGATGACGCCCTCGATCGGCCGCTCCCACGGCATCCACGCCGAGCCGGTGACCTTCGGCCTGAAGATGGCCTATGCTTACGCGGAATTTTCCCGCGCCCGCGAGCGGCTGGTGACGGCGCGCAAAGAGGTCGCGACCTGCGCGATCTCTGGCTCGGTCGGCACCTTCGCGCATATCGATCCGAGCGTTGAGGACTATGTCGCCAAGGCGATGGGCCTCGCCGTCGAGCCGGTCTCGACCCAGGTGATCCCGCGCGACCGCGCCGCGATGTATTTTGCAACCCTGGGCGTGATCGCCTCGTCGGTGGAGCGGCTTGCCACCGAATTCCGGCATTTGCAGCGCACCGAAGTGCTGGAGGCCGAGGAGTTCTTCTCCGAGGGCCAGAAGGGCTCGTCCTCGATGCCGCATAAGCGCAATCCGGTGCTGACCGAAAACCTCACCGGCCTGTCGCGAATGGTGCGCGCCTATGTGACGCCGGCGATGGAAAACGTCGTGCTGTGGCACGAGCGCGACATCTCGCATTCCTCCGCCGAGCGGATGATGGCGCCCGACGCCACCGTGACGCTGGATTTCATCCTCAACCGGCTGGCCGGCGTGATCGAGAAGCTCGTCGTCTATCCCGACAACATGACCAAGAATCTCGACCGCCTCGGCGGGTTGATCCATTCGCAGCGGCTGTTGACGGCGCTGACCCAGAAGGGCTGCTCGCGTGAGGAGAGCTACAAACTGGTGCAGCGCAACGCGATGCCGGTGTGGCGCGGCGAAGGCGATTTCCAGACCCTGCTGACCAACGATCCCGACATGCGCAAATACATGTCGGCCGAAGAGATCGCCGAACAATTCGATCTCGGCTATCACCTCAAACATGTCGACACGATCTTCCAGCGGGTGTTCGGGAACAGCTGAGGCGGGCAACGACAGCTTCGGCGTGCCCCGGATGCCGCGCAACGCGCCGCCCTCGCGGCGTGGTGCGCTGCTGATCCGGGGCCCCGCTTTGTGCCGGCCAACCAACCGGGATCCCGGATCTGCGGAGCAGCACTTCGGACGATGCCGAGCATCGCCGGGCGTGCTGCACCGCATCCGGGAAACGGAACCTCGAACGTCTCTGTATTGACATTGTGGGTACAGGCACCGATATTTCGGCCATGGCAAAAGCTCGTCCACCCGCTTCGGAATATGCGGAATCCACGGCCATCGCGCTCGTGGAGCCGGCGGCGGCTGATTCCAAGGGCAGCATCAATCTGCGGATCGAGGCTCGCACCCGCCAGCTGATCGACGAAGCCGCCGCTATCCTCGGCAAGACCCGGACCGAGTTCATGATCGACAGCGCCCGGCGGCAGGCGATCGACGTGGTGCTGGATCAGCGGCTGTTCGTGCTCGATCCGCAGCGCTACGACGCCTTCCTGCACGCGCTCGACAATCCGCCGGCGCCGGGACCGAAACTGCGGTCGCTGCTCCGCCGAGTGCCGGCATGGCAGAAGACGTAGGTCGGCCGGAACGGCCCGGACTATCGGCCCCGGTGCCGCTGACCGCCGCGCATGATGTCGCGACCTTCGACTGCGGCGAGCCGGCGCTGAACGATTGGCTGCGACGCCGCGCGCTGAACAATGAAAGCCGGTTCTCCCGCACCTATGTCGTCTGCGAGGGCCAGCGCGTCGTGGGATATTTCTGCATCTCGGCCGGCGCGGTCGAACGCGCTGCGGCGCCCGGAAAGCTTCGGCGCAACGCCCCCGACACTATCCCGGTCTCGGTGATCGGCCGGCTCGCGGTCAGCCGCGACCACGCCGGCCGCGGCCTCGGTGCCGACCTGCTCGCCGATGCGCTGCGCCGGATCGCGGTCGCCTCGCAGAGCATCGGAATCGGAGCCGTCCTCGTCCACGCCAAGGATGAAGCAGCCAAGCGCTTCTATCTGCGATGCGCGGAGTTCATCGAATATCCGGCGGACAGCCGCATCCTGTTCCTGCCGATCGAGACCGTGATCGCGGCGCTTGGCGAGTCGGGAGCGAGATGATGGTGAGGTCCCCCTGCGTCGTCGCGGTCAGCCTGCGGCGCGGGCATCATTTCAGCAAGATTCCAAGCCTGAGCATCCGGCTGTTGACCGGGCTCGGCGTCGCCGGCGACGGCCATAGCGGCGCGACGGTGCAACACCGCTCCCGGGTTCGCCGCGACCCGAGTGCGCCCAATCTGCGCCAGGTCCATCTGATCCATGCCGAATTGTTCGACGAGCTGCACGCCAAAGGCTTTCTGGTGCAGCCTGGCGAGCTCGGCGAAAACGTCACCACCGTCGGCCTCGACCTGCTGGCGCTGCCGACCTGCACCAGGCTGCGTCTCGGCGACAGCGCTTTGGTCGAGCTCACCGGCCTGCGCAATCCCTGCATTCAGATCGACCGCTTTCAGCCCGGCCTGATGGCGGCGACGCTGGACAAGGACGCGACCGGCCATCTGATCCGCAAGGCCGGGGTGATGGCGATCGTGCTGGCCGATGGCGACGTCCGGCCGGGCGATCCGATCGCGATCGAGCGGCCGGCCGCCCCATATCGGCCGCTGTTGCCGGTGTAGAACGGGCCGCCTGGTGCCGCCGCACCATGCCGACAACTTGGTGGTAACCATGTCTGGTTAAGATGGTAGCACTCAACGTTAATCCAGGGCGTGCGGTGAAGCTGGCTCACCTCTCCCATCGGGAGAGGTCGGATTGCGAAGCAATCCGGGTGAGGGATTTTGACCTCACGAGAGGGCGAAACCCCTCCCCCACCCCTCTCCCAACGGGGAGTATCGATGCCGCGTCTGCGAATCGACTATCAAGTCTAGGATCTGCCCGTGCCCTCTCCGACCATTCTGGTGATCGATTCCGGCCTCGGCGGCCTCACCGTGCTGCGCGAGATCGTCACGGCGCGGCCCGACGCGCGCTATGTCTATGTCGCCGACGACCTGTTCTTCCCCTATGGCCAGCACAGCGAGGACGCCATCATCGCCCGGGTGGTGCCGCTGATCGGCGAATTGATCGCGGCCCACGCGCCCGATTTGGTGGTGATCGCCTGCAACACGATGTCGGTGTCGGTGCTGGCGCCGCTGCGCGCGGCCTATGCGGTGCCGTTCGTCGGCACGGTGCCGGCGATCAAGCCGGCCTGCGCGGCCTCGACCACCAAACGGGTCTCGGTGCTCGGCACCAAAGCAACCGTCAAACGCGAATATACCCGCGCGCTGATCCGCGATCACGCCAAGAGCTGCACCGTGACGCTGGTCGGTTCGGCCAATCTGGCGTCGCTGGCGGAGGCGTCGCTGGGCGGTGCCGCGATCGCCGACCCCGACATCCTCGCCGAGATCGCGCCCTGCTTCGTCGATGACGCCGGCCTGCGCACCGACGCGGTGGTGCTGGCCTGCACGCATTTCCCGCTGCTGCTGACGCGGCTGGTGGCGCTGGCGCCCTGGCAGGTGGCGTGGATCGATCCGGCGCCGGCGATCGCCCGCCGGGTCGCCGACCTGCTCGGCCGCGGCAATGGCGAGGCGGAGCCCGGCGGCGCCGAGATGATCTTCACCTCCGGCCGCGCGCATCTGCCGGCCGCGGTGCTGGAACCGTATTTCGGCGGCCGCGTGCTGGCCTGAGCGTCGCCGCACGATCCGACTTTCCCCTTCAGGCCCTGCCGAGCGTTGAGCGCAGCCGTAAACCGGATAGAATTGCGCTCACCGTCATGACGTCGCTGGCATGGCCTCGATGCCGTGCCAGTCAAAGAAAAAGGGAGGTTCCCATGGCCCGAATGACCACGTTCATCGTTGCTGTTGCCCTGCTGACAAACGCCGGGACCGCGATGGCGCAGCTCATCGACCAGCCCGCCGGCGGCGACGCTTTCGAAAAGGTCCAGCAGCAATTCGCCGTGGCCTACAACCGCAAGGACGTGGCGGCGATGGCGGCTTTCTTCAGCAAGGACGGCGTTCGCATCACACCGAGCGGCATCTTTCGCGGCCGCGACGCCATAGCCCGCGAGTTCCAGCGCGTCGTCGACCTTGGGCTGCGCGATTACAGTGTGCAGCGTCAGGTCTCGCGCCGCGAGGGCGACGTTGTCTTCAATGCCGGCGAGTGGCGGGCGAAGCTCGGCGAGCAGCCTTATCGCGGATACTATTCGGCGCTTCTCATCCGCAATGGCGACAGCGTCGAGATCATGGAAGAGACGGTTAACGTCGCGGTTGCGGCGCAGTAACCGACTTTTCGCCGGCCGCGTGCTGGCTTGAGCGCTTTCCCCATCCCCGCCACGCTGATAGGTTCGCGCACGGAGGGACCGCCATGATGAAGAAAATCCTACTCGGATTGACGTTGCGCGGCTTTGCCGGGCCGCTCACCACACTGGCGACATAGCCGAGCGATGCGCGGCACCTCCTGTAAACTATCGATTCCGCGCCGGCTGATCGTCGACCTGATGCGCGCCTCGCAGGGCGTGCCGTTGATCACGTTCCAGCGCACTTTGAGCGTCGCGCCGCTGGCGCGGGCACGCCAGGCGGCCGAGCTGTGTCCGGGGTGGGCCGCAATCTTCGCCAAGGCCTTCAGCCTGGTGGGGCGCGACCAGCCGGTCCTGCGCACGCTTTATGTCACCTGGCCGTGGCCGCATCTGTTCGAATTGCCGCACAGCATCGCGATGGTGGCGATCGCGCGGCAATGCGACGGCGAGGACTGCGTGATGACGCAGAAGCTGATCGGCGCCGACGCCATGGCGCTGGCCGAGATCGACGCCGCGATCCGCCACGCCAAGACCGCGCCGATCGGCGAGGTGCGGGCGTTCCGCAAGATGCTGCAGGTGACGCGGCTGCCGCTGCCGCTACGCCGGCTGGCCTGGCTGTTCGCGCTCAATGTCGGCCGCCAGCGCGCCAACCATTTCGGAACTTTCGGCCTGTCCTCGGTCGCCGCCTTCGGCCCCGGCGCGCTGTATCCGATCGGGCCGGGACCCTTCATCCTCAGCTACGGGGCGGTGTCGGCCGAGGGGACCATCGACGTGGTGATCCGCTTCGACCATCGGGTCACCGACGCTGCCCTGATCGCCACCGCCATGACCCGGCTGGAACAGGCGCTGAACGGCCCGATTGCGGAGGAATTGCAGGCCCTGCCGCGCATCGTCGACAAACCGGCACGGGCAGTCCGAGGTTAAACCGGCTGATCCGCGCCCCGGATGCTGCGCAACGCTCCGCAGGGCGGCGCGGTGCGCTGCTGATCCGGGGCCCGGCGCCGGCGAATCGATTGACTTGATGACGGTTTCTCCCTAGAACCCGGCTGCTCGCGGGCCGTTTTGGCCCGCGAAGCGTTTCGCACCCGTGGATCGTGCTTCAGCTTGAAGTCCGAGCCTGTCGGCTCCGGGATCGTCCCGGAGCGTAGGAGGGCGCGTCTCCTCATCATCACCAAATCGAGGACGCGATGACAAAGCGCAATGAAGCGAAGTATAAAATCGACCGTCGTATGGGCCAGAACATCTGGGGCCGTCCGAAGAGCCCGGTCAACCGCCGCGAATACGGCCCCGGCCAGCACGGCCAGCGCCGCAAGGGCAAGCTGTCCGACTTCGGCGTGCAGCTGCGCGCCAAGCAGAAGTTGAAGGGCTATTACGCCAACATCTCCGAGCGCCAGTTCCACAGCATCTATGTCGAAGCCGGCCGGATGAAGGGCGACACCGGCGAGAACCTGATCGGCCTGCTCGAGCGCCGCCTCGACACCGTGGTCTATCGCGCCAAATTCGTCGCCACCATGTTCGCCGCCCGCCAGTTCATCAATCATGGCCACATCAAGGTGAACGGCAAGCGCGTCAACATTTCGAGCTACAAGGTCAAGGTCGGCGACCTGATCGAGATCAAGGAATCCTCCAAGCAGCTCGCGATCGTGCTGGAAGCAGCTCAGCTCGGCGAGCGCGACGTGCCCGATTTCATCGAGGTCGATCACAACAAGGGCACCGCCAAGTATCAGCGCGTCCCGGTTCTGTCCGACGTGCCGTTCGCGGTGCAGATGGAGCCGCATCTGATCGTCGAATTCTATTCGCGCTGATTTCGTTTCAGCGACAGACGGTATCAGGCCCCGGTTTTACCGGGGCCTTTTTCGTATGAGCGCTGTTTCTTATGAGCACTGTCATTCCGGGGCGCGAGGCCGCAGGCCGAGCGAACCCGGAATCTCGCCACAGGCAGGGCGCTTGCCCCGCCGCAAGATTCCGGGTTCGCCCGCAGCTTCGCTGCTCGCGCCCCGGAATGACCAGGCAAATTTCTCGTGGCGAAAATCGTCTATGCTCGGTTGAACCAGTTTTCATGAATCGAGAGTGCCATGGTCCACTACACTCCTGCCCCGCGTGATCCCGCCCTGCCGCCGGTCCGCATCAATCTGTTGTCCGATACCCAAACCCGGCCGACGCCGGCGATGCGCGAGGCGATGGCGCGGGCGGAGGTCGGCGACGAACAGGGCGGCGACGATCCCACCGTCAATCTGTTGAATGAGCGCGTCGCCGAATTGCTCGGCAAGGAAGCCGCGGTGTTCCTGCCATCGGGCACGATGTGCAACGTCACCGCGACGCTGTCGACCTGCCGGCCCGGCGACGAAATCCTGGCGCATGCGACCGCCCATATCCTGTCGCGCGAAGGCGGCACCCATGCGGCGCTCGGCGGCTTCCAGATCACCGCGCTGCCAGGGCCGAACGGGCAGTTCTCGCTGGAGGCATTCCGCGCCGCGCTGCATCCGCGTAACCGCTACGAGCCGCCGCAGACCCTGGTCAGCGTCGAACAGACCGCCAATATCGGCGGCGGCACGATCTGGCCCAAGTCCGTGCTCGACGACATCGCCGAGGCCGCCAGCGCCGCGGGTCTCGCCACCCATATGGACGGCGCCCGGCTGCTGAACGCCACCGTCGCCACCGGCATCAGCGCGCGCGAGATGACTGCGGGCTGGGGCTCGGCCTGGATCGATTTCAGCAAGGGATTGGGCGCGCCGGTCGGCGCGGCGATCGCCGGCTCGCGCGACTTCATCGATCAGGTCTGGCGCTGGAAGCAGCGGCTCGGCGGATCAATGCGCCAGGCCGGCATCATCGCGGCGGCCTGCATCCATGCGCTCGATCATCATGTCGCGCGGCTGGCCGACGACCACGACAACGCCCAGGCGCTGGCGCAGGGGCTCGCGCAAATTCCCGGCGTCACCGTGCAGCCGCCCGAAACCAATCTGGTGTTTTTCGATCCGAGGGACGCCGGCATCGACGGCCAGGCGATGGTCGCGGCGCTGCGGCAGCGCGGCGTTCTGCTGGCGACGATGGACGGCCGGATCCGCGCCTGCACCCATCTCGATGTGAGCAGCGCCATGATCGACGAGACGCTCGGGCTGATCCGCGACATCGTGCGCGGCGTCTAGTAGCCGCCGCGACGGCACAAACAGAAGCGGGCCCGATCTGACGATCAGGCCCGCTTGAGAGTCGCAAAGTCGAGGTAGCTTAGAGGCAGATCCGGACACCGGCGGCATTGATGAGGCAGCCGCCGCGGCCACGGCCACGACCGCGACCGCGATCGCCACGACCACGTCCGCGATCACCACGGGCACGGCCACGGCCACGCCCACGATCACCACGACCACGACCATCGCCGCGCTGCGCCTGAGCCGACGTGCTGGACACGCCGAACACGACGGCGGTCGCGCCGATGAGCGCGAAGCTATAAATGCCCGTCAGAATGATCGCCGCGATCGCGCGCGATACGATGCTGGCTCGACCAGGTTGTTTATACGACATCAGATTCCTTTCTGGTTGCAAAAGCCATGCGCGAGCATGGCAAGCAAGGCGCGCCGACGACGCCGGGGCCTTGGTGGTCCAGTCAAATACGCAAATTGAGAAAGATGACTAACCCGCCTGCGACGACTCACTGCCGAAGATGGCAACGAGAATGCCGGAAGGCGTCGATGTTACTGCAGTCCGGTCGGCAATCAGCACGACCGCGCCCGAAACCTAGGCGGAATGTTTGAAAATGTATACAGGGTTGTCGCCGCAGCGATTGCTGCGGGGCAATGCGGAACCGGGCGAGAGCGGCGAAGCCGTGAGCAAAAGGAACTCCCGCGGCGATGACACATCACCTTCAGCTTTGGGCCTGAACTTCAAGCCTGAGCTTCAAACCCGCCGGCCCGCCCCGCTTCAATTCTCCATCGCTTCGTAGATCAGCTTCTTGGTTTCGCGCTGGATCGGCTGGCGCTGCGACGGGGTCTGCTGCATCAACACGAAGAACATGTCCTGCTTGGGATCGACCACGAAATAGCAGCCGGTGGCGCCGTCCCATTTCAATTCGCCCAGGGAACCGGGCGGCGGCGGCTTGGCGTTGCCGGGATCGGTGCGCACCGCCAGACCATAGCCATAGCCGAAGCCGTCGCCGGGGAAATAGAAATAGTCGCGCTCGATCCCCGACGTCGGGCCGATATGGTCGGTGGTCATCAGTTTGAAGGTGGCCTCGCTGAGATAGCGCTTGCCGTCGAGCTCGCCGCCATGCAGCAGCATCCGCACGAAGCGGATCACGTCATGCGGCGTCGAGACCAGGCCGCCGCCGCCGGATTCCCAGTTCTTGACGATGTCCGGCGTGCTCGGCCGCCCGACATGAAAATCGGCATCGTTGGGCATCGGCTGCGCCATCCGCTGTTTCTGCTCCGGCGTGGTCAGGAAATAGCGGGTGTCGGTCATGCTCAGCGGGTCGAACAGATTGGCCTTCTCGAACTGATAGAAGGACTGGCCCGATGCCACCTCGATGACGCGGCCGAGCACCTCGTAGGAATTGCCGTAGTCCCACAGCGTGCCGGGCTGCTCCTGCAATGGCAATCTGGCGATGCGCTCGGCGAATTCGGCGGTGGTGGGATTGCCGTCATAGATCCTGGCGGCGTCGATCGCCTTGCGCACCAGGCTGTCGCCGAAAAAGCCGTAAGTAATCCCCGACGTATGCAGCAGCAGGTCGCTGATCAGAATCGGCCGTTTCGGCGGCTCGAACACCAGCGTCTTGCTGCCGTCGGCCTGCTTCTTTTCGACGCCGACCTTCACCGTGGCAAAGGCCGGGACGTATTTCGACAGCGGATCGTCGAGCTTGAGCTTGCCGCGCTCGACCAGCATCATCGCCGCGAAGGCGGTGAACGGCTTGGTCAGCGAGGCCAGCCGGAAGATGGTATCGTCGGTCATCGGCTGCTTGGTGGCGGTGTCGCGGACGCCGAAATAGCGTTGATACACCGGCTTGCCATGCTGCTCGATATACAGCACCGCGCCGGGAATCTTGCCCTCAGCGATCTGGCCCTTGAAGAACGCGTCGATCCGCGCCAGCTTTTCCTGCGAGAAATGCGCCCCGGCCGGCAGATCGAAGGTGCCTTGCGCGAAGGCCGCCGGCGCCGCCATCATTGCCAGCAACGCGCCGCCCACCACCGCTCGCATTGCCTGCCGCCACATTCGCATTCCCTCCCGATTGATGTTGCAGGGATCGTAGCGGGGGATCTTATCGATTCAAGTGCCGGGCTTGCTCAGCGTGTCAGGCGGCGGAACCGGCCAGCGCCGCCGCGTGCAGGCGGGCGGACGATTCGGAAAAGCAGCAGAACACCACCTTTGCAACTGCGGGGACGGCGTCAAGCGCGTCGATTGTTGTGTTGATCGCAATGGAAGCGGCGCGCTCGGCCGGAAAACCATAGACCCCGGTGGAGATCGCCGGGAACGCGAGCGAGCGCAGATCGTGGCTCTGGCACAGCGCCAGCGCGCGGCGATAGCACGATTCCAAGGCGGCATCCTCGCCGCCATCGCCGCCGCGCCACACCGGACCGACCGCATGGATCACATGCCGCGCCGGCAACAAAAAGCCTGGGGTGATCTTGGCCTCGCCGGTGGCGCAGCCATTCAGCAGGCGGCACGCGGCGAGCAATTTCGGCCCGGCGGCGCGGTGAATCGCGCCGTCGACGCCGCCGCCGCCGAGCAGCGAATTATTGGCGGCGTTGACGATGGCGTCGACATCGAGCGTCGTGATGTCGGCGACAATCACCTCAAGCCGGGTCGCGCCGAATTGTCGGGCGAACACGCGCGATCAGCGGGGTCAGGCAGACGCCGCCACCGTGACGCCCTTGTCGGCGAGCAGTTTCTGCAATTCGCCAGCCTGGAACATTTCGCGGATGATGTCGCAACCACCGACGAATTCGCCCTTGACGTAGAGCTGCGGAATCGTCGGCCAGTTCGAATAGGTCTTGATGCCGTCGCGCAAATCCGCTGATTCGAGCACGTTCAAGCCCTTGTAGCCGACGCCAACATGGTCAAGAATCTGCACGACCTGACCTGAAAAGCCGCATTGCGGAAACTGAGGGGTGCCCTTCATGAACAGCACCACGTCGTTCGACTTCACTTCGTTCTCGATGAATTGCTCAATGCTCATTTCACACCCCTTTGCGGCACGGTCGTGCTGGCCATCAGCGCTCCGCTCAAACCTACCCTATATCTAGCGTTAAATATCTAGACCGAAACCCCGCCGGCCCCAAGTAAAATGCCGGCGAGGGGAAATTCCGGCCGCAGCCGCCGGGGTTTTATCTGCGACGGGATGACCTATCTGGGTGAAGCCGCTGTCAAAAGCCGCTCTAGGAAGCTGGAACTCGTTTTGGAACTCATCTTCAAAGGTGACGTTACATCCCCAAAACCGGAGATCTTCGTGACAACCATTGTATCCGCTGGCGCCCCTTTGGCGGCCCCTCACGCGTCCGCGATCTCCGCCTCGAGCGATCTGGCGCAAGATCTGGCACGGGCCTATCGCGCGGTCCGCGACGAGACCGAACGCCGCGCAGCGCCGCTGTCGCCCGAGGATCAAGTCGTGCAATCGATGCCGGACGCCAGCCCGGCGAAATGGCACCGCGCCCACACCACCTGGTTCTTCGAGCAGTTTCTGCTCGGCCAGTATTGTCCCGATTATGCGGTCTACCATCCGGACTACGCCTATCTGTTCAACTCCTATTACGTCACCGCCGGCCCCCGCCACAGCCGCGCCGCACGCGGGCTGCTGACACGTCCCGGCGCCGCCGAGGTGACCGCCTATCGCCGCCATGTCGATGCTGCGATCTTGCGATTTTTCGGTGAGGCCGAACCGGCCGAGCTGGCCGCCGTGGCGCCGCTGCTCGAAGTCGGGCTCAATCACGAACAGCAGCATCAGGAACTGATGATCACCGACATCCTGCATGCCTTCGCGCAAAATCCAATTCCGCCGGCCTATGATCCGGCGTGGCAATTTCCGCGCGCGACGCGGCAGGGCGACGATTGGGTGACGCTGGCGGAGGGCATCCATTCGATCGGTCATGTCGGCGACGGCTTTCATTTCGACAATGAAGAGCCGGCGCATCGGGCGCTGGTCGGCCCGGTAAAGCTGGCGCGGAACCTGGTCAGCAATGCCGAATGGCTGGACTTCATCGCCGATGGCGGTTACCGCACCGCCACGCTGTGGCTGATGGACGGCTTCGCAACGGTCGAGCGCGAGGGCTGGGAAGCGCCCGGACATTGGCGCGAGGTCGACGGCGAATGGCAGATCATGACGCTCGGCGGTTTGCAGAAGGTCGATCCGGATGCCCCGGTGTGTCACGTCAGTTATTACGAGGCCGATGCCTTCGCGCGCTGGCGCGGTCAGCATCTGCCGACCGAGATGGAATGGGAAGTCGCAGCGCGCGCCGGCCAGCTCAACGATGCCTTCGGCATGGTGTGGCAATGGACTCGCAGCGCCTATGCGGCCTATCCGGGCTATCGCGCCATCGAGGGCGCGCTCGGCGAATACAATGGCAAGTTCATGATCAATCAGCTGGTGCTGCGCGGCTCCTCTTTGGCGACGCCGAAGGATCACAGCCGACTCACCTACCGCAACTTCTTCTATCCGCATCACCGCTGGCAATTCACCGGACTTCGCCTTGCCGATTACGCCGTCTGATTGCTACTGAACCGCGCCGCGGGCGCAGCAGGAGACCCTCATGAATGTTCACGTTGCCGCGCTGGCGAAACAGCACCAGCTCGATGAATCGACTTCGACATTCGCCCATGACGTGATCGAAGGCCTGTCGCGATCCCAGAAGCGCCTATCGCCGAAATATTTCTATGATGCCGCCGGCTCCGAATTGTTCGAGCAGATCACCGTGCAGCCCGAATATTACCCGACCCGCTGCGAGCTCGAGATCCTACGCGATCGCGGCGAAGAGATCGCGGCGCGGATTCCGGCTGACGCGGCGATCGTCGAATTCGGCGCCGGCGCCACCACCAAGGTCCGCACGCTGCTGCAGGCCTGTCACACCCACGCTTATGTGCCGGTGGATATTTCCGGCGACTTCCTCAACGCCCAGGCCGACGAGCTGCGCCGCGATGTCCCGGGCCTCGCCGTCTATCCGGTGACGGCGGATTTCACCACGCCGTTCGAGCTGCCCGAGGCGGTGGTGGCGATGCCGAAGGTCGGGTTCTTTCCCGGCTCGACGCTGGGCAATTTCGAGCCGCACGAGGCCTGCGCCTTCCTGCGCAGCGCGCGGCGGATTCTCGGCGAGGGTTCGGAGCTGCTGATCGGCGTCGATCTGGAGAAGGACGATCGCGTACTGGCCGCCGCCTATAACGACGACGCCGGCGTTACCGCGCAGTTCAACCTCAACGTGCTGGTGCGGATCAACCGCGAGCTCGGCGGCAATTTCGACCTGTCGGCGTTCAAGCACCGCGCGATTTTCAATCGCGAGCTACACCGCATCGAGATGCATCTGATCAGCCGCAAGAGCCAGAGCGTTCGCATCCTCGGCCGCAATTTCTCGTTCCGCATCGGCGAAACCATCCATACCGAAAGCAGCTACAAATACAGCCTCGAGCGCTTCGGCGCGCTGGCGCAGGGTTCGGGCTGGACCCCGCTGCAATGCTGGACCGATTCCGAGGGGATGTTCTCGGTGCACGTCTTGAAGGCCGCGGAATAGGTCGTGGCCGACAAGGCCGCGCACCCTGCCCCGGTGAAAACGCAAATGAACCATCGCCAGGGCAAGTCCGGCCCCCTTCGCATCCGCGCCGATCAGTGCTGTGCCGCGATCATTGATTACCAGGAAGGATTTCTCGACCAGCTCGAACCGCGCAGCCGCGCGCGGCTGGGGCGCAATATGCGCAGCTTCGCGGCTCTGCTCGGCTATTTTCGGATTCCGACGCTCATCACGCTGGAGCGCCCGGTGGACCGCAAGGGCGCCGAGGCAACCGATCTCATGGCAACGCTCGGCGATGCCGCCAAGGTGTTCGAGAAGGATTTCTTCGATCTCACCAAGGAAAAGCCGATTCGCAGCCATCTGCAGCGCTTGAAAAAACCGCAGATCATTGTGGCGGGCTGTGAAACCGATGTCTGCGTGTTGCAGTCCTGCCTTGGCCTGCTCGATCTCGGCTTCGACGTGTTCGCCGTCGACGAATTGCTGTTTTCATCGACCCACCGCACCGACGACGCCGTCGACAGATTGAAACACGCCGGCGTCGTCTTTGTCACCTACAAGACGCTGTTTTTCGAACTGGTCGAGGCCGTCGACGATTCACCGCATATCAACGCCCTGATCGCTAGGCTCGGCGACTTCCCGGATGATCTTCCGGACCAGGCCGAGCACTGAGCGAGCCGAGGCGTAAATGGGGTCGCCGAGGGCGGCACTTGCCGGCGTCATTGCGAGGAGCGAAGCGACGACGCAATCCAGCAACGTCGTGTGAGCAGCCCTGGATTGCGTCGCTTCGCTCGCAATGACGGGCGCTTGAACTTGCCGGCCGGCAGCGCGGGCGATCAGGCGATTTCCGCCGCTGCCCCGCGCGCGAGGCTTCGGTCCCGCGCCTCGGTCGCACATTTTTCAACATGGACCTCGCGGTTGATCACCTGCAGGTTCGGCAGTCCCCAATAGCCGAGCAGCTCCGGCCACGGCGCGTCGCGGTGCTGGCGCCAGACCTGGAATAGCGGGACGCGGTGGTCGACTTCGGCGGTCCGCCACAGCCGTCCACTGCTCTGCCGACAGCGCCGGCTCTGCAGGCGTCGCAGCAGCTTGGCCTCGCCGCTCGGCGCGTTCCAGAATTGCCAGGCGACCACGCAGGCGCTGTGCCAGTTCGCATTCTTGTTGATGTCGCGATCCCACAGATCGACATGCCAGCCGAAGCGATAGACACCCTGGCCGCAGACGCAGCAAAAGCCCGGGCCCTTGGCGTGGGCCGCTTCGCGATAGGGCGCCGGCGGCGAGCGGAATGTGGCCGGCAGGCCCTCGGCGCGATCGTCGGCGAGCCGCCAGCGCCAGCCCTCGGGGGCGCCGCTGCGCCCAGCCAGCGCGCGGGCCAGCCGGTCGGCGCGCAGCGGATGGTCGCGCCAATAGCCGTCGACCGCCAGCCTGGGCGTCGGCGGAATGAAGCGGCAGGCCAGCGCCCGCGCCAGCACGGCGGCGGGAAACGCCGGCGGCAGCGACTTCTCCAGCCGCGCCAGCGCCAACTGATTGGCCCTCGCTCTGTCTTCCTGCCATTTCGACAATCGGCAATCTCCCAGCCCGCGCGGCACGGTGTCATCGGGCCGTTAAGCCTTCGTTAAGGCAAGTGACGCTGACGCTACAGCTCCGGCGCGCGCGCGGCGGCGCCGAGCGAGAGCGCTTCCCAGGCGCCGACCGCCAGCAGGATCGCGGTGGCGAGGCTCGACAGGCCGAGCGGCGACAGCCAATGCGCCAGCGGCGCCAGCGCCAGCAGCGCCACGATGCCGGCCAGATGCGACAACGCCCAGCGGGCGCGCACGCTGTGCTTGAATGCCAGCATGCCGAGCAGGAACAGCAGCGGCCCGCCGATCATGCTCAGCGTCGCCTTGATGTCGGCGTGGCCGGAGGGATGCGCCAGCAGCAATTCGTCGCCGACCGCGCTGACCACGATGCCGGCCACGATCGGCAGATGCAGATAGGTATAGGCGTTGCGCGCCAGCCGGCCGGGATCGGCGGAATGCGAGATCTTGTCCGATCCCAGATGCACCCCGATGTGGAAATAGATCCACCACATCGCGATCGCGCCGCCAAGCGCCACCGCGAAGGCGGCCAGCGTGATCGGTGTCCAGTCGATCTCCGCAAAAGTGGCGCCGGTGACCACCACCGATTCGCCCAGCGCAATGATGATGAACAGCGCGCAGCGTTCGGCCATATGGCCGCCCTCGACGCTCCAGTCGGTGGTCGCCGAGGCGCCGACCGCCGGCACCCAGAACCGCGCCACCGGCCCGCAATATTCGATCAGCAGCGCCAATAGCCACAGCGCCAGCCGCGCCTCGCTTTGCGCCAGGCCGCCGGCGATCCAGAACACACCGCTGACGCTGAGCCAGATCAGGATCCGGACGAAGCCGAGTTTCAGTTTCGGCTCGCTGCGCGGCACCGCCAGGGCGAAAAACGCGGTGCGGCCGACCTGCATCGCGGCAAACGCCCCGGCGAAGGCCAGACCCCGGCTGTCGAACGCCTTGGGGATCGAGGTCGACAGCAACAGGCCGGCGATCATCAGGGCGAACAGCATCAGCCGCACCGCGGTGCGTTCCGGATCGAGCCAATTGGTGATCCAGGAGGTGAAGACCCAGACCCACCACACCGCGAGCATCAGGATCGCGGCCTGCAACACGCCAAGCGGCGTGAAATGCGCCAGCAGGAAATGCGAGATCTGGGTGATGGCAAAGACGAACACCAGGTCGAAGAACAATTCGACATAGGTGACGCGATTATGCTGCTGCGGCTTGCGTTGCCGCAGCAGGCTTGGGCCGGGCGGCGCCGTCACGGCGTTGTCGTCATCGCTCAGGATTCAGGCACCCCGGTCTGCAGCGCCAGCGCGTGCAGCACGCCGCCCATCTGGCCCTTCAGCGACTGATAGACGATCTGGTGCTGCTGCACCCGGGACTTGCCGCGGAACGATTCGGAGATCACGGTCGCGGCATAATGGTCGCCGTCGCCGGCCAGATCGCGGATCGTGACCTGCGCGTCGGGAATCGCGGTCTTGATCATCGCCTCGATATCGTGGGCATCCATCGGCATTCAATTTCTCCCAAACCGCTTGTGTCGGACCCGGCGGACCCTCGGCGATCGCTGCTCAATCCGGCGCGGCCCCGCGCGGCGCCGTTATCCCGATACTATATTGCGGCGCGGGTCTTTCAAAGCCCGCAGAAAGCGCACATCTGCACGGCAATGCACCCACGAGAGGACCGCCCATGAAAAATCCCGGCCCCGACCATCCGATCGCCATCGTGCCGCATCCGAATCGCCTCCGCATCTCGGTCGGCGGCGTGGTGCTCGCCGACACCACCCGCGCCCTGACCCTGCGGGAGGCGAGCTATCCGCCGGTGCACTATATCCCCCGCGACGACGCCAATATGGCGGTGCTGGCGCGCAGCGCCCGCGTCACCCATTGCCCCTATAAGGGCGATGCCAGCTATTACAGCATCGATGCCGGCGGCACCGCCATCGCCGACGCGATCTGGAGCTATGAGCAGCCGTTCCCGGCGATGGCCGAGATCGAAGGCTATCTGGCGTTCTATCCCGACAAGGTTGAAATCGAGGACGTGCCGGCCGATTGACCGTCGAGGTCGCCGAGCGCATGGCAAGATTGAGCTTGCCAAGATTGACCTTGCGGAGTCCGGCGTGCGACTGCAGCATCTCCTGACGACGCCACCGCGGAGGGGCGGATGATCACCACCATTGCACCACCTGCGGCAGCCGCGCTCGCCCCGGCGGCGGTCCTGTCCGCCAAGCGCAATGCGGCGCTCGACCGCACCCGGACGTTTCTCACCGTGCTGGTGCTGATCCACCACGCGGTGATCCCCTATACGTATTTCGGCCATACCGACCCGAAATCCTGGCTCGGCTTCGACTGCGTCGTGCTCGCCACCGACAGTTTCTTCATGGCGATGTTCTTCATGCTGTCGGGGCTGTTCCTGTGGCCGAGCCTCGACCATCGGCCGGTGCCCGGCGCGTTTGCGCGCGACCGGCTGGTGCGGCTGATGCTGCCCTTCGCGATCGCCGCCGTCACCATCATCCCGATCGCCTATTACGCGCTGGCGCTGCGGCAGGCGCCGCAGATGGGCTTTGGCGCGTTCTGGTGGCACATGATCACGGTGGGGCCGTGGCCGAGCGGTCCGCTGTGGTTTCTGTGGGTGCTGTTCCTCTTCAACATCATCGGCGGCCTGCTGTACCGGATCTCGCCGGGCGTGATCGCGCCGATGCGGCTGCTGGCGCAACACGGCTTCACCCATGCCGGCCGGTTCCTGCTGATCGTGTTCGCCATCACCGCGCTGGTCTATGTGCCGATGCGGCTGTATTTCGGCCCCAGCTATTGGTTCGAATACGGGCCATTCTCGGTTCAGGCCAGCCGGGTGATGTTCTACGTGCTGTATTTCTTCATCGGCGTCGGCATCGGCGCCGGCGGGATCGACGGCGGCGTGCTGTGCGTCGATGGACAATTGGCCAAGGGCTGGTGGCGCTGGGCGTTGCTGTCGCTGCTGCCCTATGGGGCGATGTGGACGCTGATCTACATCAAGCGCGAAATCCTCGGCAATCCCGACATGCTGCCGCAATGGTATGAGCTGTGCTACGGCTTCGCCTTCGCGGGTTTCAGCGCCGCCTTCATCTTCGCCATCCTGGCGTTCTTCCTGCGCTTCCGGCGCGGCGGCTGGAGCGTGCTGGATCCGTTGCAGGCCGACGCCTATGGCATCTTCCTGGTGCACTACGCCTTTGCGCTGTGGATGCAATACTGGCTGTTCGACTACGACCTGCCGGCCATCGCCAAGGCCCTGATCGCCTTCGCGGGCGCGCTGGTGCTGAGCTGGGCGACGACGGCGGCGCTGCGGAGGATTCCGGGCGCGCACCGGGTGCTGTAGACTTGTTAGTTCGCTCCGCGCCGCGATACATTTCTGCTGTCATTCCGGGGCGCGAGCCCATTGGGCGAGCGAACCCGGAATCTTGCGGCACGGCCGAGCGCTTCAGCGAGATTCCGGGTTCGCTCACCGCTGGCGCGGTTCGCGCCCCGGAGTGACAGCCGCGTTGTCGTGAGACGCTGCACAGGGACAGCGCCCCAACGAAGCCGCTGTTACGCCTTGCCCGCCATGTAGTCCGGCAGCCAATGCGCGAAGGCGTGGGTCAGGGCCTTGATGTCGACGGCGCGTTCGCCCGCGATGGCGAGCGCCGGGCCGCCGGTGAGCCCGAGCTGCGTACACGGCACCTCGACGGTCTTCAGCTTGGTCAGCACGGCAAGCAGATCGTCTTGCCGCACGGTGACCAGATAGCGCCCCTGATCCTCGCCGAACCACCAGGCCTGCGGCACCGTCGCCGCCGGGGCGGCGTCGAGCGCCGCGCCAATGCCGCCCGCGATCGCCATCTCGGCCAGCGCCACCAACAGGCCGCCGTCGGACAGGTCATGCACGGCGGTCGCGGTGCCGGAATGGATCATGCCGCGCACCACGTCGCCGTGGCGCTTCTCGCAGGCCAGATCGACCGGCGGCGGGGCGCCCTCCTCGCGGCCGCAGATATCGCGCAGATACACCGACTGGCCGAGCCAGCCCTGGGTCTCGCCGATCAGCAGGATCGCCTCGCCCTCGGCCTTGAAGGCCAAAGTCGCCGATTGGGTGAAATCGTCGAGCACGCCGACGCCGCCGATCGAGGGCGTCGGCAGGATGCCGCGTCCATTGGTCTCGTTGTAGAGCGAGACATTGCCGGACACGACCGGGAAGTCGAGCGTGCGGCAGGCCTCGGCGATGCCTTTGAGACAGCCGACGAACTGGCCCATGATCTCGGGCCGTTCCGGATTGCCGAAATTCAGATTGTCGGTGATCGCCATCGGCTTGCCGCCGACCGCGGTGATGTTGCGCCAGGCTTCGGCCACCGCCTGCTTGCCGCCCTCGTAAGGATCGGCCTCGCAATAGCGCGGCGTGACGTCGACGGTCAGCGCCAGGCCCTTGGGGCCGTCCTTGATCCGCAGCACCGCGGCGTCGCCGCCGGGGCGCTGCACGGTGTTGCCGCCGATGACATGGTCATATTGCTCCCAGACCCAGCGCTTGGAGCACAGCTCGGGCGTCGCCAGCAGCTTCTCCAGCGCATCGATGGTGCCGATCGGCGCGGCGATATCGCGGGCGTGCAGCACCGACAGCTTCGGCGTCTCGACATGCGGCCGGTCATAGAGCGGCGCCTCGTCGCCGAGCTCCTTGATCGGCAGGTCGACCTTCACCTCGCCGCCATGCCGAACCACGAAGCGCTTCGACGCCGTGGTGTGGCCGACGATGGCGAAATCCAGCCCCCATTTCCTGAAGATCGCCTCGGCCTGCTTTTCCTTTTCGGGCTTCAGCACCATGAGCATGCGCTCCTGGCTTTCCGACAGCATCATCTCATAGGCGCTCATGCCGGGCTCGCGGGTCGGCACCGCGTCGAGATCGAGATCGACGCCGAGATTGCCCTTGGCGCCCATCTCGACCGCCGAACTGGTGAGGCCGGCCGCGCCCATGTCCTGGATCGCGATCACGCAATCGGCCGCCATGATTTCCAGGCAGGCTTCCAGCAGCAGCTTTTCGGCGAAGGGATCGCCGACCTGCACGGTCGGGCGCTTCTCGTCGGAATCGTCGCCGAATTCCGCCGAGGCCATCGAGGCGCCGTGAATGCCGTCGCGCCCGGTCTTGGAGCCCAGATAGACGATCGGCATGCCGACGCCGGACGCCGCGGCCAGGAAGATCTTGTCGGCGTCGGCGAGGCCGACCGCCATCGCGTTGACCAGGATATTGCCGTCATAGCGGGTGTGGAACCGGGTCTGGCCGCCGACCGTGGGCACGCCGAAGGAATTGCCATAGCCGCCGACCCCGGCGACCACGCCCGACACCAGATGCCGGGTCTTGGGATGCTCAGGCGCGCCGAACGACAGCGCATTGAGGCAGGCGATCGGCCGCGCCCCCATGGTGAAGACGTCGCGCAAAATGCCGCCGACTCCGGTGGTCGCGCCCTGATAGGGCTCGATATAGCTGGGATGGTTGTGGCTCTCCATCTTGAACACGATGGCCTGATTGTCGCCGATATCGATCACGCCGGCGTTCTCGCCCGGCCCCTGCAGCACCCATGGCGCCTTGGTGGGCAGCCCGCGCAGATGCAGCCGGGAGGATTTATACGAGCAATGCTCGTTCCACATCGCCGAAAAGATGCCCAATTCGGTAAAGCTCGGCTCGCGGCCGATCAATTTCAGAATGCGCTGATATTCGTCCGGCTTCAGGCCATGGCTGGCAACCAGTTCCGGGGTGATTTTCGGCTCAATCGAGGGCATATCGGCGCAATCCTGGGTGCGCCGGAGGGCCCGGCGGGTGCCCGTTGTTTAGAAAGATCGGGCAAGCGGGGAAAGCCCTTTTTGCGGGTTTCTGGGGGCGATGCGCCGGGCGCGATGCGGCGCGCAGCGCTGCGCCGGATCGCAAATCCATCCCGTGTCCCGGGCGCGATGCGGCATTCTTCATGCCGCGTCGCAGAACCGGGACCCCGGTTCAGGCGCCAACAACAGCGGGGCCCCGGTCCTGACGCCAACAATACAGCGGGGCCCCGGATCTGCAGCGCACCACGCCGCAAGGGCGGCGCGTTGCGCTGCGTCCGGGGCACGCAAGACAGTGAACCAGAACGTGTCGGTCTAGGCAGCCACCGCCGGCAATCCGGCCAGCGCCATCGCCAGATCCGACTCGTTGTAGTCCTGATCGACCAGCTTGCCCTCGAAGTAATTGATATAGGCCTGCATGTCGAAATGGCCGTGACCCGACAGGTTGAACACGATGGTCTGCCCCTTGCCCTCTTCCTTGCAGCGCAGGGCCTCGTCGATGGCGCAGCGCACCGCGTGGGTGGCTTCCGGCGCCGGCACGATGCCCTCGTTGCGGGCGAACATCACGCCGGCCTCGAAGCACTTGACCTGCTGATAGGCGCGCGCCTCGATCAGGCCGAGTTCATGGGCGTGCGACACCATCGCCCCCATGCCGTGATAGCGCAGCCCGCCGGCGTGGAAGCCCGGCGGCATGAAGGTCGAGCCCAGCGTGTGCATCTTCACCAGCGGCGTCAGATGCGCGGTGTCGCCGAAATCATAGGCGTATTTGCCGCGGGTCAGCGACGGGCACGCCGCCGGCTCTACCGCGATGATGCGCCGCGTGCGGCCGCCGCGCAGCTGCAGCCCCAGATAGGGGAATGCCAGACCGGCGAAATTCGAGCCGCCGCCGGCGCAGGCGATGACGATGTCGGGATCGTCGCCCGCCATCTCGAACTGCTTGATGCATTCCTCGCCGATGATGGTCTGGTGCAGCATCACGTGATTGAGCACCGAGCCGAGCGCGTATTTGATCTCCGGATTCTTCGCCGCGACCTCGACCGCTTCGGAAATCGCGATGCCGAGCGAGCCGGGACTGTCGGGATGCTCGGCCAGAATGGCGCGGCCGGATTCGGTTTCGGTCGATGGCGAGGCGATGCAGCGCGCCCCATAGGTCTCCATCAGCGCGCGGCGATACGGCTTCTGGTCGAACGACACCCGGACCTGAAACACCAGCACGTCGAGCCCGAACAAGGAGCCGGCGAAAGCCAGCGACGAGCCCCACTGCCCGGCGCCGGTCTCGGTCGACAGCTTCTTGATGCCGGCCTGCTGGTTGTACCAGGCCTGCGGCACCGCCGTATTCGGCTTGTGCGAGCCGGCCGGCGAGACGCCTTCATATTTGTAGTAGATCTTGGCCGGGGTATCGAGCGCCTGTTCGAGCCGGCGGGCGCGCACCAGCGGCGACGGCCGCCACATCCGGAATACGTCGCGCACCGGCTTGGGGATGTCGATATAGCGCTCGGTGGCGACCTCCTGGCGGATCAGCTCCATCGGAAACAGCGGCTCGAGATCAGCCGGGGTGATCGGCTGATGGGTGCCGGGATGCAGCACCGCGGGCATCGGCTTGGGAAAATCCGCGTTCAGATTGTACCAGGATTTCGGAATGTGCTGTTCGTCGAGAACGTATTTGATCTGGTCGCTCACTCTTGGTCTCCCTCATTGGCGCCGACCGGGGAAGCCTATACAGCCGCCGCAAAGCTGGGAATTGCGCAGCATCAATCGGGCCGCCGGCCCCGGCCGCGCCAGATGGCATTGCATTGCAGCGATCGATCGGTTTTATGCACGGAGCATTCGACGAAAGGATCAGACGCGTGACCAAGCAAGCCGACATCGCCCGCGCCCATCGCCCCGATCTGATGATCGCGACCGAGGGCGAATTCGCCGGCTGGCGAACCTGGAGCCGCGACACCTTCGAATCCAATAACGGCCCGTTCTGGCATCGGGTCGAGGCCGACGGCAGCGTGCGCTGCGCTTTCCGGGTCGAGAAGAAGCATCTCAACGGCATGCGCAACGTCCATGGCGGCTGCTTCATGACCTTCGCGGATTACTGCCTGTTTGCCTTCGCGGCGCATGAATTGCAGGCGCCCGCGGTGACGGTGGCGTTCGGCTGCGAATTCCTCGACGCCGCCCAGGAGGGCGAGCTGATCGAAGCCACCGGCGAAATCACCCGCGCCGGCGGCTCGCTGATCTTCATCCGCGGCATGCTGAAAAGCGCCGAGCGGCCGCTATTCACCTTCTCCGGGACGATCAAGCGGGTGAAGAAGAAGCTGCCGCCGAGCGAGGTCGGGGATAGTCACTGAGCGCCGACGGCGCCGCTGGGGGCAATGCTAACGAAGGAATAGCCTGAACAGAATTCCAAAGCAGAGCGCCCAGGTAATTCCGTTCATCCACTTCAGCAGATTGAGGTCGCTCTCGATCTTGTTGAAGCGCCCCTCATAGGCGGCCATCGCTTCGGCCGCCTTGCGCGCCTTGTCCTCCGGCGCGCCGGACGCAAGAAAAGCGTCATAGACCTCGGAAATCATCGTCGCCATGGATGCCTCCTCGGGCCAAGATAGTGGCCTGCCCCGATCGCGTCCAGAGGGCCGCGGCATGACAGGCCTAGCCCAAAACTGTCATTCCGGGGCGTGAGCAGCGATAGCTGCGAGCGAACCCGGAATCTTGCCGCAGGCGATAGCCGACCGTCAGCAGGTACGCTGCGCGAGATTCCGGGTTCGCTCGGCCTGCGGCCTCGCGCCCCGGAATGACAGTGAACGTGGACGGCGAAAATAGTAGCCGCGCTACGCCGCGCGTTCCAGATGCTGCACCAGGCCGGCGAACAACCCGCGGCCGTCAGTGCAGCCCATGATGGCTTCGACGTGGTTTTCCGGATGCGGCATCATGCCAAGCACATTGCCGCGGGCATTGACGATGCCGGCGATCGAGGCCGCGGCGCCGTTGATGTTATGCGCCTCGCCGACTTCGCCCTGCGCTGAGCAATAGCGATACAGCACCCGGCCGTCGCCCTCGAGCAGCTTCAGCGTCTCTTCGTCGGCCTCGTAATTGCCTTCGCCATGCGCCACGGGCACGCGGATCACCTGGCCGGCATTGTAGCCGCGGGTGAACGGACTATCGGAGCGTTCGACCCGCAGATGGACGTCACGGCAGATGAATTTCAGCCGCGCATTGCGCATCAACACGCCGGGCAGCAGGCCGGACTCGCACAGGATCTGGAAGCCGTTGCAGACGCCGAGCACCAGTCCCCCGCCTTCGGCGAAGCTGCGCACCGCGTCCATCACCGGCGCCCGCGCGGCGATCGCGCCGCAGCGCAGATAGTCGCCATAGGAGAAGCCGCCGGGCACCACCACGAGGTCGGTGCCTTTCGGCAATTCGGTCTCGGCGTGCCAGACCATCGCGGGCTCGTGGCCGGAGATCAGCGTCAAGGCCCGCGCCATGTCGCGCTCGCGGTTGATGCCGGGGAAGACGAGGATGGCGGATTTCATCAAATGGTTGCTTCGTTGAGTTCGAGGCGCTGCTCGATTCGATCGAGCCGCAGTTCATGGCGGATCAGCGTGGCGTGGATGCCGGCCAGTTCGGTATGGA
This sequence comes from Rhodopseudomonas sp. BAL398, assembly GCF_033001325.1. NCBI lineage: Bacteria > Pseudomonadati > Pseudomonadota > Alphaproteobacteria > Hyphomicrobiales > Nitrobacteraceae > Rhodopseudomonas > Rhodopseudomonas sp. BAL398. Next base: position 2,514,249 of record NZ_CP133111.1, read on the forward strand.
TACCGGTAATTTCCTGGCGTAGGCCGTTCTGGGAAAACCGAAGCCCTTGCATTTCCTGCTTGAGCTCATCGACCTTGCCATCGACCTGCGCAAGCCGTCCCTGAACGGATTTGAGCACTTCATAAATCAACTCATTGCTGACCTCAGCCATGACCCGATCTCCTAAAGCTCAGCCCTGCACCTCGATAGCATAATTCTCGATCACGGTGTTGGCCAAGAGCTTGTCGGCGGCGTTCTTCAACGCCGCTTCGGCCTTGGCCTTGTCGGCGCCGGGGATCTCGATGTCGAACACCTTGCCCTGGCGGACGCTGGCGATGCCGTCGACGCCGAGCGATTTCAGCGCGCCTTCGATCGCCTTGCCCTGCGGGTCGAGGATGCCGTTCTTCAATGTGACTGTGACGCGGGCTTTCATCTGGCGACGTAACCTATGTTTGCTCCCCTGCGGGAGCTGTCTGCAGCTTCGCCTCCCCCTTCGAGACGCGGGCTCCGCCCGCTCCTCAGGATGAGGCTTCGAGACGCGGGCTGGCCCGCATCTCAGGGTGAGGCTCCAAGACGTGGGCTCGCCCGCGCCTCGGTATGGGGTGTCCTCATGGTGAGGAGCGCGCCCGTTGGCGCGCGTCTCGAACCATGAGGGATGCGTTATCCCTTCACCAGCACCGGGCCGGAGCCGGCCGGGCGCTCGTTTTCCATCAGGATGCCGAGCCGCTTGGCGACCTCCGTATAGGCCTCCAGCACGCCGCCGAGATCGCGGCGGAAGCGGTCCTTGTCCAGTTTCTCGTTCGACTTGATGTCCCACAGCCGGCACGAATCCGGCGAGATCTCGTCGGCGACGATGATCCGCATCATGTCGTTTTCGAACAGCCGGCCGCATTCCATCTTGAAGTCGACCAAGCGGATGCCGATGCCGAGAAACAGCCCGGTCAGGAAGTCGTTGACCCGGATCGCCAGCGCCATGATGTCGTCGATTTCCTGCGGCGTGGCCCAGCCGAAGGCGGTGATGTGCTCCTCGGAGACCATCGGATCGTTGAGCTGGTCGTTCTTGTAATAGAACTCGATGATCGAGCGCGGCAGCTGGGTGCCCTCCTCGATCCCGAGCCGCTCCGACAGCGAGCCTGCGGCGACGTTACGCACCACCACCTCAAGCGGCACGATCTCGACCTCGCGAATCAGCTGTTCGCGCATGTTGAGCCGGCGGATGAAGTGGGTCGGTACCCCGATATCGTTCAGATGCTGGAACAGGAATTCCGAAATCCGGTTGTTGAGAACGCCCTTGCCCTCGATCACCTGGTGTTTCTTGGCATTGAACGCGGTCGCGTCGTCCTTGAAGTGCTGAATCAGGGTTCCGGGTTCGGGTCCTTCATAAAGAACCTTCGCCTTGCCTTCGTAAATGCGACGTCGACGGCTCATGGGGATGTACCGTGTGTTGTTGAAATCCATGGGATTGGTGGGCTCCGTCTGGCGATTACGACCCACGGCGGAGCTGCCGTGAAGGCCTGGTACAGGAAACAGAACAAGAACCTTGCCTGAGGGCAACCTAGCTGATTGGGCACTCCAGCACAATCGATCCGGTGTCCAGGCCCCAAGTTTTACCGATCTGCTTGCGGCATCGCGGCAGTTGTCTTGACCGCGCTTGCTGGTTATCTAGGCATTCAAACAACGCAGCGCAAATGGCCAGCCAAATTATGAGCGGCCGCAAAGGGACCGGAGCCGCAATCATGACGACATTCGACAAGCGTGAGGAAGGCTTCGAGAGGAAATTCGCGCTCGACGAAGAGCAGAAATTCAAGGCCGAAGTCCGCCGCAACAAGCTGCTCGGGCTGTGGGTGGCGGAGCAGATCGGGCTGTCGGACGACGCCGCCGCGGCCTATGCCAAGGAAGTGGTGGCCGCCGATTTCGAGGAAGCCGGCGACGCCGATGTGATCCGCAAGGTCACCAAGGACCTCTCCGACAAGGGCGTGACCCTGACCGAGCAGCAGATCCGGGTGAAAATGGACGAATTCTTCGCCCGCGCAGTGATCGAGGTGAAGGCAGGGACCTGACGCCCCGCCGTCACTGCGGCGCCTTCTCCCTAGGCACAATCCCGGCGAACCAGGCTAGGCGATCGCCATGATCTCGAGTTCCTGATCACCGGCGCCGACCACATCCCCCACGGCTTTGCGCAGCAGCAGCCGGGCCACCGGGGAGACGAAGGAAATCGATCCGGCCTTGGGATCGGCCTCGTCCTCGCCGACGATCCGATAGGTCTGCACCCGGCCGTCGCTGCGCCTGAAGGTCACCTTGCTGCCGAACGCGACGCTGTCGGTCGAGGTGGGATCGGGCATCAGCTCGACGCTGCGCAGCCGCGCGGCGAAATAGCGCGCATCGCGCGAGGGGCTGGCTTCCGCCCGGCGCCGTTCATTGACATCCTCGATCGCCGCGGCGGCCTCGCAACCTGCCTGCGCCTGCGCCAATTGCGCCTCCAGCGCCTTCAAACCGGCGGCGGTGACCCAATTGGGGTGCGACGAAATGGGCCGCTCCGGCAGCATCGTCTCCGACGCCGTCTCGGCACTGTCTTCCTTGGTGAAGGCGACGCTCAATCAACAACTCCGGGTTAGATGGGGGATAGCCCGCCAGCATAGCGGGTTCTCCAAGCCGGGCAACGCGACGAAAGCGCGGTCGTTCCCGACAAGCCGCCAATGCCCCGCCCTCCCCCGTCGCGCCCACATCGCATCGTCCGACGGCCGGAGCAGGCGTGACGCCCCCGAACAGCTCCAGCGCCGCGCTGCACTTGCTCATTTCCGGTTTAGGCTTATATTCCTTTGGCGATCGAATCTCGGCCCCTGGGAGTCAGTATGCCCTATCCTCTTGTCCCTTTGTTCGCCCCCCGCATTCGCGTCATCGATTCCTCGGAGCGGCCGATTCTGGCCACGCAGGATGACGGGCCGCCGCCGGTTCCGGGCGGACGCCCGAAGGGCTGCAAGCGGCTGCACACCAATGCCACCGTCGCCACTGTGCGCCGGCTCATCGAACAGACGACGCTGACCTACAAGCAGATCGAGGCCAGGACCGGCGTCAGCGCCGGCACCGTCGGGCGCTGGGCGCGCGAGGGTGGCTGGCCGCGTCACCCCTTCGCGCCGCGCGCCTCCGACACCGTGCCGACCGCCCGCGCCGGCCGCCGGCTGAAGCTGCGGATGCTCGGCACCAGGCTGCACCAGCTCGCCGAGCGCTGCGTCGACGAGCTGTGGCAAAGCCCGAGCGTCGATCTCGACCGGCTGATCGAGGCGATGCAGGTGCTGAAGATGGCGCGGCTGGAAGCCATGGGCAGCCGGCGCCCGCGCCGCTATCGCGCCCTGGCGGCGCGCAGCGGCCAGGACTGGATCGACCGCGACGCCGCGCTCCGCAAGGCGCTGAAGGATATGCGCGCGGGCGGCGTCAATCTCGACCGCATCCCCGCCGCCGCGATGGCCCTGCTGGAAGACGCCCATACGCCGCCGGACTGGGATCACCCGGCGCTGCGGCCGAGAGGGCCAAGCCGGGGACCAAGGCGAAGGCGATAAGGGTAGCGTTCGCACATGAAGGTGCGGTCGCAGCGGGATCACCCTCCCCCTTGTGGGGAGGGTCGCCCGGCGCAGCGCAGCGAAGCCGGGCGGGGTGGGGGTTGCGGCGAATAGCAGCGCCCGTTGCACGCCCAACCCGGCGCGGCTTCGCAGCGCTTCAAATGCCATCGCCCTGCTGGGCGGGAGGAGAGTGTCGACAGCATGATCGGTGTGCTGCGCGCTGCGCCGATGTGCCCACTCTGATCGGATCACAACTGCCCCATCCGAAATAACACCTTGAAGTTCGGGGCCCTTTGGCCACAAACAATTTAACCGGGACAGCGGCGCCGAGGCGCAGCAAAAACGAATCGAGTTGGGACGGAATGGCCAGTCAGACGCGAAAAGATAAATTCCTGGCTGTCTTGGCCGAACTCGGCGGCGCCGCCGGCAACGGACGCTTGCGCGAGGCGCTGCAATGGCAGGATACCACCTACAACTCGGTGAAGGACGAGCTGGTCGCCGAAGACCTCGTGACGCTCGGCCGCGGGCGCGGCGGTTCGGTGGCCTTGGCTGAGGCCGAGACAATGAAAGTCGTAAAGACCGAAGTCGCGCAGCCGGCGCCGATCGCCCCTCCGGCCAAGGCACCCCGCCCCAATGGCAATGGCAGCCTGGAGGCCGACCTGTTCAAGACCGCCGACAAGCTGCGCGGCAACATGGAGCCGTCGGACTACAAGCACGTCGCGCTGGGCCTGATCTTCCTCAAGCACATCTCCGACGCTTTCGAGGCCAAGCGCGCCGAGCTGCTGGCCGACTATCCGGACGGCGCCGAGGACCCCGACGAATATGCGGCCGAAAACGTGTTCTGGGTACCGAAGGAGGCGCGCTGGTCGCATCTGCAGGCGAGCGCGAAGCAGCCGTCGATCGGCAAGCTGATCGACGAGGCGATGATCGCGATCGAGAAGCGCAACGACAGCCTGAAGGGCGTGCTGCCGAAGGACTACGCCCGGCCTGCGCTGAACGCGGTGATGCTCGGCGAATTGATCGACCTGATCTCCGGCATCGCACTCGGCCAGGAAAAAGGTCAGGCCCGCGACGTGCTCGGCCGCGTCTACGAATATTTCCTCGGCCAGTTCGCCGGCTCCGAAGGCAAGCGCGGCGGCGAGTTCTATACGCCGCGCTCGGTGGTCCGCGTCATGGTCGAGATGCTGGAGCCCTACAAGGGCCGGGTCTACGATCCCTGCTGCGGCTCGGGCGGCATGTTCGTGCAGTCGGAAAAATTTGCGCTGGAGCACGAAGGCCGGATCGGCGACATCGCAGTCTACGGCCAGGAGTCGAACTACACGACGTGGCGGCTCTGCAAGATGAACCTCGCGGTGCGCGGAATCGACGCCGACATCAAGTGGAACAGCGAGGGCAGTTTTCACAAGGACGAGTTGCGCGATCTCAAGGCCGACTACATTTTGGCCAATCCGCCGTTCAATATCTCCGATTGGGGCGGCGACCGGCTGCGCGAAGACGTGCGCTGGAGCTACGGCGTGCCGCCGGCCGGCAACGCCAACTTCGCCTGGATCCAGCACATCGTGCATCACCTCGCGCCGAGCGGCACCGCCGGCGTGGTGCTCGCCAACGGCTCGATGTCGTCGACCCAGAGCGGCGAGGACACCATTCGCCGGGCGCTGATCGAAGGCGTCGACGGCAAGCCCGGCGTGGTCGATTGCATGATCGCCCTGCCCGGCCAGCTGTTCTATTCGACGCAGATCCCGGTCTGCCTGTGGTTTCTCGCCCGCGACAAATCCAACGGCATCGCCCGCGACGCAAAACTGCGCGACCGGCGCGGCGAAATCCTGTTCATCGACGCCCGCAAGCTCGGACATATGGTGGACCGTACGCGGAAAGAGTTTTCGGACGCCGATATCGACAAGATCACGCGGGCTTATCATGCGTGGCGCGGCGAGAGCGACGCTGGCGCCTACGAGGACGTGCCGGGGTTCTGCAAAGCGGCGAAACTGGAGGAAATTGAGGGCCACGGTTACGTACTGACGCCGGGGCGTTATGTCGGCGCAGCCGATGCTGAAGACGAAGAAGCTCCATTCGTCGAGCGATTTTCCACGTTGAAAGCGACACTTAGTGAGCAGTTCATCACGGCAGAGAACTTGACGGCAAAGATTTTTCAAGCATTGGCGAAGGTAACCCCAAATGGTTGAGTGGAGCGTTCGGACGCTCTCCGAACTGACCGAAAATCTTGACGCTCGACGAATCCCGATAAAGGAGACGGATCGCCGATCTGGACCCTACCCCTACTATGGCGCTTCCGGCATCGTTGACTATGTCGACGATTACTTATTTGAAGGACTACATCTTCTTATAGCCGAAGATGGCGAAAATCTTAGGACCCGCAAGCTACCAATCGCTTTTCTAGCCGACGGTAGATTCTGGGTGAACAATCATGCGCACATTGTTAAAGGCAACGATAACGCTGATACTCGGTTTCTATTGTACGCACTTCTGACAGCTGACGTGACGAGCTACTTGTCCGGCTCGACGATGCCAAAACTTACGAAAGGAAATCTCAATCGAATTCCAATCTTTGCGCCAGGCAAAAAGCATCAGCAGGCCATCGCCTCGGTCCTCGGCGCCCTCGACGACAAGATCGAATTGAACCGGCGGATGAACGAGACGCTGGAAGCGATGGCGCGGGCGATCTTCAAGGACTGGTTCGTCGATTTCGGCCCAACCCGCGCCAAGATGGAAGGCCGCGCGCCTTACCTTGCGGCGGATATCTGGTCGCTATTCCCTGACTCAATCGATGATGGCGGCATACCCGAGGGCTGGACTGTTGGCGCTCTGTCGGATGTGGCAAACTTGAACCCAGAAAGCTGGTCCCGGGCGAACTATCCGGCCACGGTCGACTATGTCGATCTCTCCAACACAAAATGGGGGACTATTGAAGCGATCACCCCATTCGCAAGTGACGCAGCACCAAGTCGTGCACAACGCATCTTGCGCCCCGGCGACACGATTGTTGGAACTGTCCGCCCCGGCAACGGATCATATGCTTTCGTTTCCGCACCGGGTTTAACGGGAAGCACGGGGTTTGCCGTGCTTCGGCCGACCAAGAATATCTTTCGGGAAGCTGTTTACCTCGCCGCCACCTCAAAGGAGAACATAGACCGACTCTCGCACTTGGCCGATGGCGGCGCCTATCCGGCAGTACGCCCGGAGCTCGTTGCAGCAACCGAAATTGTTGGCGCTCCCGAAAGCCTCTTCGCGGCCTTCAATGCTGCGACGAGCGCGCTTTTGGATCGCGCGGAAGCAAACAAGCTGGAAAGTCGCACCCTCGCCGCCACCCGCGACCTTCTCCTTCCCAAACTGATGTCCGGCGAAATCCGCATCAAGGACGCCGAGAAAATCGCCGGGGAAGCCGCATGAGTGCTGAGGGCGGCCAGGGGGAAGGCGAACTGATCCTCTACCGCACCGAGGACGGCCGGGACGCGATACAGTTGCGGCTGGTGGACGGGACCGTCTGGCTGACCCAGGCCGAAATTGCGCTGCTGTTCGACACCACCAAGCAGAACGTCAGCCTGCACTTCAAGAGCATCTTTGCCGACGCCGAACTGGCCGAGGGGGCAGTTGTCAAGGAATCCTTGACAACTGCGGCAGATGGCAAGCGCTATGCGACAAAGCTCTACAATCTCAATGCCATCCTGGCGGTCGGCTACCGCGTCCGCAGCGCCCGCGGGGTCCAGTTCCGGCGCTGGGCCACCGAGGTGTTGAACGACTATCTGGTCAAGGGCTTCGTCATGAATGACGACCGCCTGAAGGACCCGGCCGGCACCGACTATTTCGACGAGCTGCTCGAACGCATCCGCGACATCCGGGCATCCGAGAAACGGTTCTACCAAAAAGTCCGCGACCTGTTCGCCGCCACCAGCGCCGATTACGACCCCAAGGCGGAGACCGCCAAGACCTTCTTCGCCACGATCCAGAACAAGCTGGTGTTCGCCATCACCGGGATGACCGCCGCCGAACTGATCGTCGCCCGCGCCGACCCGTCGCGGCCGAACATGGCGCTGACCAGTTGGAAGGGCGAGCGCGTCCGCAAGGCCGACGTCGCGATTTCGAAGAATTATCTGACGGCGGAGGAGATCAGCGACCTCAACCTGCTGACCACCGCCTTCCTGGATTTCGCCGAGCTGCGCGCCCGCAACCGCCAGCCGACCACCATGGCCGAATGGATGGCGCAGACCGATCGCTTTGTCGCCTTCAACGAACGCGCCCTGCTGCAGGGCTCGGGGCGCGTCTCCCATGCCCGCATGGAGCAGATCGTGGCGGAGCGTTTCGACGCCTTCGACCAGCGCCGCCGCGCCGCCGAGACCGACGCCGCCGAGGCAGAGGCAATCAGCGACCTCGCCGAACTCGAGCAGCAGGCGCGGCAATTATCCAAACCGCCTGCCGGCAAAAAGCCGACGAAGAAGTCATCATGATGGACGCCCTCACGGGCTGAACGGAGGTTGGCGTGGCGTACCTGTCCGAAGCCGATGTCGAGGGGATGGTTCTCGATCACCTCGGCAAGCTCGGCTATGCGGTGTCATCCGACGCCGAGATCGGCCCGGACGGCAAGGCCCCTGAGCGGGAAGCCTATGCGGATGTGGTGCTGGTCAAGCGGCTCGCGGCCGCGATCGAAAGACTCAATCCGGCCATCCCGGCGGAAGCACGCGGCGACGCGCTACGCAAAGTCCTCGCCACCGAAAAGCCGTCGCTGATCGAAGAAAACCGTCGCCTGCACAAGCTGCTGGTCGAGGGTATCGATGTCGAATTCTATGGAGACGACGGCACCATCCGCGGCGACAAGGTCCGCCTGATCGAATTCGACGATCCCTCGGCCAACGACTGGCTGGCGACCGGCCAGTTTTCGGTGATTGCCGGCCCGATCAACCGCCGGCCCGATGTCGTGGTGTTCGTCAACGGCCTGCCGCTCGGCGTGATCGAACTGAAAGCGCCCGGTGGCGCCGGCGCCACGCTGGCGGGCGCCTACAACCAGTTGCAGACCTACAAAAGCCAGATCCCAGCCCTGTTCCGCACCAATGCGGTGCTGGTCACCTCGGACGGCATCATGGCGCGGATCGGCTCGCTGACCGCCGACCAGGAACGCTTCATGCCCTGGCGCACCACCGACGGCGAGGTGATCGCCGCCAAGGGCCTGCCGGAACTGAGCGTACTGATCGACGGCATCTTCGAGCGCCGCCGCCTGCTCGACCTCGTGCGCGACTTCACCGTGTTCGGCGAGACCGACAAGGCCGTCGCCAAGATCATCGCCGGCTATCACCAGTTTCACGCGGTGAAGCGCGCGGTGGACTCGACGATCCGCGCTCTGGCGCTGAATGTCGGCACGCAAGCGGCGTCGCCGGGCCTTCAGGGCTTCAGCGAAGACCCCGCCGCCTACGGCCTGCCCGGGGTCGAAAACTACGCGAAAGGTGACAAGCGGATCGGCGTGATCTGGCACACCCAGGGCTCCGGCAAGAGCCTGCTGATGGCGTTCTATGCCGGCCAGCTGGTGCGCCATCCGCAGATGGAAAACCCGACCATTCTCGTCATCACCGACCGCAACGATCTCGACAACCAGCTGTTCGGCACCTTTTCGATGTGCCGCGACCTGATCCGGCAGACGCCGATCCAGGCAGAGAACCGCAACGATCTGCAGTCGGCGCTCAGCCGCGCCGCGGGCGGGGTGATCTTCACCACCATCCAGAAGTTCGCGCCGGCCAGCGGCGAGACGATCTACCCGATGCTGTCCGACCGGCGCAACATTGTGGTGATCGCCGACGAAGCCCATCGCAGCCAGTATGGCTTCGGCGCCAAGATTGCGCAGAAGACCGGTGTGATCGCCTACGGCTTCGCCAAATATCTGCGCGACGCGCTGCCGAACGCGTCTTTCATCGGCTTCACCGGAACGCCGATCGAGCACGACGACGTCAATACCCCGATGGTGTTCGGCGACTATATCGACATCTACGACATCAGCCGCGCGGTCGAAGACGGCGCCACGGTGCCGATCTACTACGAAAGCCGCCTCGCCCGCATCGAGCTTCGTCCCGAAGAGAAGCCAACGATCGACGCCGAGATCGATGAACTGACAGAAGACGAAGCGACCACCGAACAGGAGCGCATCAAGCGCAAATGGGCGACCGTCGAGGCCTTGGTCGGCTCGAAGAAGCGGCTCGAGATGGTTGCGGCCGATCTGGTCAAGCATTTCGAGGACCGGATCGCCGCCCTCGACGGCAAGGGCATGGTGGTGTGCATGAGCCGCCGCATCTGCGTGGCCCTCTACGACCACATCATCGCACTGCGCCCGGACTGGCACAGCGACGATGACGCGTCGGGCGCGATCAAGGTGGTGATGACCGGCTCGGCGGCCGATCCAGAGAGTTGGCAGCGCCATGTCGGCCCGAAATCGCGCCGCGACCTGCTGGCCAAGCGCGCCAAGGATCCGAACGACCCGCTCAAGCTGGTGATCGTGCGCGACATGTGGCTGACCGGCTTCGACGCGCCGTCGATGCACACGATGTATGTCGACAAGCCGATGAAGGGGCACGGGCTGATGCAGGCGATTGCCCGCGTCAACCGCGTTTTCCGCGACAAGCCGGCCGGGCTCGTCGTCGACTATATCGGCATCGCGCAGAACCTGAAGAATGCGCTCGGCGATTATTCCCGCGCGGACCAGCGCCAGGCCGGCATCGACGAGGCCGAGGCGATCGGCGTGCTGCTGGAGAAGTACGAAATCGTCAAGGCGATGTATCACGGATTCGACTATGCGCGGGGCCTAGCCGGTACGCCGCACCAGCGTCTGGTCGTTCTAGCCGAAGCCATCGAATGGATTCTCGCGCGCCAGCATGAGGCCGCGGCGCGGGAAACCAGCGAAGACGGCAAGCGCCGCGAGAACCGCCGCTATCAGGACGCCGTGCGCGCGCTGTCTGTTGCGTTTTCGCTGGCGGCGGCCAGCGACGAGGCTCGTGCGATCCGCGATGAAATCGGGTTCTTCCAGACCGTGCGAATTGCGCTGGTGAAATCAGCCGAAAGCTCAGGTCAGAGCAACGCCCAGCGCGAATTTGCTATCCAGCAGATCCTTGATCGCGCGGTGGTCTCGACCGAAATCGTCGACATTCTCGCCGCCGCGGGAATCTCCACGCCGGATATCTCGATCCTGTCGGATGAATTTTTGGCGGAAGTGCAGCAGCTCGACAAGAAGAACCTGGCGCTGGAGGCGCTGCGTAAACTGCTGAACGATGAAATCCGCTCGCGCAGCAAGACCAATGTAGTCGAGACCAAACGGTTTTCAGAGCGGCTGGAAGCCGCGATCGCCCGCTATCACAGCAACGCCATCTCGACCGTCGAAGTGTTGCAGGAACTGATCGCGCTGGCCAAGGAGGTGCGCGCCGCCCGCCAGCGCGGCGAAGAACAAGGGTTGTCGCCGGAGGAAATTGCCTTCTATGACGCGCTCGCCGAAAACGTCAGCGCCGTCGAGGCGATGGGCAACGATTCGCTCAAGCTGATCGCGCACGAATTGCTCGTCTCCCTCAAGAAGAGCGCTTCAGTGGACTGGTCCCACCGCGAAAGCGCGCGGGCGCGGATGCGCGTGCTGGTGAAACGAATCTTACGCAAACACGGCTATCCGCCCGACTTGCAGGACGAAGCGGTGCAAACAGTGCTGCGGCAGGCGGAGGCACTGTCGGCGAGTTGGGCGGCGTGAAGGCGGCCGGGGTTCCTGTGCTGAGCATCTCTGGATTCCGGGTTCGCTCGAGCTTCGCTCTCAGGCCCCGGAATGACAAGACTACTCCCCCGCAAACAACCCGTTCAGCTCCGCGCCCTTCGCCGCCCCGGCGAATGCCGTGAACGTGCCCTGCTCCGCGATCTCCTGCCCGGCGCGCATGAAGCCGGCCCAGGCGGTGCGGGCCAGCGCGCCGCCGACGCTGATGCGGCGGACGCCGAGGGCGGCCAAGGCGGCGACTGTCATCGAAGGCTGCACGATCAGCACGTTGACCGGCTTCGGATGCACCGCCTTGACGACGGCGGCGATGTCGTCCGCCGCGCTGAGGCCCGGCGCGTAGAGGCAATCGGCGCCGGCGTCCGCGAAGGCGACCAGCCGCGCGATGGTCTTGTTGAGATCGCGCTCGCCGGTCAGAAACCCCTCGCAGCGCGCCACCAGCATCACGGCGGGGTCAGTTGCGTCGATCGCCGCGCGGGCGGCGGCGATGCGTTCGACAGCGAGGCGGTCGTCATACAGCGGCTGGTCGGGCCGGCCGGTTGAATTCTCGATCGACAGGCCGGCCAGGCCGGTGGCGATCGCGCGCGTCACATTGGCGGCGACGCCCTCGGCATCGTCGGCGAAGCCGGCCTCGAAATCGGCATTGACCGGCAGATCGGTCGCCGCGCATAGCGTGGTCAGATGGTCGATGACGTCGGCGCAGCCGACATGGTTATCGGCGCGGCCGGTCGACCAGGCATAGCCCGAACTGGTCGAGGCCAGCGCCTTGAAGCCGGCGTGCTGCAGATAGCGCGCCGAGCCCACATCCCACGGATTGGGAATGACGAAACAGCCATCGTCATGCAGCTGGCGAAACGCCGCGCGCTTGGCGGCAGTCGATTGCGTCATCAGATCCTCCCTCGCATTGGCCGCACGGTAGCATGTGGCGACGCGGCCGCAGCGCCTCAGAGCCACCGCCGATCAGCGCGGCGGCTATGCGCCGAAGCCCCACGCCCGGTGAGCGGCCAGTGCGCCCCGCAAATTCTTCGTTAAAGAATGTAATTTGACTTACATTCTTAAATAGAGAATCATATCCCTCAATTCATTCTCTGGAGAATTGCCGTGGATCTCGCCTCGCTTTCGGTTTTTCGCACGGTGGCAAGGGAGCAAAGCGTGACCCGCGCGGCCGAGTTGCTCGGCCGGGTGCCCTCCAACGTCACCACGCGGATCCAGCAGCTCGAGGCGGAAATCGGCGTGGCCTTGTTCCAGAGGGACCACAAGCGTATGGCGCTGACCGCCGAGGGGCGCACCTATCTCGATTATGCAGACCGCATCCTCAACCTGGCCGACGAGGCGCTGCAGACCGTGCATCCCGGGGCCCCGCTTGGCGTTTTGCGAATTGGCTCGATGGAATCAGCCGCCGCTGCGCGATTGCCGCAGCCTTTGGCGCGGTTCAATGCGACATGGCCCGAGGTGACGATCGAGCTGTCGACGGGCCCGACCCGGCAACTGATCGACGCCTTGCTGGCGCAGCATATCGACTGCGCCGTCATTGCGATTCCCCCCGGCGATTGGGGGCTCGAGCAAGATGCCCTCGATACTGTCGCTTTGTTCAGCGAAGAACTGCTGCTGGTGCTGCCGCCCGGCCACCCCGCGGTCGCGCGCGCCGACGACATCAAGCCGCGCTGTCTTGCGGCCTTCGCGCCAGGCTGCACCTACCGGATACTCGCCGAAGACTGGATGACGGAGTCCGGCTCCAGACCCGCACAGATCCGGTTTCAGGAGGTCAGGTCGTATCACGCCATGGTGGCCTGCACCGCGGCGGGCTCCTGCTTTGCGATCCTGCCGCGAAGCGTGCTCGATCTCGTTCCGGATGCCGAGCGCTTCACCATCAAGCCGCTGATGAAGGTCGAGACGGTGCTGGCCAGCCGGCCCGGATTCAAGACACCGGCATTCATGGCGTTGCGCGGCATGCTGGGCGCGGTCTCGGAGATTGAAAGCCCCCATGCGTCGAACTAATCAGCTTGCGGCGGCGGCCGCGGCCTTGACGCTGGTTGTCGGCATGGGGTTCGGCCGCTTCGCATTCACCGGCCTTTATCCGCTGATGGTCGCTGACGGCCAGATCTCGCTCGATGGCGGCTCCTATGCGGCCTCGGCGAATTATGCCGGCTACCTGATCGGCGCTTTGCTGGCGGGCGTGCTGACGCGGATATCCAGCCGTCAGCTTTGCGCATGGGCAAGTGCCACCACCATCATCATGCTCGGCGTTCTCGCCCTGGCCAATCCGGAGTGGCTGATCGTTGCCATTCGCGGCCTGGCGGGCGGGGCGAGCGCGGTCGCGATGGTGGCCGCCTCGCATTGGCTGATCCATGATCGCCGCCATCACCATGGCGCGCCCACCTTGTTCGCCGGCGTCGGCATCGGCATCCTGGTCTCGGCTGAAATCATCGCGGCCGGCCATGCGGCCGCGATATCAAGCCGTGCCAACTGGTTGACGCTTGCCATCGCCGCCCTGGTGATCGGGGCGATCGCGGTGACGATCCAGTTCCGCATCGATCGCACCGCGCCTCACGACGAGCCTCACGACGCGCCCGCCGCGCAGCAGCCGCGCGCGGCGGCACCGCCTTTCGGTGCGGCCCGGCTGGTGGTGATCTATGGTCTGGCCGGTTTTGGCTACATCATTACGGCGACCTATTTGCCGCTCCTGGTTCGTAGCGCACTCGGCTCGCTCGATCCGGTGCATGTCTGGGCGATCTTCGGCCTCGGCGCTGCGCCGTCCTGCTTCATCTGGCACGCCCTCCACCATCGCTGGGGCACCCGCGCCAGCCTGATGGTCAATCTGGCGCTTCAGGCGATCGGTGTTGCCCTGCCGGTTCTGCACAGCCCGGTGGCCTATATCGGCTCCGCTTTATTGGTCGGCGGCACCTTCATGGGCACCGTGACCATCGTCATGCCGGCGGCGCGACGGCTGGCTGCGACACAGCGTTTCAGCATGCTGGCCGTTTTGACCGCCGCCTATGGGGTCGGCCAGATCATCGGCCCGCTGATCGCCTCCGCGATCCATGGCAGGACCCAATCCTTCGACGCATCCCTTGGCGTCGCCGCCATCGCGCTGGTTGTCGCGGCCAGCCTTTGCCTTGGCGCGAATGCGTCGCGTCGCCCTATGGCAGGCAGCAAGTAGCAAGCAGCCCGCATGAGCGGAGCGATATGCGGGATGGGCGACAACCGGCCGGCCGCCGCCCATCGCTTATTTGGCGCGGGTCCAGGTCGAGGATTTGCAGATCAGCCCGGCCATCGCGCAGCCCTGGGTGGTCAGCGTGCCGCCGGAGAGGCTCATCTTGCCCGTATAGGTCTTGCCGTCCTCGGGGTTGAAGGCGCTGCCGGCCCAGGCGTTCGGGCCGGACGGCTTCATGTCGTAGAACACCCGCTGGCCGACCTTGGCGGGTGTATCGGTCCCGGGCTTGATCCAGACCAGGCTGCCGCACAGCGCGCCGCCGCAGGGCGCGAATTTCACCTTCGAGGCTCCGGTGTCGCGCAGCCAGATGCCGCTGACGTCATCGGCGCGGGCCGGCATGGCCGCCGTCATCGCCATGGCCAGCAGCGCCGCCGCCACGATCCCACCGGCGCCGACCGCCCTGTCGATTTACTTGGCATGTCCCCTCCTTGCACGGCATTCCGCCGCTTGGCGCCCAGCCAATCCCGCGGCGCGGCGCAAGTCAACCGGCCCATCGCGCCCGTCGTGCTCACCCCGCCAGCGCGGTCTCCAGCAAGTAGATGGGGTAACGGGCCGGCCGCTGGAGCCGCACGCTCGCTACGGCGCGATTTGAGAGCGCGCTCGCGTGCGGCTTCCCCGGGAGGCGGTCGTCCCTCAAAATGATGGTGTCAATGAACCGGAGTTGGGCAAGCCCGCTCCAAGCATCATCGAGGGACGACCATGTACCACTATGCAGGAATTGACGTGTCTTTGGAACAGTCTGCGGTTTGCATCGTCGACGGCGCGGGCAAGATTTTGCGCGAGGCCAAGGTCGCGAGCGAGCCGGAGGCGTTGATTGCCTGGTTCGGGTCGCAGGGCTGGACTCTCGAACGGATCGGCCTTGAGGCGGGACCGCTGTCGCAATGGTTATACGCCGGGTTGCGCGGTGCCGGTCTTGCGGTCGAACTACTGGAGACCCGGCATGTCCGCGACGCCTTCAAGGCGATGTCGGTGAAGACCGATCGCAACGACGCCCGCGCCATCGCGCAATTGATGCGGCTGGGCTGGTTCCGGCCGGTTCATTGCAAGTCGATCGAAGCGCAGGAGGTTCGGGCGGTGTTGACCGCGCGCAAGCTGCTGCAGTCGAAGCTGCTCGACGTCGAGAACAGTCTGCGTGGGGTGTTGCGCGGCTTCGGGCTGAAGGTCGGCAGGACCACCGAGCGCAGCTTCGCGGCGCGGATCGAAGAATTGGTCGCCGGACACGCGGCGCTGGCGTCGATTGCGAAGGCGCTGCTCGCGGTTCATGCGGTGCTGCTGCGCGAGTTCAAATGCCTGAACAAACAAGTCGTGCAGCTCGCCAGAGCGCAACCGCAGGCGCGGCTGCTGATGACGACGCCGTCGGTCGGCCCGATCGTGGCGCTGACCTATGCCTGCGCGATCGACGATCCGGCGCGCTTCAACTCGTCGAAGGCGGCCGGCGCGCATTTCGGCCTGACGCCGAAGAAGTATCAATCGGGACAGACCGATTACACCGGCCGCATCACCAAGATCGGCGATGCTTCGGTGCGCGAGGCGCTCTATCAGGCGGCTCATGTCATGCTGACCAAGCCGGTCAAGAACTGCACCGAACTGAAGAGCTGGGCGATGCGGATCGCCCGGCGCGCCGGCCTGCGCAAGGCCAAGGTCGCGCTGGCGCGCAAGCTCGCGGTCGTCCTGCATCGCATGCTCGCCGACACCAAGCCGTTCAACCCCAACGCCAAGGCGCTGGCAGCTTAACAGGGAGAAATCATCGGTTCGGGGAGGCCCACGACACCAGGTCTTCCCCGCGCGAGGTCCCTTCGCCGGGACGATGGATCCGGTCAGGCCGCCATGCGGGAAGTCGGCTCACAACCACGCTTCCGTAGATTGGCCGGCCGGCTCCTCTTACGCACCCCTAAAGGTGACGGCCACCGCGCCGATCCCGGACAGAAGCAAGTCGCCGGCGAGAGGATCACGTAAAAAGGGATTGACTAACCACTGCCCGTTACAGAAGCCCGCATGAGCGCAGCGATATGCGGGAAGTGCGAATACCCGGATCTCGCTAGACCGAGGGTAACACTTATGTTACCCTCTCTGATGCTTGAGATTCGCTACTATCTCTCGGGCGGCGACAGCCCGTTTGCGGATTGGTTCGCGGAAAGGAGCAGGAAATGGCACAGACAAAAAGCTTCAAGGGACTGGTTCAGCACCATGTCAGCGCCGACCCTGCCTTCGCCGACGCGCTGTTGCGCGAGGGGATCGAGGTGATGCTCCGGGGAGACATCGACGCCGGCAAGACCATCCTCCGCGATTACATCAAGGCGACGGTCGGTTTCGAGCAGCTTGGCGCCGCGACCGATACACCACCGAAAAGCCTGATCCGGATGTTCGGGCCGCGTGGCAATCCGCAGGCCAAAAACCTGTTCAGCGTGATCGGCTATCTGCAACAGCGCGCCGGGCTCGAGCTGACATTCAGCAAGGCGCCCCTGGATTAGCGCCAGAGCCGCGTCACCCGATCCGGGGTCCCGGCTCTGCGGAGCGGCATGACGAATACCGCACCGCGTCCGGGACACATCGCGCCCGTAAATGACGCCGCTGCGCTCACCCCGCCAGCGCGGTCTCCAGCCGGCCCAGCACCGCGGGAAGGTCGGTGGTGACGTCGTCGGCCGCGATGCTGACGACGCGGTAGTCGCGGGCCTCGAGCCATTGCTGCCGCGCGGCGCGGTCCTGGCGAATCACATCGGTCTCGTCGGGATTCACCAATTCGATCGCCATGCGGCGGACGAAGGAGACGAAATCCGGGATGTGGCGGCCGACCGGGGTCTGGCGCTTGAAGGTGCCTGCGAAGCGACGGTCGGTGCGCAGCGCGTCCCACAGCAGCCGTTCGGCGTCGGTCGGGTTGCGGCGCAGCAGCCGCGCCAACCCACGCACCGTGCCGCTTTCATGCGGCAGCGCGCTTTGGCCGTGCTCGGCCAAGAGCGCCCGCAGCCTGGTCGCCTGTTCGCCGTCGAGCACGCCGCCCTTGGCCGGGCCCTTGCGGCCTTCCGCGATCGCCATCACCACGCCGTGCAGCGTGTGCATGTCCTGCTTGGTCGGCTCCATCCGGGTGAAGATGTTGCGCAGATTGACCAGCATGGTGTCGCGCTTCTCGACCGGGCGCAGGAACTCGACCTTGTCGAGCTCGCGCACCAGATTGTCGAAGAACGCCTGCATCTGATGCTGCGAGGCGCGCTCGGAGCGCTCGGGCATGCCGAACGGCAGCGCGCCGGCGGTGGCGAGCTTGAACCATTCATAGCCGATCAGCAGCACCGCCTGCGCCAGGTTGAGCGAGGCAAAGGCCGGGTTGACCGGAAAGGTGATGATGCGATCGGCGAGCGCCACCTCCTGGTTCTCCAGCCCGTAGCGCTCGCGGCCGAATAGGATCCCGGCGGTGCCGCCCACCGCCACCTGCGCGGAGATTTCGCGGGCCGCGGGTTCCGGTGCCAGCACCGGCTTGGCCTGGTCATGGGCCCGCGCGGTGGTGGCGAAAAGCAACGTGCAATCGGCGACCGCGGCCTCGACTGTGTCGAACAGCTGCACCGCATCGAGAATGTAATCGGCGCCGGAGGCCGCCCGCCTGGCATGGACATTGGGCCAGCCGTCGCGGGGTTTAACAATTCTTAAGCGGGTTAGGCCAAAATTACCCATGGCGCGGGCGCACATGCCGATGTTTTCGCCCAGTTGCGGTTCAACCAGAATCACAACCGGACCGGCCAGATCGGCCTGCGGCTTGGTCTTATCGGTGCCTGAACCGGACATAGTGCGTCACTTTCTGATTCGGTTTCTGATTCGGGCCGCAGCCTGCCCGGCCATACAGCGCCGCGGCCCCGCCGTCGAACTGGGGCGTTGAGGCAGTGCATCAGGCGGCGACCACAACCGCCCGCCGCACCGGTCCATCCGGCCGCCCAGTTGCGAATGATTTCCAGAGCAAACTCTTGCGCTTACAGCCATTCTTTACGCTTCATTAAGAACTTCAGCCGCGTGCCTTAACGCTTCATTAAAAATCTCAAGCGGCGGGTCCACACCCCCGCCAGGTGCCGATTGCGCCGATTGCGCCCGCCGGTGATGCGATTCCGTCCAGTTTGCATCTCCATTCACCTTCCAGCCCTCGCCGCGCAGTGCTATAGCGGCCTCGGCAATCCACGCCCCATCCAGCCCTTCAAGCGCTGTCTCAAAGAGGCCCGATCCCGCATGGCGAAAATCAAGGTGACCAACCCCGTCGTTGAACTCGATGGCGATGAAATGACGCGCATCATATGGCAGTACATCAAAGACAAGCTCATCAACCCCTTCCTTGATATCGAGCTGATGTATTTCGACCTCGGGATGGAATATCGCGATCAGACCGACGACCAGGTCACCATCGATGCCGCCAATGCGATCAAGAAGGTCGGCGTCGGCGTCAAATGCGCCACCATCACCCCGGACGAGGCCCGGGTGAAGGAATTCGGCCTGAAGCAGATGTGGAAGTCGCCGAACGGCACGATCCGCAACATCCTCGGCGGCGTCGTGTTCCGCGAACCGATCATCTGCAACAACGTGCCCCGCCTGGTGCCGGGCTGGACCAAGCCGATCATCATCGGCCGCCACGCCTTCGGCGATCAATATCGCGCCACCGATTTCAAGTTCCCCGGCAAGGGCACGCTGACGATGAAATTCGTCGGCGAGGACGGCCAGGTGATCGAGCGCGAGGTCTACAAGTCGCCCTCCGCGGGCGTCGCGCTGGCGATGTATAATCTCGACGACTCGATCGCCGATTTTGCCCGCGCCTCGATGAATCAGGGCCTCGCCAAGGGTTATTCGGTCTATCTGTCGACCAAGAACACCATCCTGAAAGTCTATGACGGCCGCTTCAAGGACATCTTCCAGGAGGTGTTCGACGCTGAATTCAAGGACAAATTCGCCGCCAAGAACATCACCTATGAACACCGCCTGATCGACGACATGGTGGCGGCGGCGATGAAATGGTCCGGCGGCTATGTCTGGGCCTGTAAGAACTATGACGGCGACGTGCAGTCCGACACCATCGCCCAGGGCTATGGCTCGCTCGGCCTGATGACCTCGGTGCTGATGACCCCGGACGGCAAGACCGTCGAGGCCGAGGCCGCCCACGGCACCGTGACCCGGCATTATCGCGAGCACCAGAAGGGCAAGGAGACCTCGACCAACTCGATCGCGTCGATCTTCGCCTGGACCCGCGGTCTGTCGCATCGCGCCAAGCTCGACAACAACGCCGCCCTCGAGGCCTTCGCGCTGACCCTGGAAAAGGTCTGCGTCGACACCGTCGAGGCCGGCTACATGACCAAGGATCTGGCGCTCTTGGTCGGCGCCGACCAGCGCTGGCTCTCCACCACCGGCTTCCTCGACAAGGTCGCCGAGAACCTGACCAAGGCGATGGCGCCGGCCGCGGCTTAAGGCGGCTGCGCGGACATCTCGTTCGTCATCGCGCGTCATCGGTCGACGCAAAGCGCCGACCGATGACAATCTCTTGTGTCCCGGGCGCGATGCGGCACACCCGGGTCCGCGCTTCGCGCGGGCCGAGCACGGGCTCCGCGCCGCTTCACAGAACCGGGACCCCGGTGTCAGCGCCAACACCAATAGAGGGGCCCCGGCTTAGCAGCGCACCACGCCGCAAGCGCGGCGCGTTGCGCAGCATCCGGGGCACGCTGCAACACAATTGGCCGAAAGCGCTAATCCCCACTCCGGCGCCGCGAAACATTGCCGCAGTGGGCGACGGAATTTGATCCGCTCGCTCGCCAGCTCCGGCTCACCGTGGTTGAGTTGAGTCATGGCCGCTGCAACTGACATCGGAGTCTATCGCGAAGCGCTGGTGTTTCTCGGCACCGCCGGCGTGGTGATTCCGCTGATGGCGCGGCTGCGGGTGTCGCCGGTGCTGGGCTTTCTGATCGCCGGCCTGGTGCTGGGGCCGAACAGTCTCGGCCGGCTCGACGGCGCCCTGCCCTGGCTCGGCTGGATTTCGATCACCTCTCAGGACGCGGTCGACCGGCTCGCCGAGCTCGGCGTCGCCTTCCTGCTGTTTTCGATCGGGCTGGAATTGTCGTTCGACCGGCTGTGGACGATGCGCCGGTTGGTGTTCGGCTTCGGCATGCTGCAGGTGGTGCTGACCACCGCGGCGATCAGCGCCGTCTCCATCGCCTTCGGCAATCCGGTCGACGCCAGTCTGGTGATCGGTGCCTGCCTGGCGCTGTCCTCCACCGCGATCGTGCTGCAGCTGCTCGCCGAGCAGAAGCGGCTGGCCTCGGTGACGGGACGCAGCATCTTTTCGGTGCTGCTGGCGCAGGATCTGGCGGTAGTGCCGATCCTGTTCCTGATCGTGGTGTTCGGCGGCAACGGCTCCGGCGGCATCGCCGCGCTCACCACGGATTCGGTGTGGGCGGGGCTGGCCTTGGCGCTGCTGCAGGCAGCGCTCGCGATCGTGCTGATCGTCGGCGTCGGCCGGCTGATCCTGCGCCGGCTGTTTCGCCAGGTGGCGCAGACCCACAACCGCGAATTGTTCATGGCGACGATCCTGTTCGTGGTGGTCGGCACCTCGCTGCTGACCCATGTCGCCGGCCTGTCGATGGCGCTCGGCGCCTTCCTGGCCGGGCTGCTGCTGTCGGAGACTGAATTCCACCGCCAGGTCGAAGTCGATATCGAGCCGTTCAAGGGAATGCTGCTTGGGCTGTTCTTCATCTCGGTCGGGATGCGGATCAACCTCGCCGAAGTGGCGAACCAGCCCTTGATGCTGGCGACATCGGTGCTGGGCATGGTGGCGCTGAAGGCGGCGATGATCGTCACGCTGGCGCGGCTGTTTGGCCTCGCTTGGCCGGTAGCGGTCGAGACCGGCCTGTTGCTCGCCGGCGGCGGCGAATTCGCCTTTCTGGTACTCGGCCTCGCCAGCTCCAGCGGGCTGCTGACCCACGATGTCGAGCAATTCATGCTGCTGGTGGCGTCCGGCACCATGCTGCTGACGCCCTATCTGGCCCGGCTCGGCCGCAAAGCCGGGGCGCGCGTCAGCAACAAGGTCGCGGTCGAGGACGGCTATGGCAATCCCGGCCCGATCGAGCCCGGGCGGACCATCGTGGTCGGGCATGGCCGGGTCGGTCGGGTCGTTTGCGACATCCTGCAAAAGCAGGGGCAGCCGCTGATCGCCATCGAGATCGACGCCGATCTGGTGTCGACGAGCCGCAAATCCGACCGCCAGCTGGTCTATGGCGACGCCTCGCAGCGCGCCTTCCTGCGCAAATGCGGTCTGGCCGAAGCTCCCGCGCTGGTCATCACCATGCACGATTCAGTAGCCGCCGAGCGCGTGGTCGCCGCCGCCCGCGCCGAGCGCGCCGACATTCCGGTGATCGTGCGCGCCCGCGACGCCGAACATGCGGTGCGGCTGTTCCGGCTCGGCGCCAGCGAGGTGGTGCGCGAAGTCCTGGAGGCCAGTTTCGAGATCACCAGCACGGTGCTGCAGACGCTCGGCCTGCCGATGGGCAAGGTGATCGCGATCATCCATGAGGAGCGCGACGAGCGCAGAAAACCATTGCGCGAAGGCCGCGCCACCGCCGAGTGATCAGGCGTTGCGGATCGCCGCCAACAGTCTATCTGATGCGGCTTGTGCTACGGCCCGCCCGCGTCAGGAGAGCAAATGACCATTCCCCCCAATCCCACCGACGGCAGCGCCGATCCCTTGCTCTGGCTCGAACAGATCGAGGGCGAGCGCGCGGTGGCCTGGGTCGAGGCGCAGAACGCCCGCACCGACACGGCGCTTTGCGACGATTCCTACCGCGCCGATTTCGACGCCGCGCTGGCGATCCTCAATGCCGACGACCGCATCCCCTTCGTCGGCAAATCCGGCGACTGGCTGTATAATTTCTGGAAGGACGCGGCCCATCCGCGCGGGCTGTGGCGACGCACCACGCTCGACAGCTATCGCAGCGCCGCGCCGGACTGGGACGTGCTGCTCGACATCGACGCGCTCAACGCCACAGAGAGCGTTTCATGGGCCTTCGCCGGAGCCGTGCGCTCGCCCGACAAGAGCCGGGCGCTGGTCAGCCTGTCATTCAACGGCACCGACGCAGTCGAGGTCCGCGAATTCGACCTCGCCGGCAAGAGCTTCGTCGCCGGCGGCTTCGTGCTGCCGCAGGCCAAGACCCAGGTCGCCTGGCTCGACCGCGACACCATCCTGTTCGGCAGCGCCTTCGGCGCCGACGACACCACCGCGGCCGGCTATGCGCGGCTGGTGCGGCGCTGGCGGCGCGGCACGCCGCTCGCCGCCGCCGACACCGTGTTCGCCGTGGAGCCGGACGACGTCGCCGCCTGGTTCGGCGTCAACCATCGGCCCGGCCATGAATCGGTCAGCTATGCGCGCGCGCTGGACTTCACCCGCTCGCAGAGCTTCATCGAACCACGGCACGGCGCTTATGCCGGGCAACGCATCCGGCTCGAGCTGCCCGAGGAAGTCGCCTTCTCGCACGAGGCCGCCACACTGCTGGTCAGCCCGAAACAGGATTGGGCCATCGGCGGACAGACCATCGCGTCCGGCGCGCTGGTGGCGATCGCGCTCGATCGTTTTCTCGCGGGTGTGCGCGATTTCGAGATCGTGTTCAGGCCGGAGCCGACCCGCGCGCTGCAATCCTGGCTGGAGACTCGCCACGGCGTGGTGCTGGAGATCCTCGACAATGTCCGTGGCCGCGTCGTGCTCGCCAGCCGCGGCGAGGCCGGCTGGACCGAGAGCGCGATTCCCGGCCTGCCCGACAACGCCTCGATCGGCGCGCAGGCTTTCGGCGGCGAGGACGATCCTGATCTCGGCACCGACATTCTGCTCACCATCACCAGCTTCGAGCGCCCGACCTCGACCGCGCTGTGGACCGGCTGCGGCGCGCCGCAGCCGCTGAAACAGGCGCCGACCTCGTTCGACGCCACCGGCATCGAGGTCAAGCAGTGCCACGCCGTCGCCGCCGACGGCACGAGGATTCCGTATTTCCTGATCGGCAAGGATCTGGCGGCGAAAGGCCCGCGCCCGACCATCCTGTATGGCTATGGCGGCTTCGAAGTGTCGCTGACGCCGGCCTATCTGGGCGTCACCGGCAAGCTCTGGCTCGAACGCGGCCACCTTTATGCGCTGGCCAATATCCGCGGCGGCGGCGAATTCGGCCCGGCCTGGCATCTGGCTTCGCGCAAGGCCACCAAGCACGTCGCCCATGACGATTTCGCCGCGGTGGCGCGCGATCTCGCCACCAGCGGCGTTACCACGGCGCAGCAGCTCGCCTGCCAGGGCGGCAGCAATGGCGGACTGCTGGTCGGCAATATGCTGACGCGCTATCCGGAGCTGTTCGGCGCGGTGTGGTGCGCGGTGCCGCTGTTGGACATGGCGCGCTACACCAAGCTGTTGGCGGGGCAAAGCTGGATCGCCGAATATGGCGATCCCGACAATGCCGAGGAGTGGGACTTCATCCGCAAATTCTCGCCCTATCACCTGATCGAAGCCGGCCGGCCCTATCCACCGATCTTCATCACCACCAACCGCACCGACGACCGCGTCCATCCCGGCCACGCCCGCAAGATGGCGGCGCGGCTCGAACAATCGAACTATCGGGTCTGGTTCAACGAGACCGTCGCCGGCGGCCATTCCGGCGGGGTCGACAATCTCAAACAGGCGCAGAGCCAGGCCCTCGGCTTCGCCTTTCTGCGCCGGACGATTGCGGTGGCGTGAGCGCGACGTGGCGCGAGCGCGCGACGCGGCACCATTAAACCCTCAAACTGTCATCCCGGGGCGTGAGCAGCGCAAGCTGCGAATGAACCCGGGATCCATAACCCCTGTGCCCGCGTTCGACATCCAAGGCCGACGTCAGCGGGTGATCTTGCACACCGGGAGTATGGATTCCGGGTTCGCTCGGCCTGCGGCCTCGCGCCCCGGAATGACTGGCGGGCGTGATGCGCGTCGCGCCGATCAGCTACCCGGCCGGCGCCCGGCGATAGTGATAGCGATGCAATTCGGTATCGAGCTTGAGGCTGCGATACAGCGCGCGGCCGGCGGCATTGTCGGCGGTGACCTGCAGGCAGGCGGCCTCCGCGCCGCGGGTCGCCGCCCAGGCGAACAGCGCCAGCATCATCCGCGCGCCGAGGCCGGCGCCGCGATGGCGCTCGCTGACCACCACCGATTCGCAGCACAGCAAGCGGTCCTGGATCGCCCCATAGGCGGTGGCGACGATCTCGCCGTCGCGGCGTAGCGCCACAAAGCCGGCCGGCAGCGCGATCGCATCAATCACGCGGCCATAGATCGCGGCCTGCGCCGGCGCATGGTTCTGCAATCGGCTCATCGCCGCGCGCCAGTCGGCGCCGGCCGCCGTCTCGATCGTCACCGCGGCATCGGCCGCCTGGCTGCGGCCGGCAAGGTCGCCATAGAGCGTGCAGCTCTCGCCTTCGGCCGCAAAGCCGAGCTGCTCCAGCTCGCCCGCGATTTGCGGATCGAGCAAAGCCGGCACCCGCACGATCAAGGGCTCGTTCTGCGCGTGATAGAGCTGCGTGAAGAACGGGAGCTCGGCGGCGATCGAGGTGGCATCGCCGCGTAGCGGATTGACCGAATTGGCGCGGCGCGACACGCCCTCGCCGAACCGCGCCAGCCAGCCGCCATGCACCACGCAGCGCAACGCCGGCCAGGCGTTCAGGCAAATCTCCTCGACCCGCCAGCCCAGCGCGCGGTCTTGAGCACGGTCTGATTGCATTGTCATAATCGTCGATCCAGTTTGAAATTGCCCCGTCCGCGCGAGCCGCTCTCTTATTGAGCTTGCCGCATCAATGCAAACCGCAGGTCGGCAAGTCGGCTCAGACCGTCGACGCCGGCTTCGGCCGCTGCAGCGCCAGCGCGACGCCGGCCAATGTCAGCACCAGGGCCGCGACCTGACGCCAGCCCAGCGGTTCGCCCAGCGCCAACGCGGCTGCGACCACGCCGATGATCGGCACCACCAGGATGGCGATCGACGCCGTCGTGGTCGGCAGCCGACCGAGCGCAGCGAACCAGCTGAGATAGCACAGCCCCATCGGCACCAGCGTCATATAGAGCAACACCGCGGCGCCGCCGGCGCTGAGCGCGCCGATATCAGGTCGCTCGAACATCAGCCCGAGACCGATCATCGGCAGGCAGCCGAGCCCGACCTGCCAGGCCACCAGCACAGTCGGCGGCATCGGCAATGCGGTCCGGGTCAGCACGCCGCCCAGCGCGAACAGCGTCGCGGCTGCCAGCGCCAGGCCGACGCCGATCAGCCGATCGGGACCCAGCGCCAGCGACTGGCCGCCGAACAGCACGGCGATGCCGCAGATCCCGAGCAGCAGGCCGACGCCATCGCGCCAGGCCGGTCGTTGGCCGAGCACCGGCCAGGCAAACAGCGTCGCCCAGATCGGCATCGTATAGACCAGCAGCGATCCTTCGCTGACGCTGAGATATTTCATCGCCATGGTGCCGAAGCCCATCCAGGCGAACACATTGGTGAAGGCCGCGAACGACAGCCGGGCGCCGAAACCGCGCGGCACCGCGAGGCTCTCGCCGCGCCCGCGCGCGATCAGCGCCAGGATGATCGCGGCGGCAACGCCCGACACGCCGCGCGAGAACAGCGGCGGCCAATCGGCGAGCAGGATCTTGATCGCCGGCCAGTTCAGCCCCCAGCCGAAGGCGGTGACCGCGAGAAGGGCCAATCCGATCCAGCGATCGTGCGGTCGTCGATTCAGCGATGGCGAAGGCGGCATGGTGATAACTTCCCGCCCGAGGCAGCGTCGCGACGATTCAGCCGGCGCGACCCATTGGGTCGCGCGTCAGGATGCGCCCATCGCGGCCGCGATGGCGTCGAGTGCCGCTGCCGCCTTGGTGCCGTCGGGGCCGCCGGCCTGCGCCATGTCGGGGCGGCCGCCGCCGCCCTTGCCGCCGAGCGCGCCCGAGGCGATCTTGACCAGATCGACGGCGTTGAAGCGCTTGACCAGATCCGGAGTGACGCCGACCACGACGCCGGCCTTGCCGTCGTCGGTGACGCCGACGATTGCCACCACGCCGGAGCCGAGCTGCTTCTTGCCGTCGTCGGCCAAGCCCTTGAGATCCTTCATCTCGATGCCCTCGACCGCGCGCGCCATCAGCTTGACGTCGCCGACCTCGCGCACGCCGGCGCCATTGGCCGCAACACCACCGGCCGCGGCGCCGCCACCCATCGCCAGCCGCTTGCGCGCCTCGGCTAGATCACGTTCGAGCTTCTTGCGCTCGTCCATCAAGGCGGCGATCCGCGCCGGCATCTCCTCGAGCGGGGTACGTAGTTCGGCCGCTGCCGCGCGAGCGGTGGCGATCGCCGCATTGGCATTGTGGCGGGCCTGACGCCCGGTCAGCGCCTCGATCCGGCGCACGCCGGAGGCGACCGCGCTCTCGCCGGTGACCGAGATCAGCCCGATATCGCCGGTGCGCCGGACATGGGTGCCGCCGCATAATTCGACCGACCAGCCCAGCGCATTATTGCCGGTCTCGCGCGCGGTCTTGCCCATCGACACCACGCGGACCTCGTCGCCATATTTCTCGCCGAACAGCGCGCGGGCGCCGGCCTCGCGGGCGTCGTCGACCGCCATCAGCCGGGTGGTGACTTCGTCGTTTTCCAGCACGATCTCGTTGGCGATGTCCTCGACGCGGCGCAACTCGTCGGCCGTGATCGGTTTTTGATGCACGAAGTCGAAGCGCAGCCGGTCAGGCGCCACCAGCGAGCCCTTCTGGGCGATGTGATCGCCCAGCACCTGGCGCAGCGCCTCGTGCAGCAGATGGGTAGCGGAGTGATTGGCGCGGATCGCGCTGCGCCGCGTGTGATCGACCTCGAGCAGCAGCGCCGCGCCGGGTTTCAGCGTGCCGCGCTCGACCGTGCCGATATGAACGAACAGATCTCCAGCGCGCTTCTGGGTCTCGGTGACGTGGAACACGACGCCCTCGCCCGCCATCGTTCCGGTGTCGCCGACCTGGCCGCCTGACTCCGCGTAGAACGGGGTCTGGTTCAGCACGATCGCGCCGGTCTCGCCGGGACCGAGCTGATCGACCTGCTGGCCGTCCTTGACCAGCGCGCCGACCACGCCTTCGGCGGTCTCGGTCTCGTAGCCCAGGAATTCGGTGGCGCCGAGCGTCTCGCGCAGGCCGAACCAGACATTCTCCGAGGCGGTGTCGCCGCTGCCCGACCATGACGCCCGCGCCTTGGCGCGCTGGCGGTCCATCGCGTCGGTGAAGGAGGCGATGTCGACGCTGATGCCGCGGTTGCGCAGCGCGTCCTGGGTCAGGTCCAGCGGAAATCCATAGGTGTCGTACAGCGTGAATGCGGTCTCGCCGTCGAACATGTCGCCCTTTTTCAGGCTGCTGCTCTTCTCGTCGAGAATGATCAGCCCGCGGTCCAGCGTCTTGCGGAAACGGGTTTCTTCCAGCCGCAGCGTCTCCTCGATCATCGGCTCGGCGCGCACCAGTTCAGGATAGGCCTGGCCCATCTCGCGCACCAGCGCCCAGACCAGCCGCCACATCAACGGTTCGGTGGCGCCGAGCAGCTGGCCGTGGCGCATCGCCCGGCGCATGATCCGGCGCAGCACATAGCCGCGGCCCTCATTCGACGGCAGCACGCCGTCGGCGATCAGGAACGACGATGCCCGCAGATGGTCGGCGATCACCCGCAGCGAGGCCTTCTGCGGGCCGTGCGGATCGGCGCCGGTCAGTTCGGCGATGGCGCGGATCAGGGAAACGAACAGGTCGATGTCGTAATTGTCGTGCTTGCCCTGCAACACCGCGGCGACCCGCTCCAGCCCCATGCCGGTGTCGATCGACGGTTTCGGTAGCGCCAGCCGGTTGCCCGGCGCGATCTGCTCATATTGCATGAACACCAGATTCCAGATCTCGATGAAGCGGTCGCCATCCTCATCGAGCGAGCCCGGAGGGCCGCCGGGAATCTTGTCGCCATGGTCGAAGAAGATTTCCGAACACGGCCCGCACGGGCCGGTGTCGCCCATCTGCCAGAAATTGTCCGAGGTCGGGATCCGGATGATCTTGGAGTCCGGCAGGCCGGCGATCTTTTTCCACAGCGCAAACGCTTCGTCGTCCTCGGAATACACCGTCACCAGCAGCCGGTCCTTGGACAGGCCGTATTCCTTGGTGATCAGGTTCCAGGCCAGCTCGATGGCGCGATCCTTGAAATAATCGCCGAACGAGAAATTGCCCAGCATCTCGAAGAAGGTGTGGTGCCGCGCGGTGTAGCCGACATTGTCGAGGTCATTGTGCTTGCCGCCGGCGCGGACGCATTTCTGCGAGGTGGTGGCGCGCGGATTGGTGCGCTTCTCGACCCCGGTGAACACGTTCTTGAACTGCACCATGCCGGCATTGGTAAACATCAATGTCGGATCGTTGCGCGGCACCAGCGGCGACGACGGCACGATCTCGTGGCCGTTGCTGGCGAAGTAGTTCAAAAACGTGGACCTGATTTCGTTAACGCCGCTCATGTTCATCCAATCGCCCAGGATCGCCTCGCGTGTGCCGGTCGGATAGATCGCTTCCTGGCGCACCGCTTTTAGACGCGAGCAACCCCGCTGTCCAGAAAGTGGGCGCGTATTCAGGGGCTTGCCGCTGGCCCCGCGACCTGGCGGCAATCCCGCCGTCACCGGCCGCGCAACTCACCCGCGATATAACAGCCGTTGATAGATACCGCAGCTGCGTTGACAGCCTTGTTCAAGCCGTGTTTGTCTCTTATTTGTAGACTTAAGTCATGTCGGGAGAGATCGGCCGCAAGGCCGGCGCCGAAGGAGCAACCGCCCCGGAAACTCTCAGGCAAACGGACCGCGTGACTTGATGACATCTGGAAAGAGACCGGCCGGCCAAATGGTCCGGCGCGGGTCCGCCGACGGGATAATACTCTCAGGCACAGCGACAGATGGGGCTCTATTGGTTAACGGGAAATAGGTCTCGGGAACCGCGGGAGCCCATTCATGGTTGCGCGTGACGCTAGCCCATTGCCGATCAAACGTACTGCGCTCCACGCGCTGCATCTGGCACGCGGCGGAAAAATGGTGCCGTTCGCCGGCTATGAAATGCCGGTGCAATACGCCGCCGGCGTCCTCAAGGAACATCTCCACACCCGCGCCAAGGCCGGCCTATTCGACGTCTCCCATATGGGGCAGATCGAATTGCGGGCCAAATCCGGCCGGCTGGAAGACGCCGCCAAGGCGCTGGAATGGCTGATTCCGCAGGACGTCATCGCGCTGGCGCCGGGCCGGCAGCGCTACGCCCAATTCACCAATGAAGCCGGCGGTATTCTCGACGATCTGATGGTGACCAATCTCGGCGACCGGCTGTTGCTGGTGGTCAACGCCGCCTGCAAGGACGCCGACGAGACCCACCTGCGCGCGCATCTGTCCGACCTTTGCGACATCGTCGCGCTGCCGGACCGCGCGCTGCTGGCGGTCCAGGGACCGCAGGCCGAGGCGGTGCTGTCGAAATTTTGTGCAGAGATTGCCGCGCTGAAATTCATGGACGTCGCCGAGCTGCGCCTGATGGAGCTGGACTGCGTGGTATCGCGCTCCGGCTATACCGGCGAGGACGGTTTCGAGATCTCGGTGCCGGCCGACGGCGCCGAGGCCTTCGCCACCGCGCTGCTGGAGCATCCCGACATGATGCCGATCGGGCTCGGCGCCCGTGACAGCCTGCGGCTCGAAGCCGGGCTTTGTCTCTATGGCCACGACATCGACACCGTGACCACGCCGGTCGAGGCGGCGCTGAACTGGTCGATCCAGAAGAGCCGCCGCATTGGCGGCGCGCGGCCCGGCGGCTTTCCTGGCGCCGACGCCATTCTGACCCAACTCAATAGCGGTGCGCTGCGCCAGCGCGTCGGGCTCAAGCCCGAGGGCCGCGCCCCGGTGCGCGACAACGCGCCCTTGTTCGCCGCGGCCGACGCCACCACCTCGATCGGCACCGTGACCTCGGGCGGCTTCGGGCCCAGCGTCAATGGGCCGGTGGCGATGGGTTATCTGCCGACCGCGCAGGCCGCCATCGGCGGCACGGTGTTTGCTGAAGTTCGGGGCCAGCGTCTGCCGCTGCGCGTGGCGCCCATGCCTTTCGTTTCCCACGGCTACAAGCGTTGAGGACCTGACATGACCACCCTTTACACCTCCGATCACGAATGGCTGCAGATCGAGGGCGATATCGCCACCATCGGCATCACCGACTACGCGCAGAGCCAGCTCGGCGATGTGGTGTTCGTCGAACTGCCCAAGGTCGGCCGCCAGTTCAAGAAGGCCGAGGCCGCCGCCGTCGTCGAATCGGTCAAGGCCGCCTCGGACGTCTACGCGCCGATCACCGGCGAAGTGCTCGAGGTCAACGAGGCGCTCGGCGCCGAGCCGGCGCTGGTCAATTCCGACGCCGGCGGCAAGGCGTGGTTCTTCAAATTGAAGATCGCCGACAAGAGCGAACTCGACGGCTTGATGGACGAAGCCGCCTATACGACGCACACCGCCTGACGGCGAGGAGATCCCATGAGCACCCAGCATAGACCGGTCGACGCCGCCCATGATTTCGTGCGCCGCCATATCGGCCCGTCGCCGCAGGACATCGACTCGATGCTGCGGACGGTGGGTGCCGGCAGCCTCGATCAGCTGATGGACCAGACCATGCCGGCTTCGATCCGGCAGCGCGCCGAGCTCAAGCTGGGCGCACCCTTGTCGGAAACCGAGGCGCTGGCCCATATCGGGCAGATCGCCGCCCGCAACCAGGTTTTCACCTCGCTGATCGGCCAAGGCTATTCGGGCACCCACATGCCCGCGGTGATCCAGCGCAACATCCTGGAGAATCCGGCCTGGTACACTGCCTATACGCCGTACCAGCCGGAAATCAGCCAGGGCCGGCTCGAGGCGCTGTTCAACTTCCAGACCATGATCTGCGATCTCACCGGGCTCGACATCGCCAATGCCTCATTGCTCGACGAGGCCACCGCGGCCGCCGAAGCGATGGCCCTGGCCGAACGCGCCGCGCAGAAAAAGACCAAGGCCTTCTTCGTCGACCACGACGTGCATCCGCAGACCCTGGCGGTGCTGCGCACCCGCGCCGAGCCGCTGGGCTGGACCCTGATCGTCGGCGATCCGGCGACCGAATTGGCCGACGCCGACGTGTTCGGCGCGCTGCTGCAATATCCCGGCTCCTCGGGCGCGTTGCGCGATCCGCGCGGCGCGATCGCGGCGCTGCACGCCAGGGGCGCGCTGGCGATCATCGCCGCCGACCTGCTGGCGCTGACGCTGATCGCCTCGCCCGGCGATCTCGGCGCCGATATCGCGATCGGCTCGGCGCAGCGCTTCGGCGTGCCGATGGGCTATGGCGGGCCGCACGCCGCCTTCATGGCGGCGCGCGATTCGCTGAAGCGCTCACTGCCCGGCCGCATCGTCGGACTGTCGATCGATTCCCACGGCCAGCCGGCCTATCGGCTGGCGATGCAGACCCGCGAGCAGCATATCCGCCGCGAAAAGGCCACCTCCAACATCTGCACCGCGCAGGTGCTGCTGGCGGTGATCGCCGCGATGTATGCGGTGTATCACGGCCCCGACGGCCTGGCCGAGATCGCCGCGCGGGTGCATCGCCGCGCCTGCGTGCTGGCCGCCGGCTTGAAGAAGCTCGGCTTCGCGCTCGCCAGCGAAACGTTCTTCGATACGCTGACCGTCGATGTCGGCGCCAAGCGCGACGCCATCGTGGCCGCCGCTTTGGCCGAGAAGATCAATCTGCGGATCGGCAAGACCACGCTCGGCATCGCGCTCGACGAGACCACCACGTCGGCGATTGTCGAGGCGGTGTGGCGCGCCTTCGGCGGCACGCTGAGCTATGCGCAGATCGAGCACGACGCCCCCGACACGCTGCCCGACAGCTTGCATCGCGCCAGCGACTTCCTGACCCAGGAGGTGTTCTCGGCCTATCGCTCCGAGACCGAGCTGTTGCGCTACATGCGCAAATTGAGCGACCGCGATCTGGCGCTCGACCGCGCCATGATTCCGCTCGGCTCCTGCACCATGAAGCTGAACGCCACCACCGAGATGATCCCGCTGACCTGGCCGGAATTCGGCGCGCTGCATCCGTTCGCGCCGCGCGGCCAGGCGCAAGGCTATCACGCGCTGTTCGCCACGCTGGAAGGTTGGCTCGCCGACATCACCGGCTATGACGCGGTGTCGCTGCAGCCCAATTCCGGCGCCAATGGCGAATATGCCGGGATGCTGGCAATCCGCGGCTATCACGCCGCGCGCGGCGAGCCGCAGCGCCGGATCTGCCTCATTCCCTCCTCGGCGCATGGTACCAACCCGGCCTCCGCCAGCATGGCGGGCATGGACGTGGTGGTGGTGAAATGCGATTCGCGCGGCGACGTCGACGTCGACGATCTGCGCGACAAGGCCGAGAGCCACGCCGCCGATCTGGCGGCGGTGATGATCACCTATCCGTCGACCCATGGGGTGTTCGAGGAGCATATCGGCGAGATCTGCGACATCATCCACGCCCATGGCGGCCAGGTCTATCTCGACGGCGCCAATATGAACGCCCAGGTCGGGCTGGCCCGGCCCGGCGATTACGGCGCCGATGTCAGCCATCTCAATCTGCACAAGACCTTCTGCATTCCGCATGGCGGCGGCGGCCCCGGCATGGGACCGATCGGCGTCAAGGCGCATCTGGCGCCGTTCCTGCCCGGCCATCCGGCCGAGGGCGAACCGAGCTCCGGCACGCTGCATGGCGGCGGCACGGTGTCGGCTGCGCCCTATGGCTCGGCCTCGATCCTGACCATCTCCTACCTGTATATCGTGATGATGGGCGGCGCCGGCTTGCGGCGCGCGACCGAGGTGGCGATCCTCAATGCCAACTACATCGCGGCACGGCTCGATCCGCATTTCCCGGTGCTGTATCGCAATGTCCGCGGCCGCGTCGCGCATGAATGCATCGTCGACCCGCGCGCGCTGAAGACCAGCGCCGGCGTCACCGTCGACGATATCGCCAAGCGGCTGGTCGATTACGGCTTCCACGCCCCGACCATGAGCTTCCCGGTGCCGGGCACGCTGATGATCGAGCCGACCGAATCCGAATCCAAGGCCGAGATCGACCGGTTCTGCGACGCCATGATCGCCATTCGCGGCGAAATCGCCCAGATCGAACAGGGCCGCTTCGGCGTCGAGGCCTCGCCGCTGCGGCACGCGCCGCATACCGTGCACGACGTCACCAGCGCGGAATGGACCAGGCCCTATTCGCGCACCGAGGGCTGTTTCCCCGCGCCGCATTCGCGCACCGACAAATATTGGTCCCCGGTCGGCCGCGTCGACAATGTCTATGGCGACCGCAATCTGGTCTGCTCCTGCCCGCCGATCGAGGACTACGCGCTGGCGGCGGACGGCGCGCGAAACGGAGCGCTGGCGGCGGAGTGAGCGAGGCGCTCCGCCCGGCGGAGCGCGACGCCATCAAGCGGCACACGCCGAAGCGCTTCACAGGATGCGCCTCATACCAAAGGGCACGGCCTGTCGTTTGTCATGCCCGGCCTTGTGCCGGGCATCCACGCCTGAAAGTCGTACTGGATCATAGACGTGGATGGCCGGGACAAGCCCGGCCATGACGCGTGGATGAGTCGAAGCCAAACGCCTTTGGTATCACATGGCGCGCCCATCAACGAAGCGTCTCACCGGCGCGCCTCGCAACGAGGCGCCTCACGAAGCGCCACCCGTGACGCGCCTCGCAACGATGCGCCTCATGGTGAGGAGCGCGCATCTTAGCGCGCGTCTCGAACCATGAGGATGGTGCGCTCATCCTTCGAGACGCGGCGAAGACGCCGCTCCTCTTGGCTAACGCAAAGAAACTGATCGAACCCCGCCTGATTCCGTCATTGCGAGCGGAGGGCGGCGCGCAGCGCCGTCCGACAGCGACGCAATCCAGGGGCGTCAGCAGACTGGATTGCTTCGTCGCTTCGCTCCTCGCAATGACGGCGTCGAAGGCCTGATTTCGCTGAACGATTATCCTGATTTCGCTGAACGATTATTATGTCAGGCTCTCATGATGAGGTCTGTGCATGACGCGGGCTGCGTCCTCGCAGCGCGGCCGTCGCATGACGCTGCCGTATCGCGCCGGCGCAGTGGCCGACAATCTCAAATGGAAGGTGCGGCAGGCACTGCGGGGCATCGGCAACAGACCCCCACGGCGCCCGCCGCGAAACCTCAATCCTCGGCCGGCTCTTCGCCCTCGGCGTCGCGCTCCGGCGAACCCGCCAGGATCTGCTCGGCGATCAGCCCGGAATTCTGCCGGATCGAGACCTCGATCTTGGCGGTCATCTCCGGATTGGCGCGCAGGAACGCCTTGGAATTCTCGCGCCCCTGGCCGAGCCGCTGGCTGTCATAGGAGAACCAGGCGCCGGATTTCTCGACAATGCCGGCCTTGACGCCGAGATCGAGGATCTCGCCCAGCTTGGAGACGCCCTCGCCATACATGATGTCGAATTCGACCTGCTTGAACGGCGGCGCCAGCTTGTTCTTGACCACCTTGACCCGGGTCTGGTTGCCGATCACCTCGTCGCGCTCCTTGATCGCGCCGATGCGGCGGATGTCGAGCCGCACCGAGGCGTAGAATTTCAGCGCGTTGCCGCCCGTTGTGGTTTCCGGCGAGCCATACATCACGCCGATCTTCATCCGGATCTGGTTGATGAAGATCACCATCGTATTGGACTTGTTGATCGAGGCGGTGAGCTTGCGCAGCGCCTGGCTCATCAGCCGGGCCTGCAGGCCGGGCAGCGCGTCGCCCATCTCGCCTTCGAGTTCGGCGCGCGGCACCAAAGCGGCGACCGAATCGATCACCAGCACGTCGACCGCGCCGGAGCGCACCAGCGTGTCGCAGATCTCCAGCGCCTGTTCGCCGGTGTCGGGCTGCGAGATCAGCAATTCATCGATATTGACCCCGAGCTTGCGGGCATAGACCGGGTCGAGCGCGTGTTCGGCGTCGATAAAGGCGCAGATTCCGCCCTTCTTCTGGCCTTCGGCGACGGTGTGCAGCGCCAGCGTGGTCTTGCCCGAGGATTCCGGCCCGTAGATTTCCACCACCCGGCCGCGCGGCAAGCCGCCGACGCCGAGCGCGATGTCGAGCCCGAGCGATCCCGACGAGATCGTCTCGATATCCATCGAGCGATCGTTCTTGCCGAGTTTCATCACCGAGCCCTTGCCGAACTGCCGCTCGATCTGAGAGAGCGCGGCAGCCAGGGCCTTGGTCTTGTCCATGGAGGATCCTTCGACGATACGCAGCGCAGTGGGGGCAGCCATAGTGAGCTCCTTATGAACGGGATTCGCCAGTGGGACAAACGGCGGCGGACAAAGCCAACAGAAAACAATGTACCCCATTTGTTCTAAGTTCGCAATATGTTCTTTTCGGGAGAAATGGTAGTGTCTCAGTTTGAAAACTGAACTTTTTGCTTAGGGGTTGCGCGGTTGGGTTGCATCACGCGTCTTTGCTGATATTTAGGTCGCATAAATAGGGCGGCTGGCTATGAATACTGTTGTCTATATTTTCCTAAGGTTATTTCTTTGGTGCTTTGGTGTAGCGATCCCCCTGTACCCAACTCTGAGAGAGGCTCCAAGCTATGCCAGATGGGATGACCCTCTCTGGTCGGTTGGAATGGTCAACGATGCTGGCTTATTCAGAGATCTCTTTTTCGTGATAGGTCCAGCATCAGCCATAGCGCTTAGCACCACGCTTGAATATCTATGGACCCACGTTATCCTTCCGAAAAAGCAGATCGTTCCGGCGTACTTTGGGGGGTTGACCGCTGTCTTGGTGCTTCTAAATTTCGTAGTTCTGCTGTCTGGGTTCATTGGGTTTTTGGCCCTGCCAGCTCCATCTGCTCACACTGTACTCGGGCCGCCAGCCCTGTCGCTATATTCTTGGGTGATCGGGCTTGGTCTGCTTGTTTCTTTCGGAACAGAGATGTTGATGGCGGTATCTAATGGAAGGTTCCAGAATAGCGGCCCCGACCACGACACAAACGGCTGAAATAATGCAGCTTGCGATTGAAACTTATGAACTCGTTAAGTCGTTGTCGCCACAAATGTGAAGACGAAAGGAGGGTGCAATGAGTGCTCCAATCTTAATTCTTGCTGTCGAAGGTGCGCTTATCGCGGTTGGTGCGATGCTCGTAGGCATTCACCTTGTGGCTCCGCTGAAGACCCGCGAATGGCTCAACCGGCTATATAAACGGCGACTGCACTATAGATGACAATTAAGGCCACCGAGTTGGTGGCCTTAATTTTTTCTGCGATTTACGACGGTCCCTCGCATCAATAAGCGCAACGATATCCTCCATATCCCAGAGCTTATTAGAAACGCCGGCAGCCATTGCCGGTGCGACTTTCAGCGCCTTATGGATTCGGCAGAAATTGTAGAACATGAAGTAGAGCGCCAGCGCATGGCAGTGGTTGTCGATCTTCTTTGAGAAGGCGTTGGTCAGCCGTGTGAACCGGCGCATTCCCATCCGCATATTGAGGTTCTGGCGTTCAACGTAGGACGTTGAAACGTGCTTCACGTCCGGGTCGCCGTCCACCTTGACCTTCTTGGTGCCGGTGCATTGTGCCGGGCTGTAGCGGCGCTCGTCGCCCCGACCTTCCGGCGCTCCGAACATCTTGATCAGCATGGCGTAGTCAACGCCATCGTTGCCGAACGCTTCCTGAACCGCGTCCAGATACAGCCGCAGGCCGTCCGTGGTCAATTGCATCCGGGTTTTTACTCGGCTTTGCAAATCTTCCATGATGCGTTGTGCGCTCTCCGCATCGCGCCCGCCGACCGCCCATGTGCAGATGAGCTTGGTGTCAGCATCCAAGGCCGTCCAGGTCCAGACGTTGCCGGCGCCTTCCGGAGCGGCTTTGGCGTCCTTCACGTTCTTGTCCTTGGAATAGCAGAACGACCAGATTTCATCGCACTGGACGCGCTTGCAAGTCAGCCCCCGCACATACTGGTCGTGGTAGGCGGCGCAGACCTGACCGGCATCTACCAGCAGTTTTGAAACCGTGTTGATCGACACGTCGCAAACACGCGAGATCGATCGCATCGAGCTTCCCTCGCAGAGCATCGAGAGGATTTGGACACGGGTTTGCAGGGGCAAATTGTTCATGCCCCGAGTATCTGAACTTTTATGCTTAGCGTCAAGCAATATCATAGCAAGCATACTAATTTTTTTATGCTTGCTGAATGATGGGTTCTCGGGCTAAATGCAAGCATTGCAAAACTGAAGGATGCTTGCATGAACGATAAACCTACGGACCCACGTTCCAAGGGCGGCATTGCTCGCCGCGACGCTTTATCCCCTCGGCGCGGGCCGCGATTGCAAAGAAGGCTGCCGCAGCCCGCTGGGGTGTAAAAGCCAGCCATAAGGGCAATTTCCAAGAACAGCTTGGCGTTGATGTCGAATGTTACGTTCTTGAAGACGAACAGAAGACGGCTGTTATCAGCCAAACTGGCATGGGCCGCGCGCTTGGCCTGTCGTCACGCGGCAATGCCTTGCCTCGGTTTTTGTCCAACCAGGTAATGATCGAAGCCGTCGGCGCCGAAGTTAAGGGAAAAATCGAAAATCCTCTTAAATTTCAATGGGCCGACCTCGGCGCCGGCACGCCCCCTGTAACGGTCCACGGCTTCGAATCTTCCCTCTTGATCGACATCTGCAATGCAATCATTGCATCCGAAAAACAGCTCGGGGATCGCTACGCTAACATTGCTCGGCAAGCCCATATCATCGTGGGTGCTTCGGCACGCCTCGGCATCCGAGACCTTGTTTATGCTCTTGCCGGGTACAACCCCACCACTGAAGAAGTTATTGCTGCGTTCAAGCTATACGTGGCAGAGGAAGCAAGAAAATATGAGCCTGAATTTCCAAGCGAACTATACGTCCAGTGGCACCGTCTCTATAACCTTGCGGTGCCAGATCGCGGCAGACCATGGTATTTCAAATTTCTGACCGTCGACCACGTCTACTGGCCTTTGGCCTCAAGTAGCGGCCACATCCTCGAACTAACGCGTGCGCAAAAGGCCGCGCGGAACGAGCGCAGTAAGAAACTCCACCAATTCCTATCAGAGGTAGGCGTAAAAGCTTTGCGTCAGCACCTTGGTCAGTTGCTGGGCATAGCCCAAGTGTCCGCTGATAGGGCAGAATACGAGAAGCACGTTCGCAGGATATTCGGCACTCAGCATGAAATGGATATCTAGGCTTTACCGCCCCAGCGTTTCGCAGCGGCCTTCTTGGCGATCTCCGACCGCTTCTTAGCCGTCATGCCAGCCGCCCGCGCCTTGCCGCCCATGCGCCCCAGCGCCACGGCGGCGGCGTTCTTGCCGTCCTCGGTCTTGGCCGATTCCTCGATTTCCCCGGTGGCGATCCGGGCAACCATGACGGCAGCGCCGATCACGTCGGCGGGGCGCTTCTCGCCTTTAGGGCCTCTAGGCATCAGGATTCACCTCAAATGGCCCTAAGCCGACGCCGTTTCGCGTAATCTGTAGACGAACGCGACGAACGCCATTCTCGGTAAGCCACGTCATGGCGCGCATTATCCCGAGCGCCTTTGCGGCGTTGTCGTCGTCGGCATCGGCGACGTCTATCGGCCCCAAGTCGCGGTAATCGTCCCAATCAAGAAGGACGGCACTGTAATTCGGCACACACGCCTCCTGCTTTCCGCTAAGCATAACACGGTGGCAGGGCTGGCGAAACCGTCCGTCAAGTGGGAATATTTTCAAACTGAGACACTACCGGAGAAATACCTTGCGCCTTAAT
The DNA here is from genome assembly GCF_033001325.1 of Rhodopseudomonas sp. BAL398. Lineage (NCBI taxonomy): Bacteria > Pseudomonadati > Pseudomonadota > Alphaproteobacteria > Hyphomicrobiales > Nitrobacteraceae > Rhodopseudomonas > Rhodopseudomonas sp. BAL398. The sequence goes on from NZ_CP133111.1 coordinate 2,553,534, forward strand.
TCGCGCCATGGTTGAGATCTGACGGAACTCTATCCTCGCGCGCAAGTTGGTGTTGCGAAGGATAATCCATGACAGGCTCGGATCAATTGCGCAGCGCGCGGCAGCTGCAGCTGGAACGCGACCGCGCGCGGTCGGAGGCGCTGGTGCTGGCGATCTGCGAGAGCGACCATCGCTGGGGCGCCGATTGGCTCGCCCAGCTTGCCGGCAAGGTCGGCTGGATCGGCCGCGGCCGATCGGCGGCGCCTGATCGCGCGACCGCTGCCCAACGCGACGGCGCGCAACAGGCTGGCTGCCGCGAACGTGCGGGATGAGCCAGCAAGCTTTGCCGCCTGGACCGCGGCCGCCCCGTCGCGACCCGCAGCTCCGCGTGCCGCTCGGCCTCGTATGATCACGGGGTCAGTCGCAAATCCGACATTGTCACTGGAAACTGACACATGGCGGCAGCATTGTGCGGACATGACCAGTGAAACGAGTGAAGCGTCGTCCCCAACTTGCGATCTCTGCCGCAGTCCGATGGAACTGCTCGGGCGCCTGCCGCGGCGTGGCATCAAGCCCACCGTCGATGTGTTCCGGTGTGCCGACTGCAAGACCGTCGTGTCCGAGCAGCGTCTCTAGCGCAGGATGACTTATCTTCGAATCGTCATCCCGCTCTCACTTGTGTTCGAGCATGGTCTTTTCCGAAATCGGGATCCACGTTGCGGGATCACGCTGTAGCCGCCCGGGCCCTGGCGCGGCCTCATTTGGTCCGTTCGAGGCCCCACATGATCGCCAGCATGATCGGAACCGAGATCGCGGAAAATTTCAGCCATGTCAGCACGCCGGCCCCGACGCCGCGGCGGAAGGCACCGAGAATCCGATAGGTCACGATGATCCAGGGCAGAACCAAGCCGACAAGAATTGCATAAAGATACCAGGTCATTCAGAGCGTCCCGCCAGATCGGCTGCCGGCGCCATCGCGATGGCGCCGGCATTGTGCCGGCATTGTAATGAGCCGCGCCGGCGCGACCAGCCATCCGTTGGGATGACACCCGCCGCACCCGGCCTGGTAATTTTTCCAAATGCGCCGCAACAAAATGAGCAAAATTGAGCAGATAATCGGCGGCGACTTGAGCACCATCATGCCGATTGGCAGCTTGGCGTTGCAAGCTTGGCCAAAGCCAGGACCAAGACCAGAACAGCCGGCGGGGGCTCCGATCCTCACGCCGGTCTGGCGCCTTGATGATGTCCGGTCGCAATCGCGCCGGTCTTGTTTGGTCGTGACCGTGCACGCCCCCGCGCGGTCATGCCCTGGATCCTCCGGGCTGACCGCCGCTCGCCCGGGGGATCCCACTCTCCTGCGCCTCGCTCGGGGATTGACCATTCCGCTGCTGCTCAATGGCGACATGACGGAAGCACACGGCAGCGATCATCGCCAACCCGTGGATCGCCCTCATTGCGCCCACGCCGCTCGCCACAATGGTATTTGATATTACGCAATGCGCCCCTCGGCCTGCCGGCTAATTTGAGCGTCGTCATTGCCGAACTTTCTAGAGGTGGGGAGTTCCGACGCTGACCGAGAGCCCCGGACATGGCCTCGTTCGGGGCTCTTTGACTCCCGCTGCCGCGGGTCATTTCATCCGGTCTCGTTGAAGCCAGTCCGCGGTTCGGCTGGCGCCGTTATGGCCCACCCTGGCAGGCCATCGCGGCGACACGGCGCCATGCCGATTTGACCAAGACCGGGGCGGGTGCTTGTATTCTCATCGCTGTCGGCGCCACGCCGCGGCCGGCGAGCGGTTGCATGCCGGCGACCTTCGAGACGTTCGACCGCCGCGGTTCGGGGGTCACATGTGTGCCGGGTCCGGAATGGTGGCCGTCGCGACCGCGCGCAACTCACCAAAGCATCATCAGAAGCGACCGGGCAATTGCGGCCCAGTTCGCCCGACAGCGTATCGTGTCTCTGACCACCGCAACGTCTGACAAGGGAGTAAGGAATGCGTGTTCCGACATTGATCGTCTTGCTGACCGCCGCCGTCGCACTCGCCGGCTGCAATGAAGGCTCAGGGGCGCCGGGCCCCAAGGGTGAACAGGGAATTGCCGGACCGCCCGGCCCCGCCGGTCCCGCCGGGCCTGCTGGCCCTGCCGGACCCGCCGGCAAGGACGGCGGCACCACGCTGCGCACCACGACGTCGACGAGCTGCTCGGCCGACGGCTGTCCGAGCGCCTGCGCCAGCGACGAGACGCTGATCTCGGCGATCTGCGTCGGCCCGACCGGCGCCAAATTCAGCGACACGCTGGCGATCGAGAACGGCGTGATGACGGCCAAATGCGGGCCGAGCTACACCAGCATCGCGCTGACCTGCGCGAAGAATTAATCAGCGCCCGAAGATCACGGAGGCCGCCATGCAGGCGGACTCCGTGACGCGGCACGTCCTGCTTGCGCTGCCAATCGCCGTCATGGCCGGATCATCGGCGCCGCCGCTGCGGCTTAACCGGCGTAATCATACCAGCACGATTTGCCTCGCTTTCGCGCGCGAGGTGATCGACAGTCGGGCGTCGTCGCAACTGCTGATTTGGTCCGCGGCGACGACAAGCGTGTTGGTCACCGGCTCCGTTCGAGGACAAGCATCGTGCCAAATCACGTGCATAATCACTTGCCGACCCCAACCTGCACGCATCATCGGACCACCGAGATCCGATGCCTGACCTGCCGCCAGCCGATGCGGCTGCTCACCACCGAACCCAGCCTGCCGAATTTCGAACTGCGCAATTATGGCTGTCCGCATTGCGGCACAGACGAGCGGTTCCTGATGTCGATCGAGGCCGCGGCAGGCGCCTCGATCGGCCAGGCGACAAGCTCATCATGACGGCCCGGCTGGGCGCGGCCGGCAAGGCCGCGCGTGCCGGCGTGATCGAGGACCGTTTCCTTGATCTAGATCAAGTCGCCCAAGGCGGCGTGGCGACTATTAGACCAATGGCTCATATCCTTTTCCGTTGTCCTCGGACGAACATGAACGTCCAAACATGGCTGGCGGATGAGCCGCCGTCCGGCCAATCCAAGGCCTTCGAAGCCCTGGATTGTCCGGCTTGCACCCAGTTGCATTTCATCAACCGCACGACCGGCAAGCTGCTGGGCGAGAAAAAGTGAGCGCTCGCCGGCTTGGCCGGCTTCGACGCGCCGCCGGCGATCCGGCTTATTCGTGCTGTTCGGCGATGACCCGAAGGCTCAGCAGCGGCTTGCGGGTGTCGTCCGTGACATCCATGCGCAGCACGGCGCCGGGGGCAACCGCGTGGTTGATCTCGCGCAGCAATTCGCCGGTCGATTTGGTGGCCTCGATCCAGGCGGACTCGAGATCCGGCAGATCGATGCCGTCATGGTCGGTGTTGGTGCGATCGGCGTTGCTGACGGTGAAAAAATAAAGTGGCATCTGCTCAGACCTCGGCGGCCTCGCGCCACGGACCGCACATTGATCGACGCGGTTCGGCCAGTCTGTTCAAAATTGCACGTCCTAGTCAGACCGTTTCCAACAAGGTTACCGGCCGGGCTGCCCCCGGTTGTGAGAGCCGCGGTCCCACACTTGCCGTTGGCCGAAGCGCCGCGATGCCGCTCATTCATAATTCGCGCTGCTCTTGTCGCTTTCGATTCGCGGCTTGTCGTGCAGCACCGCGTTGAGCAAAGAGGTGTGAACCTCGATCCTGCCATTGTAGCTGATGAAGCCGAGCTTGCGGAACTTGTTCATGAAGAAGCTGACGCGCGAGCGCGTGGTGCCGATCATGTCGGCCAGCGTTTCCTGGCTGATCTCGACCAGGATGTGACTGGTTTCGCCTTCCTTGCCGAAATTGGCGAGCAGCAGCAGCAGCCGAGCCAGCCGCTTCTCGCTGGAATTGAACAGCTGATCGACCAGGTCTTCTTCGATCCGACTGTTACGCGCCAGCAGATGGGCCAGAAACATTTCCGCCATCGCCGGCTCGCGATGGATGGTGTCGATCAAGGTGGCGACGTTGACCATGGTGATCTTGCAAGTCTCCATCGCGGTGGTGGTGGAGAGGCGCAGTTTCTGGCCGTTGAGGCAGCCTTCGCCGAAGAACTGTCCCGCTGACAATATCCCGACCACCGCCTCCTTGCCCTGTTGCGACACGACGGTGAGCTTCACCTTGCCGTGCTGAATATAAAGCACCGTGTCGGCGACGTCGCCCTGGGCGAAGATGGTCTGGTTCTTTCGAAAATCCAGAATGGTTTTGCCCGCCCCCACATGGGCGAGGAAAATCTTGGGCTGGAAAATCTCCATAGCGGCACTCGCGGACTGACCGCCATCATGTTGGTCAAATCGTAAGATGAGTCTGTGCATAATTGGACACATCGTTCATTCGCAGCACCGTCTGCAAAACCGTCGATCAGATCATTCCGGAACTGCGCGGTCGCGCGCGGCTTGCCATGATGTGAATTGACGCCAAGAGGGTTAGAGTATGCAGATCAGCAAAAAACCGTCGCCCGCAGGTCACGCCGCAAAGCCGGCGCCGGACCGGACGCAGCAGCAGGCCGCAGCAACGATCCGCCTCGCCAGACCGACGGCGGCGATGAAACGACGGGCGCTCAAGAAGAAGCCATGCCAGGCCGTCACGCCGCCGCATTAGGCCGTCGGTCACCAGATCGACGCATGGGCGACGATTTTCCGCATCCCGCCAACATGGCGCCGAATTTCGAATTGCCACGGCAGCGAACAGCGCGCTGGATCGATGATCGGCGCCATGCCGCAACCGTGAGCGAAAAGGCAAGGCCATGTCGGATCGAATCGAGACACTGAAAAAAGCGCGCGCCCGCATGGTCGAGGACCAGGACGCCTTCGTCAAAGTGCTCGCTGCGCCGTTCGATCGCGGCAATGCCGAGCGCGCGCGGCTGAAATTCATCGAGATCCAGCAGCTGATCGATGCGATCGACCGGGCGATCACCGGCGAGCGCGCCAACGCGGCATCAACCGTTGGCGATGTCAACTGACGGCGTGATCACGCCGGCGCAGCGATGGCGGGTCAGCGTCGGCCGTTCTTCGGCGCCGCGGCGCCGCGCACATTGCCCCACGGATCGGTCGATCCCTTGGCGTCGGGAATCTTGCGCAGCGAATCCCGATAGGCCTGCTCGCGGATTCGGTCCTGCTCTTTTTCCTCGGGAGTCTTGTGGGTGATCTCCGGCATCAGGTTGACGTTCGGCATCTCGGCAAAGGCCGGTCCGGCCAGCACCGCCAGCATCGCGGCTGCGCACAACAACAGTCTCATCAGTCAACTCCCTCGCGGCGGCTCCGCCAGATAGGCAGGGCCAAGCCCGTATGGTCCAAATCGGCCATCGGCGGCGCACATGACGATCAGATCGCCTGCGGCCTCAACCTGTCCACGCGCTGCCCCGGCGACCATAAGGGATGCACCATGGCGTTTTCAAGCCATGCAAAACTGCGCCGGATGGTGGACACTGCGAGAATTCGAACGACCACGGACCCGGATCAACCCGGCGCCGGGTTCAACAGGGGAAGCGGCCAGAATGACATCGGAGCAGTTGCAGGCAGAATTCGACATCGACGAGGCCAGGCGGGTATTGGGCGAAGTATTCGCACCGTGGGTCCAGGACCTCGGGCTGACGGTTGCCAGCATCGAGACCGCGCCGCCGCCCGGCGCCGGCGCCGACTGGCAGCCCGGCGCGGTGCTGCGCATGGGGTTTTCGCAGCGGCTTTGCCGCAAAGACGGCATCGTCTGCGGCCAGGCGCTGATGGCGCTGGCCGACACCGCGATGGTGATCGCCATCATGGCGGCCAACCGCGGCTACCGGCGGATGACCACGGTCGATCAGACCACGCATTTTCTCAAGGCGGTGGTCGCCGCCGACGTGCTGGCGGAAGCCCGGGTGGTCCGGCTCGGGCGCACCATGAGCTTCGGCCGGGTGACGCTGGCCAGCGCCGCCGACGACAAGACCGTGGCGATGGTGTCGAGCGCCTTCGCGATGCTGTGATAGCGGGGTTCGAACCGTCGCCGGCCGCACGCAGTTGGTAAACCAATCCTGAATCGGAGGCGCTGCAGGCCGGCGATCGGATTCAATTGTCCGCAATCCGGTCATGCCAGATTGGGGAAACTTCCACATAGCCGGACCATCACGATGATCGAGAAACGAGCAACGCCCAGGCACAGAGTCTTCAAGCGCGGCACCATCGCCTTTGGCGGCGGCGGCTTCGATTGCACGGTTCGCAATCTGTCGGCGAATGGCGCGCGGATCGAGGTCGCAGGCCCCGTCCACCTGCCCGCGACATTCATGCTGGTGATCGAGTCCGATCAATTCATGCGGCGATGCCGTCCAGTCTGGAGCCAGAGCCAGCGGATCGGCGTCGCCTTCGAATGAAGCCGGCGCTAATTCCGATAGTTGAAGATCCAGATTCCGCCGTCGCTGGCTGACTGCACGCGCACCTGGATCGGACTGTTGCGATCGTCGAAGTCGCCGACCCAGCCGATCTCGAGATCGACCCCGCCGCGGCGCCGGGCGTCCTGGATGCGCCCCTTGAAATCATCCGAGTTCATGCACGGCGCGACCGCGTCAAAAAAATCCAGGCCGAGCGCCGGCCGGCTGCCATAGCCCGACTCGACCGCTTCGGTGGTGTTGTAGACCGCGACAATGCCGGCTGAGTCCAATTTGATCACGCCAAACGGCAACGCATTGATCTCGCCAAGGCTGAGTGTTTCAACCCGTCGCGCCAAATCCGGTTTGCTGAACATCATCGTGCCATCTGCGGATTCTCGGCCCAATACTGGGCCGCGCCCAAATTGGCGCGTGATGCATCAGTGTGTCACGCTTTCTCCGCTTCGCGCCAGCTCGGATCGCCGCCCCCCGCAGAGGCATCCTGTCGCGCCCGGTCCGCCCGGCTGGAGCAATTCCGGTTCTGATAGATCAGAACCGGAGCTCTAGATTCTTATTTTGACGCGTTTCTTTACGCGAACCGGTACCCACTTCGCTCGAAAACGCTCTAGTAGCGGCCGATGCTCTGGCCGCGCCCGCCGCCGCGACCACCACCGTCATAGCTGCCGCGATAACCGCCGCGCGGAAAGCGAATGATCGGACCGCCGCCGATGATCGGCCCCGGATAAATACGAGGAGGACGCCGGACGACCACGTCGTCATCGTAATAATCATCATCCGGCTGCGCCCTGCCGCGCGGCCGCGTCGCGCGCGGCTTCGACCGATCGTCGCGCTCGACCTGCGGCTTGGTCACTCGTCGCTTCGGCCGGTCAGCGCGCTCGACCTGCGGCCTGGCCTTGGGCAGATCGACCTTCTTCTGCAGCACCGGCGGCGTCGGCGGCGGGCCGCATGGGCAGGTCAGCGCGGCGGTGCTGGCCGCGGCGTTCGGCGCCGCCAGCACGGCGATGGTGTTCGGGCGATTGCGGGTGCGCTCCTCCAGCTTGCGCGCGGTCGCGGTCAGATCGCTGTCGGGATATGCGTCCAGGAACGCCCGATACGCCGCGCCGGTGTTGGCGAGCACAGCGTTGTTCCATGCGATCATCCGCGCCCGGCGTTCGAGCCATTCCCTGGCCTGCGGAGCAAACGGCTTGTCGCTGTACAACTCCACGAAGGCCTCATAGGCCGGAGCCGAACCGTCATAGACCACCAGCTCGTTGGCTTGCTGTGCGCTCTTGCCCTTCAACGCCGCGCGCCATTGCTCGACCGTGCGCTTGGCGCCGGGCTCGTTGTCGGCGCGTTGCTGATCGTCCGCCGCCTTGTCCGACACCGGCTTGGGGTCGGATTCGCCGGCGCCGAAGAAACTGAAATCGTTGACCAGCGACGAACTCTCCCACGGCGTCTGGCGACCGTCGGTGGCCTGATTGACGGCCAGCCGCACCCGTTTGAAGGTGTCCTCGATCGGCAGCCCCGGCTCGCGCCCGGCCTTCAGCAGCGCGGTGGTGTAGGGGCTGTTATCGCCGGACCCATCTTCGGCCTCGGCGCCCGGCGAAGTCGAGAACGCCAGCAGCGTGCCGGCGGTGCCGAATTTCACATCGACATGCGCCAGGCCGCGGCCGGCGGTGCCGTTGATGGCGGGAAACGGATTGTTGCGGCAGGCATCGAGCAGGATGATCCGCGTCTTGCTCGGCACCGAGGTCAACGTATTCAGGATGTCATTGAGCCGCACCGCCTGCAGCGGAATATCGGCCTCGCGCTGGGGATCGACGTCGATCGGCACCAGATAGTTCTCACCGTCGATCTGCAGCCCATGGCCGGCATAGAACATCAGCGCGATGGTGTCCGGACCCTTGGCCGCCACTTTGGCGGCGAAGTCGCTGACCTGCTGGCGCAGCTCGATCTGCGACAGATCCGACGCCGAGGTCACCTCGAAGCCGGCATCGCCGAGCATCTGCCCGATCGCCTTGGCGTCGTTGGCGGGATTGGGCAGCGCCGTCACCGCCCGATAGGCCGATTGGCCGATCACCAGCGCGACCCGGCTTTCCGCCAGCGCCAGATCGCCGCCGAACATCATCCCGGCCGCGAGCGTGGCGCCGCAAAGCATCGAACGAAACATGCCCTCACCTCCTGCTTCACCTTGGTCGGGGCCAGCCGGGATCCGGTTCATGCGCGATTGGTCGCAGTACAAAGCCGTAACCGCCCGCAAGCGGTTCCCGGCACCGCATCAACAATCCGCGGTTCATATGACCAGTCAATTTGCCGTCGACGACCCGCGTTGCTTGGCCAGTCTGCATTCGATTTGCAGTTGGCGCGATCGGCGGCGCCGTCGACCGCGTTTCCTCTTCAAGATCGGCATCGACGAGGGTTTCGCCAAATGCTCGCCCGGCGTGCCGCTGATCGAACTGGCGCTACGCAGCTACAATCTGGCGCGCGACATCGTGGTGCAGTTATTGCGGCGCTGAGCCGACCAGCTACTCCGCCGCCTCGGCGTTGATTTCCGCCGAGATCTGACGGATCGCGCGGGCCAGCTTCTGCGGGTCCTGCGCGCCCGACACCGCGTATTTCTGCGCGAACACGAAGGTCGGCACGCCCGAAATGCCCTTGTCGGCGGCGTCCTTGGCCTGCGCCGAGATCAGCTCGACATCCTCGTCGGTGGCGAGCCGGGCGCGGATGTCGTCGGCATCGAGCCCGCAATCGGCCGCGGCCTGCACCAGCACATTGATATCGGTGAGATCGCCGCCGTCGCGGAAATACAATTCCATCAGCCGCTGCTTGACCGCACCGGATTTGCCGGCCGGGTCGGCCCAATGGATCAGCCGGTGGCAATCGATAGTGTTGGGCTGACGCTGGACCAGTTCCGGATGATAGGACAGCCCCTCCTCCTCGGCGGCGGTGACGACGCGGCCGGCGATCTCCTTATAGGCCTCGACCGAACCGAATTTCGCGGTGAGATATTCATCGCGCCCGATGCCCTCGCGCGGCACCCAGGGATTGAGGAAGAACGGCCGCCAATTGATCTCGACCGGCACCTCGGGCGCCAGCGCCAGCGCGTTCTCGATCCGGCTCTTGCCGATATAGCACCACGGGCACACCACGTCGGAGACGATGTCGATCTGCAGCGCTCGGGTCATGGCCGTCTCCTCTTGTTGTTCATCGAAAGGATAGGCGGCGCATGGCGACCCGGCAAGGCCGCTCAGCCAGTTCCGCCCGGATCGGCCGCGGCCCGATCACCGACAGTCTAGGCCGAGGCCTGCGATTCGGCGGCGGCCTTGGTCTTGCCGGAGGACTTGGACTTGCCGGAGGACTTGGACTTGCTGGCGGTCTTGGCCTTACTGGAAGTCTTGGCCTTGCTGGGCGTCTTGCCGCTGGCCTCGGTCGCCTTGACCTTGGTCGCTTTAGCCTTTGCCCCTTTAGCCTTTGTCGCTTTAGCCTTTGTCGCTTTAGCCTTGGCGGTCTTGGTCGCGTCCGTAGCCTTGGGTGCCGGTTTGCCGGCCTCGCGCGCCGCCTTCTTCGCCGCCTTCTTGTCTTCCTTGGCCTTCAGCGCCGCTTTCTCGGCGCGGGCCTCGGCCTGCTTCTTCTTGCGCTTCTTCTCGCAGGCATCGCATTTGCAGCCGATCGGCTTGAGATATTCCTTGAAGTAATCGGTGCCGTAATCGTAGTTGATCTCTTCGCCCGGCTCGATGTTCTTGATGGCGCGGATGATGATCCGGCGCTTGCGCACATTGACATCGGACTCGGCGTTGGGCTTGCAGGCGTGGTTGATGTAGCGCGCGATGTTCTTGCGCACCGAGCCGTCGACGGTCCAACGCTTGTTGATCTGGAACAGATATTTGTTCTCGACCGCGTCGTCCTTCTTCTTCTTGCAATCCAGCATCGGCCCGAAATAGCGGATGATCTTGGTGCCCTTCTTGATCGGCGCGGTGGCGAACAGGCCTAGGCCGGTCTTGGCGCGGCCAACGCGGTATGGCTTCTTCGGCGACGAAACGGGCATGATCGGGGAACTGACACAGCTGATGAACAGGAACGCGAAGCGCAATTCTAAAGCGATTCCGCAGCCAATGTCAGTCCTATCGCGGCGATGTTGTCAACCTTCCCCAGCTTGTCGCGGTCCATTGCGAAGTTCTGGCGCGGACGCCGCCGTGGCCAAGCGCCGCGCAGATCGCCCTTGTTCGCGGCGCCCGCGCCATATTAAGACGGGATCGCCCGCAACCATAATGGTTGGCGCGGGCCGAAGGGGAGAGACAGATGGCGGTTGACGGAAACTGGAAGATCACCATGAGCACGCCGATGGGCGAACGCCAGGCAGACCTGACCTTGACCAGCGACGGCGGCACGCTGACCGGCACCCAATCGGCCGACGGCGACAGCGGCGAGATCTTCGAGGGCACCGTGAGCGGCGACGACGTCGCCTGGAAGCTCGCCATCGTCAACCCGATGCCGCTGACGCTGAGCTTCACCGGCACCGTCGACGGCGACATGATGTCGGGCGAAATGGGCATCGGCCCGATGGGCAGCTTCCCATTCACCGGCGTGCGGGCGTAAGGCGCCACACGCTTTTGCGTGGCGCAGGGAGGCGCCACGACCTGCGAAGTCATCACCGGGCTTGACCCGGTGATCCATCGCTTCAAGTGATGGATGGTCGGCTCAGGCCCGGCCACGAAGGAGGTGGAGGACGCGCCGCCGCGCTTTGCGCCAACACCGCATTCCACCCTCATGGTGAGGAGCGCGCTCTTTGCGCGCGTCTCGAACCATGAGGCCAATGTGGTGCCGACACGCCTCCTCATCCTTCGAGACGCCCGTCTGCGCCCTTCGGGCTGCGCCGGGCTCCTCAGGATGAGGAGCACCCTCACCCCAGATTCAATTCCTTGAAGAAATCATTGCCCTTGTCGTCGATGATGATGAAGGCCGGGAAATTCTCGACCTCGATCCGCCAGATCGCCTCCATGCCGAGTTCGGGATATTCCAGCACCTCGACCTTGCGGATGCAGTTCTCGGCGAGGTTGGCGGCGGCGCCGCCGATCGAGCCGAGATAGAAGCCGCCATGTTTCTTGCAGGCCTCGCGCACCGCGACCGCGCGGTTGCCCTTGGCGACCATCACCATCGAGCCGCCGGCCGCCTGGAACTGATCGACGAAACTATCCATCCGTCCCGCCGTGGTCGGCCCGAAGGCGCCCGAGGCATAGCCCTCCGGGGTCTTGGCCGGGCCGGCATAATACACCGGATGGTTCTTGAAATAATCCGGCAGCGGCTCGCCCTTGTCCAAGCGCTCGCGCAGCTTGGCATGGGCGGAATCGCGCGCCACGATCATGGTCCCTGTGAGCGACAGCCGGGTCTTGGTCGGATAGCGCGACAGCGTCGCCAGAATGTCTTTCATCGGCTGGTTGAGATCGATCTGCACCACCTCGCCGCCCAGCGCTTCTTCGACCGCCGGCAGATATTGCGCCGGATTGTGCTCGAGCTGCTCCAGATAGACGCCGTCCTTGGTGATCTTGCCCAACACCTGGCGATCCGCCGAGCATGATACGCCAAGCCCAATCGGCAGCGAAGCGCCGTGGCGCGGCAGCCGGATGACGCGGACGTCGTGGCAGAAATATTTGCCGCCGAATTGCGCGCCGACGCCGAGCGACTGCGTCATCTTCAGGATCTCCTGCTCCATCTCCAGATCGCGAAACGCGTTGCCGTATTCCGAGCCATGGGTCGGCAGCGCGTCGAGATATTTCGCCGAGGCCAGCTTCACCGTCTTCATCGTGGATTCCACCGAGGTGCCGCCGATCACGATCGCCAGATGATAGGGCGGGCACGCCGCGGTGCCGAGCGTCAGCACCTTTTCCTTGAGGAACGCCAGCAGCCGGTCGCGGGTCAGCACCGAGGGCGTCGCCTGGAACAGGAAGCTCTTATTGGCCGAGCCGCCGCCCTTGGCCATGAACATGAATTTATAGGCGTCGTCGCCCTCGGCATAGATCTCGCACTGCGCCGGCATGTTGTTGGCGGTGTTCTTCTCCTCGAACATCGACAGCGGCGCGACCTGCGAATAGCGCAGGTTGCGGCGCAGATAGGCATCGCGCGCGCCCTCGGAAAGCGCGGCCTCGTCGCTGCCGTCGGTGATGACGTTGAACCCCTTCTTGCCCATGATGATCGCGGTGCCGGTGTCCTGGCACATCGGCAGCACGCCGCCGGCGGCAATATTGGCGTTCTTCAAAAAGTCGAGCGCGACGAATTTGTCGTTGGGGCTGGCGTCCTTGTCATCGAGGATATTGCGCAGCTGCTGCAGATGGCCCGGGCGCAGATAATGATTGATGTCGCCAAACGCCGCCTCCGACAGCGCCCGCAGCGCCTCGCGCTCGATCACCAGCATGTCGCGGCCGAGCACTTTTTCGACCCGAACGCCCTCGGTGGTGATCTTGCGATAGGGCGTGGTGTCCGGCCCGAGCGGAAACAGCGGGGTGTGGCTGTAGGGCGGAACCGGGGTGGCGGCGGCGGGAATCGGCGTGGGGGCGTTCATGGGCATGCCTCGATAGGGAATTTGCGCCCCTGTCTAGGCGGTTTTGCCGGGGTTTTGAAGGGTTCAAATGCGACGGCCGACGCGGCCCTCGAAGGCGTTAACGTCGCCCACCTGCGTCATTCCCTTCCATCGCCACTGGGGGAAACCACCGCCCTGCGGCGCGCCGTCGGGCGAGCTCGGCCACCACATTCTCATGTTTACGATCTAGGCTCTCAAGATAAATGGTCTCGGCGTCCTCCCAGAACGCTATGATTGCGGCAACGAAGTCACGAAGATGATCGAGCGAGACCATCGGAGTCGTAATTTGTGGATTAAGCCAAAAGTCCGGCCGGAGCTTCCGGAGAGCCTTCTCAGAGGCGCCTCCACCATGTCTGGCGACGTTTCCGAGCAGGTTAAGCTCGGTCAGTTTGGGATGGCTGGGAAAGGCACTGAGAGGGATTTGGCGCAATTCCGAGAATGCATTCTCGACTTTCTGCCAGCTTGTATGTTGAGCTTGCTGCTCACATTCGTCACCTGGGCGCAGCTGCGACGCGCAGGCCTGGAGATAAGTCCGCAATTGCCTTTCCCACAGCGACTGCACGGCCAGACTGGACGCCAGTAGAGTCTCGCATCGAACTACTTCCATGTCGCTCAGGGCGAATGGCGCCCATCCCTCTGCGCTTTGCGCAAGATCACTGATACTTGTCTCGATCGCCAAGAGCGCCGGTGCAATCACATTCTCCAGATAGTTGTGAAGCGTTCGAGGATAAAATACAGCATAAATATCAGCCATGCATGTACGCCAAATGAACGGCCGTTCGGCCATGGTTACATCAGATAGCATTACTGTCGGAACCTCGGGTCCAGCTACGATCGAATTCATCCCTTCTCTTCCTGCTTCTCCGCATAGGCATCGACCAATGCGCGGATCATGCGCTGATACGGCACACGGCGCTTCTGCGCGGCGCGCTTGAAGTAGTCCACCGAACGCTGCGACAGGCTCAACGTCACCTTGACGTTGTCCTCGCGCAGCGCCAACCTATCTGGCGACGGCAGAAAATCTTCGACCACCCTCACTCGGCCAATCTCGCCCTTGCTGTATTTAACCGTTGGCTTCTTCATAGATTGCCTTTCCTTTTCGCCAATAACCGGCACCGAAAATCCTGATCACGCCGTTGCGCCAAGTGAAACGAACCGTCAGGATGCCGCCCTCGACCTGCCCGAAACAGAAGTACCGCGGCTCATTCAAGCTGTGATCGAGGTCTTCGGCAATCACACGCCAAGGGTCCAAAAATGCACGCTGAGCCAGCTCGAACGCGACGCCATGCTTGGCTCGATTGAGCCGATCTTTCGCTGGATCCCACTCAAAATCGGGCATCGCCGACTCTCTCGACCATACAATATACCATACGTTTATATGGCTGGAAAGATGGCAGGTTGACGTATCCATCCGCCTGCGACCGCGCATGCCACCCGCCGCTGCCAATTTGCTTTCCCCGTACGCCGCTGTAAGACGTAACAAGGGTTGCGTCGCGTGGAGGACTTAATGGCTGGATTTCGATCATCGCCGGCGCGCGCGGCGTTGCTCGGCGCCGGCGCGTTGCTACTTGCCGCCGCGCCGGCCCGCGCCGATCGCTGCGACGATCTGGCCAAAGAATTGAGATCCCAGATCGACGGCATCACGATCGGGCGCACCGCCGCCAATGTGATCTATCTGTCGCATCCGGCGGCGAAGCAGCTGCGGCTGGGTTGCCGCAGCCGCCGCGTCAGCAACGAGATCTATGGCGCCACCGATGCGCGTAAGCCGTCGCCGGCGTTCCGGCAATTGATCGCCAGCGCCGCCGCGATCGTGTTCACGATCCCGAAGCCGGACACGCTGCGCGGCGTCAATCGCTGCCTCGGCCGCCTCGGACTACTACGTGGCAACGACATCACGACGCGATTCCGCCGGCTCGACATGAATTGCACCCGCTCCAAGACCGGCGCCACCGTGACGATTTCGCGCGGCAGGGACGAGTAGCAGCCCGTCCCGGCACGGTTCATCCGGCCGACGGTCCCGGTCGATCGCATTTGAGCGGCATTTGAACAAGCGCAGGCGCGCAAATTTCACCAGCCGGCCCGATATCGCCGCCTTGGGCCGGCGCGGCGGCCTATTGTTCATGACTATTCGCCGCCATGGCGCGATGATGATCGGAGCGATGCAAAGCAAGGATAGTATGATGAGTAGCATTTCGAGCGTCACGTCGTCGCCGCCGCCGAAGCCGGTCAAGGCCACCGAGCCGCAGCGGCCGGCCGTCAAGGCCGACACCGCCGACAAGGATGCCGACAAGGTCAAGGACGCGTCCCGCACGCCGCCAGCGCAGCCGGCGCCGTTGCCGCCCGGCCAGGGCACACGGGTCAACATCTTCGCCTGATCCGCCGGATTCGCCTGCGATCGGAGCCCCGCCTTGCGCGGGGCTCTGTCGTTTGGGCCATCGGCACATCGATTTCGTTCGGGGACAGTGGACATGAGCGGGCGTCATTGGATCAGAGCGATCGTCCATTGAGTCGAGACGCTTGAACCGCTCAAACCAAGCACGGTCATTCCGGGGCGCGAACAGCGCAGCTGTGAGCGAACCCGGAATCTTGCTGACATGCATTGCCTTGCCGCGAGATTCCGGGTTCGCTCGGCCTGCGGCCTCGCGCCCCGGAATGACAGACGCAAGGCCATGCACCTTCGCAGCACCCGCCGGCTAGATGCGCCGAACGGCCGCGCGATCAGTCGCGGTCGAGCGGTTTGTAGTGCCGGAAGATGCCGTCCTCGTTGAAGGCGATGCGGCGCTCGCTGGCGAGATAGGCGGCGATATTGGGCTGCTGCGCCACCTTGTCGTGCAGCGCGACGAGGCCGGGGATGGTGCGTTCGAAGCGCTCCATGCGGTTAGGAAAGGCGTAGCGCAGCCCGGCCACGATCTGGAACAGCGACAGGTCGACATAGGTCAACCTGCGGCCGGTCAGGTAAGCGCCGCCGCTGCCGGCCTGCAATTGCGCGAAGTAGCCGAGATATTTCGGCACGCGCTGCTGCCAGAATTCGGCGCTGCGTCGCTTGGCGGCGGCGCGCTGGTCCTCGTAATACAAAGACGGCCCGAGCGGATGATGGCTGTCGTGAATTTCCGCCACCAGATCGGCGATGGTGAGCTGCAATTGATGCAGCCACATCTGTCCGGCCGCGGCCTTCGGCGCCAGGCCATGGCGCGCGCCGAGATAGAGCAAGATATTGGCGGTCTGGCCGATGACGAGCTTGCCGGCTTTCAGGAATGGCGGCGCGAAGGGCGGGCCGCCATTCGGCCCGGGCTTCACACCGGCCTTGGTGCCGGCTTTGGCGTCCATCATCCGCATCATCGCGCCGCTGTCGTGGCGCGCCACATCGTCATAATCGGCGCCAGCCTGTTCCAGCGCCAGGCGCACGAATTCGCCGCGGCCCTGAATGCCCGGCCAGTAATACAGCTCATAGCGCATCGGCGATCCCCTGCTCCGGCGTCCGGCAGGGTAACGCAAAGCGGCTGCGACGTTTCCAAAAAAAAGCGCCGCGGTTTTCACCGCGGCGCGCATGACGACATGCAGTCGGCTCAGGCTTGCTCGTCGCCGGTCTGCTGGATCGCCGACAATTCCCAATCCGAGCCGCGGCGGCGCGCGAAGGTCCAGACCTCGGTGGCCTCGATCGGGGTCTCGCTGCCATCGACCAGGCGGTTGGTGCCGCGCTCGAGCGTCTTGTCGATCAGAGAGAACCGCATCGCCACGCTGGCATAGTCGGTTTCACCCTCCCGCCAGGCTTCGGCGAGGTCGCCCTGCAGCAGCTTGACGTCGGAGACCTTGTTGATGTCGTTGTTCTTCTTGTTCTCGGCCAGATCGGCGCTGAAATACGACACCATTTCGGGGGTCGCCAATTCGTGCAGCTTGCCGATATCCTCGTCCGACCAGGCCGCCTGGATCTCGCCCAGCAGCTGTTCGAATTTCTCGTAATCGGCCGGGCCGATTTCCAGCGGCGCGGCGGCCGGTGCGTTGCTGCCAAAGCCGAAGCCGGAGCCGAACCCGGCCTGCTGGCTGGGAGCGGGACCCGTAGCGGGGCCAGCGGCGTTGTTGGCATAGGCCGGCGACGCGGCGCCCTGTTTGCGCCGCTGCCACCAGGACATCGCCAGCCGCGCCACGATCACGATCAGGCCGATCTGCAGGATCAGCCCGATGATCGAGGACAGTCCGCCGAGGCCGCTGAACATGCCGCCACCGAACAGCATGCCGAGCAGGCCGGCGCCGAGGAAGCCGGCGGCGAGGCCGCCGAGCATGCCCATGCCGGGCCGGTTGAACATGCCGCCCTTGGCGGCGGCCCCGGCACCGGCAGCACCGGTCGCCGCGGTCCCCGGCTGGGTGATGGTGCGGTTGAACGGCTGCGCCGCGCTGGGCGCGGTATTGGTCTTCGGCGGCGCCGAGAAGGTCCGCGCGCCGCGCGAACCCATGCTGGAGCGACCGCCGATTCGGGCCTCAGCCGCGGACGAAAGCGTCAGCATCAACGGCAGAGCCAGTGACATAACCACGGCGATTGCACCGACAATGCCGCGCGTGCGATGCGCAAATTTCATAAAATTCCCTCAATCCCCGGCAGGGGGAAGCGACGCTAATGTGGGCACTGTCGGGCGAAAGTGAAGCCGGCATAACGTCTCAGGGCTGCGGCCCTCGGTCGCGGGCATCAGGAGATGGCGACCGGTAGCTTCTGATCCTGAGAATCTGACGCAACAAACCAAGCTTGATGGCGTCATTGCGTGCCGAGGTCGGGCGCGCAGCGCCGTCCGAAGGCGAAGCAATCCAGGAATGCGCGGCGAAGCCTGGATTGCGTCGTCGCTGCGCTCCTCGCAATGACGGCGATGGAGACCGGCGCGCGACAACTGAAGATCGGCGCGCTGCTCACCATGAGGCTATTCCAGCGCCATCGTCTCCTTGACCTTGGCGACCAGCGCGCTGAGCGCGAAGGGCTTGGCGAGGAAGGCGAACTGGTCGGTGGCGCTGAGCATGCTCTTGTCGAAGGCGTCCTCGGCGTAACCGGACACGAAGATGATCTTGAGATCGGGGTTCTTGCCGCGCATCGCCTTCAGCATCGTCGGCCCGTCCATTTCGGGCATCACCACGTCCGAGACCACGAGGTCGACCGCGCCGTCCTGCGCCTCCAGCACCTCCAGCGCCTCGATGCCGTTCTCGGCCTCGAGCACGCTGTAGCCGCGCGAGCGCAGGCCGCGGGCGTTGAGCGAGCGCAGGCCCTCTTCGTCCTCGACCAGCAGGATGGTGCCCTGCCCGGTCAGATCGGCGGCGCGCTGCCTGGCCTCGGCCGGTTCGATCGGCGCGGCCGTGTCGGCCGCGGCCTCCGGCTGCTCGGCTTCCGCTTCGGCATGATGGCGCGGCAGGAAGATGTGGAACGTGGTGCCCTTGTCGGCCTCGGACTCGACATAGACGAAGCCGCCGGTCTGCTTGACGATGCCATAGACCGTCGACAGCCCGAGCCCGGTGCCCTTGCCGACCTCCTTGGTCGAGAAGAACGGCTCGAAGATCTTGTCGACGATGTCGGCGGGAATCCCGGTGCCGGTGTCGCTGACGTCGATCCGCACGTAATCCGCCGCCGGCATGCCCTTGTGGGACAATTGCTCGGCTTCCTGCGCGGTGACATTGGCGGTGCGGATCGTCAGCCGGCCGCCGAGCGGCATCGCGTCGCGGGCGTTGACGGCGAGATTGACGATGACCTGCTCGAATTGCGAGATATCGGCCTTGACCCGCCACAGATCGCGGCCGTGCAGCATTTCCAGCGTCACCTTCTCGCCGATCAGCCGCTTCAGCAGCCGGTCGATGTCGCTCAACGCCTCGCCGAGGTCGAGCACCTGCGGCCGCAGCGTCTGCTTGCGCGAGAATGCCAGCAGCTGCCGCACCAGCGTCGCGGCGCGGGTGGCGTTCTGCTTAATCTGCATGATGTCCTGGAACGACGGATCGGTCGGCTTGTGGGCGTTTAGCAGGAAGTCGTTGGCCATCATGATGGCGGACAGCACATTGTTGAAGTCATGGGCGATGCCGCCGGCGAGCTGGCCGATGGTGTCCATCTTCTGCGCCTGGTTGACCTGGTTCTCCAGGACCCGCCGCTCGGTGGTCTCCAGGATGTAGACGATCGCCACTTCAGAATCGCCTTCGTCCTCCAGCACCGCGGTGACGAAGAACTGGCCCCAGCGCTCGCGCGCGCTTTCCAGCATCGCTTCGACCGGGGCGATGTCGCCCTGCCCCTGCGCGGCCTGGGCGATCGCGTTGACCAGCAGATGGCGGTCGCGGTCGTTGGCCGCGGCGAGGATCGACTTGTTGACGGCCGGGTTGAGGCTCTGCGCCAGCTTGGCGAAACGGGCATTGGCCAGTACCACCGCGCCGGCCTTGTCGACGGTGGCGATCGCCATCGGGGTGTGGTCGAAGAACCGCACGAAGCGGACTTCGGCGGCGCGCTGCGGATCGAGCCGCTCGTCGCGAGCCCGGCTGATCACCAGGGTCCGCGACGCGCCGGGGGCGCCGTCGGCGCCGAATGCCAGCTTGTGATACAGCCGCGCCGGCATGGTCTTGCCGCTGCGCATTTTGAGGTCGATGTCGAACACCTCGGTCTTGACCTCGCCGGGCTCGGGCGGAATCGAAGTCAACAGCGCGGCGCCGTCGCCGGAGACGATGTCGCCGAGCTTCAGCCCGCCGGAGCCGATCTCGGCCAGATCGTGGTCGAGCCAGTTCGCCAAGGTGGCGTTGACATAGACCAGGTTGCCGGCGGCATCGACCGAGAAGAACCCGCAGGGCGCGTGGTCGAGATATTCGATGGCGTGCTGCAATTCCTGGAACACGTCTTCCTGGCGTTCGCGGTCGCGAGTAATGTCGGCCAGCGACCATACCGAATATTTCGACTCGCGCGTGGTGGTGCCAAGGGGGCGCACCCGCATCCGCAGCCAGCGGCCGTGGACGCCGTCCGGACTGGCGACGCGGACCTCTTCCTGCTGGCGCTTGCCTTCGCGCGCCGCCTTCAACAGCCGGAACACGGCCTCGGAGACGTCCGGATTGCCGATGAAGACCCGCTCCACCGGCCGCGCCTCCTCGCGGTTGGCCGCCCCAGTCAGCGACAGATAGACTTGGTTGGCATAGATCACATGGCCGCGGGAATCGGTCACCGCCAGGCCGTCGAAGGCGTGATCGGCGATCGGACGCATGATCGGGTCGTCGGCGGCGCGGTCGGCGAAGCGCACGATGCCGGCCGCGAAGGCGAACAGCATGAACAGGCCGACCATCGCCAATAGCGCCAACAGGCCGAGGATGAACGGCTGCGCCTCGGCGCGGCCGAGCGTCATCAGCGCCACCGCGGCGGCGACAATGGCGCCCGCCACCACCAGGACCAGCACGATGCTGCCGCCGCGTCGCGGTGACTCCTGAGCGGTGCTCAGCGCCTCGGACGAACTGTCGTGGTCGTTGCTGGTCATGAAACCGAACACATTTCCTGGCGCGGGCGCTGCGCCCGCCGCCCCTTGAGTGCCTGAATCGGAGCCGCCAAGGCAAGCGGATCGTGTGGCGACCGGGCGCAATCCGGCCGCATTGTTAAGGAAAACGGCCCGAACCCGGCCTTGAAGCCAACCTTAATGGTGATCTCGACGCTGACCTTGGGGGTCATCTCACGCCCTGCGGCCCGACAGGCCGCGCTTGAGCCCCATGACGTAGCCGATGATCTCAGCGACCGCCTGATAGTGTTCGACCGGGATTTCGGCGTCGACCTCGACGGTGGCGTAGAGCGAGCGCGCCAACGGCACGTTCTCGATGATCGGGATGTCGTTGGCCTTGGCGATCTCCCGGATCTTCAGCGCGATCATGTCCTGGCCCTTGGCGACGCAGATCGGCGCCGGCATGCCGCGCTCGTATTTCAGCGCCACCGAAAAGTGGGTCGGGTTGGTGATGATCACCGAGGCCTGCGGCACCCCGGCCATCATCCGCTTGCGCATCCGCTCGTGCCGCAACTGCCGCAGCTTGCCCTTGATGTGCGGGTCGCCTTCGGCCTGTTTGTGCTCTTCCTTCAATTCCTGCATCGACATCTTCTGCTTCTCGTACCAGGTCCGGTACTGGAAGAAGAAATCGGCGATCGCCACGAAGGCCAGCATCGCCACGACGGCGGTCATCAGCTTCAGCGTCAGCGTCACGATCACGCCCATGATCGCCGCGGTGTCGAAATGGATCATCGCGTCGAGCCGGCCGCGCTCCGGATACAGCACCGCCACCATCACCGCGCCGAGCGCGATGATCTTGAAAATGCCCTTGAGGAAGTTTGCCCCGGCCTGCTTGCCGAACAGCCGCTTGGCCCCGGCCATCGGCGACAGCTTGCTGAATTTTGGCGTGAGCGATTCCGCCGAGAACACCAGGCGGTGCTGCACCAGATTGCTGCCGATCGCCACCAGCATCAGCATCAGCAGCGGCACGCCGAGCGCCGAGATCAGCACCACCAGCAAGCTCTTGGTCAGTTGCAGCAGCCCCGGGCCGTCGGTCCGGATCATCCAGGAATTCTCGATCAGATTGCGCATCGGAATCTGGATTCCGGAGCCGATCGAGCTGCCGAACGACGACAGCACCAGCGTGGCGCCAGCGATCAAGAACCAGGTATTGACCTCCTGGCTCTTGGCGACGTCGCCGCGCTCCAACGCGTCATCGAGCTTTTTTTGCGATGGGTCCTGTGTTTTCTCTGAGGTATCGTCGTCCGACATAGTTCAGGCCTTCGCAACAATCAGGTTCGCGGGATCATCTCGTGCATCACACCGATGAAGTAGTCGAGGAAGGTCCCCATCATGGTGGCGAGCACGGCGGCCAGGATCACGAAGCCGATCATGATCGACATCGGCACGCCGACGAAATACACCTGCATCTGCGGCATCAAGCGCGCCAGCACGCCGAGCCCGATATTGAACACCAGGCCGAACACCAAAAACGGCGCGGCCAGCTGCATCCCGATCTTGAAGGCGGCCGCGAAGGCGCGGGTGGCGAGCGCGGCGACGTCCCCGCTGCGCATCAATTCGCCCGGCACGAAGATCCTGTAGCTGTCGTCGAGCGCGGCGATCACCAGATAATGGGTATCGGTGGCGAACAGCAGCGTGATGCCCAGCATGGTGAGAAAATTGCCGATCAGCAGGCCCTGCTGGCCCTGGGTCGGATCGATCGCCGTGACGAAGCCTAGCCCGAGCTGCTGGGCGACCACGGTGCCGGCGACCTGCAGCGCCGATAAAGTCACCCGCGCGGTGGCGCCGAGCACGACGCCGATGATGATTTCCTGCAGCATCAACACCAGCAGCGGCGCCAGCGAAGTCATGTCGACATGATAGGCATTGCGGTGCAGCGGCAGGATGATCAGCGTCAGCGTCAGCGCGATCGCCAGCTTGACCCGCACCGGAATGTTGACCTCGCCGAGGCCCGGCATCAGCATCACCATCGTGCCGATGCGCGCGAACACCAGCATGAAGGCGGCGGCCAGCGCCGGCAAGAATGAGACGTCAATGCGCATGGCGGTCCCTGCGCTGCCGCGGTGTCAAGCGATGCGGACGCGGATTCGAATCGCGGCGATCATGCGCTAACCACCGATGATTCGCGACGTGATCCGCATCATGTAGCTGTGCAGCGCGTCGGACATGAACGGCAAAGCCAGCACCAGCGTCATGAAGATCGCGATGATTTTCGGCACGAACACCAGGGTCTGTTCCTGGATCTGTGTCAGCGCCTGCACCAGCGAGACGACGACGCCGACCACCAGCCCCACCACCATCAGCGGCGACGACACCACCACGATGGTCCAGACCGCATCGCGGGCGATGTCGAGGGTTTCAGCGCCTGTCATTCCAATTTCCTTCGAGCCAAAATCATGCCCCTCACGGTGAGCAGCGCGCTGTTGGCGCGCGTCTCGAACCAAGGGGTCTTCAGTCCCATCCTGCGAGACGCGGCCTGCGGCCGCTCCTCAGGATGAGGTTCGTTGGTCGTTCTCAGATCTGCATCTTCATGATGTCCTCGTAGGACTGGATCACCCGATCGCGCACCGACACCAGCGTCGACACCGCGACGTCGGTCTCCGAGACCGCGGTGACGACGTCCATCACGTTGGATTTGCCGGACGCCATCGCCATGGTCTGGGCGTCGGACTTGCGGCCGGCGTCCATCACGCTGCCCATCGCGTCTTTCAGCAGCGCGCCGAACGACGGGCCGCCGGCGGTGTCGCCACCGCCGAGGGTCTTGCCGGCGCCGCCGGCGCTGGTGAGGCGGGCGAGGCTCGCATAGGCGTTCGCGGCTGTGATCGGAGATGCCATGGCTCAGCTGTCCTGTTCAGGCTTTGAGAATGTCGAGGGTGCGTTGGATCATCCGGCGCGTGGCGCTGATGATGTTGAGATTGGCCTCGTAGGACCGCTGCGCCTCGCGCATGTCGGTCATTTCCACCAACGGATTGACGTTGGGGTATTTGACGTTGCCGGCGGCGTCGGCCACCGGGTTGCTGGGCTCGTATTTGACGCGAAAATCCGAACTGTCCGGCACCACCCGGCCCAGCGTCACCACCTTGGCGTCCAGCGCCCGGTCCAGCGTCGAGGTGAAGGTCGGCACTTTGCGGCGATAGGGATCGCCGCCCACGGTCAGCGCGGTCGATTCGGCATTGGCGATGTTTTCGGAGATCACCCGCATCCGCCCGGCCTGCGCCCGCAGGCCGGAGGTGGCGATTCCCATCGATCTGGCGAAATCGCTCGAATTGTCAGCCATTTCATGCCCTCCCGGTTGCGGTTACGTCAGCGCTTGCCGATCGCGGTCTTCAGCAGTCCCAGACTGCGGCCGTACAGCGAGGTCGCGGCGGCGAAATCCATCTGGTTGGCCGAGACCTTGAGCATCTCGTCCTCCAGATTGACGGCGTTGCCGGCCGGGCGGGTCTGGAACCCGCCATTGCCGTTCTTGGTGAAAGTGTCGACCGCGCCGGGCGCGGTCATGTGGCTGGCGCTGGTGCGCAGCATCGGCAGCGTCCCCATCGCGCCGGCGACATTGCCGGTGGCGTCGAATTTCGGTTCGACCAGGTCGCGCGGCTTGAAGTTGGGCGTGTCGGAATTGGCAATGTTCTCCGCAAGCACCCGCTGGCGCTCCTGATGCCATTGCATCTTGGTGCGCAGCGCCGACAAGATCGGAAAATCACTGATGGCCATGGCCTGTCTCCACCCCTGAACCGCGACACCGTCGCTGAGGTGGGCAGAATTTGCCGCCCTTATGGTTAACGCCGGGTTAATCTGCGATTAATGCGTCGCCGCCAGCGCTCCGGACCGGGGCAGCGTTCGCCCTTGGTGGGGGCCAAGCCGCAAAGCGACCTGAGGATAGCCGACAGAAGTTGTTTTGGTGGCTCGATTCGTGGGGTATGAGAAGCTTGGTACGGCAGAACTTGCCGCCGCTTGTTAAGCATTGCGTCTTGAGTTAGGCGAACCGCGCGTCGTTTGATGTGTTGTAAATTCTGGAATCCGTGTTCGGCGATGTCAAAACCACGCTCAGGACCACACGCGGGATCACGCAATGGCGCTCATTGCCGGGGATAATCTATGCCGCAGCCTGTGATTTTCTTTTTCGCCTTTCTGGCCGTCCTGGCGTTGATCGGCCTCGTGGCATGGCTGGTCCGCCGCTTCGCCGGCAACCGGCTCGGCGCCAATTCCAATCGCGGCCGGATGCCGCGGCTGGCGGTGATCGACGCCGCCGCGGTCGATGGACGCCGCCGCCTGGTGCTGGTGCGCCGCGACAATGTCGAACATCTGCTGATGATCGGCGGGCCCACCGATATCGTGGTGGAGCCCAACATCGTGCGCGCCGGCCCGATCCGCGAGCAAATGCCACCGCGCCAAGGCAGCGAGCTGCCGCGGCCGACATCGCTCGATACCGGACATTGGGATGGCGACACCCACGCTGATCAGCACGAGCCGCAGCTGCCACCGCTGCCGGATTTGCCGCCGCGGGCGCAGCGACCGTCTTTTGCCGAAGAGGTCCGCCGCAGCGCGCCGCCGGCGCCGTTCCAGGACGAGCTGCGCCGCCCGACGCCGCCGATCCCGCCGCGCAATCCCGACCACATGCCGGGGATCATGCTGGACACGATCAGCCGCCCGGAGCCCCGCCCCGAACCGCGGATGGAACCGCGCGAATCGCGCATCGAGCCGCGCGAGCCCCGCATGGAACCGGTGCCCCGCGCCCAGCCCCGCCCCGACCCGGTGATGCCGCCGATGCCGCGGCCGCCGCGCCCGGCCGAGCCGCCAAAAGCACCGCCGCTACGCGCCGAACGCCCCGTGCCGTCGCCGGCACCCGCACCTAGCATCTCGTCGGCCGACCAGAATCTGGCCGAAATGGCCAATCGGCTGGAGGCCGCGTTGCGGCGGCCGGCCGGCGAGGTCCGTTCCGAGCCCGAGGAAGCCCAAGACGCCGCTCAGGGCGCCGCTCCGGTCGCATCCGAGCCGGCGGCGAACCGTCCGCGTCCCGAACCCCGCCAGGAGCCGCGTCCCGAACCGCGTCAGGAGCCCCGTCAGGAGCCGCCGATCGCCGCACCGCTGTCGGCCGCGCCGAAGTCCGGCTTCGAGAACCTGGAAGACGAGATGGCGTCGCTGTTGGGACGTCCGAAGACCCCTTCGTGAGGCCGCAGGCTCCGCCGCGTAGAGTTGTCACCTTTGTCCTGACCCTGATCGTCGCCGTAACGCTGAGCGTTCCGGCGCTGGCGCAGGACATCAGCATCAATCTCGGCGGCCAGGGCCCCGGCGGCGGCGTCACCGAGCGTGCGATCCAGCTGATCGCGCTGCTAACGGTGCTGTCGATCGCGCCGTCGATCCTGGTGATGATGACGTCGTTCACCCGGATCGTGGTGGTGCTGTCGCTGCTGCGCACCGCGCTCGGCACCGCGACCGCGCCGCCGAATTCGGTGATCGTCGCGCTGGCGGTGTTTCTCACCGCCTTCGTGATGGGGCCGGTGCTGCAGAAATCCTATGATGACGGCATCAAGCCGCTGGTCGCCAACCAGATCACCGTCGATGAAGCGCTGGTGCGCGCCGCCGCGCCGTTGCGCGGCTTCATGCAGAAGAACGTCCGCGAAAAGGATCTGAAGCTGTTCATGGACCTGTCGGGCGAACCGCCGCCGGCGACGCCCGAGGAGATGTCGTTCCGGATTCTGGTGCCGGCCTTCATGATCTCGGAATTGAAGCGCGCCTTCGAGATCGGCTTCCTGCTGTTCCTGCCGTTCCTGATCATCGACATGGTGGTGGCCTCGGTGCTGATGTCGATGGGCATGATGATGCTGCCGCCGGTGGTGGTGTCGCTGCCGTTCAAGCTGATCTTCTTCGTGCTGGTCGACGGCTGGTCGCTGGTGGCGGGCAGTCTGGTGCAAAGTTACACCGGCGGGTGAGACTGCGGGACCCCGATGCTGCGCAATACGCCGCGAAGCGGCGTGGCGCGCTGCTGATCCAGGCCCATAACGAAATGTCGTATTCGCAACCGTCCCGGCTTTGCAGAGCGGCATAAAGAATGCCGCGCCCGTCCGAGGTACGGCGCCCTTTCAGGAATGCCTTATTGCCCCGCCGCGGTCGGCAGCGTGTTGCAGTTGCTGATCGCCGGCTTGCCGGCGAAGCGGGCCTTGACGAAGGCGTGCGACAGCCGCTTGCCCTGCTGCACCACGGTCTCGTGATCGGCGCTGGGAAACACCTCGTACATCAACTCGGTGCCGGATTTGCACAAGGCCCGCGCCAGCGCGTCGTTGGTCCGCGGCAGCACCGTGACATCGCGGCCGCCCTGCATGATCAGCGTCGGTGCCGCGATCTTGAGGCGGTCGGGATCATTGGCCATTGCGAGTTTCAGCACCGGGCCGAGATCGGCGCCGGGCAGGAACTGATCCTTCGGAATGGCCTTGGGCCAATAGCCGGAGCCGCGCGAGCCGGAGATACCGAGCGTCTCGGAAATGCATTCGTGCTTCATCTCGTCGAGATGCGCCAGCGCCTGCGGCGTCAGGATCGTTGCAAGGTCGATCTGCGGATGGTTGGCGGCAAGCCCCTGCAGAAACGCCATCGCATAGACCAGCGCCACAGATGGCTTGTTGGCCTTGCTCATCTCGGTGATGCGCTCGCCGATCTGCGACGCCGGGGCGAAGGCGACATTGCCGAGCAGCTTGAATTCCGGCGCGTAGGTGGGACCGAGCGCCGCGGTGAACAGATTGGCCTGGCCGCCCTGCGAATGGCCCATCACCACATAGCGCGTCCCGATCCGCGGATCGAGCTGCCGCGCCGCGCGCATGATGTCGAGCGCGCCATGGGCCTCGGCCTCGCCTTGCAGGAACGGGTGCACGGCGGTCGAACCGCCGAGCCCCTCGAAATCGCTGAACGCCACCGCATAGCCGCGGCGGACATAGACGTCGAGCATGGCGCGCGCCGGAGCCAGCGCGTAGTGCTCCGGCCCGCGACGCGTGTCGCGCGACGGCGCGCATTTCGCCACCAGCCCGGTGGTGCCGTGGGTCCAGGTGATCAGCGGCCAGCCGGTCTTCGGCGGCGTGCCGCGCGGAATGTAGAGCGTACCGGACACCGCGATGTCGCGGCCGTCGATGGCGCGGGAATGATACAGCACCAGATGCTGGCGCCGCGCGCTCGGCAGCGCGATCGCCCTGGGCGCGCGGCGGCTCCAGATCACGGTGCCGGGCTTGGCCTCGGGCAGCGGCGATGGCGGTGTGTAGAAAGCAAGCCCGGCCGGCGCGCGCGCCGTTGCGGCCGCCACCGGACAAGGCGTCGCGACGCCGATCAGCATCGCCACCGCGATCGCCGCCAAACCTGTTCCGAGATCGATCCGCATGATGCTTGCCTTACGCTTGGGGCCGATGCGCCCGATCCCTGACGGCTGGCGACGGCATGGTGATGTCTTTACCGGCGGTGTTCGTCCAGGTCACCCGTCCGATTGGTCGCACGCCAAGCGCGTGCCGAGCCGGCGCCGTGCCGCTTTTTTGCGCGCCGCTACGTGATCCGGATCAAAGCCATCCGACAGCAAAGGCGGTAGTTGAGTGCCCTGCCGGACGATGGATCGCAGGAGCGCCGCCATGGATACGCAACTTTTTGCCGGACACGACAAGCGGCTGATGGCCGTCACCGCCATTGCGGTCGAGGCCAATGCGCTGGTCTATGATCACGGCTGCGAAGAGGTCATTGCCAATGATGATCCGGACGCCGGCCGCAAGGTGTTCGCCGCGGCGTTCCTGGCCTGGGCCGAAGGCAAGATCGACGGCACCGCCGAGGAGGTGTTCGCGGCGGTTCAGGAAGTGCTCGAGGCGTAGCTGCGGGCCGCGAACTTCACCGCCTCCCGCGCCATGATCAATGCGCCGCGGTGGTCGTCACGCCTTTGATCGCCGGCAGCGTGCCGGTGGCCTCACGGTCGGCGGCCGGGATGATCGCCCTGGCGCTGGCGTCCGGGAATCGCTGTTTCATCTCGCGCAAGAAGCCGCCAAGCGTATCGACGCCGGCCGCCATCTTGGCGATCGCGCCGAATTCCGAGCTGTTGCCCGAACTCGGCATGCTGGCGGCGTTGAACGCGGCGCGGTCGTCGGGGGCCGTCATCAGCGGCATGAATTTGTCGCGAAACCGCATCAGCCCCAGCGCGTCCTGGGCCAGCGCGTAGCCGACCGCGGCGCGGATCACGTCGCCCTTTTCGGCGGCGGTGAGCGGGGTGAAATCGCGCCAGCGGTCGCCGAGATAGAGTTCGATCTGTTCGGAGGCCTCGCGCCAGCGCCGCGCCGCCCAATAGATATCTGAGCGCAGCCGGATCGCCTCGCGACCGCCGCTGTTGGAGATGATGTCGAGCGCCAGATCGTGGCGGCCGATATCGCTTTGGGCGCGGGCCTCGAGCAGCAGCCGCTGCTGGCGTACCTCGCCGGAGAGATCGGAAATCCGCGTGGTGCGCAACGCCGCGATGGCGCGGTCCGGCTTGCGGTTCATCAGATAGATCATCGCCAGCTTGGCGGCGACGCCGGCCCGCGCCGCGCCCTCGAGCCGCTTGTCGATCTGGTACTGCAGCAATTCGGCGCCCTGATCGAGCAGATCGACAGCCACCAGCCGGTCCGCCAGCCGGCGGATCATCTCGTCGCCGCGCCGCCCGATCGGCGTCAATTCGCGGAATTCGTAGAAGGTCGCCAGCGCGTCGATCGGCGGCATGTCGTCGCCCTTGCTGCCGAGGAACAGGTCCGAGAACAGCGCGCGGGCGGCGTCCTGCGCCGCCCGCGCCGCTTCCGAATTCGGCAATAATTGGGTCGCCGTCTTGGCCGCGGCCAGCGATTCGCGGTAGCGGCCGAGACCGGCATAGAATTGCGCCAGCAGCTGCTGCACTTTGACTTCCTGCTCGTCGCCGCGCCAGGTGACCGCCAGCCGCTCCAGCTCCGGCAGCGCGTCGGTCGCGCTGATTTCCTTGCGCTTCTGCTTCAGGATCAGTTCGTGCAGCTTGGCCTCGCTGGCCGATTTGCGGTCCGATGACACGATCACATTGTGGTACTTGACCAGCGCCTCCTGATCACGCCCGAGCGCTTCGTCGAGCCTGCCGCGCATCAGCGTCATCATCGGCGTCATCGCCGGCGGCACCCCGACCAGATCGAGATCGCGGCTGCGATCGGCGGCGCCGGAATAATCCTTGACCTCCAGCGAGGCGTGCATGGCGCTGGCGATCAGCACGCGCTGAATGTCCAGCGGCAGTGCCGTCATGGCGAATTCGACGCTCTTGAATTTTTCCCGCGCCTCGGCCCATTTGCCTTGCCGGGCCATCGCATAGGCCTTCCACAGCTGCGCGTCGTAGCCGGTGGCGATCGCCGGATTGGTGATGTCCTTCAAGGTCTGCTCGGGCCGCCCCATCAGCGCGCTGGCGGCGGCATGGCCGATCATCGCCGACGGATCTTCCTGCCCGACCGGCGTATCGGACAGCGCCAGATCGAGCACACCCTTGGCCTCCTGATACATCCCCCGCGCCATGTAGAAGCGCGCCAGGTCGATCCGCGCCGGCAGCCGCGCGCTGCCGCTGGCCATCGCCGCGGCCTCGACCAGCGCGTAGAGCCGCTCGGTAAACGGCGCCTGCTGATCCTTGGTCCATTGGTCGATATCGAAGAACGGCCGCGTCGCCGAGGCGGCGTCGCGCGCGCCGGCATCGGCGGATGACAGCGTCAGACCGTCCGGCCGGCTCAGCGTCACCGCGCCGCCCGCGGTCTCGATCTTGACGTCGTCGGCATAACGCTGAACCACCAGGCCGTGGATCGATTCCAGCAGCGCGAATTCGACGAAATTCTGCCGCTTGATCAGTCCGCGCGGCGGCGGCAACGCGGTGATCACCTCGAGGGCGTCGCCGGCCTCCGGGTCGACCAGCCTGTGGGTCTTGCCGGCCCCAGCCAGCGCCACCGTCAGGCTGGCATGGGCCGGGTCGGAAATGTTGCGCACCGCGGTTAGCGGCGCCGAGGGCGACTGCCCGGTATCGGCCAGCACCACCGACCATTTGCGGCCGGAGCCGGAATCCTCGTCGCGTAGCGCCGCCAGTTGCGGGCGGTTCAGCCGGATTCGGATCGCCTGCCCCTCGGGCAACACCACCGTGCTGACGTCGCCGACGGAGCTGCCGCCCTCGCGGCGGATCGCATCGAGATTGAACGGCGCCTTGCTGTCGAGCACCAGCCACAGATTGTCGGCGCGCCGAAACAGCGCCGCCGGGGTCGGGCCGGCGAAGTTGAAGGTCAGGCGCAAACCCTCGGCGCTGCGCCGCGCTTCGACCGGATTCGCCAAAGCGCTGGGCGCGGCCAGCGCGGCTTTTGCGGGGCTGGCCGCCGGCGCCATCGGCATCTCGGGCTGCGCCGCGGCGACAGCCGGTGCCGGCCTGTCGACCTCCGGGCCGGCCGGCGCCGGCGCCATCGGCTTCGCCACGCGCGCCGTCATGGGGGTCGGGTTGGCAGCGCCCGCGGCATTGGCCGCGCTGGGGCCGGCCGGCGCCGGCCTCATCGATTTGGGAGCGGCCGGCGGCATCGGAGCGGCATCGGCGGTCGCCATCGCCGAGGGGCCGGCCGGCGCCGGCGCGATATAGGATGGGGCTGCGGCCTTGAGAGCGACTTTCGGTTCGGCCTTTGGTTCAGACTTGGCTTCTGCCTTGGCTTCCGGCTTGGCGGCGTGACTGGCGTCGGCGGCGTGCCCGGCCGGCCGCGCATTCGCCTCCGGGTTCGGCGGCGACGGCTCGGCGCCGTGCGGCGCGCTGTCATGGCTGGCAGTGTCATGGCCAGCCGGGTCATGGCCGCTCGCGCCGGGTTCGGCATTCGGCTTGGCGCCGGCCGCCATCGGCAGCACCAGACCGCCGGCTCCGATCCGGGCCCGCGGCGTTCCATCCGGCGCCTCGAAGCCGACATCGACGATGAAGTTGCGGTCCTCGCGGAACGAATGGACGTCG
Organism: Rhodopseudomonas sp. BAL398; assembly: GCF_033001325.1. Taxonomy (NCBI): domain Bacteria; kingdom Pseudomonadati; phylum Pseudomonadota; class Alphaproteobacteria; order Hyphomicrobiales; family Nitrobacteraceae; genus Rhodopseudomonas; species Rhodopseudomonas sp. BAL398. Next base: position 2,584,898 of record NZ_CP133111.1, read on the forward strand.
ACATTGCCGATCAGCGCCACTTCGACGGTGGAGGTCTGGCCATCGACCCTTTGGCTGATCGAGCCGATATTCGCCGGCGTCGCCAGCTTGGCATCCGCCAGGTCAAAGTTCAGCGGGGCATTGAACAGGATCGACAATTTCTGGTCGCCCAGCGTCGAGGACACCGCGACATCGTCGGGGGTCTCGAACACGTAGCGCACGAAGGTCGGCTGCACCGAGGTCCGAACCCGGATCGGCGGGCGTTTCTTGCGGTCGGCGCTGGCGCGTTGCAGCCGCAGCGCGCGTTCGGCGGCGCGGGCGCGCTCGGTCAATTCGCGCACCACCTCCTGCGGCAGCCCGGGCGGCGCCCCGGTCCAGCCCTCCGGCAACAGATCGATGAACAGTTGCTCGCCGGCCGCCATCGCATTGACGGTGACCTTGCGCGACAGCGCCAGCCGGATCGCCGACCCGTCCGGATCGCGCCGCGCCGAGCCGATATAATCCGCCGAGGCCTCGGGGAGTTTCTCGACCGAAATATCGACCGGGCGCTTGAAGCGGATCACCACGATCATGCCGGCGGTGCTGACGTCGGTCTCGACGTCCTCGGCGAGCCTGAACACCAGCCGGCCATAGCCGCCGGTGGCGGTGAAACTGGCCTCGCCTCTGACCGGCTGGGCGCGACAATCCTGCGCGGTCAGCGCCACCGCGAGCAGCACGGCGAACGCAAGGCAGTATTGGACCACGCGCGCATAGGCGCGCGCTTGCGACCAAACTCCAGCGGCAGCCATCCGCACCATTCGTCGTATCTTCCGGTCAACGCGCTTACTGTCGACGATTCCGATCGGGCCGCATGCCCTGATTTACCTCAGTGTATATTTTCGCCGTTGAACGAGCTGTTAAGTCGAACGCTCTGATGCGATCCGCACCTCGCCCACCGGCAACCCGCGCGCGGCGTCGCAGCCAGCCGCAAGGCTCGCCCACTAGGGCATGAAAGCTGTTAACGATCGTTTAACCATCCAATGAGCCGGGCCAGGACGAAAGCCGCCGATGGTGACGTTGACACGACGTGCGTCATTGCGCCCTATGCAACCAAAGTTGACTGTCATGGCTCGACAAGTCAGGCACAGTCGGCTCCGTTCAACGCGAGATTGCCGACCGATGCTCAAGGGCTTGTACAAGGTCGAGTTCGAAACGCCGCGGCAGAAGGCCGTCGGCGTGATCTTTGCCGAAAACGGCCGGTTGCACGGCGGCAGTTCGGCATTCGCCTATATCGGCACCTATGAGGTGCAGGGTGACACCATCACCGGCGCGGTGATCAGCAAGCGCCACACCAAGGATTCCGGCCTGCCGTCGGTGTTCGGCCTCGACGAGGTCCGGGTCAACTTCCAGGGGTCCTCGATCGGCGATTTCGCGCAGTTCGAAGGCACCGCCGCGGAGGCACCGTCGCTGGGTTTCAAGGCGGTGCTGACGCGGATTTCCGCCTGAGCATCTGACTACAGGCCGTCATTGCGAGGAGCGCAGCGACGAAGCAATCCAGTCCTGCCTCGCGGCCCTGGATTGCTTCGCTATCGGACGGCGCTTCGCGCCGGCCTCGGCTCGCAATGACGAGATCGAGGTCGATTCTATCGGCCGCATTCTCGGTCAGGCTCTGAGCGCAACCGATTGATCGCGCCACCGCGTCAATTGCCGTTCGGCTGCGCCGGACGTCCCTCGATCTTCGGCAGATTGGCCGCGGAGACCGATTTGTCGCCATTGGCGCGACGGGCCAGTTCGACGGTCAGGCGTTCGGCCGCCGCCGGCGACATCTGTCCGAGAATGTCGGACATTTTCCGGGGCGCGATCTGCGAGGCGATGTCGAACAGCACCGGCATTTCCAGCCGGTCGAAGATCTTGGCGGCGTCCTTCGGCTTCATCCCCTCATACATGGTGATGATGCCCTTGAAGCGGGCGGCGTCGGCCTCGGTCTTCTTTTCGGTAGCGGCGTCGATTCGGCCCTCGACCGCCTTGATTTCCTGGGCCTTGGATTCGATCCGCCGCTCGGCGGCCTTGAGCAGGCTTTCGCGGATTTCGACCTCGCGCGCCCGCGCGTCCAGCTCCTGGCGCCGGGCCTGCAGCCGCTCCAGGATGGCGCGCTCGGCCGCCGACACCGGCGCCGGCGGCTCAGGCACCGGCTCGGCCGGCGGAGCCGTTGCGGGTGCGGCGACCGCGGGCTTCGGCTCCTCTTTCTTCGCCGCGCCGTGCGCGGAACCGGTGATGTCCTGATCCTGCGCCTGGACCTGGCGGCCGGTCGGGAAGTTGAAATTCTCCTCGGCCCATGACGGCTTGGTCTTTACCGCCTGATAGTCGAACACATAGCCGCCATCGAGCACCAGCCCGGCGATCTTCAGCACCGCCAGGCTGCACACCGCGACAATGACCACGGGGATCAGGCGGATATCGCGCATCACGCTCATGCGGCGATGCCGGTCGGTCGCCTGCGTTCGGCGAAGGCTTCGGCGGCGGCCGCATTGGCCCGCGCCGCCGACACCGGCGCCGCAGCCGGCGCCGGTGCCGGTGCCGGTGCCGGGCTCGGTTCGGCGGAGTGCTGCTCGGCGATCGGCCGGGCCGCGACCGCGATCTTGGTCAGCCGCCGCAGCACATTGTCGCCTTCCGCCAGCTGCCGCTTCAGATGATCCGACAGGCTGGTGGCGGCGGCGATATCGCGGCCGAGGTTTTCGTTGACCTCACGCACCGTATGCTTGAGCCCGCCGATCGCGCGTTCGGCGATCTCGGTCACGGTGATCAGCTCGCCGATCGTCGCCTTCAGCGATTGCTCGTCGGCCTTCAGCCGCAGCAGGCGCTTGTTGAGCAGCATGCAATATCCGATCGTCAGCAGCAGCAGCACCGCAACCAGGCTCTCGATCACAATTCCGATGGTATGGTTCATTGTGCCTCCATCAACTTGGTTTGCTCGTCCGCGCGTTCGAACATCGCGAAGGTGGTGACCGGCTTGCGCAGTGGTTTGGTGATGCGGATCGCGACGCGGTCGCCGACCCGGCCCATCCGGCCTTCGGTCAGGATGACGTCGCCGCAGCGCACCGACACCAGCGCGTCGGAGCGCATCTCCAGCGGCAAGGTGTCGCCGACTTTCAGGCTCATCAGTTTCTTCAGCGGGATTTCGGCTTCGTACAGCACCGCATCGACCGACATCTGCGCCTGGGCGATCTCGGTGGCGAGATGGCCTTCCCAGACCGGATCGCGGCCGAATTTCTCGCCCATGAACATCTGCATCAGAACCGAGCGGATCGGTTCGATGGTGGCGTAGGGCAGCAGCAATTCGATATTGCCGCCGCGATCTTCCATATCGATGTGCAGCCGCACCAGGATCGCCGCATTGGCGGGGCGGCTGATGGCGGCGAAGCGCGGATTGGTTTCCAGCCGGTCGATCGAGAACGACACCGGCGACAGCGGCCGGAACGCCTGTTCGGCGTCGGCCAGCACCACTTCCAACAGCCGCTTCACCAGATTGGTCTCGATCGTGGTGTAGGGACGGCCTTCGACCCGCAGCGAGGCCTGGCCGCGGCGGCCGCCGAGCAGCACGTCGATCATCGAATAGATCAGGCTGGAATCGACGGTGGCGAGGCCGAAATTGCCCCACTCCTCGGCCTTGAACACGCACAGCACCGCCGGCAGCGGGATCGAATTCATGTAGTCGCCGAACCGCACCGAGGTGATACGGTCGAGCGAGACCTCGACATTGTCGGAGGTGAAATTGCGCAGGCTCGTCGTCATCAACCGCACCAGGCGGTCGAACACGATTTCGAGCATCGGCAGACGCTCGTAGGACACCATCGCCGAATCGATGATGGCGCGGATGCCGGAATTCTCGTCGAGGTGAATTTCGCCGACGCTGAAACCGAGCAGGTTGTCGATTTCCTCCTGCGACAGCACGCGCTCGCCGCCGTTCTTGCCGCCGCCGAGATCGCGGCCGCCGTCCTCCACCATCGCGGCCCATTGCTCGGCCATCGTTCCGGTGAGTTCGTTTTCGGCAGCCGCCTTCGCGGCCTCCTCGGGATCCTCCGAGGCCATCGACGCTTCCCATTGGGCCGCGATGGCGTCCTGATCGAGTTGTTCCTGGCTGGCCATGGCCTAGATGAATCCCGTCACTGAACCAGCATTTCCTTGAACAGCACCGCCGAGACCTGATTGGGCGCGACCGCCAGATTAACCCGCTTGGTCAGCTCCTCGCGCAGCCGGAACAGCCCGACCGAGCCGTTGAGGTCGCTGGCGCGCAATTCGCGCATATAGGTCTGGAACAGATCGGTGACGCGCGGCATCGACGGCTTAATCAGTTCGACCTGCTTCTCCTCCTTGACCTCGAGCACGATCTTGGCCTTGAGGTATTGCACCCGCTCGCCCGGCGTGCCGGCGAGATTGACCATGATCTCCGGCACGTCGATGAAGTTCGGCGGCTTGACGGCCTCCTTGGCGGCCTCGGCGTGGGTGTCCTCGCCATGGCCGCCCATCAGGAAGAACCAGCCGCCGCCGCCGACCGCCACCAGCAGCAGCGCGCCGGCAACGATCATAATGAGCTTCTTTTTGCTCTTCGGCGCGTCGGCGCCGGCTGCGCCCTCGTCTGTTGTCTTGTCGTCGTCCGCCATCGACTGTCGCCCGGTTTTCTGGGGGATGATCTCGATGCCGCAGGCAGGCAGAAACAGAATATGATTGCCGCCAGCGCCCAAGGCCCTGATGTGACGACGCTAGGTCGCAATGGTTAATGGAACCTTTCTTTCGGCCGCCAGCTAGGAAAATTCTGCCGGTCGGCATGGTCAACAATACCTTATTGCCGCCCTCCCGGCCTGTCTGAAAAAGACCAACTCTCTGAAAATAAATAACATTTCCAGTTGGCACGGCGTTCGCTTGAGGGAATGCGAGCCGCAGCTTGGGAGAGCGTCGCGGCTCGCACGATCCGCGGTCGGCCTGGGAGGGCGGGACACGGCTCATTGAGGGGAGAACCACCGATGGAGAATATGTTTCTCGTCGGCTTGTCGCGGCAAATGGTGCTTGAGCGCCAGATGGATGTCGTCGCGAACAACGTCGCCAACGTCAACACCAACGGTTTCAAGGCCGACAAATCGGTGTTCGAGGAATATCTCAACACCGGCGCCCATGAAGACAACTTCTTGCGCCGCGATCGCCGCGTCAGCTTCGTGCAGGATCGCGCCAGCTATCACGATTTCGCCGCCGGCCCGATGGAGCAGACCAAGAATCCGCTCGATGTCGCGATCGACGGCTCCGCCTTCCTGGTGGTGCAGACCCCGGCCGGCGAGCGCTATACCCGCGACGGCGGGCTGTCGATCAATCCGCAGGGCCAGCTGGTCACCGCGGGCGGCAATCCGGTGCTCGGCACCGGCGGCCCGATCGTGTTCCAGCCCGGCGACAAGAACATCAACATCGCCGCCGATGGCGGCGTCAGCGTGGTGGAAGGCGCCAATACGATCGACTCGCTGCGCGGCAAATTGCGGCTGGTGAAGTTCGCCAGCCCGCAGAGCCTGCTCAAGGAAGGCAACAATCTGTATTCGTCGCCGAACGGCCCCGGCCAGCCGGACGCCACCGCGCAGGTGCATCAGGGTTACATCGAAAAGTCGAACGTCAATTCGGTCGCCGAGATGAGCCGGATGATCGAGGTCACCCGCAGCTACACCCAGATTTCGGCGATGCTGCAGCAGCAGGGCGACCTGCGCAAAACCGCGATCGAGAAACTCGCCGACGTTCCGGCTTAACCATTCAAGCGAGCCTGATCGCGCCGAACGCCGTCGTTTCGGACATCACGCTCAAGGGAATCTGATCCATGCGCGCTCTTTACACCGCGGCTAGCGGGATGGCGGCCCAGGAACTCAACGTCCAGGTGATCTCCAACAACATCGCCAATATGCGCACCACCGGCTTCAAGAAGCAGCGCGCCGCGTTCCAGGACCTGATCTATGACCACGTCCGCCGGGTCGGCGCGCAGGCTTCTGATCAGGGCACCATCCTGCCGGTCGGCGTCGACATCGGCGGCGGCGTCAAGACCGTCGGCACGCCGCGGATCATGACCCAGGGCACGCTGTCGCCGACCGGCAACGATCTCGATCTGGCGATCCGGGGCGAAGGCTTCTTCAAGATCCAGATGCCGGACGGCACCTTCTCCTATACGCGCGACGGCTCGTTCACCACCGACAACACCGGCCGGGTGGTCACCTCGGGCGGCAATCCGCTGCAGCCGACGATCACGGTGCCGACCGGCGCCACCGGCATCACCATCGCCAGCAATGGCCAGGTCTCGGTCACCGTGACCGGCTCCACCACCCCCACGGTGCTGGGCCAGATCAGCCTCACCCGCTTCATCAACAAGACCGGCCTGCAGCCGCAGGGCGACAATCTGTTCGTCGAAACCCCGGCGTCCGGCGCGCCGCAGGACGGCATCGCCACCGCCGACGGCTATGGCGACATCCAGCAGCAGAGCCTGGAACAGGCCAATGTCGAAGTGGTCACCGAAATCTCCGATCTGATCTCCGCACAGCGAGCCTACGAGATGAACGCCAAGGTGGTCAGCGCCGCCGACCAGATGCTGCAATCCACCTCCAACATGTTCCGCTGAGGGAGCCGATCATGATCGCTCGTTCACTCCTGCTTGCCGCCGCCCTGTTCGCCGTGGGCACCGCCGCCGCGACCGCACAGACGGCCGAGGCCGAGCTGCCCACGATCCAGTCCGGCAAGGCCGACGTGTTGATGCGTCCGGTGCTGCGCGCCAATGTGAGCGTCACCGACGATCTGGTGCGGATCGGCGACGTCATCGACAATGCCGGCTCGGCGGCGCTGATCGCGATCTACCGCGCGCCCGATCTCGGCACCACCGGCTCGCTGCCGACTGCCAGCGTGCTGGCGGCGTTGCGCGCCCATCAGGTGATCGGCGTCGAGACCAACGACATCCGCGAAATCTCGGTGACCCGGCTGTCGCGGACGCTGCGCGGCAAGGAGATCGAGCAGCAGATCGCCAATGCGTTGGCCAACCACAACGGCCTCGGCGACGCCGAAAATCTGGTGCTGACCTTCTACCGCGACGTGCAGACACTGCAGCTCGACGCCGCCAACAGCGGCGCGATGCGGCCGGCCGACGTCAACTACCAGTCCCGCAACGGCCGCTTCGACGTCAGCTTCGTGATCGCCGGCGAGCCCGGAACCCAGCCGGCGCGGCTGCGCTACAGCGGCACGGTGGTGGAAACCGTCGAAGCCGCGGTGCTGGCGCGCGCCGTCGAGCGCAATGAAATCATCAAGGCCTCCGACGTGGTGATCGAGCGGCGGCCGAAGGCCGAGGTCCCGAAGGACGCCGCCGGCCGCGACCAGGCGGTCGGCATGCAGGCGCGGCGGCAATTGCGCTCCGGCGCCGCGCTGCGGATCGCCGATCTGGTCAAGCCGGATCTGGTGTCGCGCGACCAGAGCGTGACACTGACCTACCAGGCGGTCGGGCTGTATCTCACCGTCCGCGGCAAGGCGCTGGAATCCGGCACCGAGGGCGACGTCGTCAGCGTGCTCAATCTGCAATCCAAGCGCACTGTCAGCGGCACCGTGATCGGCCATGGCCAGGTCGCGGTCTCGGTCCCCCGACCGCGGCTGATCGCCACCGCCGCCCCCATCGCCGCCGCGCCCGACACCACTGCGTCCATCGCCCCGAAAGCCGAGTAATGTCCATGTTGAAGTCAGTTCAGATCAACCGCCTGGTCCTCGTCGCCGCATTGCTGGCCACCGGGGGACTGGCCGGCGGCTGCTCCTCGATCGACCGGCTGGCTTCGATCGGCGAGAGGCCGGCGCTGACGGCGATCGAGAACCCGACCACGCAGCCCGGCTACAAGCCGGTACAGATGCCGATGCCGAAGCCGGAGACGGTCTCCTACAATGCCAATTCGCTGTGGCGCAACGGCTCGCGCGCGTTCTTCAAAGATCAGCGCGCCGCACGGGTCGGCGACATTCTCACGGTGACGGTCAACATCACTGACAACGCCAACATCGCCAACGAGACCAAGCGCAGCCGCAGCAACAAGGAGGATTCCGGCGTCACCGATTTCGTCGGCAGCAAGTTGCTGACCGGCACCACGGCGCTGCCCGGCCGGCTGCTGACCACCGATTCCACCTCGTCGAGCGACGGCAAGGGCACCGTCGATCGCCAGGAGAAATTGCAGACCAGCGTCGCCGCGGTGGTGACGCAATTGCTGCCGAACGGCAATCTGGTGGTCGAGGGCAAGCAGGAGGTGCGGGTCAATTTCGAGGTCCGCGAGTTGATCGTCGCCGGCATCGTGCGGCCGGAAGATATCCAGAGCGACAACACCATCGATTCCAGCAAGATCGCCCAGGCCCGCATCGCCTATGGCGGCCGCGGCCAGATCTCCGACGTCCAACAGCCGCGCTACGGCCAGCAGGTGATGGACGTGCTGCTGCCCTTCTAATTCCGAGCTCCCCTTCGCCCCGGCTCCCACCGTGGCGAAGATCTCCCGCATCGAAGCGCGAACCTAGGCGCGCGACGATGCTCCGACGCGGCCTCCGTCAGCTCCCCTGACGGAGGCCGTGGTCGTGTTGGGGGTTAGAACGCCAATCGATTGACGATCGAGATTCAGTCTGCCAAGCCTCGAAAGGCGACGCAGGAATGGGGGAAACGATGTCATACAGTGCCACGACAGTCTCGCGAATTGTGGATCGCATAAACCGGAGCTACTTTCTACCTGCGATCCAACGACCATATGTTTGGGAGCCAAGCCAAATCATTGCTCTGTTTGACTCGTTAATGAAGGGCTACCCAATTTCCTCTTTCCTATTCTGGGAAGTGAAGCCGGAAAACAGAGAGAATTGGGACATCTATCAGTTCGTCGAACATTTCCGATATGGCCAGGTTCACAATGAACCGGCAGAAACCGACGGGCGGGATGTCACGCTTGTTCTCGACGGCCAGCAAAGGCTGACTTCGCTGTTTATCGGCCTGCGCGGCACTTACACAGTTAAGATAAAGAACAAGCGTTGGGATAATCCCGACGCGTGGGTGAGGCAGCGCCTCTATCTGAACCTTTTGCAGGACCCCAATGCAGACGATGAGATTGTCGGCGAATTGGGCATTGGCTACGGCTTCAAGTTCTCAGCAGACGATCTCACCACTAAGCCAAATCAACTCTGGTTCAAAGTGGGAAAAATGCTCGACTTCGACAGTGAGGACGAATTCTACCGATTTCAAGACAAGCTTTTGGAAAGCCTCCCCGGCGACATTACGATCGCTCAGCAAAGGACAGCTCGTCGAAACCTTGAACAGCTCTACCGAGTGATCTGGAAGGACGAAGTGGTATCGTTCTACACAGAAAAGAACCAGTCTTACGACCGGGTTCTCGACATCTTCATCCGAGCGAACGATGGCGGGACAAAATTGAGCAAATCTGATTTGCTACTGTCTATGATTACGTCCAAATGGGAGGGAATAAGCGCACGAGAAGAAATCTATGGTTTTGTGGAAAATCTCAACGAATCGTCGCTTCGGAAGAACGACATTGACAAAGATTTCGTCATGCGAGCATGCCTCGTCTTGTCTGACCTCGAACATGTCTACAAGATCAGCAATTTCACAAACAAGAATTTAGCGCTCATTCAAGCCAATTGGAGCCATATAAGGACATCCATCGAAGATACTTTTAGATTAGTCAACCGCTTTGGGATCGATCGAGATACACTGACCAGCGCCAACGCGCTGCTACCAATTTCATATTACCTCTTTAAAGTCAGAAGGGGATCACTCGACGGAAGCACCTCATTCGAAGCAAAAAATTCGCAGCGAGTTCATCGATGGCTGCTTGGCTGCCTAATTAACAATGTATTTGGCGGAAATTCGGACCAGACAATCGGCGTGTCCCGCGCTATCATTCGCGAATCCCTGGAAAACTCCGAAGACTTCCCCTACTTCGAATTAATCGACGGCCTGAAGAAGCGTCGAGGAAGGGTTGTCAATTTCGACGATCAGAACTTGGATGCGTTGCTGGAAATCCGCTACGGTCATCGGACCGCATTTTTGGCATTGTCTTTACTCTACGACAAGCAAGCTTGGGGGACGGCTAATTACCACATCGACCATATTATCCCCAAATCGCTGGCCAGCCGCAGATCGTTGATGGCCGCGAACATATCGGAAGACCGCATACTTAAGATCTTGAACTTCGTAGATAGCTTGGGAAATTTACAGCTCTTGTTGGGGCGAGAAAATTTGGAAAAATCGAACACTGATTTTTCCGACTGGATCAACACCAGAGACGCAGATTTTCTGAAAGAGCACCTCATTCCAAACGACCCTAGCCTTTGGCATGTAAGCCGCCTGCCGGAATTTGTCGCGCATCGCGAAAGGCTCATAAAGCAGTATCTTACCCCGGGACTGCGAGCGCTCGGTGAAGGCATGGAGGCTACGGCAGCCATGGGAAAATAGGTGGCGATGGGCAACCGAGACCGCCCGTCGCCGAACTTTTTGATGCGCTCAACAGCAGCGACGAAAATGCTGACAACAGAATATGGGTTCCGGAATGCCGGGACGGTTCTCGATTTGATCCCGCCCTGAGGCGAGCGGGATCATTTCGGATAGGTCCAAAGACCAACGAGGAAACACACAATTCCTTCGAAGCAGCCTTGGCCCGCCTTCGTGAGATGCATCCTCCTCAATGGAGGCGTCCCAACGCAAAGGGAAACTGGGGCATCGTGACAGGCGTTCGTTGGGTAGAGCTCGGAGAGTAGCAGATACCGGCGAGACCCTAGCCTTCAGGCCCTACGGTGCTGAAAATCGGCAAGCGACCCGCGCCCCGGTCACGGCCGCTGTTGCAGCGCGCGCTCCAGCGCCATGCGGATGAAGCGCTGATAGGGAACGCCGAGCTGTTCGGCCTTCTGCTGCACGGCCTTCAAGAGCTGTTCGGGCAAGCGTAGATTCACCGATTTATCCTTCGGCTTCATCTCGAACTGCATCGTCACCATGCCGGAGAGGTCGTAGTCAGTGAGATCCGCGCCGGCGACGAACGCTTCAGCTTCGGCGTCACTCTTCAGGTTTGGCAGTTTCTTTTTCATAATGAGCAACCTCCTTGCGGTGCATGTAGCGCGCGCTGACCGGCCGGATCAGCGTGTCGCTGCCGCGTCGTCGCAAGGTGAAGACGACGAAGACATATCGGCCGGCCTCTGTTGTTCCGATCGCCTTGAACCGCTCTTCATGTGTCGAATGGACGGGATCAGGCGCCACCCGCACTTGCCGCGTGAACAGGCTCTCGATTTCCGCAATCGAGACCCCGTGCATCTGGCACTTGGTTCGATTGCCTCGGTCCCAATCGAAGCCGAACAATTCCATGGCTCGACGCCATCACTTCGCCTATGCAATTGTATAGGCAATTGTGATGACGTTCAAGTGTCCGGCAATGCCAATCGGCAGCCCCCCTCGGCCGGCCTCAGCCGCGGTTCTTGTTCTTGGCCTTGTTCTTCTTCGAAGCGTTGGCGTAGTCGCGCGGTTTGTCGTCGCGCGACGGCTTGGCGTCGCGCTTGACGTAGTCGGGCCGGGTCTGGAACGGCTTGTCGTATTTCGGCTTGGCCTTGGCGCCGGCCTCGCCGCCCTTGAAGTCGAACGGCTTGGGACGCGGGCGCTCGGCGCGCGGCTCGGGCGGCGCGTTCTCGAAACCGGAGCCATTGTCGGAGACGGTGTAGGCGTCGCGGCGCGGCGGTTTCTCGCCCCGCGGCTCGGCGGCGGTGGGCTCGCCGAGCGGCTCGATCCGGATATTGTCTTCCTTGTCGGGACGGCCGACCAGAGCGGCGAAACTGTCGGCCGCGGAAGCCGCGATCTCGAATTCGGTCGAGGTATCGAGAATCCGGATCGCGCCGATCTCGTGCTTGTCGATGCCGCCGCGGCGGCAGATCATCGGCAGCAGCCAGCGCGCCTCGGCGTTCTTCTTGCGGCCGATCGCAGCGCGGAACCAGACGCTGCCGCCATCCATGCCGTGCTTGCCCGGCTTGGCCTTGTGGGCGCGCGGCGGCTCGTCACGGCTGCGCGGCTCGCGCGGCGCTCGCGCCTCGCCGCGCGGGGCGCGCACACCCTTGGCGGCGCCGCGGTCATCGCGCGACGCGCGATTGCCGCGGTCATTGGCGTCGAGAATATCTTCCGGCGACGGCAAGCGGGCGCGATACAGCCGCGCCAGCGCCACCGCGATGTCTTCGGCCGAGCGCTCGGCCAGCAGGGTGCGCGCCAGCACCAGATCGTCCTCGGTGGCGGCGTCGGCGAACAGCGCGTCGCCCAGCATGCGCTTCTGGTCGAGGCTGCGGATCTCGTCGGCGCCGGGCGCCACGCCCCACACCGCGTCGATGCCGGCCAGCTGCAACAGCAATTCGGCGCGGCGCTTGCGCGCCGGCGGCACCAGCAACACGCTGATGCCCTTGCGCCCGGCCCGGCCGGTGCGGCCGGAGCGATGCTGCATCACTTCGGCGTCGTTGGGCAGGTCGGCGTGCACCACCAGATCGAGATTCGGCAGATCGATGCCGCGCGCGGCGACGTCGGTGGCGACGCAGACGCGGGCGCGGCCATCGCGCAGCGATTGCAGCGCCATGGTGCGCTCATTCTGGGTCAGCTCGCCCGACAGCGCCACCACCGAGAAGCCGCGCTCCAGCAGCGAGGTCTGCAGATGCTTCACCGCGTTGCGGGTGTTGCAGAACACGATCGTACTGGGGGATTCGTAGAACCGCAGCACATTGACCACGGCGTGCTCGCCGTCGCTGGGCGCGATCCGGATGGCGCGATATTCGATATCAGCGTGGCCGCCCTCGGTGCCGGCGACTTCGACGCGGAACGCGCTGCTCTGATATTGCTTGGCCAAGGCCACGATGCCGCGCGGCAGCGTCGCCGAGAACAGCAAAGTGCGGCGGGTCGCCGGCGTGGTCTTGAGGATGAATTCCATGTCGTCGCGAAAGCCGAGATCGAGCATCTCGTCGGCCTCGTCGAGCACCACGGCTTTCAGTTCCGAGACATCGAGCCGGCCGCGGCGCAGATGGTCGCACAGCCGTCCCGGCGTGCCGACCACGATATGGGCGCCGGCCTGCAGCTCGCGCATCTCGGCGCGCGGGTCCATGCCGCCGACGCAGGAGACCACCCGGGCATTGGCGTATTGATACAGCCAGGCGAGTTCGCGGTGGACCTGCAGCGCCAATTCGCGGGTCGGCGCCACGATCAGCGCCAAGGGCGCCGCGGCGCGCTCGAAGCGTTCGGCGCCGGCCAGCAGATTGTCGGCGATCGCCAGCCCATAGGCGACGGTCTTGCCGGAGCCGGTCTGCGCCGACACCAGCAGATCGCGGTCGACGGCGGCCTCGGCCAAAACCGCGGTCTGCACCGGGGTCGGGTCATTGTAATTGCGCTCCGCCAAGGCTCGGGCGAGCGGCGGGCTGGTGGTCAAGAATGTCACGGACTGAACCTTGGCTGGCGCGTTGCGCCTGAACGGGAAAGGGCCTCGGCCGGTCCGGCCGAAGTCGCGCGCCGGATCGGCGTGCAGCCGCCCTGAAGCAGCGGAATGAGGAGATTGCCGCCTGCTTTAGTCCAGAACCGCACCAAACGCCACTGATTGCTTGCAGCAGTCGTAACGACCCCGCCCTGCCATCACCTCCCCAAAAACCATCTAATCTATTGAAATAATGATATAGTTTTTCCAGATGTGGGAATCGCGGCAATCACGACAGGTCGCCGCTGCGGATTTGCGCCATCCAGCGGGTGCCTTGCCACAGCTCGATATCGTGGGTGATGGCCTGTTGCTGCGCAGCCGCCAGCGCGGCGCCATCGTCGCGGGCGACAAGGTCGATGCCATCAATAAAGCTGCCGTCTTCCCGGCTGATCAGATAGAGCCGGTATTCGTGCATTACACTCATCCCCTCGCCCACGATGCTCATCCCGCAGCATAGCTGCCCTGCGAAGACAAGTCGGCTCGCTTTCCGACATAAACGCAAGCACTTAGGTGGGATTTTACCGAAAAACCGCCTGTTCGTTAATCGATGGTCAACAGAGCGGGGTCAAATCACGGCGGCGTGCGGCCATGCGGTGGAACGAACATTTGGCCTCAAATGTTGACGGATTGGAAAATGGAGCGACCGCAATGATCAGATCCTATCTGCCACTGCTCGCAATCGCGGCGACGCTATTCGCCGTAACACCCGGACCAGCCTCGGCCCATGACTACGCTTATTGCCTGCAGGGGCGAACTTGGGGCTATCCGGGAAATTGCGCCTTCACCAGCTACGCACAATGCATGGCCACCGCGTCAGGCACGACGGCTGACTGCGGAATCAATCCCCGCGTCGCCTTTGGAATTCAGGACTCGCGCTGGCGGCACGCTCGCCGCGGCGATTACTACGATCGCCATCGCGAAGCTTTCTGACAGGCCACTTCGTCCTGCTGGAGCGTTTTCGAGCGAAGTGGAAACCGGTCCGCGTAAAGAAGACGCGTCAAAACCAGAAGCTCAAGTTCCGGTTCGGATTCTATCCGAACCGGAGTTCTAGTCTTTGAATGACGCGCCGCGGACGGGCGTTTTCCCGCCGTGTCCCCCCGGGGCCTGTTGATGCGCTCAGGCGGCCCGAACCGTTTCGAGAAAGTGCGCCACTTCGCTTTTGAGCTTTTCGCTGTCGCGCGACAGCGACTGCGCGGCTGACAGCACTTGGGATGACGCCGAGCCGGTTTCGGTGGCGCCGCGCTGGACGTCGGTGATGTTGGACGACACCTGCTGGGTGCCTTGCGCCGCCTGCTGGACGTTTCGGGAGATTTCCTGGGTCGCCGCGCCCTGTTCTTCCACCGCCGAGGCGATGGTCGAGGCGATTTCCGACATTTTGCCGATGGTGGTGCCGATCTCCCGGATCGCCCCCACCGATTCCTGGGTCGCCGACTGGATGCCGCTGATCTGCTGGCTGATCTCGCCGGTGGCCTTGGCGGTCTGTTCGGCCAGCGCCTTGACCTCGGAAGCGACGACGGCGAAGCCGCGGCCGGCTTCCCCGGCGCGCGCCGCCTCGATGGTGGCGTTGAGCGCCAACAGATTGGTCTGGCCGGCGATGGTGTTGATCAGTTCGACGACGTCGCCGATCCGGGCCGCGGCGGCCGACAATTCGCCGACGCGGTCATTGGTCTTGCGGGCCTGATCCACCGCCTCATTGGCGATCCGGGCGGATTCCTGCACCTGGCGACTGATCTCATTGACCGACGAGGCCATTTCCTCGGTCGCCGAGGCCACCGACTGGACATTGGTGGAGGCTTCCTCGGACGCCGCCGCGACGGCCGTGGTCAGTTCCTGGGCGCGGGCGGAGGTGGCGGTGAGCGTGCCGGCCGAGGCTTCCAATTCGGTCGAGGCCGACGAGACGGTCTGGACGATGCCGCCGATCATCGATTCGAAATTGCGGGTGATCGCGTCGACCCGGCGGCCACGTTCGATCTTCTCCTCGGCGTCGCGGCCGGCGGCCGCATCGGCGGCCTTTTTGGCGATCAGCGCTTCCTTGAAGACCTGCAGCGCATCCGCCATCGCGCCGATCTCGGTGCTGACGCCGCGATACGGCACGTCGGCCGAGAGGTCGCCCTGGCCGAGCGTCTGCATCGGCTTGATGATCGCGGCGATGCCGGAGGCCACGTCACGGATCACCATCACGCTGGCCACGATGCCGAACGCGATCGACAGGCCGAGGATCGACAGCACGACGAAGAAGGCCGAGCTGTAGGTCGCGGCTGCCGCGGCGCTGGCGGCGGCGGCGCCCTTGTTGTTGAGGTCGATATCCTTGCGCATGGCCTCGTCCATCTGCGCCGCAAACGGGCCCATCGGTACCGAGAGAAGCTTCACGCCCTCGACGGAAATCGCTCCGTTGCTCTTGCGCGAGATATCGAGCACCTTCGGCACTTCGGCCGTGTATTTGTCCCACGCACTGCGCCAGCTGTCATAGATCTGCTTCTCCTCGGGAGACGAGATCAGCGCCTCATAACCCTTCTGACCGATCTTGATCCTTTCGCTCGCGGCCGCGAGTTCCTTCTCGAGGGCTTGCATCGTGGCATCCTCGGTCGCCAGCAGATGGTCGCGAAGTTTCAGCCGATAGTCGACGACCTCGGCCCGCAATTCGCCCAGCACGGTAACAGTCGGCAACCAGTTGGTGGTGATCTCCACCGTACTGGTGTTCATCGACTGCATCTTGAGCAGGCCGAGCGCGCCGAGCCCTGATATTGCCAGCAGCAATGCTGCAACGAGGGTCGTGATCTTGGTTCGGATCGAAAATCTGGCGAGCATGACCTGGTTTCCTGGCGACCGACGTCCCGGCCCCGCGCTTAGTCTGCAAGCAGCAAAAGCTGCCAGTCGGACGTATGGCCTGATGAGGTGGTTTGATATCCCGGCGGGACTGGCTGCAACGTGCGCCACAATCCTTGTTGCACCGTTAACCACCTACCTGGTGCGTCTACGAGGACTGGTAACAACTGCGGATATCGGTCTCACAGGCGCGCGCCGATTAGTCCGATGACAGCGACGGGCGAATGGGGGTGACGAACGGGCCGCTACGACGCGGATCCGAAATCCCAGCGCGCGATCTCGCCAGAGTCCGCCTCGCGGATTAGTCGGCGCGGTTGACCAGCGCGATTTGCCGGCGCCCCGGGGAAAGCCGCCGAACCCCTCACTGCCGCCGGCGCCGTGTCGCGCCGCCGTAACACGGCAGCGCCGCTGGCTGCGCAGCCGCGCCATCCACGGCGCTGGTCAGGCGATCCTACGATCACCGTCGCCGGGTCGTCCTATCGCTCGTCGCGATCCGCGACGGCCTTGCTACTCGTCGCGATAGACCTTCTCGCGCTTTTCGTGGCGCTCCTGGGCTTCGACAGAGAGCGTCGCGATCGGACGCGCCTCGAGCCGCTTCAACGCGATCGGCTCGCCGGTCTCTTCGCAATAACCGTAGGTGTTGTCTTCGATACGTTGCAGCGCAGCATCGATCTTGGAGATCAATTTGCGCTGCCGGTCGCGCGCGCGTAGTTCGATGGCGCGGTCGGTTTCTGAAGAGGCACGGTCCGCCAGATCGGGATGGTTGACGTTCTCTTCCTGGAGCGTCTGCAGCGTCACGCGTGACTCCCGCAGGATCTCCTCCTTCCAGGTCAGCAGCTTGGCGCGAAAATACTCGCGCTGCCGGTCGTTCATGAAAGGCTCTTTGTCGGATGGTCGATAGCTTTTCAACTTTTCCAAGGGCAATCCATTTGTCATCAGGAGCCAGAAAATATCGGCCTCGCGCCGCAGCTTATATAGCGGAGCCATGTGACAGACAATATCGTCGAGCGCCGGCAAAACCGGCCACACAGAGTTTCAGCAGGGAACCGGGTCCGGTATTTGACGGGGCGGTTTACGCCGCTTTTTTGAGCGCTCGGGCGGCGCCTGGCCTGGTCGAACGGCCCTTGTCGCTCAAGCTCTGGCGATCAAGCTTTGGCGATCAGGCTTTGGCGATCAGGCCTGGCCGGCCTTGGCCAGTTCGACCT
Source organism: Rhodopseudomonas sp. BAL398 (assembly GCF_033001325.1). Lineage (NCBI taxonomy): Bacteria > Pseudomonadati > Pseudomonadota > Alphaproteobacteria > Hyphomicrobiales > Nitrobacteraceae > Rhodopseudomonas > Rhodopseudomonas sp. BAL398. The sequence continues at coordinate 2,602,401 of NZ_CP133111.1, forward strand.
CGACCCTGAGTTCGATTTCCGCCAGCACGGCGTCGAGGCCGGGATCACCAGAGGAGGATTTCAGGTCGGCGGCGGCCGCGCGCAGCCGCGCCAATGTCGAGTTGTCGAACGAGCCGGCCAGCAGACCGAGTTTGAGATCCTCCAGCACATCGAGCGCGCCGCGGCCGCGGGCCACCGAGCGCTTGCGGCGCTCGAGCGGATCCTCGATGCCCTGCATCGCCAGCAGCGCGTCGATATTGGACGGCGCGATCGGGGCGCCGACCGAGCGGCGTTCCGGGGTCGCTGCCGCCTCCGGCAACGAAAATCCGGTCGAACTGCTGCGGCGGGCGCCGCCCGCCGGGGAATTGAAGGTCGTACCGTTCGGGCCGTAGATCTTCATCGTGCTGTCTCGCCGCGCCGTCGCGAACCGGGCGCCGTGGGTCGCTGGTCGGATTGAACGCCGGGAGCGGCAATCAAGATATGAGCGTTGTTACGAAGGTCGCGGTTTATGGTTAACGGCGGGTAAACAGCCCGGCAAATTCTGCCGGTGACGGCAGTTTCGCCGCCGCCGCGGCCGCCGCGCGATCCCGGGCCGAAATGTTTTTTTCAACAACATCAATGAATTGCGCAAAAAATCCGATTGGCATGAGGCTCGCATAAGGAAGCCCGGGACAGCCGTATGGGAGTGCGGCGTGGCCCGGACCACCTCAGCGGGGAGCAGAGGATGCCGAGTGGACTGACGAGAATCCTGCAGCTGGCCTGCGCCGCGCTGATGGCGCTGGCGCTGGGCGGACTGCCCGCGAGCGCAATGTCGCGGATCAAGGACCTCGCAAATATCGAAGGCGTGCGGCAGAACCAGCTGATCGGCTATGGCCTGGTGGTCGGCCTCAACGGCACCGGCGACACCCTCAACAACATCCCCTTCACCAAGCAATCGCTGCAGGCGATGCTGGAACGGATGGGCGTCAACATCCGCGGCGCCACCATCCGCACCGGCAATGTCGCGGCCGTGATGGTCACCGGCAATCTGCCGGCCTTCGGCACCCAGGGCACCCGGATGGACGTCACCGTCTCGGCGCTCGGCGATTCCAAGAATCTGCAAGGCGGTACCCTGCTGGTCACCCCGCTGCTCGGCGCCGACGGCAATGTCTACGCGGTGGCGCAGGGCTCGGTGGCGGTCGGCGGCTTCCAGGCCGAGGGCGCCAGCGCCAGCATCACCCGCGGCGTGCCGACCGTGGGCCGGATCGCCAACGGGGCGATCATCGAGCGCGAGATCGAATTCGCGCTGAACCGGCTGCCCACGGTGCGGCTGGCGCTGCGCAATGCCGACTTCACAACCGCCAAGCGGATCGCCATGGCGATCAATGATTACCTCGGCGCCAAGAGCGCGGAGCCGCTGGATCCGTCGACCGTGCAGCTCAACATCCCGCCGGAATTCAAGGGCAATGTGGTGGCGTTCCTGACCGAGATCGAGCAGCTGCAGGTCGAGCCCGACCTCGCCGCCAAGATCGTGATCGACGAACGCTCCGGCATCATCGTGATGGGCCGCGACGTCCGCGTCGCCACCGTGGCGGTGGCGCAGGGCAACCTCACGGTGACGATCTCCGAAAGCCCGCAGGTCAGCCAGCCCAATCCGCTGTCGGGGGGCCGGACCGTGGTGACGCCGAACTCCAAGGTCGGGGTCAGCGTCGACGGCAAGAAGCTGGCGCTGGTCAAGGACGGCGTCTCGCTGCAGCAGCTGGTCGACGGCCTCAACGGGCTCGGCATCGGGCCGCGCGACCTGATCGGGATCCTGCAGGCGATCAAGGCCGCCGGCGCGATCCAGGCCGACATCGAGGTGATGTGATGATCGCAACCGCAAATTACGGCCGCAACGGCCAGCTCCCGATGCTCAACGGCCGGCCCGACACCGTGCTGGCCGACGCGATGAGCAAGGTGCCGCAGCCGATGCAGAACAAGATCAGGGAGAAGGCGCAGGATTTCGAAGCCGTGTTCCTGAACTCGATGTTCTCGCAGATGACCAGCAGCATCAAGGGCGAGGGCCCGTTCGGCGACACCGTCGGCACCGGCGCGTGGCGTTCGATGCTGACCGAGCAATATTCCAAATCATTCGCCAAGGCCGGCGGCATCGGCATTTCCAACGACGTCTTTCGCACCCTGATCCTTCAGCAGGCCAACCGCGCCACCGCACCGCAAGGAACACCCACGCCATGACCCAACCGCAACATCAACAGGCCCCGGCTGCGATCGTCGCGGTCACCACCATCGCCGACGCCCGCAAGCTCGCCGACGGGTTGATGGAGATCATGACCACGCTGCTGGCGGTGATCGAGCGCGAGACCGAACTGGTTCGCGCCGGCCAGATCGTCGAGGCGATCCGGCTCGAGCCGCAAAAGACCGATCTGTCGCGGCGCTATATCGGCGCCATCACGCTGGTCAAAGCCAGCCAGCCGTATCTGGCCAAGGCGACACCGGATCTGCTCGCCGCGCTGCACCGGCATCACGACGTGTTCCGCGCCATGCTGCAGGTCAATCTCACCGTGCTGGCGACGGCGCACGCGGTCTCCGAAGGCATCGTGCGCGGCGTCAACGCCGAGATCCAGCGCAAGAACAGCCCGCAGACCTACAATTCCGACGGCAGGCGCGCGGCGCCAGGGCCGCGCAACATCATGCCGATTGCAGTCAGCCGCTCGCTCTGATCGGATCGGCTCGCGATCGGCGTCGCCGTACCGCTCCTCCGGCCGCGCTCCACGACTGTCCGGCTCATCACCGTTGCGGCTTTCGCCGCGGCGGTTTTGCGCCCCGACAATATCGACCATTTGAAACAAATAATCGGAGTTAGCTAAGCGTCGAGTTTAGACGTTTTGGGCAATATATCTTTTGGATAGGGTTGGGATTGATCTGATGGAAGCCAGGAGGCTGACATGAGTAGCGATTTCAACATTAGACCGGCGGGGGCGCCGGTTGCGATACCGGTGCTCAAACCCGCGCCCGAAGCGGTGCGGACGGCCGTGCCGACGGAATTGCCGGCGCCGAAAAGCGTCGCCGCCGCGGAAGCGTCGAACCGCCCTGCTCCGGCCGTGCCGCAAAGCCAACCCCCTCCGGGCGACGAGGTCTCGCACCAGATCGTGATCGATCGCGCGGCGGCCGAAATCGTCTACCGGGTGGTCGACAACAAGACCAGCCAGGTCGTCAATCAATATCCCGACGCCTCGCGGCTGCGTGCCAGGGCCTATCTGCGCGCCCAGGACAACGCCAAGCTGGACGGCCAGCGGATCGCCACTGATCGCCAGGCCTGAGCGGCACCGGAGCGGCGCAACGACAAACGCGGCAAGCCGTGGCACGACGGCCTGAACGCGCTCTTTGTCGTGCCCGAACCCGACCATCGGCAAGATGTTGACGCCGCGACTTTGAGCGGACTCGTCGGACCCTACTGCGCGGAAATTGGAAACCGTTTGTCGGCGCAGCGCCGCGATCGCTCGACCGGCGCGGCAATGTGGCCGCTAGGTGGCGCGGCCGTTGAGACCGGCGGCGATGTTGCGGTTGATGTCGATCAGCGCCTGCAACCGTTCTACTTCGGGCTTGAGCAGCAGCGCCGACGATTGCGTCATCACGAAGATGCCGATATTGGCGATGTTCTGACGGATCGAGATCTGCTCGGGATTCTCGTCGCGCATCGCGTCGCTGACGAAGATCGACCAGAGCTTGCGGTTGAACATCAGGGCCTCGGTCAGTCCGGCGTCGGTCTGGTCCCAGTTCGTCATCACGTCCTGAAGCTGACGTGCCGCCTTTAACAGAGCCTGCGCCTCGATGTCCCGTGGAGATGCAATTCGCTGGGCGGTCCGGGCGTAGGCTTGTGAAGCAGCACTCGACATCGGTTACCTCAAAAGCTCTTCTTCACGCTTGATCAGCGTCCTTAATTCTCTCAAGGCTTTGTAGAGATTGCCGCTTAAAATTAGATTACTGGCGACCTCGATTTGGTCGCGGAAGCTCGGCACCGCCTGAATCAATTCCTTGATGAAGCCGAGATAAAGATCCTGATAACTCGGAATGTCGTTTTCGAGATACATCATCTGCACGCACAGATAGATGCGCTTGGCCGGCGTATTCGCGGTCTCCGAGGTGAGGATATCCTTCTCGCGCAGGATCGGCGCGTTGCCGTCGATCAGAAACGTGGTGCGCGTATCCGAATTGGTGATGACGCTTTGTCCGATGATGATCCGCTCGAACGGCTTCAGCTCGACTCGCAATGGCATCGATGTTCCCTTTCGAACGCAGCCCGACGGGCCTGTCAGGCCGGGACTCAACTAGGATCGTACGTCGCTGTTATGCGCAGGCTAGCCGAATCGATTCCAGCGCAAAACACCGTTGCGCGGCGGGGATATTCGCCGCGCGGCATTGCGGCGCGCCGGATCTGGCAAGCCGGACCTGTCGCTCAGGCCGCCCTCGCCCGGGCCCGGCCCGGTTCGCGGCGATTACTGCAGCAGCTTCAGCACGCTCTGCTGCGACTGGTTCGCCAGCGCCAGCGCCGACACCGCGATCGACTGCCGGGTCGACAGCGCCTGGCTGTTGGCGGCTTCCTCATTGGTGTCGGCCAGCGTCAGGTTCGACGAGCCGGTCTGCAGCACGTTGATCAGGCTCTTGGCGAACTCCTGACGGATCTGCACGATCGACAGGTTGGAACCCAGCGACGAAGCCTGCGAGCGCAGCGCGGTCGAGGCGACGTTGAGCGCCGCCAGCGTCTTGTTGGCGGAGGCGTTGTCGATCAGGTCGGAGCCGGCGACCAGCGTCGGCAGCCCGAGCCCGGCGGGCGTCAGCGCCGCGCCGGTGATGTTGAGCGTCGACTTGCCAGTCTCGTTGAACACCAGCTTCAAGGTATCGCCGGCCAGCAGGTTGACGCCATTGAACGAGGCGTCCTGCGAGGTGGTGGTGATCTGGTTGATGATGTTGTTGTACTGCGCGACCAGGCCGGCGCGGGTCGACTGCGAATTGAGGTCGGCGACCGGCGGTGCCGGGTTGGTGAAGCTCAGCGTCGTGGTCACGGTGCCGCCGAGAGTGCCGCCGTCGATCGCCGAGCCGAGCGTCGATGAGGCGTAGTCGTTGCCGGCGGTGATCACCAGCTTGCCGGTGGCATCGACCGTCGCCGTCATGTTGTTGTTGAACAGCGCGGCATTGAGCTGGGCCAGGGTCTTGACGGTGCCGTTGGTGCCGTTGCCGAAGGTGATGTTGACCGGGGTGCCGCCCTTGAACGAGCTGAAGGTCAGGGTCTTGCCGCTGATGCCGCCGATGCCGGCGTTGCGGGCGGCGGAGAACACCGTCGCGGTGCCGGTGTTGCCGGCGAGCCCAAGCGCGGCCAGTGCGTTGCCGGACCCCGCAATGCTCAGGTCGGAGACCAGGCCAGTGCTGAGCTTCAGCGCGCCGGAGGCGGCGACCGACGACGCGGTGGCGCCGGCGGTGGTGCTGAGCACCGCGTTGCCGCTGGTGTTGGCGGCGGTCTGCGTCCCGGTGGCGAGATCGACCGCCTTCAGCACGTCGTCGATGGTGCCGCCCTGCAGATAGATGGTCGAATTGCCGACGCCGTCGGTGACCAGATTGCCGGTGGCGCCCGAACCGGTCGGCACGTCGGCGGGCAACGGCGCCTTGGCATTCTTGAAGGTGATGGTCTTGCCGTCGACATACAGCGTCGAGCCGTCCTGGATCAGCGATCCGACGGTCGTGCCGTCGGTCGTGCGCTGCTTGGTCACCGTGGTCGTGCCGGGGCCGGTGGAGCTGCTGAGCCCGAGCGCCTTCAACAGGTCGGCCTTGCCGGTGATGCTGAGGTCGTCGCCGGTGCCGGTGGTCAGGGTCAGAACGCCGCCCGCGACGGCGCCGTCGGTGCCGGACGAATGCGTGATCGTGGCGGTGCCGTTGGCGTTGACGGACTGCTGCACACCGCTGGCGAGATCGATCGCCTTGGACAGATCGTCGACGCTGGCCAGCGCCGCCGCGGGCGTGCCGAGATAGACGGTGCTGTTGCCGTTGCCGTCGGTCACCAGATTGCCGGCGACGCCGGATCCGACGGTGACCCCGGTGGGGGCCGGCGGCGAACCGGCGCGGAAGGTGATGGTCTTGCCATTGACGACCAGGGTGTCGCCGTCGGCGGGCTGCGCGCTGCCGATCAGCGCGGTCGCCGCGGTGGGACTGGTATCGATCAGTTTGGTCGTGCCGGCGAGCGCGGCGCCGCTGCCCGTGGTGGCGGCGGTGCCGACCAAACTGGCCGAGACGCCGCCGAGCGTGGTCGCGCCGGTCACCGCGGTCGCGCCGCCGGCGGCGCCCGTATACAGCACGTTGCTGCTGGCGATGGTGTTGACGAAGCTGGTGGTGCCCCGCAGATCGTCGGCGGTGGCGCCGGAAATCGAGGTCGAAACGTTGGATTTGGGCGCGTAGCCGACCGGCGTCTGCAGCGCCTGGTTGGCGATCGACTTGGCGGTGTCGATCAGCTTGTTCAACGAGGTGATGCCGGTATTGGCCGCCTGCAGGATCTGTACGCCGTTGCCGATGCCGTCGAGCAGATTGTTGATGTCGGAGGCGCGGCTGTCGAGGCCGGCTGCGGTGAAGTAGTTGGTCGGATTGTCCAGCGCCGAATTCACCTTCTTTCCGCTGGAAAGCCGGTTCTGCGTGGTCGCCAGAAGGTCCGCTGTCGATTGCAACGATAGCAGGTTCTGTCGAACCGATGCCGAGAGGACGACGTTAGCCATTTTCAATGCCTTCCTGATCCGCGCTGGACGTCGACCTTCGGGTCGGCGATGCCATGGACGCCCCGGGCAACAGGAGTTGCCGCTGTGACGTTGCCGGTGATGTTTAGACGCCTGTTCTGGAGAGGGACCTCGGACGCACATACAAGGTGCGACCCGGATCAACGCGGCCGATTCTCGGCCAACCTCATTCCTACTTGCTGAAAGTGTTAACCGGGACAATTTAAGATATGGTTAACAGCCCCTTAAGGCCCGGCGACGGAAGCGGCCGGAACGCGAATAAATTCAAAAACAGGGGTTTCCGAGGACAGCTCGCATCGGCCCGAGGCCGGCGGAACGCCGCGGGTCCAGGGGAAGTGGCGAAGGGCGGAGATGCCGGCGCTGCCGCGTGGCGGCGGCCGGACGGTCTGAGACCGCGATCGATGGCCGGGTCGCGGTCGGCGGCCTGCGCGTCACAAGCCGCGATGCAGTCCAGCCACGGCAAAGAAAACGGCGGGGTTTCCCCCGCCGTTTCCGGTCTTGGTTGGTGTCAGGCTGTTGCGATTAACGCAGCAGCTGCAACACGCTCTGCTGCGAGGTGTTGGCCAAGGACAGCGCCGAGACCGCGATCGACTGGCGGGTCGACAGCGCCTGGCTGTTGGCCGCTTCCTCGTTGGTGTCGGCCAGCGTCAGGTTCGACGAACCGGTCTGCAGCACGTTGATCAGATCCTTCGAGAAGGCCTGACGGGTCTGCACGATGGTCAGGTTCGAACCAAGCGCCGAAGCCTGGGTCCGCAGCGTGGTCGAAGCGGCGTTCAGGGTCGCCAGGGTTTTGTTCGTCGACGAGTTGTCGATGAAGTCGGAACCGGCGGTCAAGCTCGCCAGGCCGAGGCCGGACGAGTTGTAGGTCACGCCCTGAATGTTCAGGGTGGACTTGCCGGTTTCGTTGAACACCAGCTTCAGGGTGTCGCCGCCGAGCAGGTTGACGCCGTTGAACGAGGCATCCTGGGCAGTGGTGTTGATCTGCGTCAGAACGTCATTGTACTGCTTCACCAGATTGGCGCGGGTGGTCTGGGCGGCATTGTCGACTACCGGAGCCCCGGGGACCGTGAAGGTCAGTGCCGAGGTCAGGGTGCCGCCGATGGTGCCGCCGTCGACCGAAGACCCAAGCGTCGAAGACGCGTAGTCGTTCGACGCCGAGATCGTCAGCTTGCCGGTGGCATCGACGGTCGCGGTCTGGTTGTTGGCCTGCAGCGCGGTATTGAGCTGGGCCAGCGTCTTGACCGTACCGTTGGCGCCGTCGCCGAAGGTCACGTCGACCGCGGTTCCACCCTGGAAGGACGTGAAGCTCAGGGTCTTGCCGTTGACGCCGCCGGCGCTCGCATTACGAGCGGCGGTGAACGCGGTGTCGGTGCCGGTGGTGCCGTTCAGCCCCAGAACCGAAAGCGCGTTACCTGCGCCGCCGGCGATGGTGAGATCGGACGCCGTGCCGGTGCTGAGCTTCAGCGTGCCGTTGACGTTCACCGAGGAGTTGGTGTTGCCGTCGGAGGTGGCAACGGTCGCACCGGTGGGATCCAGCGTCGCAACCTGAACGCCGGTGGCAAGGTCGATCGCCTTCAGCGCATCAGCCAGCGTGGCGGACTGCAGATAGACGGTCGAATTGCCGCTGCCGTCGGTCTCGACATTGCCGGTCACGCCGGTATGGGTCGAGGATGCCGCCGGCGTCGCGCCGTTCTTGAAGGTGATGGTCTTGCCGTTGACGTTCAGCGTCGAGCCGTCCTGGATCAACGAACCGACTGTGGCGGCGCTGGTGGTGCGGGCGGCGCCAACGGTGGCGGTGCCGGCACCCACTGCCGTGGTGAGACCGAAAGCCTTCAGGAAGTCAGCCTTGCCGGAGACGCTGAGATCAGCGCCGGTCGAGCTCTGCAGGCTGACCGCGCCGGCAGTGATCGACGACAGGGTCTGGCCTGCATTGGCCGTCACCGTGCCGGCGTTGTTATAGGCGACGCCCGAGGCCAGATCGATCGCGCTCAGAACATCGCCGACCGTCGCGGTCGAAGAGGTGCTGCTCGCGCCGATATAGATCGTGGAGTTGCCGTTGGTGTCGACCGACAGATTGCCGGCCAGCGTGGTGCCGCTCGGTGCGGTGGTGGGAACCGCGCCCGCCTTGAAGGTGATGGTCTTGCCATTCACCTTGAACGAGTCGCCGTCCGCAACGGTGGCGGTTCCGAGAGCGGGAGCCGCGCCGCCGGTGTCGTTGAGCACGGTCGCGGCGGTGATCGGAGCCGGCACGGTCGCCGTATCGTTGACCACAGTGCCGGTCAGCGCGCCGGAGAGACCGCCGAGGGTCTTGGTCGCAGCCACCGCGGTGTTGCCGCCGGCGGTGCCGTCGGTGACGACGTTACCCACGGCCGAGGTGTTGACGTAGCTGGTGGTGCCACGCAGATCGTCGGCGGTGGCGCCGGTGATCGTGGTCGAGACGTTCGACTTGGTGGAGTAGCCGACCGTGGTCTGCAGCGCCTGGTTGGCGATCGACTTGGCGGAATCAACCAGCTTGTTCAACGAGCTGATGCCGGTGTTGGCGGCCTGCAGGATCTGCACGCCGTTGCCGATGCCATCGAGCAGATTGTTGATGTCGCTGGCACGCGCGTCGAGCGAGGCGGCGGTGAAGAAGTTGGTGGGATTGTCGAGCGCGGTGTTGACCTTCTTACCGGTCGACAGGCGGCTCTGGGTGGTGGAGAGCAGTTCCGCAGTGGCCTGCAAAGACGACAGATTCTGGCGGACGGAATTAGAGAGAACGATACCGGACATATGAAACCTTCCTGGTTTAAGCAACATACCGATCTTCTTGATCGGCTCGCGGACACTGGTCGACCAGCGATAACGATGCGTAAAATTCAGGCCCGGTACTAATACTTGCGATTTTAATGAATGCGTATAAATACGCGCATCGTATTTTTCGCCGCCCGCGTTCAAGAAACGCCTGTGCGGCAGATGTCTTCGCGATTCCCGCCGGCGCCGGAAGCCAATTCCGATTTGTGACAAAAAGCCTAAAATTGTCGGCGAACGCAAAAAGACGGCGGGGTTTCCCCCGCCGCCTTCCGTTTGATGAGTGCTTTCGCCGAGATCAGCGCAGCAGCTGCAACACGCTCTGCTGCGAGGTGTTGGCCAAGGACAGCGCCGAGACCGCGATCGACTGGCGGGTCGACAGCGCCTGGCTGTTGGCCGCTTCCTCGTTGGTATCGGCCAGCGTCAGGTTCGACGAACCGGTCTGCAGCACGCCGATCAGATCCTTCGAGAAGGCCTGACGGGTCTGCACGATGGTCAGGTTCGAACCCAGTGCCGAAGCCTGCGTCCGCAGCGTGGTCGAAGCGGCGTTCAGGGTCGCCAGGGTCTTGTTCGTCGACGAGTTGTCGATGAAGTCGGAACCGGCGGTCAGGTTCGCCAGGCCGAGGCCGGACGAATTGTAGGTCACGCCGGTGATGTTCAGCGTCGACTTGCCGGTTTCGTTGAACACCAGCTTCAGGGTGTCGCCGCCGAGCAGGTTGACGCCGTTGAACGAGGCATCCTGGGCAGTGGTGTTGATCTGCGTCAGAACGTCATTGTACTGCTTCACCAGATTGGCGCGGGTGGTCTGGGCAGCATTGTCGACCACCGGAGCCCCGGGGACCGTGAAGGTCAGTGCCGAGGTCAGGGTGCCGCCGATTTTGCCGCCATCGGTCGATGAGCCCAGGGTCGAGGACGCGAAGTCGTTCGACGCCGAGATCGTCAGCTTGCCGGTGGCATCGACGGTCGCGGTCTGGTTGTTGGCCTGCAGCGCGGTATTGAGCTGGGCCAGCGTCTTGACCGTACCGTTGGAGCCGTCGCCGAAGGTCACGGCGACCGCGGTACCACCCTGGAACGACGAGAACGTCAAGGTCTTGCCGTTGACGCCGCCGGAGCTGGCGCTGCGTGCCGCCGTGAAGGCGGTGTCAGTGCCGGTGGTGCCGTTCAACCCCAGAACCGAAAGCGCGTTACCCGCGCCGCCGGCGATCGTGAGATCGGAGGCCGTGCCGGTGCTGAGCTTCAGGGTGCCGTTGACGTTCACCGAGGAGTTGGTGTTGCCCGAGCTGGTCGCCACGGTCGCACCGCCAGCCGCCAAAGTGGCGGTCTGGACGCCGGTGGCAAGGTCGATCGCCTTCAGCGCGTCAGCCAGCGTGGCGGACTGCAGATAGACGGTCGAATTGCCGCTGCCGTCGGTCTCGAGATTGCCGGTCACGCCGGTATGGCTCGAGGATGCCGTCGGCGTCGCGCCGTTCTTGAAGGTGATGGTCTTGCCGTTGACGTTCAGGGTCGAACCGTCCTGGATCAACGAACCGACTGTGGCGGCGCTGGTGGTGCGGGCGGCGCCGACGGTGGTGGTGCCGGCACCGACGGCCGTGGTGAGCCCGAATGCCTTCAGCAAATCGGCCTTGCCGGAGACGCTGAGGTCAGCGCCGGTCGAGCTCTGCAGCTTGACGGCACCGGCCGTGATCGACGACAGGGTCTGGCCTGCATTGGCCGTCACCGTGCCGGCGTTATTATAGGCAACGCCCGAGGCCAGATCGATCGCGTTGATCACATCGCCGACCGTCGCGGTCGACGTCGTGCTGCTCGCGCCGATATAGATCGTGGAATTGCCGCTGGCGTCGACCGACAGATTGCCGGCCAACGTGGTGCCGCTCGGTGCGGTGGTGGGAACCGCGCCCGCCTTGAAGGTGATGGTCTTGCCGTTGACGGAGAAGGAATCGCCGTCCGCGACGGTCGTGGCGCCGAGCGCGTTGGAGGCGGCGCCGGAGGCTTCGTTGAGCTTGGTCGCCGCCGTGATGGCAGCCGGAGTGGAGTTGTTGTTGTTGACCGCCGAGCCGGTCAGCGCGCCGGAGAGACCGCCGAGGGTCTTGGTCGCAGCCACCGCGGTGTTGCCGCCGGCGGTGCCGTCGGTGACGACGTTACCCACGGCCGAGGTGTTGACGTAGCTGGTGGTGCCACGCAGATCGTCGGCGGTGGCGCCGGTGATCGTGGTCGAGACGTTCGACTTGGTGGAGTAGCCGACCGTGGTCTGCAGCGCCTGGTTGGCGATCGACTTGGCGGAATCAACCAGCTTGTTCAACGAGCTGATGCCGGTGTTGGCGGCCTGCAGGATCTGCACGCCGTTGCCGATGCCATCGAGCAGATTGTTGATGTCGCTGGCACGCGCGTCGAGCGAGGCGGCGGTGAAGAAGTTGGTGGGATTGTCGAGCGCGGTGTTGACCTTCTTACCGGTCGACAGGCGGCTCTGGGTGGTGGAGAGCAGTTCCGCAGTGGCCTGCAAAGACGACAGATTCTGGCGGACGGAATTAGAGAGAACGATACCGGACATATGAAACCTTCCTGGTGTAGTCACGCACGGTCTTCTTGACCTGCCGGCACCATGCCGCCTCAGACTTTAAGAACCCGTAAAACCACGCACGTAAATTCACGCTACCGCGGACGCCGCAACGCGGCCGCGCGCGCGGCCCGGCGCGATGGTCATCGTCAGTCATGCCAGGGAGTTGCGAGCCGAAACGGCTCAGGCCGCGGCCCGTTCGGGCGCGCGGCGACGCGGCGACGTGGCGCCAACGTTTAGAGAAACTTAACCAAGCTCATCTGGTACATCTTCGAGGTGGTCTGATACGAGGCCTGCAGCGCCGTCTGCAGCGCGAGGATCTTGGTCGCGACCTCGTCGGAATTGATGCCCTCGATCGAGTCCAACAGCGTCTGCGAAATCAGCTTGCCCTGGGACTGGCGATCGGCGGTGGATTTGATCGAAGCCTGGGCGCCGGCGAAATCGGCCTGAATGTCCTGGATCGTCTGAGTGCCCGGAATCACCGCGAGGTTCTGCGCGATCCGCTGACCCAATGCGGCGACCTTGCCGCTGGCATTGACGTCGGTGACCTTGGTGGTGACCGCGGCGAACACCGCGACATTCTGCAGCTGGGTGCGCAGCGCCTGCTCGTTGGCGCGGGCGCCGTAGCGGACCGTGGTGCCGTCGTCGATCCGCGCCACCGCGGTGCCGCGCGCCGGATCGGCCGGCGCCGGCGGCGGAGCTTCCTTCTCGCCGGTGTACCAGATCACCGTGTCGGCGGCGGTGCCGTTCACCAGTGTCGTCGCGGTGCTGAAATTCGGCGCGCCGCCGACCCGCTGCGGCGGATCGTCGAAGAAATCCTGACCGGCCCGGACCGCCGACGCCGCCGCCAGCGGGCCATTGGCGAGCTGCTTGACCGCCTCGCTCAGCGCGCTTTTCAGGTTGGCGGCGGTCACGGTCGATGACGGCAGCACCGGCGGCACCGCCTGCGGATCGCCCGGATCGATCGCAAAGCCGTTGGCCGGCGTCGGAACAGCCGACGACGCGGTCAGCGTGATGGTCTCCTTGGTGCCGTCCGGCAGGTCGAAGGTGAAATTCACCTTGTCGCCATCGGTCGGATTGGTCGCTCCAATGTCGATCGACATCGCCTGCGGATTGGCCGCGGCCGGCGGAACGGTCGGCGGGGTCTCGGTCGGCTGCGTCGGGACCACGCCGGCGATGGTGGTGGAAATCGAGCTCAGCTTCAGTCCGAACGGCGACGCCGCCACCGGCGGCGCGGCGTTCGGATCGGCGGCGAAATCCTCGCCGATCTGCACCGCGGTCGGACTGGGCGCGGAGACGATCACCCGTCCCCAGTTCGGCGCCGTGCCGATATCGGCCTGACCGCGCTCGGCGATCACCTGCTTGAGCCCGGCGATCGCCGCGCCATTGCCGTTGAGGATCTGGTCGGCCGCTGCCACCGGCGCGGTGTCGGTGATGCGGCCGCCGAACAGATAGCGGTCGCCGGATTGGGCGTTGAGCATGTCCACCGAATCGTAGAAATCCAGATTGGCGGTCTTCTGGCCGGCGGTCTGGCCGGTATTGTCGAGCGTATTGCCGGCGCTGACGGCGGCGCCCTTGACGTCGGAATTGATCGTCACCAGCCGCTGCAGCGACAGATTGGCGACGTTGATCCGTGTGGTCACATTGGTCGCGGTGTCGGTGTAGGCGCTGTAGCTGTTGAGCTGCGCCCGAATGCCGAGCGCCAGGCTGCGTCCGGAGCCCTGCCCCGCATAGGTGTTGGAAATCCTGCCGCTCGCCAGCTGTTCGCTCAGCGAATCGAGCTGGCTGCGCAGGTTGAGAATGCCTGAGCCGATGTAGGACGTCCGTCCGCTTACGCCATCGATTGCCATAGTCTACCTCAAAACGCTTGCATCAGGGTCTTGTACATGTCGTTCACCGTCGACATCACCCGGGCATTGGCCGAATAGGCGTTCTGCAACGACAGCAGATGCGCCATTTCGTCGTCCATGTTGACGCCGGAGACCGCGTTGAATTTCTTCTGCAACGTGTTCAGCACCACGGTCTGGCCGTCGGACAGCTGCGACGCGGCCTGCGCGGCGGCACCCTGCTGACTGGTGAATTGCTGCATGTAGCTGAGCAGAGATCCCTTGAACGGCGCGCTCGACGAGCCGACGCCGGTCTGCGGCGAATAGGTGTATTTCGAATTGGTCAGCTGCTTGGTGATGAAGTCGGCGCGGGTGCTGTCGCCCGACGCGGTCAGCGGCGAGGTGCTGTAAACCGCCAGCCGCGACGGGTCCGCGACCAGATTGGTGTTGACGCTGAGCCGCTGCGCCAGGCCGGTGATCTGGCTGCCCGAGGCGCTGAGCGCGCCGCTATAGGCGTTGCCATTGTCGGTGAACAGCGCCACTTCCGGACCGCCGCTGGTCAGCGCGCTCGGCGACAGGGTCGTCGTCACCGAGGCGGCGCTGACGGTGGAGAAGCCGGCATTGTTGAGCACGTTGATCGACGTGGCGGAGCCGGTGAAATACAGGTTCGACGGGTTGAGCGCAGCATTGAGCTGGGCGACCACGGTGGCGGGGTTGGAAAAATCGATGCCGACCACGGTGTCGTTGGGGTCGTTGGTCGCCGCGTTGGTCAGCGGCAGCACCGAGGGATCGTCGACCCGCATGATTGAGATGTTGCGCTGAGTGCCCGTGGTGGCGTCGGTCACGGTGACGTGCATGACATTACCGGACTGCATCGCCGAGGTGTCGAGCGTGAAGCCGCTTTGCGCGCCGGCGGTGACCGCGGTGCCGGTTTTGGTCTGATCCGACAGCGCGCTCGACAACGACGCCGCGAATTGGTCGAGCTGGGTCTGCGCCTGCACCATGGTTTTGTCGCGCACTTCGAGATAGGCGGCGATCTCGCCGGACTTGATCGACGAGGTGAGGTCGATCGAGCCGCCGTTCGAATAGCTGACCTTGACCGAGCCGAGCGTGCTCTTGTTGGCATCGGCGTTCCAGGCGGTGTTCGGCGTCACCGTGCCCTGGGCGTTGAACGACAGCGTGGCGGCCTCGTTGCCGACCAGCTGCACGCCGGAGCCGGTGAACACCGTGACCTGATTGGCGCCGTTGGTGGTGATGCGGATGTCCATCAGCTGCGACAGCTTGGTGATGTACTGATCGCGCTGGTCGAGCAGCGCGGCGGTCGAGGAATCCGTCGAGGTGCCGCCCAGCGGATTGGTCTGCAGATTGTTGTTGATGTTGGCAATCTGCTTCATCAGATTGTTGGCGGTGTTGACGCTGTCGCTGATCCCGGTTTCGGCGGCGCCGCGCAGCGACTGGATGCTGTTCGACATCGAATTGAGCTGACTCGACAACGCCTGCGCGGCATTGATCACCCCGATCCGCGCCGACTGGCTATCCGGACTGGTGCCAAGCGCCTGGACCGCGGTGGTCAAAGCGTTGAAGGAAGCCTCCAGCGTGCCCGCGGAGGCGGGATTGCCATAGATACCCTGCAGCTGCTTCAGGAAGTCGGATTTCAGCGAGGCATAGGCCGCGCCCGAGGTCTCGGTGCGAAGTTGCGCCTGGATGTACTGGTCGAGTTCGCGGTTGACGCCATTGATATTGACGCCCGACCCGGTCGAGCCGGTATTGGTGGTGACCTGGTCGACGGATTTGCGGATATAGCCGGGCGTCTCGGCATTGGCGACGTTGCTGGAGACCAGCGACATCGCCGCCTGGTTGGCGCGCAGCCCGGCCATTGCGATTGAAAGTGCGTCACCGAGACTCATAACTGACTACCGTTCTCAAAGCCGCCGGCGGATCGCCGCGGTTCAGCGGATCACGTTCAGGAGATCCTGAACCATGGTGTTGGCGGTGGTGATCACCTTGGTATTGGCCGAATAGGCCTGCTGGGTGACGATCAGCTTGGTGAATTCGTCGGCGATATCGGTGTTGGAGGATTCCAGCGACGAGCCCGAAATGCTGCCGCCCTTGCCGAACAGCGCCGCGCCGGAATCATTGGTGACCTCGAACGCGCCGCCGTCGAGGCGCTTGAGGAAGTTCGGCCCGTTGAAGGTCGCGATGCTGACCTCGGCGAGATCGATATTGCGGCCGTTCGAATAGGCGCCGACGACGCGGCCCTGATTGCTGACCGAGACGCTGACCAATTGTCCGGCGGCGTAGCCGTCCTGCTGCAGCTGATTGACCTGGACGTTGCCGTTGGTATCGGCGAACTGGGTCAGGCCGCCGGTGCCGAACGACATCGTCACGTCGCCAAGCGAGACCCCGCTGACGCTCAGATTCGACAGCGTGACCGTGCCGATCACCGGATTCATCTGGCCGTTGGCGCCGAAGCTGAAATTGGTGCCGGCATTGACCCAGCTGACCGCGGTGCCGGTGGCGTTGGGATTGGTCTGATAGAACAGGTTCCAGGTATCGGTATGGCCGGTGCCGAGCGTGGCCGAATCGGTCTTGGCCCAGCGCAGCTGGACGTTGACCGGGGCGCCGTTGCCGTCATAGGCGGTGGTGGCGCCGCCCGAGATCGACTCGTCGAGGAAGGTCTGGTTGTCGGCGCCGATCACCGTGCCGGTGCCGGCCGAGCCGCCGCCGGTGCGCACCACTTTCACCGGGCTGGTGAGGCCGAGCGAGGCAAAGCCGGCGCTGGTGCTGGTAATGGTGAGGTCGGCAGAGGTGCCGGTGTGCAACACCATGGCGCCGGCGGTGACGGTGGAGGCGGTGCCGGTATTGCCGCTGATGGCGTCGATCTTGCCAAGCAGCGCGGTGATGGTGCTGTCGACCGGAATGTGGGTGGCGTCGTTGGCGCCGCCCGACACCGTCACGGTGATGTCGGTGCCGTTGACGTTGATGACATCGCCGGCCGCGAAATTGACCGCGGTGGAATCCGACGGCGAGGCGCCGCTGAGCAGCGTCGCACCGGTGACCGCCGTGCCGTTCTTGCTGTTGACCTGGAGCCCGGTCTTGCTGTTGTCGCCGAATGGCGGCGGCTGGGTGCCATTGACCTGCGGATTGGCGACGAAGTCCGCGGGGCGCAGCAATTCCGAGCCCGGCACCGAGGTATTGTGCTTGGTGGTCAGCGGATAGCTCGCCAGATTGGCCCGATAGCTGATCTTGGTGGTCTGCTGCGACGGCAGGAAGTCGTTCTGGAATTTCAGGATCTCGGGCGCGCCGCCGGACGGGTTGCCGGTGGTGGGATCGATCGGCACGCCTTCGAGATAGTAGCCGGCGCCGTTGACCAGATAGCCGTTCTTGTCGAGCGAGAAGTCGCCGCGCCGCGTGTAATTGTTGACGCCGGTGAACACCGGACTGTTGTCAGTGAACGAGCCCGGCTTCTGCACCGCGAAGAAGCCGTCGCCGTTGATCGCCATATAGGTCGCCACCGAGGACGACTGCACCGAGCCCTGGATGGTGTTGGTGCTGCGCGATTGCGAGGTCACCGAGCCGGCGAGTTGCTGGGTGACGCCGGTCTGCGGGATCAGGTCGAGGAACGAGGTATCGATACGCTTGAACGCGGTGGTCTGCGAGTTCGCAATGTTTCCCGAGATATTTTCCAGCGCGTAGGAATTCGCGCGGAGGCCCGCCACCGATGTGGTCAGAGCGCCGAAGATACCCATACTCACGTCTCCAAAATCGGGCCGCCACCGCGACCGCTGTTTGCCGATGCCCTTGAGCGCAATCCGGAACAGCGATTCGCAAGGACCGTGCCAAGGCAGACAGCCCTGTGATTTCAGTGACTTGGTGAGATGGCGGGGGACTTGGGACCGGGATGGAATTGCCGGGCGCGGTAACAATTGCCGAGGCAAGGCGGTCCCCGCGCGCGGTTCCGCCGCCGCTCCTCAGCGCAGAAACTGCCTGAACCGCCACAGCGAGAACGCGAACAGCGCCGTGCCGATTCCGACCAGCACGGCCAGTTGCGGCCACACCACATCGAGGCCGGCGCCGCGGAACAGGATCGACTGCGCCAGGATCACGAAATGGGTGTTGGGCGCCGCCAGCATCAGGGTCTGGATGATGTCGGGCATGCTCTCGCGTGGCGTCAACCCTCCGGACAGCGCCTGAAGCGGCAGCATGATCAGCATCAGCAGCAGTCCGAATTGCGGCATCGTGCCCGCCATCGTCGCCAGGAAGATGCCCATCGAGGTGGTGGCGAACAGCTGCAGCATCGCCCCGAACAGGAACAGCGGCACCGACCCCTGGATCGGAATCGCGAGCAGGCCCTGGACGACGAACACCAGCGATGCGCTGGACGCCAGCAGCACGACGAGGCCCATCGACCAGATCTTGCTCGCCATGATCTCGAACGGGGTCACCGGCATCACCAGCAGATGTTCGATGGTGCCGTGCTCGCGCTCACGGATCAGCGCCGCCCCGGTCAGGATGATCGACAGCATGGTGATCGCGGTGATGACCTCGTTGATCGCGCCGAACCAGCTCTTGTTGAGCTGCGGGTTGAACCGCGTGCGCGTCGCCAGCTCGACCGGCAGCCGGGTGGTGCCGCGGTAATGATTGAGGAACTCGCTGACTTCGCCGGACACGATCGATTGCACATAGCCGCCGCCCGAAAACGCCTGCGTCATCCTGGTGGCGTCGATGTTGAGCTGGATCGTCGGCGAGCGGCCGGCCAGCAGGTCGCGCTGGAAGTCGGGCGGAATGTCGAGCGCGAAGGTGTCGAGGCCGGCGTCCATCCGGCTGTCCATCTGGCGCTGGGTGATCAGCCGCGGGATCGAAAAATACGGCGGATTGAACGCGGTGATGATACGGGACGAGACCGGCGACTGATCCTCGTCCACCACGGCGATCGCGGCGTGGTTGAGGGTCTCGGGAATCGCCTTCGATCCGGTATAGATCGACATGGTGAAGGCGTAGGCGATCAGCACCAGCAGCATCGGATCGCGGCTGAGGCCGCGCAGTTCCTTGATGCCGAGTTGCAGGATGTTGGCCAGGCGCATGGTCAATCCGCCTGTTTCTTCAACAGCACGACGCCGAGCCCCAGCAGGATCGGGATGGCCACCAATAGCGGCAGGAACGAGCCCGCCAGATCGGCGAAGCCGAGCGCCTTCGAAAACGTGCCGCGGGTGATGTTGATGAAATAGGTGGTCGGATAGATCCGTCCGATCATGGCGCCGAATCCCTGCAGCGACGACACCGGATCGGTCAATCCGGAAAACTGGATGGCGGGGATCAGCGTCAGCAGCGCGGTCCCGAAGATCGCGGCGATCTGGCTGCTCATGAAGGTCGAGAGCACAAGCCCCATGCTGGTGGCGATGGTGACGTAGAGCAGCGCGCCGGCCAGGAAGGTCATGGGGCTGCCGGTGAACGGCACGCGAAACACCAGGATGGCGAAGGCCGCCAGCAGAATGGCGTTCAGCATCGCCAGCACGATATAGGGGATCTGCTTGCCGATCAGGAACTCGAGCCGGGTGACCGGCGTGGTGTAGAAATTGATGATCGATCCGAGCTCCTTCTCCCGCACCACGCTGAGCACCGCCAGCATCGCGGGGATCATCAGCAGCAGCAGCGGGATCACCGCGGGCGCCATCGCGACCAGGCTCTTGATGCCCGGATTGTAGCGGTAACGCAGCGCGATCTGGAAACTGCCGGCGGTCGCGGCGGCGCCGTAGAGTTCCCGCGCCTTCTGGGTCAGCCAGCTCTGGTGCATCGCCTGGACGTAGCCGCGCGCGGTTTCGGCCCGCGCCGGCATCGCGCCGTCGATCCACACGCCGATCTGGACGTCGCGGCCGTGGGCGACGTCGCGACCGAAGCCCGGCGGAATCTCCACCGCGACGGTGAGCCTGCCGCTGCGCATCCGCCGGTCGAGATCCGCATAGTCGGCGATCGGATCGCCTTCCTTGAAATAGCGCGACCCGGCGATCTGCAGGATGTAGTCGCGGCTGATGGTGGTGTCGTCGCGGTCGAGTGCGGCGAAGGACAGCTTCTCGACGTCGAGATTGATGCCGTAGCCCAGCACGAATAGCAGAATGACGCTGCCGATGGTGGCCAGCGTGGCGCGGATCGGATCGCGCCGCAGTTCGAGCGCCTCGCGCCTGGAATAGGCCAGCATTCGCCGCAGATCGAACAGCCGCCGGCCCCGGACCGCGGCCGCGCCGGCGGCCGGACCCGGCTCGGGCAAGGCGACGACGCCGGCGGACGCGGGCGCCGGCTGCCCGATCGCATCCTGCAGATAGGCGATGAAAGCCTGCTCGAGGGTTTCGGCCGAGCGCGCCGCCACGATGGCGGCCGGTGCATCGCTGACCAGCACCCGGCCGGCATGCATCAGCGAGATGCGGTCGCAGCGTTCGGCCTCGTTCATGAAATGCGTCGAGATGAAGATCGTGACGCTGTCCTTGCGCGACAGGTCGGAGAGGATCTGCCAGAAGCCGTCGCGCGCCACCGGATCGACGCCGGAGGTCGGCTCGTCGAGAATCAGGATGTCGGGCGAATGGATCATCGCCACCGCCAGCGACAGCCGCTGGCGAACGCCGAGCGGAAGCGGATCGGGCAGCGAGTCGATCACCTCGCCGAGGTCGAACCGCTGCGTCATCTCGACGATCCGCGCCGGAATCGCGGCCGGCTCCATCTGGAACAGGCGCGCATGCAGCTCCAGATTCTGCCTGACCGTCAATTCCGAATACAGCGAGAAGCCCTGCGACATGTAGCCGACCCGGCGCCGGACATTCATGTCGTTGGGGTCGACCTCGTTGCCGAACAGCCTGGCCCTGCCCTCGCTGGCCGGCAGCAGCCCGGTCAGCATCTTCATCGTCGTGGTCTTGCCGCAGCCGTTGGAGCCGAGGAATCCGAAGATCTCGCCGCGCGCGATCCGGAACGAGACGTCGTCGACGGCGGTGAACCCGTCGAAACGCATCGTCAGATGCTCGGCCTCGATCGCGATCCCGGCATCCGCCGCCGCGACGCGCGGCGGAATCACCACCTCGGCGTAGCCTTGGCGGTCCCGTTCCGGCAGCATCGCGATGAAGGCGGCATCCAACGTCGCCGCGCCGGTCTGGCGCAGCAGATCGGCCGGCGCGCCGGTGGCGAGCACGCGCCCGGCATTCATCGCCACCAGCCAGTCGAAGCCCGCCGCCTCCTCCATATAGGCGGTCGCGACCACGACGCTCATCCCGGCGCGGCCGGCGCGGATCTCGTCGATCAATTGCCAGAACTGGCGACGGGACAAGGGATCGACGCCGGTGGTGGGTTCGTCGAGGATCAGCAGGTCGGGGTCGTGGATCAGCGCACAGCACAGGCCGAGCTTCTGCTTCATGCCGCCGGACAGCTTGCCGGCCGGACGATCGGCGAACGGCGCCAGCCCGGTCTTTTGCAGCAATTGTTGAATCCGGCGGGTCCGTTCGCGCTTGTCGTGGCCAAACAGGCGGCCGAAGAAATCGACATTTTCGAACACCGACAGCGTCGGATAGAGATTCTTGCCGAGTCCCTGCGGCATGTAGGCGATCCGCGGGCAGGTCCGCCGCCGCTGCGCGGCATCGGCCATGTCGGCGCCGAGCACCGTAACGCTTCCGGTCCGAATCACCCGGGCGCCGGCGAGCAGCGCCAGCAGCGTCGACTTGCCGACGCCGTCCGGCCCGATCAGTCCGACCATGCAGCCGGCCGGCAGATCGAGGGTGATCGCCTCGAGCGCGATGCTCGTGCCGTAGCGCTGTCCGACCGCGTCCAGGCGCGCGACGGGCGCAGCAACCGCGGTCGTGCCGTCGCTCATTGCAGCGGCTTTCCGGCAAGCCTGGCCGGCCACGCCGCGTCGGGGTCGAGCCGGACATAGGCCATCCCGGGCAGCCCGGTCTTGACTTGCCGGATGTATTTCTTGAGCAGCTCCGGCGCGATCCGGGCCTTGACCCGGAACATCAGCTTCAGACGTTCCTCTTCGGTCTCGACGGTCTTCGGCGTGAACTGCGCAACATCGGCGACGAAGCTGACCGTGGCGGGGATGACATATTGCGGCACCGCGTCGAGCACCAGGCGGACATCGGTGCCGATCGCCACCCGTCCGGCCTGCGCGGTCGGCAGGAAGAACGTCATATAGACATCGCCGAGATCGACCAGGTTGAGCACCCGGCCGCCGGCGGCGAGTACTTCGCCGGGCTGCGCCACGCGGTATTGCACCCGCCCGTCGCGCGGCGATTTCAATGTGCTGTCGGTGATCTCCACCGCGATGCTCTCGATCGCGGCCTGGGCGGCGTCGACCGCCGCTCCGGCATCGACCACCTGCGCCTTGGCGGCGCTGATTGCCGCTTCCGATGCGGCGATCTGGGCCAGCGCCGCCGCGGCCGCGGCCTTGCTGCCTTCTTCATTGGCGCGATCGTCGTCGAGCACCTGCTGAGAGACCGCGCTGGTCGTGATCAGCCGCTCGGAACGCGCGAGCTTGCGTTCGGCGGCATCGAGCTGGGCCTGGCGCTGGGCCAGCACCGCCACCGCCGCCGTTCGCTCCGCTTCGCGCTGGACCACCAGGCTCCTGGCAGTGTCGACGCTGATCGTCGCCCGGTGCAACTGCGCCGCCGCTTGGCGGCGCTGCGCTTCCAGCTGGTCGGTGTCCATCCGCGCCAGCACCTGTCCGGCGGTGACGAAATCGCCCTCGGCGACCAGGATGTCGCGGATCCGGCCGGCCGCCTTGGTGGCGACGTCGATCTCGATCGCCTCGATGCGGCCATTGCCGCTGGCGATTCCGGGCGGCAGATCGCTGCCACCAAATCGCAGCCAGGCGTAGTAGCCGCCAATCCCGGCCGCGATGACGACGGCGGCGATCAGCAAGCGTTTCAGGGGAGGTCTCATCGAGAGTATCTCTCTATGACTGTGGCAGGCCGCGGCGGCCGGCGCGGGCCGCGGCCGGTTCCGCCATGCCGGCAATCTAGCGGGCGCAAAGATTGGAACCTTGACCTTGATCAACAGCTGTTGACCTTTGTTGCGGCAGTTTGACGGGGTTTCGTCGACATCGAACATTGCGAGGACCGATGCGCCGGCATCCGGACGACAAGCCTGGGGTCGCCACCCGCGATCGCATCCTGGACGCCGCCGTTCGGCGGTTTTCGCGCCACTCCTACGAAGCCACCGGGCTGCGCGACATCGCCGCCGATGTCGGCATCGACGTCGCCTATGTGCATCGCTGCTTCGGCTCCAAGGAGCGGTTGTTCGCCGCAGCGCTGGCGACCACGGTCGAGCCGGCCGAATTTCTCGACGCCCCCGCGGCGGATCTCGCGGCGACGCTGGCGAAGCTGGTCTTTGCCCGCGACGCCGCGCGCGACCCGATCGGACCGCTCGACATGGTGATCCACTCGCTGTCGAGTCCGGAAGCATCGCGGGTGTTGCGGCAATTCATCGTCGAGGAATTCATCGTGCCGCTTGCCGGCAAGCTCGAGCAGCCGAGCCCGTCGCGGGCCGCACTGATCGCCGCGACCCTGGTCGGGCTCGGCATCCTGCGCAACGTGCTGCGGATCGCGCCGCTGCAGCAGACCGAGGGCGGCGACGTCGAACATCTGATCGCAGGCGCGATCACCGCGATGATCGGCGCCGACCCGGGCGGCGGACCGGCCTAATTCGTTCGCCGCATGGTGCGGATTTGCATGCGCATCGGTTGCCTCAGATCCCGGCGCACCTCGTCATGACGGCGGGCGCCGGCTGACGCCGCCATCGCGGCGTCGCACCGTGCGGCGATGGCGGTGGTTGTCCTACCAGGCGAAGCGCGCGGTCGCCTTGCCGGTGTAGACCTGCGTGGTGCGTGAAAACTCGCCATCCGCCAGCGCGGCGACCGACCAGCCATTGTGCCAGGCCATGGTGGCGCCGAGCGAGGCCAGCACCGCGTTGGGCGACGGCAGCGCGCCATTGCTGGTGAAGGTCGCGCCCGGCAGCGATTGGAACGTGGCGGTCGCCGACCGGTCGATATTCGCGTCATGCGCCCAGGCGGTGCGATTGGTCAGCGTCAGCAGGCCGCCCTGGACCAGCATGGTCTTGTCGAAACGCGCGCCGAGTTCGGTCCGGGTCGTGGTGGCTCGTTTGGATTCGTAACTCAGCGCAAACTGGCTGCTGCCGGCGCTCGCGGTTTCGCCATAGGACGGCAGGAAGAACGTGGTCGATTGCAAGGCCGCATAGGGCGTGATGCCGACCAGCGGCGTGGCATGGCGCCAGCCGCCTTCAAGCCGCGCCGCCAGCGCATTGGCATTGAACTTGGCCCGCAGCACATCGATGCCGGCGATCGTCACGGTCCGCTCGGTGCGGGTGTTCTGCCAGGAATAGGTCACCGCGCCGGCCAGATAGGCCGCGCCGATCTCATGCTTGGCAAACAATGCCGCGTTGAGAATCTCGGCGTGGCCGCCGCCGAAGCCGCCGTCGATGGCGAAATCGCTGCTGGCGCCGCCGAGCGCAAAACCCGCCTGGGTGTCCCGCGTGAAATGATAGCCGGCGCCGACGACCGCCCCATAGGCCCGGCTGGTGGTGGTGGAGGTGCCGGCCGCGGCATCGCCGCTGACCTGGTTGTTGCCGCCATAGACCGAGGCGAAACCGCCCCAGCCGCCCTCGAACGCCGGCGCCATGCGAGCGCGCGGCGTCACCGCCGCATAGGCGTCCCTGACCGCGGACGAAACCGACCGGCCCGTCTCGGCATCGGCGAAACCGAGGGCCCCGCCGTCGCCGGTGCTGCCGGTGCCAAAGGCATCGGCAAACAGCGTATTGACGAACTGGCCGACCGCGGCGCTGCCGGACTGCGCGGTCGAGGCGCCGGGCTGACCGGACGCCTGCGACAGACCGTTGGCCGACAACGTCCCGAACACTGTCGGAATGCCGCCGGTGGAATTGAAGTAATTGACGAGCGCGTTACCAACGGAGATCTGATTGCCATTCAGCCCGGCGGCATAGGCCGGCGTCGGTTTCGGCGCTTCTGGTGTCGGCGTCGGTGTTGGAACGAAACTCAGCGTCAGATCGAGATAGGCATGGGTGGCTTCATAGCTCAGCGCGTTGCTGAAATTCGCCGGCAGATTGCTGGCGCTCAGCGCGCCGAAGCTGCCGCTGATGCCGCCGGCGGTGAGGATGGTATATTGCTTGGCGATGTAGCTGCCGGGCGCGTAGCTGGCATTGACGGTGGCGCCGCCCAGCGTCGCCGTGCCTGTCACCTTGGCGAATGACGAAGCGGTCGGATCGACATTGACCAGATAGGTCGCGGCGGCATTGAAACCCAGCGTGCCGGCCACCGTCATCGACGACCCGGCGGTGCCGGAGCCCGGCGCGAATGTGCCGCCGGCAACGACTGTATTTCCGGCCGTGCCGATGCCGGTCAGCGTCGCGCCGCTATTGACTGTGGTCAGAACAGACGAGCTGATCGAGCCGGCGACATTCAGCGTCCCGGCATTGACACTGGTAGCGCCCGTATAGGTGTTGCTGCCCGACAGCGTCATTGTGCCGGTGCCGGTCTTGGCCAGCCCGCCCCCGCTCACAGGGGTCGCGCCGCATGCCGCGCCGCCCGTTCCGCAATCGCTGATGATGCCCGAAACGATCGTACTCAGATTGTTGCCGCCGACGCTGAGCTGGTTGGCGCCGAGATAGTAATTTCCCGCGCCGGCGATCGAGCCCGCGGTCAGCCTGTTGTCGCCCGCCGGGCCAGTGCTGGTCGAGAAATCGACAAACCCGCCGGCATTGGTGATGAATTGCGCGTTGCCGCCGGTGCTGTTGTCGTAAAAAGTCGTGCCTTGCGTAGTGCTGTTGGTGGTGATGGTGGCGTTTCCGGCGGTGCTGTTGGTGTCGAACACCAAGAAGGCGTTGTTGGTGATAACGGCGTTGCCGGCGGAGCTGGTATCGGTGAAGTCTGCAGTATTGTTGTTGACAATAGCGGCACGGCCAGCCGTGCTGCTGTTCTTGAACTGCAGCCAGTTGCCACCGACGATCGAGACGTTGCTGCCGGCGCTGCTGCTGTTTTCAAAAATCAGGCCGCCGCCGACATTGAACGTCTGGACATTGGCGGAGTCGTTGACGATGCCCAGGCCGGTCAGCGTCATGTTCGGTCCGGCCGAACCGGTGCGGATGACATAGGCCGGCGCGGTGCCGGTAAACAGGATCTCCGCGAGCGTGGCGGTGCTTGTGACCGTCACGTCCGTCGGCGCCGAATTATTGGTGAAGGTTGCGGTTCCGTCGGGCACCGTCGGCGTCGAGGACCAGTTGGTGCCGATGTTCCACAACGAGTTTAATGTCCCGAACCAGGTTCCATCCACCGCTGCGGCAGGAGTCGCCGCGATCAGCGCAGTGCACAGGCAGGTTCCCGCCAATAGCGCGGCGCGAACTCCGGATGTCACGTGACGGTCGTCGCGCACAGCCCTGATCAAAACGGAAACTTTGCTCGACAACATCACGCCAGCCCCTTTGTTTTTCTTCGACGGCGGCGAATGCAATTCGAAGTCGTTGATGTGTCCGGCATCAGCGATTTGGCCAACACCGGTTGCAGTCAAATCATCGACCGTGATAGCGCGGTCGCTCCAATACGGGACTGGATGCGTTAGTCGGCTGTTCTGCAGCGATTCTTGCGACAGGTCGGAAAGCGTGGCGATCCGCGACGTCCCAATCGCGGCCGTGGAGCCAACATCCAAGAATCGGAGTCTGGCTATCGCAGCGACGGTAAACGACGCTTTGGTCTCGGCCAAGAGCATATTATCGTCGCGGCCGCGCGACGCCCGGATTTCCACCGGCCTCGGCTCGCATGCGCCCCTGCCGATGCAACACCGGGGCATAATCGCTCGCGCCCTGACGCAGACCGGTGGACCGCGCACCCTGGCCGCTCGACGGGCTGCGACCGGATTGATAAGCCCCCTTCTCAAGGGAGCGGTTGAGTCGAGATGACGGTTGCGATCGAGATGGGACACACCACGGCAGGGGCCGCGGCTACTCTGGACCTTGAGGAACTGCTCGCCACCCGCCTGCTGGTGCAGGGCAATTCAGGCTCCGGCAAATCCCATCTGCTGCGCCGGCTGCTGGAACAAAGCGCGCCCTGGGTGCAGCAGACCATCATCGATCCCGAAGGCGACTTCGTCACCCTGGCCGAGGGCTTCGGCCATCTGGTGATCGATGCCGAGGTCCATACCGAGCGCGGCCTGCAGGTCGCCGGCGAGCGCGCCCGGATCCATCGCGTCTCCACCATCCTCAATCTCGAGGGGCTCGACGCCGAGAACCAGATGCGGCGCGCGGCGGCGTTTTTGAACGGGCTGTTCGAGGTCGGCCGCGATCACTGGTACCCGATGTTGGTGGTGGTCGACGAAGCGCAGCTGTTCGCCCCGGCGGTGGCCGGCGAAGTCTCCGACGAAGCGCGCAAATTGTCGCTCGGCGCGATGACCAATCTGATGTGCCGCGGCCGCAAGCGCGGCCTGGCCGGAATCATCGCCACCCAGCGGCTGGCCAAGCTCGCCAAGAACGTCGCCGCCGAGGCGTCGAACTTCCTGATGGGCCGCACCTTCCTCGACATCGACATGGCGCGCGCCGCCGATCTGCTCGGCATGGACCGGCGCCAGGCCGAGTCGTTCCGCGATCTGGAGCGCGGGCAATTCATGGCGCTCGGCCCGGCGCTATCGCGCCGGCCGCTTCAGTTGCGGATCGGACCGACCGACACCCAGCCGCGTAATGCGATCCCGCGGCTGATGCCGCTGCCGCAGGCCACGCCGGACGCCCACGCCATGATCCTGGCGGCGCCGCCAGCGGAGCCGAGCCGGCCGCAGCGCCGATCGGCGCCCGACCTGCTCGGCCAGCTGATGGCCGCCAAGGCCGCCGCGCTGGAGATCCGCCCCGACCCCGTGGAACCGGCGGTCAGCGACGAGGAGCTGGCGCAGCGGCGCGAGCGCGTCGATCGCATTCTGCGCGCCGTGATGGCGGAGCCCGACGCCGGCTTTCGCGCCGTCGGCGTGCTGTATCAGGAATTCGTGGTGCGCTGCCGGATCGAGGGCCTCGGCGCCGCGGTGCCGGACCTCGGCGACTTCCGCCACATGCTGACCCGCGCCCGCGCCGGGCTCGGCTCCGAGATCGCCGATGACGACGCCTGGCAGGATGTCGCGGCGCGCGCCGCGATCCTGCCCGAGGATATGCAGGGCATCTTCATGATGATCGCCCGCGCCGCCAAGGAAGGCTGGCCCTGCCCCGGCGACGCCGCGATCGCGCGGGCCTATGGCTCGCACTCGCTGCGCCGGGCGCGCCGGATCCTGACCTATATCGAGGAGCAGGGCCTGATCGTGTGCCAGTTCGACGGCACCGGCAAGCGCACCGTGACCCTGGTCGAACTGGCCTGGGCCACCGCGCCGGGCGACCCCAATGCCGAGGAAGCGCCGGCGCAGGCTTGCGACTCGCAGTGACACCTCGCGCGGGATGCGCGGCGCGATCTGGTTTGCGGGGCGGCCCGCGCACCGGTTGAGCCATATCAAGGCAATCGCGCCCGTTTTCGGCGTCAATGCGCCGCAACAGCGAGGTCGACGATGAAACCAATATCCCGCCGCCAATTCGCCATCGGGGCGGCGCTGCTGCCACTGGTGTCCGGCACCGGATTGGCGCAAACGGCGCTGCCGAAGATGACCGTCTCCAAGGATCCCAGCTGCGGCTGCTGCGGAGCATGGGTCACCTATCTGCAAGACGACGGTTTTGTCGTCGAGACCATCGAGGCGGTCGACATGGAGAGGGTCAAGGCTGCGCTCGGCGTGCCGCAGCCGCTATGGTCGTGTCACACCGCCGAGATCGGCGGCTATGTCATCGAAGGTCATGTCCCCGCTCCGATCATCCGCAGGCTGTTGCGTGAGCGGCCGGCCTTCACCGGCCTCGCCGTCGCCGGCATGCCGATGAGCGCGCCGGGCATGGATGTGCCGGGCGCCCGCGACACCTATGAAGTGGCCGCATTCAAAGGCGCGACGCAGCAGCCCTATGCCCGGTTCCAGGGGCGGCGGGAGATTGCGGGTTGAGGGGCGAGATGGCGGCGACCATGCCGCAACCGACACCGTGTGGAGCGCAAGGCGTGAGCGAGTCAGAAGCTGCGGAACTGGTTTGGCAGAGCCTAAATCGGACCGAAAACGTCGAGCCGCAAACCGCGCTGCCGATCCTCAAGGGACTGACCAGGCTGGTCAAGGGCGACGGCCGCGACCATCCGCTCGAAGTTCACGAGGCGCGATCCTCCGCCTTCCTGGCGATCTGCGAATTCGCCAAGGCGCTGCATCGCGGCCAGCCCGCCGAGCGCCTGCGCGACAGCGCCATCATCGCCACCGAAAAATGGCGCGCATTGGCGTGAGCGGACGGCCAGCGGAGACCTCGTGGCCCGGGCGACACGCAGCGAGCATCTTTGGGTCGGCCGATTGCCAGTGCAGATAGTCCACCCACGCGCTCTCGGTCCACAGCAGCTTCATTTGGCCGAAATGGCCGCTCCGGCTTCGATCGGCTCATGCTCGGCGGTGGTGCCGCTGTCGGCCTCCGCGATCGAGCGCAGCAGCCGCACGGCATTGGCCGGGCTTTTCAGCAGATGGAGGGTCTCCATCAGGCTGTCATATTCCTCCTCGGAGATCATCACCGCGCCGCGGGCATTCTGCCTTGTCACATGCAGCGCATCGCGGCTGTCGCAGACCTGGTCCATGTAGGAGGCGAGGTTGTTGCGCAGCTCGCTATAGGACACGTGGCTCATCGCGGCATCTCCGGGGGCATTGTACAATAGTTTGTACAGCGAGCATTTTTGTCAAGGAGATGGCTCGATCATCTCGAAGACCAACAAAAACGCCGCACGTCCCTGTCAAAACCTCGGCCTGCGGCGCTACGGTCCGGCATCGAGCCGCCGTCTTGGCGGCAGTCGATCAATTTCAAGGAATGGGCCGGTCTGATGAGTGATCCACTTGCCGCGCAGCCGAAACCGCGCCGGCAGGCGGTTCGGCGCAAATGCGCGATTTGCGGCGAGATCGCGCGCGAACCGATCGCCTTCGGAACGGTGCGGCCGTCGCTGGCTTCCGGGTTGTCGGCCGCGCATCCCGATCTGTCCGCCGACGACATGATCTGTCGCAAGCATCTGACCGAGCAGCGCACCCGCTATGTGCAGCAATTGCTGGAGCGCGAGCGCGGAGAGTTGACGGTGCTGGAACGCCAGGTGGTCGAAAGCCTGGCCCGGGAAGAAACCGTTGCCCGCGATATCGAGACCGCATGGGCGCAAAAGCGAACCTTTGGCGAGCGCGTGGCCGACCATGTCGCCGAGTTCGGCGGCAGCTGGAGCTTCATCATCAGCTTTTTCGTGGTTCTGATCGGATGGATCGGTTTCAACGCATGGGCGACGACGCGCGATGTGTTCGATCCCTATCCGTTCATCCTGCTCAACCTCGTGCTCTCCTGTCTGGCGGCGATCCAGGCGCCGATCATCATGATGAGCCAAAGGCGGCAGGAGGCGAAAGACCGGCTACGGTCCGAGAACGACTACCGGGTCAATCTCAAGGCGGAATTCGAAATCCGCCACCTGCATGAGAAGCTGGATCACTTGATCAACCGGCAATGGGAGCGGCTGGCCGAGATCCAGCAGATCCAGATCGAGATCATGGACGACCTGTCGGCGCGTAAACGATGAGGCCGGATCTGCGCAGACCGCGCGGCGAAGCCGCTTGCAAACAGCCCCTCGGCTCGGCTTCGCCGTCGCCGGGTGAACAACCAGCCGAAACCCGTCCATGCACGCCATTCTTGCGCCACGCCTTATTTGTAATACGATGTATTACAAATAAGGCGAATTCGATGAGCAAGACTCCACTCTCCGAGCCCCTGACGCTTCGCCTTCCGCGCGACGTTTTGCAACAAATCGAGACAATCGCATCCGCATCCGATCGCACCAGGAGTTGGGTCATCGTGCGCGCGTTGAAGGCCTATCTCGCAGGTGAAGGTGCGGACATTCTCGCTGTCGTCAAAGGGCGCGAACAGATCACCGCCGGCGACGTCCATGACATGGATGACGTGATCAAGGAAATCGAAGCCATCGTCAACGCCAAGGCGGCTTGATGAAAGTCAGGCTATCCGGAGCAGCGCGCACGTACCTGCTGCACGAAGCCAACTACCTCGCAGATAGAAGCCCTGCAGCAGCAGCCGCGTTTCTGCGCGATATTCGATCTGCGCGTAACTTTCCGGCCCCAGCCTGAACCGGCCGCGATCGGCGCAACAAAGCTCCCCTCAGCTCGGCTTCGCCGTCTCCGGGTGGAACACCAGCGCAAAACCGTCCATGCAATAGCGTAGCCCGGTCGGCTTGGGGCCGTCGTCGAAGACGTGGCCGAGATGGCCGCCGCAGCGGCGGCAGTGGATTTCGGTCCGGGTCATGCCGAGCGAGCCGTCCTTGCGCTCGCCGACGGCGTTGGCCAGCGGCTGCCAAAAGCTCGGCCAGCCGGTGCCGCTGTCGAATTTGGTCTCGGAGGAGAACAGCGGCAGGTCGCAGCCGGCGCAGGCGAAGGTGCCCTTGCGGTGCTCCTTCAGCAGCGGGCTCGAATAGGGCCGCTCGGTGCCCTCCTCGCGCAGGATATGGAATTGCATCGGCGTCAGCTGCTGCTTCCACTCCTCGGGGGTCTTTTCGATCTCGAATTTCTCTGTGGCGCGAGCCGGCTGCAGCCAGCGAAAGCCGAACAGCGCCGCCATGGCGACGGAAGCGAGCAGGATGCGGCGATCGATCATGGTGTCTCCGTGCGAAGCGCGGCAAATTTATTGCCAGGATGAGGGCATTGCCCAAGTTACGGCCGGCATCGCCGTAAGTTACATCGCGGCTGCCCGGCCATGCTCACAATGTCGGGAGCGGAGCGAGCTCAAGCCACGTTGCTCTCGTCCGGGACGGCGGGTTCCGGCTGCTTTGGCCGCGGCGTCGCCACCCGGGCGCCGCGATTGGCCGCAGCGAGCCGGGCCTCGCGGACCCGCTCGCGCGCCGCGGCGCGTTCGCGGTAGCGTGCCAGCAGGCCGGCGGCGCCGGCGCCGGCGCGAGCCACGGTGCCGATCGCCTGGCCGGCGATCCGGCCGATGCGGCCCCCGGCCCAGACCAGTTCGAACGGCGACAGCAGCCGCCATTGGGTATCGCCATGCATGATGCCGCGCGCGATCAATTGCCCGGCCATCGCGGTGGTGTTGAGGCCCTGGCGGCCGAAGCCGCTGGCGACCCACAGCCCGCGGCGCAATTGCCCGATCTGCGGCATCCCATGCACGGTCTGGCCCACCACCCCGCTCCAGGCCCGGTCCAGCTCGACCGCGCCGAGTTGCGGAAACACCGTCCGGATGCGGCGCCGGATCGCGCCGCCGCGCCGTTTCGGATCGACCGGAAAGGTGGTTTCCGGGCTCGACCACAGCAGCCGGTCGCCATCGACGATCCGGTAGTGATCGATGCCGTCGTTATCGGTCACCGAGCCGGCGAAGGTGATGGCCTCGGCCAGCCGCGCGCCGAGCGGCTGGGTCAGCGCCGCATAGCGCCACACCGGCAGCAGCGTGTCCGACAGCCGCTGCATCGGGCTGCCGAGATGGACATTGCCGGCCAGCACGACGTCGGCGGCGCGCAGCCGGGCTTCCGGGGTGACGATTCGCTTGCGGATCCCGGAATGGTCGATGCCGACCACCGGGCTGTCCTCGAAGATCCGGACCCCGGCCTGGCGCGCCATCGCCTCGAGGCCGCGCAGATAGCGGCGGCCGTCGAACTGGAACGCGGTCGGATAATGGATGGCGTGGAAATAGCGGTCGGTCTTGAGCACGTCGCGGACGCGGTCGATCTGCCAGCCCTCGACCTCGGTGCCGAAATCCTCGCCCAGCATCTGCAGCCGGCCGATCAGCCGGTCGCCGATATCGACATTGGAGACTTCGAGCGCCCCGCTGGTCAGATTGATCCCCGGCATCGCCGCCTCGGCGGCGCGTGCGCGGACCAGCTCCATCCCGTCGCGGGCCAGCGACCATAGGTCGCGGGTGTCCTCGAAGCCGATCCGCGCGATCAGATCGCCGATCGGCACGCCGAAGCCGGGCATCACGGTGCCGAGCTGCTGGCCGGAGGCGTTCCAGCCGACCTGCCTGCCCTCCAGCACGGCGACGCTGGCGCCCATCCGGGCCGCTTCCAGTGCCACAGAGAGGCCCGCGAGGCCGGCGCCGATCACGCAGACATCGACGTCGAGGTTGAAAGTCAGCCGATCGCGGTGCGGGATCGAAAAACCCGCCGCGACTGCCCGCAGCGTCGCGGCTGCGTCGTCCGGTCCGGTGGCACTTGTCGAGAGCTCGGTCATACCGATTTCTTACGGACAGCCGGCAGGCTTGTCACCTTGTCCTGTGGCGGCTTCTCGATTAATGCGCAGGCTGGTTTCCCGTTCGGATAGCTCACATGCGTCGATTGATTCTGCTGCGCCACGCCAAGACCGAGACCGACGCGCCAAGCGGTAAGGACCGCGATCGCCGGCTCGACGAGCGCGGCCGCGCCGACGCCGCCGGGATCGGCGACTGGCTGCTGCGCCATCATCTGTTGCCCGAGCAGGTGCAGGTCTCCACCGCGGTGCGCGCCCAGCAGACCTGGGAGATCGTCGCCGCCACTTTGGCGGAGGCGCTGCCCAAGCCGGCGGTGTCGCATCTGCCGGAGCTCTACGTCGCCGGACCGCAGGCGCTGCTGCAGGCGATCCGCGACGCCCAGGACCTGCCGCGGCTGCTGGTGGTCGGCCACAATCCCGGCCTGCACGAATTGGCGCTGGCGATGATCTGCGACGGCGCCACCGCCGACCGCAACGCGCTGTCGCGCAACCTGCCGACCAGCGGGCTGGCGGTGATCGATTTCGACTGCGCCGACTGGGCCGACGCCAGTTTCGCCCGCGGCCGGCTGGCGCATTTCGTCAGCCCGAAGATTTTGCGCGAGGCGCTGTAACGCCCGGATGCGTCATTCCGGGGCGAGCGCAGCTGTGCTGCGAGCGAACCCGCAATCCCGCCGCCTGCCCCGGCGCACAACCGATCGCCGACAAAGCCGCGCCATCGTGCGCGATTTGATCTACACTGCGCCCGAGGCCTACCCGGAGGCAGACCATGTTCAAATCGATTCTGGTCCCGATCGACCTGTCCGAAACCGAGCTGACCAAGCCGGCGATCGACACCGCCGCGACCTTGGCGCAGACCAATAGCGGCACCATCCGGCTGATCAATGTGATGCCGATGACGCCGGTGATGCTGGCCGAATATGTCCCGGCGGATTTCGACGCCCAGCAGCGCGCTTTGGCCGAGCAGAGCCTGGCCCAGGTGGCGCGCGACTCCGGCATCGACGCGGCGCGGATCTCCAGCGTGGTGCGGCATGGCGGGATCTATCACGAGATCCTCGAGGAAGCCGCCTCCTGCGGCGCCGACCTGATCGTGATGACCTCGCACAAGCCGGCGATGCGCACCTATTTCCTCGGCTCCAACGCCGGCCATGTGGTGCGCTATGCCACCTGCTCGGTGCTGGTGGTGCGGAAGTGAGCGCGGCGGCGCGGTGAGGTGATACGCGAGGCTGTCATTCCGGGGCGCGAACCGCGCCAGCGTAAGCCAACCCGGAATCTCGCGCCACGCACCCAGCGCCATCACCCGCCGCAAGATTCCGGGTTCGCTCGCCCTAGTGGCTCGCGCCCCGGAATGACAGACTTCAACAACAACCTCCGCCTTACGGCAGCAACCCCTTCGGCAGATCGTCGAACGTGTAGCTGCGCGGCTTGTTGCGGCGGATGAAGCCGCCGATCTGCCAGGCGAACAGCGCCACGAAGCCGACGATGAACAGCACGCCGCCCCATTGCGCGGTGGCGACCGCGCGCGCCAGCAGCCCGGTCATCGCCACGCCGAGCAGCGCCATCAGCACCATCGCGCCGATATGGATCGCCGGTTTCAGCCCGCCGACCAGCGCGGCCTGGCTGCCGGCCTGCTGCATTCGCCGGTGCAGCGCCATGATGAAGGCGCGATAGGCCTCGTCCTGCGGCGCCATCAGCGCCGCGGTATGCCAGGTGGTGGAGATGATGCTGATCCGCCCGCCGCCACGATCGGCGATGTCGGCGCGAAACCGCCGCGACTGCATCGACACCGGCCGGTAGCTGAGCCGCACGCTGGCGATGCGGTCATAGGGCCACAGCCCGGATTTGCCGCCGACCCGCCACGACAACCCGCCCTCGGTCAGTTCGAACTGCTGCGCGGCGCCGATCAGCGACGCCTTATAGGCGTAGGCGGTGCCGGGCGCGGGCTTGTCCTTGTTTGGAATTTTGGCCTTGGTTGAATTCCTGAACGGCACCTGCAATGCGACGACCTCCTCGCGGCTTGCACAGCTGCCGCGGTTTTCCTACAACGCCTTAGCACATTGCCGTCGCAGCGAACGAGCGCCCATGGCCGAACAAGCCGCCTATTTTCCGCGCCGCCTGATCCTGGCCGCCGCGATGATTTCCGGGATGCTGCTGGCGCTGGCGCTGCACATGCTGGGGCAGCGCTTCGGGCTCGATCTCGGCGGGCTGTGGCGCAACGACCCCGACAGCTTCATGCCGGCCGGCGCCGCGATGGCGTGGTGGCTGGTGGCGACCGCGGGCTTTGCCGGCGGTTACTTCACCGCGACGCTGATGGATAGTGCGGTGTCGGGCCAGCTCCCACCGCGGATGCGGCAATTCCTGATCGCGATCGGCGTCTTGGTGCTGGCCGCAGCCGGCCAGGCCGCGTCGGCGCCGTCGCCGCTGCCGACCATCGCCGGCGTGCTGACGGGGCTCGCGACCTTATGCCTCGGCGTGGTGATGGCCTTCTGCGGCGCCTATTTCGCGCTGCGCCGGGCGTGAGTGCCGGACGCAAATCCATTCACGCAAATCACTTCCCGCGCCCCGGATGCAGCGCAGCACGCCGCCCTTGGGGCCCGCTGCTAAGCCGGGCCCCGCTATGTTGCCGGGCCACGCCGTTGTTTTTGGTGCCGCTGATAGCGGGGTCCCGGTTCTGCGACGCGGCATGAAGAATGCCGCATCGCGCCCGGGACACGGATTGTCGCGGCAAACCGCCGCGCAACACCCTGCGCGGCGGTTTGTCTCAGCCGGTGGTCCCGGCAGCGTCAGCTTGCGGCGCGAAGGTTGACGCCGCCCTCCGCCAAAGTGGTCAGCTTGCGGTCGGTGGCCTTTTCTTCGTCGAGGGTCTTTTGCAGCACAGCGGCGCAATCATTGCGGCCGAGCTGCTTGGCCCAGGAGATCAGGCTGCCATAACGGGCGATCTCGTAATGCTCCGCGGCTTGGGCGGCGTTGATCAAGGCGGCGTCGAGCACCGATTTGTCGGCGACGTCGCCGGCGGTCTCGTTGGCCTCGGCGATGATACCGTCGATTGCCGGACATTGCACCGCCTTGACCTCGGCGCCGTGCATCTCGAACACTTGTTCCAGGCGCTGCACATGTTCCCGCGTCTCATCCAGATGGGTCATGAACCCCTGCTTCAACTGCCGGTCGGTGGCCTTGTCGGCCATTTTCGGCAGCGCTTTCACCAGCTGTTGCTCGGCATAATAGATATCCTGCAGCTGATGCACGAACAGATCGTCCATGGTCTTGATGTCCTTGGTGAAAAGTCCCATGTTCAAGATCCTCCCGGTGGGGAACATGACAGCCTGACACGTGCGGCCGCGATGCTCCGTTGGCATGAGCGATATTAACCAGGGCAGCGGAAGTCTGTTCCTCGGCAGCGTCGGATATGCGCATCATCGCGGCCCCGATCCGGCCAGCTTGGCGATGGCGGCCATGTCGTGACGACAAGTCGAGTTTGCGTTACATCAAGGGTTCTTCGCATACGCTGCCGCAAGGATGCCCGGTCTTGTTGCCGCAGCCGTTTGGATTGCACTTTGGGCGGCTTTTGCCCTATGGAATACCGCGTAAATGAGTAGGTTGGCGGCCGTTTGCCGAATATCACTGCGATCGGCGCTCACCATGTTGCCGCCCCGCCGGGAGGACAAATGCATCGAGTGCTGACCGCGCTGGGGCGTGGCTTCAAGAGACATGTCGGCTGGAAACGGGTCGGGATCGTCGCGAGCATCCTCATTGTTGCCTTCGCCATCACCTCGCTGGTTCGCACCCTCAAGGGCGTCGACAGCAGCGTCATTCTTGTCGCCATCACCGAGAAGCACCCGGCCGAGATCGGCCTTGCGGCGCTGTGCGTGCTCGGCGCCTTCTGCACCCTGACATTTTACGATTTTTTCGCGCTGCGCACGATCGGCAAGCTGCATGTGCCGTACCGGATCGCGGCGCTGTCGAGCTTCACCAGCTATGTGATCGGCCACAATATCGGCGCCACGGTATTCACCGGCGGCGCGATCCGGTTCCGGATCTATTCCGACTACAGCCTGACGGCGATCGACGTCGCCAAGATCTGCTTCGTCTCAGGCCTCACCTTCTGGCTCGGCAATCTGTTCGTGCTGGGGATCGGGCTGATCTGGCATCCGTCGGCGGCCAGCGCGATGGATCTGCTGCCCGATTACATCAACCGCCTGATCGGGGTCGGCTGCCTCAGCGGCATCGCGGCCTATTTCGTCTGGCTGGCAACGGCCAAGAAGCGCCGCGAACTCGGCCAGAACGGCTGGAAAGTGGTGCTGCCCTCGGCCCGGCTGACGCTGGTGCAGGTGCTGATCGGCGTGGTCG